>NZ_JAZHOG010000005.1:0-323861 GCF_037892215.1 Elongatibacter sediminis | reverse complement strand
ACGGGTTTATGCCGGGTCCTGGAAGGGGCATGTCACAGCGCGCGGCGGACCTCAGTGGCACCCAGCCCTGATTTTCATGAGGCAAAGGCTCACTTCCAGGCGAGACAAGAAGGGGAGAGAGCCCGGAGCCTGGTTGTTTTGGAAGGGTATGTCACGGCAAGCGGCGGACCTCAGGGGCACCCGGCCGTGATTTTCAGGAGCCAACGATCCACCGCCGAGCGAAATTCCGCTCTGGGCGGTTTCGAGGATGTGAGAGCGGCGGGTTATGGGCGCAGCGTGGGTGAGTGGCTCAGTAGGCGAACTCGGTGAAGACCGGGTCGACGGAGTGGTTCCAGGCGTTGGCGTAGCGATCGAGCTTGATTTCCGCCGGGGTGAGTCCGCTGTCGGCCGTGCGCTGCAGGGGTTCGAGGAAACCGGTTTCGTTGGCCCCGCCCGAGTCCAGCCGGTTGCGTGCGCTGAGACCGGCGCTGGCCAGATCCAGCAGTTCGGAGGCGATATCGCGCACCGAGCGGCCTCGCACCTGTGCCTTCAGGCCCTGCCGCGGCACATCGTGGCGGAGTTGCAGCCGCTCGTCCATTGACCAGTCACGTGTGATGTCCCAGGCGGCGTCCAGGGAGGGTTGGTGATACAGCAGACCCACCCAGAGGGCGGGCAGGGCGCATAACTGGCCCCAGGGTCCGCCGTCCGCGCCACGCATCTCCAGGAAGCGTTTGAGCCGCACCTCGGGAAAGGCAGTCGTGAGGTGATCTTCCCAATCGGTCACCGTGGGCTTCTCACCCGGAAGCGCCGGCAGCCGGCCGTCCAGGAACGCACGGAACGACTGACCGGACGCGTCGACGTAGCGGCCGTCGCGTTTGACGAAATACATCGGCACATCGAGCATGTAGTCGACATAACGCTCGAAGCCCATGCCGTCCTCGAACACGAACGGGAGCATGCCGGTGCGGTCGGGGTCGGTGTCTTCCCAGATGCGCGAGCGGTAGCTCAGGTAACCGTTGGGTTCACCCTCGGTGAACGGGGAATTGGCGAACAGGGCCGTGGCCACCGGCTGCAGCGCCAGCGCGGTGCGGAACTTGTGCACCATGTCGGCTTCGGAGGAAAAATCCAGGTTGACCTGCACCGTGCAGGTGCGGGTCATCATGTCCTGGCCCAACGTTCCGACCCGGCTCATGTAGTCGCGCATGATCCGGTAGCGGGCCTTGGGCATCCATTGCATGTCCTCGCGCCGCCATTTCGGATTGAAACCCATGCCCAGGAACGCGATGCCGAGCGGTTCGGCCACATCCTTGACCTGGCACAGGTGGGTGTTCACTTCCCGGCAGGTGTCGTGCAGGCTGTCCAGCAGTGCGCCGGAGAGTTCCACCTGGCCGCCGGGCTCCAGGGTGATCGATGCGCCGGTGTCCTCGAGCAGCGCGATGGGCAGGCCCTCCTCGATCACGGGCTCCCAGCCGTGTTTCTCGGCCAGTCCTTCGAGCACCGCGCGAATGCTACGCTCGCCTTCGTAGGGCAGGGGTCTCAGGTCGTCGCGGGTAAAGGCGAACTTCTCGTGCTCCGTGCCCAGGCGCCAGCGATCGGCCGGCCGGCTGCCCGCGGCGAGGTACTCAACGAGTTGCTGTCGGTTCTCGATTGGCGGAGACGGTTCGTGCGGCATATCAATTTTCCTGGCTGGGCCAGTGGTTGGCGCAATAGAATACACGCTGCATCCGCCCTGAAACAGCAGAAAAACATCGTGTCAGCCCGCCCATGCCGCCTGTTTGCCGCCACTGTCCTGCTTGCGCTTGGCGTGGTCAGCTCCGCCACCGCGGACGAGCCCATCCGGCGCGGCCTGGGTCCGGAGCCCGATTCGCTGGATATTCACCGCGCCCAGGGACTCACCGCCATCAACCTGTTGCGCGATCTGCGTGAAGGGCTGTTGACCTTCGATGCAGCCGGGGAACCGGCGCCCGGGGTGGCGTCCGACTGGGCCGTTCGCGAGCAGGGCCGGGTGTACGAGTTCAGCCTGCGTCCGGAGGCCCGCTGGTCCGACGGCACGCCGGTGACGGCGGGCGACTTCGTTCGCGCCTGGCGCCGCGCGCTGTCGTCGGAATCGCAGGCGGTCATGGCGGGGCTGATGTCTGACGTCCGGAACGCGCAAGCCGTCATGTCCGGCCAACTGCCTGCAACGAGTCTGGGGGTCGAGGCGCCGGACTCCCGGACGCTCGTCGTGCGGCTGGTCCGGCCCGCGCCGTGGTTCCCGGAGATTCTCGCGCATCCGGTCACCTATCCCGTTCACCCCGCTAGCGCGGAGCCCGCGGTCACGGCCGACGCCCGGCAGGCTCGGGAGGCGCCGGTCAACGGCGCCTACGTGATCGACGAATGGACGCCGCGCTCGGTGATTCGGCTGGTGGCCAACCCGCAATTTCATGCGGCCGATGCCGTTGCCGCCGGGCGCATCGAGTACTACCCCATCGAAGAGCCCAATACGGAGCTCGCGCGGTACCGGGCCGGGGAAATCGACATTACCGAAACCATCCCGGCCGGCCGTTACCAGTGGCTGGTCGAAAACCTGGCCGAAGACCTGCGCATCAGTCCCTATCTGGGCAGCTTCTGGCTGGGGCTGAACCTGCGCGATGCCGATCTGGGTGATTCCGCCGGTCTGCGGCGCGCGCTGGCGCTGGCCGTCGATCGCCAGACCCTGGTGCGGGTGGTGCTGGGGGCGGGTGAACGCCCGGCCTGGGGCATCGTGCCGCCCGGCATGGCCGGGTACGATGCGGCACGGCTGCCGGCCGCGGAACTGAGCCAGGCGGAACGCGAGGCCGAGGCGCGGCGCCTGTACGCCGAGGCCGGGTATGGGTCGGAGCGGCCCCTGCGGCTGGAACTGCGCTACAACACCTCCGGTCTGCACCGGCGGTTGTCGGTGGCGGTCGCGGCCATGTGGAAGCAGGTGCTGGGGGTTCACACCGAGCTGATCAACGAAGAATGGAAAGTGTTCGTGAACAACCGGCGCATGGGGGTGGTGACCCAGGTGTTCCGCGGCGGCTGGATTGCCGATTACGCCGATCCCGCCAGCTTTCTCGACCTGTTCGTCTCGGGCAGTGAACTGAACAACACTTTCCACACCGATGCGGCATTCGATGGACACATGGTGGCCGCGGCCGGCCTTGCCGGAGACGAGCGGATGCGCCGCTTGCGGCAGGCCGAGGCCCGTTTGCTGGAAACCCTGCCGGTCATACCGCTGTACTATTACGTATCGCGGCATCTGGTTCGGCCCGGGCTTGGCGGCTGGGTCGACAATGTACGTGACATCCACCTGTCGCGGTACCTGACGCTACCGCCGTGAGTCGGAGAAGCCGAAGAGGAGGAGATGTGGACAGAAGGGGGCGCCATCGCTGGCCGGCCACGGTCTGTGCGATTCTGCTTCCGGTGATGCTCGCCGGCTGCGGGGGCGGCTCCGACGCGCCCGCCCAAACCCGTGAGCGGCGTCCGGTGCCGGTGGAACTGGTGGAAATCGATGGCCGCCCCGACTCATCGGTGCTGGCCGCGGAGCAGGTGATTTACCGCGGCAATGGCGAAGAGCCCCAGACACTCGACCCCCACCTGGCCGAGGGCGTGCCGGCTTCCAACATCCTGCGCGACCTGTTCGAGGGGCTGACCACCGAGTCACCTGGCGGTGACATCGTGCCGGGCGCCGCCATGCGCTGGAACATCTCACGCGACGGCCGGACCTACACCTTCTACCTGCGCCGCGGCGCAACCTGGTCGAACGGTGATCCGTTGACCGCGGCGGATTTCGTCTACAGCCTGCGCCGGGCCGCCGACCCGCGGACCGCGGCCAACAACGCCGCCATGCTTTCGCCCATTCTGAATGCACCGGACGTCATCCGTGGACGCATGGCGCCGGACCAGCTCGGTGTGACCGCCCTGGACGAGTACAGTCTGCAGATCACCCTGGCCGATCCCACCCCCTATTTCCTGGGGCTGCTCGCGCATTCCATCGCCTACCCGGTGCACCGGCCGAGCGTGGAGGACCACGGCGACCGTTTTTCCCGGGCCGGAAACCTGGTGTCGAACGGCGCCTTCACTCTCAACCGCTGGGATGTACGTTCGGCCATCGAACTCGAGCGCAATCCGAACTACCGAGCGTTCGATGAGGTGGTTCTGGAGCGGGTGTTGTACCTGCCCATCGAGGACCTCTCCAGCGAGGTCAAGCAATTCCGGGCCGGCGAACTGGACTGGACCTACGAAGTGCCGCACAACCAGTTCGATTGGCTGCGCCGGCACTATGCCGATGAGCTGGTGATCAGTCCCTGGCTGGGCTCCTATTTCTTCGGCTTCAATCTCTCCCGCGAGCCCTTCATCGAGAACCCGGACCTGCGTCGGGCGCTGGTGCTGGCCGTGGATCGCGACATCATCACCGACAAGGTGACCCGTTTCGGCGAGGAGCCTTCCTACGTGCTGGTGCCGCCGGGCATCGATGATTACGATCCCGCGGTGCCGGAGTATGCCGCCTGGACCCAGGCGGAGCGCGATGCGGAGGCGAAGCGCCTGTACCAGCAGGCCGGTTATTCGGCGGAGCGGCCGCTGGAAGTGGAGCTGCGTTACAACACCAGCGAGAATCACAAGAAGATCGCACTCGCCATCGCCTCGATGTGGAAGCAGACGCTGGGCGTGCGCACCACCCTGATCAACGAGGAATGGAAGGTCTTTCTGCAGAACCGCGAACAGAAGGTGCTGACGCAGATTTTCCGGGCCGGCTGGATCAGTGATTACAACGATCCCTACAGTTTTCTGGAACTGTTCCGCACCGGTCACGGCCAGAATGACTATGCGTACAGCAACGAGAGTTTCGACGCGCTGCTCGAAGAAGTCGCCCGCGAGCGGGTGCCGGCCCGGCGGAACCGCATGATGCATGAGGCGGAACGGCTGCTGCTCGAGGACAGCCCGATCATCCCGGTGTACACGTATGTGACCAAGCGCCTGGTTGACCGCCACGTTCGCGGCTGGCAAAACAATGTGATGGATCACCACTACAGCCGCAGCATGTTCAAACTGAAGTCGCGGGACGGGCGCCGGTCCGCGGTGGCCGAACCGGCGCCGGTGACGCCGCAGACGGAACCGGCAGCCGCGGGGAATCCGGCGGACGCGCGAAACGGGGCGGCCGGTGAAGATCCGGCCGGGGAGCGGCCGCAATGATGCAGGGCGGTCTGCTCAATCATGCCGTCGCGCGGCTGATCGGCCTGGTGCCGACCCTGCTGATGCTGATCACCATCGCGTTCTTCCTGATTCGCGTGGCGCCCGGCGGCCCGTTCGACAGCGAGAAAACACTGCCCCCTGAAATCCGTGCCAACCTGGATGCCAAGTACCACCTCGACGAGCCCCTGCTGCAGCAGTACTTCCGCTACCTGGGCCAGATCCTGACCCTGGATTTCGGCCCGTCGTTCCAATACAAGGACTGGACGGTCAATGAGCTGATCGCGCAAGGCTTTCCGGTGTCGCTGACCCTCGGCGGACTGGCCATGGCGCTGGCTTTCGTGCTGGGCACCAGCATCGGCATCGTCGCCGCCCTGCGCCAGAATTCCGCCACCGACTACTCCATCATGGGGGTGGCCATGGTGGGGGTGTCCATTCCGAATTTCGTGGTCGCGCCGTTGCTGATCCTGCTGGTGGCGGTGTATGCCGGTTGGCTGCCGGCCGGTGGCTGGGAGTGGTCGCCGCGTTACCTGGTGCTGCCGGTGATCACCCTGGCGTTGCCGGTCATCGCCTACATCGCGCGCCTGACCCGCGGCAGCATGATCGAGGTGCTGCACAGCAATTACATCCGAACCGCACGCGCCAAGGGGCTGCCGCCCGGCCTGGTCATCCGCCGTCACGCACTCAAGCCGGCCCTGCTGCCGGTGATCTCCTACCTGGGTCCGGCCACCGCCGGCCTGATCACGGGGTCGGTCGTGATCGAGCGCATTTACTCCATCCCGGGGCTGGGCAGTTATTTCGTGCAGGGCGCGTTGAATCGCGATTACACGTTGGTGATGGGCGTGGTGATTTTTTACGGCGTTGTGATCGTGCTGTTGAATTTCATCGTGGACCTGCTTTACGCCTGGCTCAATCCCAAGATCCGGTTCGAGGAATACTGAGCCGTGGCGGAAACCCACTCCACCGACACTGCGACCGTCGACGATCCGTTCGCCGCGGCCATGGCCGCCGAGGACGTCCCCGGCCGTTCGCCGTGGGAGGATGCCTGGCACCGGCTGTTGCGCAACCGTGCAGCGGTGGCCAGTGGCATCATCATGGGACTGATGGTGCTGGCCGTCATTTTCGGCCCCATGCTCAGTCCGTGGGAAGGCGACTTCACGGACTGGGACCATACGGCCTCGCCGCCGAGTTTTCAGAACGGCCACTGGTTCGGCACCGATTCGGTGGGGCGCGACATCCTGGTGCGCACGCTGGAAGGCGGCCGGGTCTCGTTGCTGGTCGGACTGGTCGCGACCCTGGTAAGCCTGGTCATCGGCATTACCTATGGCTCCATCGCCGGTTACTACGGCGGGGTGACCGACCGCCTGATGATGCGGCTGGTGGACATCATCTATGCCTTGCCGTTCATGTTTTTCGTGATTCTGCTGATGGTGGTGTTCGGACGGCACATCCTGCTGATTTTCGTCGCCATCGGCGCGGTCAACTGGCTGGACATGGCGCGCATCGTGCGCGGTCAGACCCTGGGTCTGAAGAACATGGAATTCGTCGAGGCGGCACAGGCCTGTGGCGTCGAGGACGGCGACGTCATCCGGCGCCACATCGTTCCCAACCTGCTGGGTGTCGTGATGGTGTACGTGACCCTGACCATCCCGCAGGTGATCCTGGTCGAGTCTTTCCTGAGCTTTCTGGGTCTCGGCGTGCAGGAGCCCATGAGTTCCTGGGGCGCGCTGGTCAACGACGGTGCGCAGGACATGGAGTCGGCGCCGTGGACCCTGATTTTCCCGGCGGCCTTTCTCAGCGTGACCCTGTACTGCTTCAACTACATCGGTGACGGCATGCGCGACGCGCTCGATCCGAAGGACCGGCTGTAATGGCGCTGCTGGATGTCCACGATCTCAAGGTGCGCTTCGACACGCCCGAGGGCGAGGTGCAGGCGGTCAACGGGGTCAGTTTCCAGGTCGAGCCCGGCGAAACCCTGGCCATTGTCGGGGAATCCGGCTCCGGCAAAAGCCAGCTCGTGATGACCATCATGGGACTGCTGGCGGAGAACGGTACGGCCAGCGGGGTGGCCGAGTACCAGGGCCGTGACCTGATGCGGATGTCCGAAAGCGAACGCAACCACGTGCGCGGCAAGGACATCGCGATGATCTTCCAGGATCCGATGACCTCGCTGAACCCCTACCTGACCATCGAGCGCCAGATGACCGAGGTGGTGATGCACCACCAGAAACTCTCGCTCCACGAGGCGCGGGCGCATGCGGTGGAAATGCTGAGCGCGGTGCGGATTCCCGATGCCGAGGAGCGCATCCGTCAGTATCCGCATGAATTCTCCGGAGGCATGCGCCAGCGCGTGATGATTGCCATGGGTCTGCTGTGCGAGCCGGATCTGCTCATCGCGGACGAGCCCAGTACGGCGCTGGACGTGACCGTGCAGGCGCAGATCACGCGGCTGTTCGCCGAGCTCCGCGAAAAAACCCGCATGGCCATCATCCTGATCACCCACGATCTCGCGGTGGTGGCCGATGTGTGCGATCGCATCCTGGTGATGTACGCCGGCCAGGTGGTGGAAAGCGGTAATGTCGACGACATTTTCTACCGCCCGCAACACCCCTATACGCGGGGCCTGCTGGAATCGGTTCCGCGGCTGGACCGGCCGGCAGATGAGGCATTGCATGCGATACCCGGCAATCCGCCCAATCTGCAGGCCCTGCCCAGTGGCTGTGCATTCCGTGACCGCTGCCCCGACGCCGAAGCGGCCTGCCGTGAACCGCCGCCGGTGTGGGTGACCGCCAACGGCCGCATGAGCCGCTGCATCCAGGGAATCGAAGGCGGGGAAATCGTGGACAACGCGGCTGCCGCGACGTCGGCTGCGGACGAATCCGCCGGCGCCGCCGAAGCCATCGGGGCGGTGAAGGAGGAGGGCGGATGAGCGACCCGGTTCTCCGCGTTCAGGACCTGGCGGTCCAGTTCGTCAGCCAGACCGGCAATCTCCTGCAGCGCCGCGAGCGCATCCTGCGCGCGGTGGACGGCATCAGTTTCGACCTGGAGCCGGGCGAAACCCTGGGCATCGTCGGAGAATCCGGGTCCGGCAAGTCCACGCTGGCCCGCGCCATCCTCGGGCTGATCAAACCCTGCCGCGGGCGGGTGCTGTGGCGCGGCGAGGATCTGACGAAGCTGGAACGGGAAGCGCTGCGGGAAAAGCGCAAGGACATCCAGATCGTCTTCCAGGACCCGGTGGCTTCGCTCAATCCGCGAATGACGGCCGGCGCCATCATCGCCGAGCCGCTGTGGACCTTCTATCCGCAGATGGAGCGGCTGCAGGTGGAGGAACGCGCCCGCGGGATGATGAAGCTGGTCGGGCTGCTGCCCAACCAGATCAACCGCTATCCACACGAATTCTCCGGCGGCCAGTGCCAGCGCATCGGCATCGCCCGATCGCTGGTGCTCAATCCCCGCCTGCTGATCTGCGACGAACCGGTCAGCGCGCTGGACGTGTCCATCCAGGCGCAGATCATCAACCTGTTGCGCGATCTGCAGAAGAAACTGGGCCTGGCGCTGATTTTCATCGCGCATGACCTGTCGGTGGTGCGGCACATCAGTGACCGGGTCATGGTGATGTACATGGGGCGCAGCATGGAGTTGTCGGAAAAACACGCGCTGTACCGCAAGCCGCTGCATCCCTACACCAGCGCGCTGATGAAGTCCGTGCCGGTTCCCGATCCCGAACTGGCGCGCAAGCTGCGCCAGGAACTGTGGCTGAAGGACGACACGCCGTCGCCGTTCGATCCGCCGCGCGGTTGTGTTTTCCATACCCGCTGCCCGTACGTGGTGCGGCGTTGCAAGGTCGATGTGCCGCCGCTGCGCCGGCTGGAGAGCGGGGACTGGGCGGCCTGCCACCGGGCTGAGGAGCTCGACCTCACCGTGTGAAAGCGGGGAGCGCAGCCGCGGATTCGCTGCCCGGGCTCCGCGGATTCCTGACGGACGGCGCGGCTGCTTCGGGTAAAATGAGCGGGCCGATCCAAACCGGCCCGAACCGACTCGGCGCCGCCGCTGCATCAGAGGATGATCCATGTCGCATACCCCTGGCCACCGCCGCTTCGCCCTGTTGGGCGCGCTCACCCGAAGCGCCCGGCGGTAAGCGCTCGCGCCCGCGGCACATGGATCGGGAAACGCCGGAGGAATGGCTCGACGAGGGTGGCCGCGCGCTGCTGGGTCGCGATTTCGAGGCGACGGAGCGTGAGCGGCTGTTGGCCTACCTGGACCTGCTTGGCCGCTGGAACCGGACCTACAACCTCACCGCCATCACCGATCCGCTGGAACAGGTCAGCCGGCACCTGCTGGACTCGCTCACCGTTCTCAAGTTCGTCGACGCCGGGCGGTTGCTCGATGCCGGCACCGGCGCCGGGCTGCCCGGCGTGCCCCTGTCCATCATCCGGCCCGACCTCGAGGTGACCCTGCTGGACAGCGCGGGCAAGAAAATCCGTTTTCTCAACCAGGTCAGGCGTCAGCTCGGCCTGGCGAACATTCGACCCGTTCAGGCACGCCTGGAGTCGTACCGGCCTGATCCGCCGCCGGACACCGTGATCAGCCGTGCCTTCGCCAGCCTGGCTGACTTTGCCGCCGCGGCCCGCGGCCTGATGACCGCAAATACGCGCTTGTTGGCCATGAAGGGCCGGCTGGACAAGACCGAGCTCGCGGCGCTTCCGGACTGGGTCCGGCTGGACGCCGTCGAGCGGCTGGCCGTTCCGGGATTGCAAGCCGAACGCCACCTCGTCATTATGTCCCTCCGTTCCTGATCCAGGCCTGACCACCGGCATGTCGTACTTTCATTCCGACCCGGCACGCGCCAACCAGAAAAGCAATGTGCGCTGCGTCGCCGTCGCCAACCAGAAAGGCGGTGTCGGCAAGACCACCACCTGTGTGAACCTGGCCGCCGCGTTGGCGGACATGAAGAACCGGGTGTTGCTGGTCGACCTCGATCCGCAGGGCAACGCCACGGTGGGCTGCGGCGTCAATGCCCGCATCCTGAAACGTTCGGCCTACGACGTACTGATCGGTGATGCCAGCGTACGGCAGGCGCGCCAGAGCCTGGAACCCTTCGGCTTTGACCTGCTGCCGTCCAATGGCGACCTCACCGCGGCTGAAATCCGGCTGATGCACCGCGAGGGCCGCGAGTTCGCGCTCAAGGAGGCTCTGGCGAAGGTCGTCCACGATTACGACTGGATCATCATCGACTGCCCACCGTCGCTGAACATTCTCACCCTCAACGCGTTGGCCGCAGCCGACAGTGTGCTCATTCCGATGCAGTGCGAGTACTACGCCCTGGAGGGATTGTCGGCGTTGCTGGACACCGTCGAGCAGGTGCGTGCCAGCGTGAATCCGGACCTGGAGATCGAAGGATTGCTGCGCACGATGTACGATGTGCGCAATAACCTCTCGTCAGCTGTTTCCGATCAGCTGACCGAGAATTTCGGCGACCGGGTCTACCGCACCCTGGTGCCGCGCAACGTTCGTATCGCCGAGGCGCCGAGTTACGGTCAGCCGGTGACGCGCTACGATCCGACTTCCAAGGGGGCGCTGGCCTATCTCGGGCTGGCCGGAGAGATGATGCGCCGGGCCAGCCAACGCGCAGACGGAGAGGCCGGCCACCGGTCCAATTGAGCAGGACGACGATGACAACACGCAAAAAAGCCGCTCTTGGCCGCAACCTGAGTTCGCTGCTGAGCCAGACCACCCTCAACCAGGTCAGCGAGCGCGAGAACAAGGGCAAGGGTGGCGAGACCACCGATGAACTGCGCAACCTGTCGCTGGACCTGATCCGGCCCGGGCGCTACCAGCCGCGCTCGGTGTTCGACCCCGACAAGCTCGAGGAACTGGCCAACTCGATTCGCGCCCAGGGTGTGGTGCAGCCGGTGGTGGTGCGCCGCACCGGTGACGATGAATACGAGCTGATCGCCGGTGAACGCCGGTGGCGTGCGGCCCAGATCGCCGGTATCGAGGCCATCCCGGCGGTGGTGCGCGATGTGCCCGACGAGGTCACTGTCGCGATGGCGCTGATCGAGAACATCCAGCGCGAGGATCTGAACCCCCTGGAAGAGGCGTCGGCCCTCAAGCGCCTGATCGACGAGTTCGAAATGACCCACCGTGAGGCGGCCGAGGCCGTGGGCCGGTCGCGCGCGTCGGTGTCCAACCTGTTGCGTCTGCTGGAGTTGATGCAGGAAGTCAAAGACATGGTGGACAGCCGGCTGATCGAGATGGGCCACGCCCGCGCCTTGCTGTCGCTGGACTCGGGTCTGCAAGTCAAAGCCGCGCGCGAGGTGGTACAGCGCAAATTGTCGGTGCGCGAAACCGAGGCCCTGGTGCGGCGCCTGCAGCAGGCCAGCAAGGCCCCGGCGCAGAAAAAGCCCGACCCGGACATTCTGCGTCTGCAGAATCGCCTGCAGGAGAAACTCGGATCGCGGGTGCGGGTTCAGCATGGCCAGTCGGGAAAAGGGAAGTTGGTGATTCCGTACAACAACGCCGACGAACTGGACGGCATTCTCGGCCATTTGGGTCTTGACGACTGATTCATCGCTCCGCCCGATTGCCCCGGGCGAAAACCCAATGCTAAAATAGTCGGTCTTTGGCCGCGGTTTGCCTTCCGGCGCCCCTTTTCGGGCCCCGCCTGGCGAAGCGCGGTCATTGCCGAACGGCAGGCGGCAATGCGGATGAATTCATCCCCCGACGAAAACGCCGGGCGCGCTTACGCCGAGCGAACGGTTCGGGCCCTGGGCGCCGGGTTGCGGTTGCAGACCTGGGTTGCCATCGGTATGGCTGCGGTTGCGTTCCTGGCCGGCGGCAAGGTGGCGGCAGGGTCGTCGTTCTGCGGCAGCCTGGCGGTTTACCTGCCGGGGTGGCTGTTCACCGCGCTGGTGGCGCGGCGGCTGGGCGGCGATACCGCGGCATTTTTGCGGGCTGCGGCACTGGCCGAGTTCGGCAAGCTGTTTCTGACCGGAGTGCTGTGTGCAGTGGCATTCATCTGGGTCAGGCCGTTGGCGCCAGGTTGGTTTTTCACCGGCATGATCGTGGTGCTGGCAACGGGTTGGGTTGGGCTGGGCCGCGCAATCCGTTGAACGGCGAGAGTAGTTCGAAAGTCTCAGAATTATTTGATTTTCGGGTTGATATTCAGGCATTGGGACGCACATTCCGGGTGGAATGTGACGAAATACAGACGCAAGGCATACAGCGGATCGGGAAGGCAATATGGCGGCGGGCGGCAGCGAAAACGTCACACACGGTGAATACATTGAGCATCATCTCCAGAACCTGACGTTTGGCAAGTTGCCGGACGGCGGCGGTTGGGGTTTCGCCCACTCTGCGGCGGACGCCAAGGCGATGGGATTCTGGGCCATCCACGTCGATACCCTGTTCTGGTCGCTGTTGCTGGGTTTCACCTTCTTTTTCGTGTTCAGAAGCGTCGCCAAACAAGCCAACTCCGGTGTGCCGACCCGGTTCCAGGCCGGTATCGAGAGCATCGTCGAGTTCGTCGACTCGAGCGTGAGAGATTCCTTTCACGGCACCAGCCGTCTGATCGCGCCATTGGCGCTTACCCTGTTCGTGTGGATCTTCTTCATGAATTTCATGGACCTGATCCCGGTCGACTGGCTGCCCTGGGTGGCCACCACCGCTGGCATCAGCCATCAGAAAGTCGTTCCCACCACCGACGTCAACGCGACCATGGGCATGGCCATCGCGGTGTTCGTGCTGATCATCGTGTACAGCATCCGTTTCAAAGGCGTGGGCGGATTCATCAGCGAACTCATCATGAATCCGCTGAACCCCAAAGAGCTGGGCATGCCCAAATTCGTGTGGCCGCTGGTGATGGCGTTCAACCTGATTCTGGAACTCGTGTCGCTGCTGGCCAAGCCGGTATCGCTGGGCCTGCGATTGTTCGGCAACCTGTATGCCGGCGAGTTGATTTTCATTTTGATTGCACTGGTGTTCACCGCCGGCTCCGCCTGGTTCGCCGCCGGCCTGAGTTCGCTGTTCGGTGATAATGTTCCGGCCTGGTTCTGGATCGCTTCGGTGCTCGCGGTGTTCGCCACCCTGTGGCTGAACCTGAAGGATCGACTGAGCACCAAGGTCACCCTGTTACTGCTGCTGACCGAAATGCTGCTGGTCGGCGGCATGGCGTTCCTGGGCGGGCAGCTGATGCACTTCGGATGGGCCGTGTTCCACATCCTGGTCATCACCCTGCAGGCCTTCATATTCATGATGCTCACCATCGTGTACCTGAGCATGGCCTCGGAACACCATTAATAGTGGGGTCAGAGTAAAGGGACAGAGTAAAAACGAGCAGAGGCAGGCATTGCGCAACCCGAATCGGGTTTACTCTGTCCCTTTACTCTGACCCCAGAATTAAGTTGGCAAAAGTTTAGTTTGGCACGATTAACACGTTGGAACTCGATAACTGGAGTAAGTAATGGAAACAGTAATTGGTATGACCGCAATCGCCGTTGCCCTGCTGATTGGCCTGGGTGCGCTTGGCGTTGGTATCGGTGTGGGTATCCTGGGCGGTCGCCTGCTGGAAGGGTCGGCCCGTCAGCCGGAGCTCGCTCCGATGCTGCAGGGCAAATTCTTCCTGGCCATCGGTCTGCTGGACGCGGTCGCGATGATCGGCGTGGGTATCGCGCTGTTCTTCACGTTCGCAAACCCCTTCGTGGGTCAGCTGCAGGCCGCGCTGGGCGGATAATTCCCTGGGCTGCTCCGGCATGAATCCGGGCGGCCTCAGCTTATCCGTATCGTCCCGAACACCTGAACGAGGTTAGGCATGAATCTGAATGCCACATTGGTATTGCAGTCGATCGCGATGATGATCTTCGTGTGGTTCTGCATGAAGTACATCTGGCCGTACCTGCTCGAAGCCATGGACGAGCGGCGCGAGAAAATCGCCGAGGGCCTGGCCGCTTCCGACCGTGCCGAGAAGGAGCTGGAAGCTGCCAAGGCGCAGGTCGACCAGCAGATCCGCGAAGCGCGTGACAAGGCTGCCGAGATTGTCGAGCAGGCCAATCAGCGTCACAGCCAGATTCTGGATCAGGCGAAGGAAGACGCCACGGCGGAGAAGAACCGCCAGGTGGCCGCCGCGCAGGCGGACATCGCGCAGTCGGCCAACCAGGCACGCGAAGCGCTGCGTACCCAGGTTGCCAGCCTGGCCGTGCTGGGCGCCTCGAAGCTGCTGGAGAAAGAGGTCGACGAAAACGTCCACCGCCAGCTGCTCGACGAGCTGATCCAGGAAATCTGATCCAGGCACCATGAACCGGGGAATTTCACCATGAGCAGCCTCACCACGCTGGCCCGACCCTACGCCAAGGCGGCCTTTGGCCTCGCACACGATGCGGGCGCTCTGGGGCCGTGGCAGGACATGCTGGGCCTGGCCGCGGACATCGCCACCCATCCCGAGGTCGACGCTGTGTTGCGCAACCCGCTGGTGGCGCCGGGCGAGGGCGTGAAACTGGTGGCCGATGCCGGCGGTGAGCGATTCGATGATCGCTTTCGGGCGTTTCTCGACGTGCTGGGCGGCAACCGGCGCCTGACCCTGCTGCCGGAAATCGCCACCGCGTACCAGCGGTTCAAGCAGGATGCCGAAAAGCGTTTGCGGGTGAAGGTGATCTCCGCCATGCCGATGAACGACGAGCAGTCGAGTCGAATGCGTGACGCGTTGGCGCGGCGCTTCGACTGCGACGTGGAACTGGACACCGAAATCGACAGCGGCATTCTCGCCGGCGCGGTGATTTACGCCGGTGATCAGGTGATCGATGGCTCGCTGCGCGGACGCCTCGGCCGTTTGAGCCAAAACCTGGGAAGCTAACCATCGGAATCGCGCGTCATCTGAATTGACATGAACCGCCGGTGACATGAACAACCGGTCGCTCCAGTGGGAGCCGATCCAACAGGAAAATGACCATGCAAGCAACACTGAACCCCTCTGAAATCAGCGAACTGATCAAGCAGCGCGTCGAGCAACTCGACATCAAGGCCGAGACGCGCAACGAAGGCACCGTGGTCAGTGTGTCCGACGGCATCGCGCGCATCCACGGGCTGGAAGACGCCATGCAGGGCGAGATGATCGAGTTCCCCGGCGACACCTTCGGGCTGGCGCTGAACCTCGAGCGCGACTCGGTCGGCTGCGTGATCCTCGGCGATTACGAGCACATTTCCGAGGGCGACACGGTCAAGTGCACCGGCCGCATTCTCGAAGTACCGCATGGCAAGGGCCTGCTGGGCCGCGTGGTTGATGCCCTGGGCAACCCCATCGACGGACAGGGGCCGATCGACAACGACGGCTTCGCCCCCATCGAGAAAGTGGCGCCGGGCGTGATCTGGCGTAAATCGGTCGACCAGCCGGTGCAGACCGGTTTGAAATCCATCGACTCCATGGTGCCGATCGGCCGCGGCCAGCGCGAACTGATCATTGGTGACCGCCAGATCGGTAAGTCGGCGATCGCCATCGACACCATCATCAACCAGGCCAAATCCGGTATCAAATGCATTTACGTCGCGGTCGGACAGAAGCAGTCCACCGTGGCCAACGTGGTGGCCAAGCTGGAGGAGCACGGCGCGATGGAGCACACCATCGTGGTCAACGCCTCGGCTTCGGAATCGGCGGCGATGCAGTACATCGCGCCCTATTCGGGCTGCACCATGGGCGAGTATTTCCGCGACCGCGGCGAAGACGCCCTTATTATTTATGACGATTTGACCAAGCAGGCCTGGGCCTATCGCCAGGTCTCCCTGCTGCTGCGTCGCCCGCCGGGCCGTGAAGCCTACCCGGGTGACGTGTTCTACCTGCACTCGCGTCTGCTCGAACGCGCCGCGCGGGTCAACGAGGAATACGTTGAGAAGTTCACCGACGGCAAGGTGACCGGCCAGACCGGTTCGCTGACCGCGCTGCCCATCATCGAGACCCAGGCGGGTGACGTGTCGGCCTTCGTTCCGACCAACGTGATCTCGATCACGGACGGCCAGATCTTCCTCGACACCGACATGTTCAACGCCGGTATCCGCCCGGCCGTGCACGCCGGTCTCTCGGTTTCCCGAGTCGGCGGCGCCGCGCAGACCAAGGTGATCAAGAAGCTCGGCGGCGGTATCCGCCTGGCGCTGTCGCAGTATCGCGAGCTGGCGGCCTTCGCGCAGTTCGCCTCCGATCTCGACGAGGCGACCCGCAAGCAGCTCGATCGTGGCCAGCGCGTCACCGAGTTGATGAAGCAGAAGCAGTACAGCCCGCTGTCCGTTGGACAAATGGCCGTGTCGCTGTTCGCCGCCGACCGCGGCTTTCTCGACGATGTCGAGCTGGACAAAATCGGCGATTTCGAAGGCTCGCTGCTGGACTTCGTGGCCTCGAACAAAGGCGACCTGCTGGACAAGCTCAACGAGGGCAACTGGAACGACGATCTCGAATCGGCGCTGACCGGTGCCGTCGAGGAGTTCAAGTCCACCGGTTCCTGGTAATCCTGGGCTAAACCCTGGGGTCAGAGTAAAGGGACAGAGTAAACGGCGAGGTGATAAGGAACGGCAGGGTGCAGACATTGGCGACAGCAGTGAAACGGACGAACATGCAGACCGTTTACTCTGTCCCTTTACTCTGACCCCAATATTGTTCCCAACGCTTCCGGAGTTTTTAAATGGCAAGTTCGAAGGAAATCACCGGCAAGATCAAAAGTGTCGAGAACACCAAGAAGGTGACCTCGGCGCTGGAGATGGTGTCGGCCAGCAAGATCCGCAAATCGCAGGATCTGATGCAGGCCAGCCGCCCCTATGCGCGCATGATCCGGCGGGTGATGGGCCATTTGGCGCAGGCCAATCCGGAGTACCGCCATCCGTTCACCATCAAGCGCGAGCAGGTGAAGAAGGTGGGTTACGTCATCGTTTCCACCGACCGCGGCCTGTGCGGCGGCCTGAACACCAACCTGTTCAAGCAGGTGCTGGCCTCGGTGGGTGAATGGCAGGGCAAGGGCGCCGAAGTGAGCATGGTGACCCTGGGCAAGAAAGCCTCGTCGTTCTTCCGCAACATCAAGGTGGACATCGCCGCGCACGCGGACAGCCTGGGCGAGAAACCGCAGATCGAAGACCTGATCGGCTCGATCAAGGTCATGCTGGATCGCTACCGCGACGGCAGCGTCGATCGCGTTTACCTGGTCTACAACGATTTCATCAATACGATGGCGCAGACCCCGACCCTGGACCAACTGCTGCCGTTGCCGGAAACCGACGACGAAGACGTGCCCGACATCTGGGATTACATCTACGAGCCGGATGCCGAAGCCCTGCTCGATACCGTGCTGGTGCGCTACATCGAGTCGCAGGTCTACCAGGCGGTGCTGGAAAACCTGGCATCCGAACACGCCGCGCGCATGATCGCGATGAAGAACGCGACCGACAACGCCGGCGAACTGATCGACGACCTCAAGCTGGCCTACAACAAGGCCCGCCAGGCCGCGATCACGCAGGAAATTTCCGAAATCGTCGGAGGCGCCGCGGCCGTATAACGCCAGCGCGAGCCCGGAAAGCGAGGGCGGCCTGTAGCAGGGGCGCCGGCCCGGCCAGAAAACGAGGGCGGCCTGTAGCAGGGGCGGCCAGAAAACGAGGGCGGCCTGTAACGGGGGCGCCGGCCCGGCCAAAAAACGAAGGCGGCCTGTAACGGGGGCGCCGGCCCGGAACCAACCCGGGCGCCGCCCACTTTAAAGGGCGTCATCCCGGACTTGATCCGGGATCCATTCGCGAAAGCGAACCCGTCGCCAAAAGCGACACGAATTAAGGCAAGACAAGTTGCAAACGGGGTGACGAAATCACCCACCCAACGGAGCAAGGTTTATGAGTTCTGGAAAAATCGTTCAGGTCATCGGCGCCGTCGTCGACGTCGAATTCGCCCGCGAGGACATGCCCAAAGTGTTCCACGCCCTAACCGTGGACGGCACCGACATCATGCTGGAAGTGCAGCAGCAGCTCGGTGACGGCGTGGTGCGTACCATTGCGCTGGGTTCCACCGACGGCCTGAAACGCGGCCTGCCGGTGAGCAACACCGAAGCGCCGATCTCGGTGCCGGTGGGTGAGAAAACCCTGGGACGCGTGATGGACGTGATGGGCCGCCCGATCGACGAGGCCGGGCCCATTGGTGAAGAAAAGCGCATGCCGATCCACCGCAAGGCCCCTTCCTACGAAGACCAGGCCGGCGGCAACGAAACCCTGGAAACCGGCATCAAGGTCATCGACCTGATCATGCCCATCGCCAAGGGCGGCAAGGTCGGCCTGTTCGGCGGCGCCGGCGTGGGCAAGACCGTAACCCTGATGGAACTCATTCGTAACATCGCCATCGAGCACTCCGGTTACTCGGTGTTCGCCGGCGTGGGCGAGCGTACCCGTGAGGGCAACGACTTCTACCACGAAATGAAGGACGCCGACGTTCTCAACAAAGTGGCTCTGGTCTACGGCCAGATGAACGAGCCGCCGGGCAACCGCTTGCGCGTGGCGCTGACCGGCCTGACCATCGCCGAGGAATTCCGCGACGAAGGCCGTGACGTGCTGATGTTCATCGACAACATCTACCGTTACACCCTGGCCGGAACGGAAGTGTCCGCGCTGCTGGGCCGCATGCCCTCGGCCGTGGGCTACCAGCCGACCCTGGCACTGGAAATGGGCCTGCTGCAGGAGCGCATCACGTCGACCAAGACCGGGTCCATCACGTCCTTCCAGGCCGTGTACGTGCCCGCGGATGACTTGACCGACCCGTCGCCGGCCACCACCTTCGCCCACCTGGACGCCACCCTGGTACTGGCCCGCTCCATCGCTGAGCAGGGCATCTACCCGGCCGTGGATCCGCTGGATTCCACCTCGCGCCTGCTGGACCCGAACCTGATCGGCCAGGAGCACTACGAAGTGGCCCGCGGCGTGCAGGGCGTGCTGCAGCGCTACAAGGAACTCAAAGACATCATCGCGATCCTCGGCATGGACGAGCTCAGCGAAGAAGACAAGGCCACCGTGGCCCGCGCCCGTAAGGTGCAGCGCTTCCTGTCGCAGCCGTTCTTCGTGGCTGAAACCTTCACCGGCGCGCCCGGCAAGTACGTGTCGCTGAAGGACACCATCCGCGGCTTCAAAGGCATCATCGAAGGCGAATACGACCACCTGCCCGAGCAGGCGTTCTACATGGTCGGTTCCATCGAAGAGGCCGTGGAAAACGGCAAGAAGATGGCCGAGAAAGAAGCCGCCTGAAATATGGGGTCAGAGTAAAGGGACAGAGTAAGGAGGCAGGTCAGACGAAGTAAAAGACGATGGATGACAAGGCGGTTCAATCGGTGCCTGTTTACTCTGTCCCTTTACTCTGACCCCACCTTTATGGTCGAAACGAGAGATTTATGAGCAAAACCATACGATGTGACATCGTTTCCGCCGAGGAGGAGATTTTCTCCGGCGAAGCGGCGATGATCTTCGCCACCGGCGCCGTCGGCGAACTCGGTGTCACGCCGCGCCACGCGCCGCTGATCACCCAGCTCAAGCCGGGCCCGGTGCGCGTGCAGCAGCCCGACGGCGAGGAAGCCTTCTTCTTCGTCGGCGGCGGCATCCTCGAAGTGCAGCCGCACATCGTCACCGTGCTGGCCGACACCGCCGTGCGCGCCGACGACCTCGACGCCGCCGCGGCCGAACGCGCCAAGGAAGAAGCCGAACGCGAACTCGCCGACCGCACCGGCGAGATGGAAGTGGCCGAGGCCCAGGCCAAACTCGCCGAAGCCATCGCTCAGCTCCAGGCCCTGGAACAGCTACGGAAGAAGCTCAAGCGCTGAGTCGTCGACCCGTACCAACCACCAGACACCAGGACGCCGGCTTCAGCCGGCGTTTTTCTGTACGCGGGGTCGGATCAGCCCACGGACCGTGACCCCGCGAATGGCGCGTTGCAGATTGGCAAGGCAAGAACCCGGGGTCCAACCCGAAAGACCTTGGTTTTGCGATTATCGGAATGGGTAGATTCGTTTCGGACTGCATGCTTGATACACGGATTGCGGGCTGTGAGCTCCGCGACCTGGGGAGTGCCGGCTCTCCCCTGCGTTTTCGTGGGTGGCACCGGACCCGGTTCGGGTGGTGCGCCTGGCAGGGGAAGCAGGCTGTGACCCATCTGCTACGAACGTGGCTCTTTCCGATGCGATCCGTAGGCGACCAGACGGTCGACCTGGAGTTCAAACGGGCCCGCCTGCTTGTCAGCCAACAGGATACCCACCTGCTCGATTGCGGCAGGATCGAAGAAGTAGTCGCTCATGAGGCGTCCACGGAACGTAGCGCGCAATGTATCGAAGGGGACGTCTACTTCGGTCCATTCACCGGCGTTCGTTTGAAATGTTGCACCGAAAGCGACCGGTTGACCGGAATAGCGCGCGTCGGTGTGCAACCTGAGCTGGTAGCTGCGCCCGTCACCTTTCACCCGCAGCCGAATACCGTTGTACCCGCTGAGGTCGAGTTCAACCGAATGGCGGATCGAGGAGAAACCTCCGTTGGACTCGAGCGACAGGGTTCCGCTGAAATGCAGCACTCCGTCGTGAAGGGCCGCGCCGCCATCGGAGCGACCTCCCATGACCGTGTCGTCCACCGACGTCCAGTCTCCACGGGTGGCTTCGTCGAAGGTGAACAGCACCTTCGGGTCTGCTGCATTCGCACTGTGCGCTGTCATTCCGATCACCATCATTAAAATTACGATTCTGTTCATGAGCCTGGCATACAATTGAATTCAAATTCGCCATAGATTCTGATCCAATGCTCGTGAAGCCCCCGTGAAGAGGAGGGTCAAACCTGTGGTCTGGCGATGAACTCAATGGAGCCGATGTGCAGGATCACCCGGAATGTGCGGTGACTGGCGATTCAAGACGCGTGAATACGTTGCGATGAGGTTGCCCAAGCCGCCCCACTGCATGCCTGGATGTGGCCACATGATCAGCACATGACTTACAACAGCGGTCCGCCAATGAACCCGATTCCATGTTGAAAAAGCTGGCACGAGTGACGCTTGTGCTGGTTGCCATCGTCTTGTTCACGGTGGCCGGTCTTCTGCTCTGGCCCCTGCCGGAGCCGCCCCGCGACGGTCTCGCGGGCAATTTCCACATCCGCAACGTCGCGGTGGTCGATGTCCGAACGGGCAGCGTGCGCCGCAATATGGACGTGGTATTGCGTGACGGTCGTATCGCCTCCGTGCATCCGGGCGGTTTGTCAGGAGCGGATACCGCACTGATTTCCATCGATGGCTCGGGAAAGTATGTGATACCCGGGTTATGGGACATGCACACCCATTCCCTTAAGATCGCGCCCCAGTACATGCACCCGCTGTTCATCGCCAATGGCGTGACCGGCGTGCGTGACATGTCGGGTTGCCTGTACAGGAAGGGGGTCGGACCATCCTATCTTCATGAAAAACAGACAAGTTAGCAAGAACATCGACGGACATTTCCGGCTTGGAGCTCACTTTCCTACCTCTAAACGAGCCTGCTAAGCATTCTGGACAAGACGCGGCATGCTGCGCTGTCTTGACGCGGCTTTTTGGGCACCACTAAATGATGCTTCAAGAGCTGAATCAAAAGAATTACTGAAACAAAAACCGGAAGGGATGCCCTTGGAGTAGCCCGACCCCGGTTTCCATAATGAAATTCCGGGGCTCGGCTGTTACAGTCCCTGCTTTGCTTTTTTGTCAGGGAAGGCAATTCACCATGAAATGGAAGATGATGCGATGGATATGTACGGCTATTGCCTGCGCATTCCTGGCCAGCATCGAAACCCTGTTCGCCGCAACCATCACGGTGAACGCAGGCAATGCGGATGGCTTCACGGTGGCCGATGATGGCCAGTGCACGCTGACCGAAGCGATCAACTCAGCGAATATCAATGCGGCATCCGGCGCGAGTGTTGGAGAGTGCGCAGCGGGTGAACTTGATCCCATCGTTGACGTTATTGAGTTCTCACCAGCAGTTTCGACGGGGGTCATCCAGACCGTAAGCACACTGCTGGTCACAGGCTCGGTGGAGATTCTGGGACCTGGGCGGGAGGTGCTGACCCTGACCAATCTTGCCGAAAACCGGCTGTTCGATTTCCAGACTGGCGTCGCCACTACCAGCTATACGGTTCGGGATCTCACTCTCGCAAGCAACCGGGTCACCGATGACGGAAGCGCCATTCGCGCGTCTTTGGGCAGCGGCAGTGAATTGAATATAAGCCGGGTGCACTTTTTCGACAACAGCGCCGACCGCGGCGGTGGCGCCATGTCACTTTATGGCACCTCAAATACGCCAAAACCCGAAATCCTGATCGTCAATTCAGTGTTTGAGGACAATTTTGTCAACGACGACGAAAGCGGCAGCCAGGAAACCGGGGGCGGCGCCATTTTTGTCGGTGCCGGGGTGAGTCTCACCATAAGAAACAGCACGTTCAAGGGCAACAGGGCGGAAAACCTGCCCAGGGCCAATGCGCTGGAAGACCTTTCCGGCGGAGCCATACTGGCGCGTTCCGCTGACCCTTTCGATTCTTCCATCGTCATCGACTCCTCGACCTTTCATTCAAACTATTCCTTCGGTCCTGGAGGCGCCATTGCTGTTGGAGGATTTGGTTTTCCCGAGGATGACACCAGCCTGGAGATCAGGCACTCGACGATTACGGAAAATATCGCGGACTTCAACGCCAACCAGAACGGCGTGACCATCAACGGCGGGGGTGGTGTCTGGGCCGGCAGCAGCGTTTCAACCACCCTGAGAAACACCGTGGTCGCGCTCAACGAAGATCGGTCCGTATATTTCGAGAATGACATTTCAGGCTCGATTCTGTCATCCGGGTTCAACTTTATTTCAGATGCGCTGGGCCATGCCGGCACCTTTCCTGCAGGCCAGCCGAATATCAACAATGACTGGGTTGGTTTGCACCCGGCCATTCTCGATCCCCAACTCGGGGCATTGGCGGACAATGGCGGGCCGACGCCCACCGCATTGCCACTCGAAACGAGCCTGCTGATCGATCATGGCAAATGCGTGGCAAAATCAGCCGATCAACGCGGATTTCATAACCCAGTCACCCTGGACCGGGCTATTGATGATCCCTCGGTGACAGACAGTGATGATGGTTGTGATATCGGGGCTGCAGAGCGGGGCTCTGAGATCGCCAACACTCCGCCCGTAGCCAACGATGATGATTATCACCTGCTCGAGGGCGACACGGTTGTGTTCTCAGCTTCCCTGGGTGTGCTTTCAAACGATGTCGATAGCGACCCGCTGGCAATCGTCAACGCGGGGAGCCAGGCTCTCGACAATGGCAATGGCTTGAGCGGCACGCTCGACCTTACCTTTGACGGTGGTTTTTCCTTCACCCCGGACGACCCCGACATGTACGGCGATATCGCCTTCCAGTACCAGGTCACTGACCAGCGCACCGTGATGACCGGCGAAGCCACGATCCACCTGGCCCCGGTCAATGATGCGCCGGGCTTCACGGCGAACCCGCTTGACTTGCAATTGGCGCCGGGGACGGCGCATACCGAAACCGGCTGGGCGAGTGCTATATCTCCCGGCCCGGCCAATGAGTCCAAACAGGCTCTCCAGTTTGTATTTTCAGGCAGTGCGCCGGCGAACTTTTTCGCGGTTCCACCCAGCGTTGACTTAGCTACAGGCAACCTTGGATTTACGCTGCAAAACCAGGCGAATGGCACCGCCGTGCTGCAAGTCCGTGTGCAGGATTCAGGTGGCACCAGCAATGGCGGCGTCAATCTGTCAGCGCCGGTAGCGCTGACGATCAGGTCGCTGGACCCGGATCAGCTTTTTGCTGACGGTTTTGAGTAGAACCTTGTAACCAGCGGTTTTTATTAGCCACATGTTCATGGCGCCAGGCTCAGCTGAATGCTGAGTGAGGGGGTCGAGCCTTCCAAACATTGTGGAAAACAAGAAAGTTGGTGAAAAAGAATTGGGGCCGGATACCTTTCCCCTCTCTCACCTTTCCACCGCAACCGGAATCGTCTAGCGTATCCTTCCCGAGTTCATCCGAACGTCGATGCAAAAGGAAAAGAAAATGATCGGTTACGTAATCCTGGGAACGAACGATGTGCCGCGTGCCGCCGGGTTCTACGATGCGCTGCTGGCCGAAATAGGCGCCACGCGCCAGATGGAGTTTGGCGAGCGGGGCTACGCCTGGGGCGTGTCCATGGAGCAGCCGCTGTTGTGCATCATGACGCCGTGGGACGGCAAGCCAGCCACCGTCGGCAATGGCGTGATGGCGGCGCTCGCGGCCCCGTCCCGCGAGCACGTCGACCGGGTGCACCAGAAAGCACTGGAACTGGGCGGCACCGACGAAGGCGCGCCCGGCTTCCGCGGCGAGGGGGGTGAGGGCTTTTACGCCGCCTACTTCCGCGACCTGGATGGCAACAAGCTCGACGTCTTCCACTACGGCTGATCGCCGTCGGGGCGGGCGGTTGCTTGGCGCCGCCCGCTCATGAAACAGGCTCGGCAAAGTTGAACTGTGTCACGTGACACGTTACGATGTGCCGTGTGATCAAGACGTTTGCCGACAAACGTACCAGAGACCTTTTTGAGTCGGGTTCGGCAAAGCGCTTCCCGGTAGATGTCGCGAAACGTGCGGCGCGGAAGCTCGAGTATGTAGACCTCGCAGTTTCACTTCAGGACTTACGCACGCCACCGGAGAATCGACTCCATGCGTTGGTGGGCGACCGGAAAGGCCAACACTCGATCTCAATCAATGATCAGTGGCGGATATGTTTTCGATACGTGGACGGCGATGCGTACGATGTCGAGGTCTGTGATTACTACTAGTGGCGGAGAGTAGGATGAGCATTACGAAGACGGGCATGAAGCGCCGCCCGACGCATCCGGGAGAGATGCTGCGGGAGGACTTTCTGCCGGACTACGAATTGACGGTCAGCGGTCTGGCGGAAGCCATCGGCGTTTCTCGTCAGACGGTCAACGAACTGTTGCGGGAGCGACGAGCCGTCAGCCCGGAGATGGCGCTGCGGCTTTCCCGGCTGTTCGGCAACAGCGCCGAGTTCTGGCTGAACGCTCAGCGGGCCGTGGACCTGTGGGAGGCCGGTAACGCAATTCGTGACAGTGTGCGGCGCATTCGCCCCCTCAATGCTGCCTGACGGGGGATTCACGTACGTTCGCTGCGCGGACTGGCTCTACGACGGGCCATGTCGTCAATACCCATGAATAGACCCCCAGCTTGAGCACGGTCGTCCGGTCTACCCGTCGGTTCTCTTTCTTCGGTGTCATGGGGGCCGTTTTCGCGGCGGTCGCGGTGATCGGGTTCGCGCCCAATTCGGTGGCCATTCTCACCGGCGAGAAGGCCAACCCGCCGCTCATCATTCATCTGCACGCCGCGGCCATGTCGGCCTGGATGGCGCTGCTGGCCGCGCAGTCCTGGCTGATGGGGGCCGGCAAGGCGGCTGTGCACCGCAACCTGGGGGTCGCCGCGCTGGTGCTGGCGCCCGTTGTGTTCACCTTGATCCTGGCCATCACCGTGGACCAGATCCGGGCGGGGCTGGGGGAGCCCATGGTGCTGCTGATCCAGTCCAAACGCCTGCTCGGCTTCGGTATCTGTGTCGGCCTGGCGTACCTGTGGCGGACTACGAGACCCGCCGCGCACAAGCGCCTGATGTTCCTGGGCACCTTCGCGGTACTGGACGCCGCCTTCTTCAGAATGGGCTGGCTGCTGCCCGGTCTCGCTCACGAGCATCACGTCGCCGTGGCGCATGCCTGGCAGCTGCTGCTCCTGGTCCCCTTCGTCGTGTACGACATCCGTACGCTCGGCCGCGTTCACCCGGTGTTCCTCATCGGCATCCCGGTCCTGGTCGCTTTCGATGTCATGGCGGCGGTGGTGCGCTGAAGGCGGCGCGGATGTCCGTGACGCCGCACAGCGCGCGTTCCGTCGTGGTATCCCGGGGCTCAACTTCTATACTGACTTCAGAGGATTGGGCTTCTTCGTCGCCCCGCCGTCCGACTCCGGGCACATTCGTCCGATTCCTTTAGACTGTTGCCCGATGGTGTCCGCACGAACCGCGCGAATTTTCATCGCTTTCACGATTGCGCTCGCGTGGTCGCGCCTGTGCCCGGCTGTCCAAGCCGATCTCGGCGCGCGGATGGAGCGCGTTCTCGCCGATGAAGGTCTGGTCGGGGTGGCCTGGTCACTCGTCGGGGCCGATGGCGATACGACGGTCGGCTCGGCGGGGTTGCGGGACAACAGTTCCGCGCTGGCCTTCGAACCGGAGACTCGGTTCGCGTCGCGGGGCTGCCGGATATGAACACCACCATCGACGATTTCGTCGTCTCGGGAGACAAGGTTACGCTCGTACGGAAATTGGACAAAAGAATGCCAGCTAACAAGCCAACCACGAAAATCATGAGCCGATTCGCATATTTCCTCCTCGTGCCAGCCTTGTTATACACAAGCGTTGCTCTCGCCGACTGGCCCATGTCGAATGACCCTGCATTCGATCCGAGCGTGCGGGCGCCTGCGTACGCGCATGGCGAGGGTCCCATCATTCTTCTGGATGGTGCGCACCACAATTTCTTCGTTCAGTGGGAATTCATCGAGCCGTTTGCCGATCTGGCAGCGGCCGACGGTTACCAGCCGATCATCGACGATGAGCCATTCACGCCGGAGTACCTGGCGAGGTTCGACATCGTCATGATCGTCACGGCCTTGCCGTTCGATTTCACGACCAAAACCGAAGTCACGACGGAGACGACCTTCACCCAGGCCGAGATCACCGCGCTGCACGACTGGGTGGAAGCAGGCGGTTCACTGCTGGTTTTCAGCGAGCACGCGCCCTTCGATCAGGCCATCAATCCGCTGCTGCAACGCTTCGGCATGGCGTCGAGCGTTGGATACGTGGCCGACACGGAGCATCACGACGAGGCATACGGCAGTCCCGGCTGGATCGTCTATTCGCGAGAGAACGGCCTTCTCGACACTCAGCACCCGATCATCAATGGGCGAAACGAAGGTGAAGCCATCGAACGCGTCGTTAGCTTCGGCGGCAGTTCGCTGACCGGCGAGGGCTATGCCAATCTCTTCCGGCTCTCTCCCGCCGCCGAGAACCGGCAACACCCCACCGGCGTGGGGCCCGTCGGCATGGGCGACTCCCAGGCGCTTGCGGGCAGAGTGGGCGCAGGCAGGGTGGCGGCCTTTGGGGACTCGAACGGATTCACGGCCATGAACTTTGAGAAAGAAGACGGATCGGCCCTCGCCGCGGGCATGAACACCGCAGGCTATGATTGGAAGCAGCTCGTGCTGAACGTACTCCATTGGCTTTCCGGGGAGCTTCCGTCCAGTTAGGTTTCCCGGCGGTGGCTTTCAGCGCAACAGGGAATGTTTGCATCCTCGGCACCGGCCGATTCCATCGATAGACTGAATGGCAAGCTGGTCGCAATATGGCCGGGTGCTCTACTGCCAGAGGGCAACAAGACGTTCGAGAGGCCGGGTAACTCGAAGTTGACCATGATGAGTATTTATTGTCTTTGCGCAAGCGAAAGGAGGTGTCAGTGGCCATTCGGATTCTGAAAATCGTTCTGGTGGTGTTCGTCGGGCTGCAGGGCGGGCTTTACGTCGCCGGTAATCTCGCCAACTGGGAAGCCGCCCATGGGGCGATCGCGTATGTGCTGAGTATGGAAGGACATGAGTACTATGACGCTCCCATCTTTCCGCCAATAACGCATCCGGCATGGGTCACCATGACTTTGCTCGCCATCATCACCGGCGAGTTTCTGATCGGGGCTTTGTCGTTCAAGGGGGCCTGGGATCTGAAGCGGGCCCTGAAGGAACCCGCCGAGGTGTTCAATTCAGCCAAGAAGTACGCAATTCTGGGGGCTGGAATGGCCATGCTCGTCTGGTTCGGTGGCTTCATCGTCATTGGCGGCGCCTTGTTCCAGATGTGGCAAACCGAGATTGGCACCGCCTCGTTCGAGGGTGCGTTCATCTACGCGGCGTCGAGTTTCCTGGTGCTTCTGTTCGTGAACTCTGCGGATGCATAGCACAGCAAAGCCGAAGGCTTGTCCCGAGGAGAGCGGGGGTGAAGTTGTTCCATGGGTCGGCTGAAGGGGATGACCGATGGTTCGTTGACCGGGGTGCCGGAACCGGTCCGGGCCTCGCTCCGGTCGGCCGTATCCTGGAATCGCACGTCGTGACTGACTGTCGCATCGTTGGATATGCGTCGCCCGCTGAACGACAATAGCGGTCCAATACCGGGTCTAATCTCATGTTCAAGAAACTGTTGCGGTCGACCTTCGTGCTGGTCGTGCTGGTGCTGTTCACGGCGGTCGGTCTGCTGCTCTGGCCCCTGCCGGAACCGCCCCGGAATGGTCTCGCGGGCAATTTCCACATCCGCAACGTCGCGGTGGTCGATGTCCGAACGGGCAGCGTGCGCCGCAATATGGACGTGGTACTGCGTGACGGTCGGATCGCCTCCGTGCATCCGGCCGGTTTGTCAGGAGCGGATACCGCGCTGATTCCCATCGATGGCTCGGGAAAGTATGTGATTCCCGGGTTATGGGACATGCACACCCATTCCCTTAAGATCGCGCCCCAGTACATGCACCCGCTGTTTATCGCCAACGGCGTGACCGGCGTGCGTGACATGTCGGGTTGCCTGTCGGAACCGGACAGCCTGTTCGCCTGCATCGACGACCGCCGGGCCTGGAACGACGCGCTGGGGAAGGGTGACGGGCCTTCGCCCCGGTACGTGCTGCAAAGCAGTTTTCAGATCAATGGCGGCGGTGAAGTGCCCGAGGGCTTTCCGGCCTTCTTCAAGGCCCGCGACGCCGCAGAGGTCCGCCAACTGGTGGCTTTCCATCGCGCAGCCGGAGCAGATTTCCTGAAGACCTACTCGGAGCTTTCGCCGGGGGCCTACCGGATACTGGCCGATGAGTCCCGGCGCCAGGGGTTGGACCTGGCCGGGCATCGTCCGCTCGGCGTGTCCCTCCAACAAATGCTGGCGGCCGGGCAGCGCAGCGTCGAGCACCCGCGGCTGTTCCTGCAGGAGTGTTACGTTGGCGCGGCCGAATTCCGGGCCCTGGCGGACCCGTTGGCCGCTTACGATGCGGACCTGCGCTGGTCGATGCTCGACGATCACGACGCCGTTCGCTGCGCGGAGCTGATGGCCGCGATGGCGGACAGCGATACCTGGTGGACTCCCACCCTGCAGGTGCTGCAGATGGGTGCGCTGGCGAGTGACCCGGATTTTCGGGCCGACCCGCGCCTGAAATACATTCCCTGGTTGTTCCGCAGGCTGATGTGGGCGCCGGACGCCGACCGGGCCGCCGCGCAGGCGCCGGATGCCTCCGGACGTGAGCTCTACCCGAACCTGTACCGGATGGCACTGGGGCACGTGGGTCAGGCACACGCGGCCGGGGTGAAGATCCTGGCCGGCACCGACGCGGGCGACACCTACGTGTTCCCGGGATTCGGCATTCACGATGAGTTGGTGGAGCTGGTCCGGGGCGGCCTGTCACCGGCGGCGGCACTGCGCAGTGCGACGCTCGATGCGGCCGGGTTCGCCGGGCGGGAAGCCGATTACGGATCGGTCGCTATCGGCAAGTCCGGCGACCTGCTCCTGCTCGACGCCAGTCCCCTGGACGATATCGCGCATACTCGAAGCCTGGCCGGCCTCTTCTTCAACGGCGCTTACTACGACCGTGACGCGCTCGATGACCTGCTTGAATTCGCCGCAGAGCAGGCAGGAAGCCTGCATGTCAACGTTCACCTGTTCCGGGATGCCGTGATGAGTCCGTTGTTCCGGGTTCAAGTGGCCGATTGATACTGTGTTGATGGTCAATGCAGGCACCTGGCTTTTCCCGGCGCACGACTTCCTCGATGCGTTGCCGTGTTCCCGCCACACGGCTCTCCTCCGCAGGTGGAGTGACTGCAAGTGACGTCTCCCGGTTTCACCTCGACAGCAAAAACGCTGCTCCCGGGATTGTCGCTGTCCGTTGTGCTGGCGGGGTGCGCATTCGGGCTGTCGGGTCTTTCGGCCGGCTTGATCCCGGATTCGGCGCGCAGTCCGCTGAGCCCGATCCTGCTGGCGCTTACGCTGGGCATTCTCGTGCGTCACACGCTGGGGTTGAATCCCCGGTTTCAACCGGGCGTTCAGTTCAGTTCGGTCCATGTGTTGCGGGCGGGGATCGTCCTGCTGGGGCTTCAATTGAGCCTGCTGGAAGCCGGTCGGATCGGTTTGCTGGCGTTGCCGGTTGTGGTTCCCTGCATCGTGCTGGCCTACGTGTGCGTTCGGTGGCTGGCCAGGCGCATGGATGTGTCCCGGGATCTCGGCACCTTGCTCGCGGTCGGCACCAGCATTTGTGGAGTGACCGCCATCGTGGCCCTGGCGCCCGCGATCCGGGCGCGCCGGGAAGACACTTCATACGCAGTCACCTGCATCACCCTGTTCGGGCTTTCGGCCATGATGGTCTATCCCGTTCTCGCCCGGTACGTATTCGATGGCGCATCCGTTCAGGTGGGCGTGTTTCTCGGAGCGGCAGTGCACGATACCTCCCAGGTCATTGGTGCTGCGCTGCTCTACCAGCATTACTTCGCCGACCCGCAGGTCCTTGAAATTGCGACGGTCACCAAGCTCGTTCGCAATCTGTCAATGCTGGTGATTCTGCCGGCGGTATGCCTGTTGCACGCCCGCGCCACGGCCGCCGCCGAACTTCAAACCCGGGCGGGGAATCGGCGGAATTCTTCCGCCACGGCCGGCACACCCGCTTTGGCGGGGGTCTTTCCCTTCTTCATTCTGGGCTTTGTCGCGTTGTGCGTGGTGCGCAGCGTGGGCGACCTGGGGACCTCGCCTTTCGGTCTGTTCGACCGGCAGGATTGGCACCAGTGGCTCGATGTTTCCAAAAGCCTGTCGCAATATTGCCTGTGCGCCGCCATGGCGGGGGTCGGGTTGGAGACCGATGTGCGATCGTTCAGAGCACTGGGCTACCGGCCCCTGGTCGTCGGCTTTGTGTCCGCGACGGTTGTCGGATTCTGCAGTGGCGCCATCATTCTCGCGATGTACTGAGACCGCCTGCAGGTGTAGCCGGCGGGTAACCAAATCGTTCGGCAAACGTCTGTTCAAAAAGCATGTTTCAATGAACCCGGCCTGATGGTGGACACTTCCGTGATCAAATTGCATCGTTTGACCCTCGTTTTTCTGTTGCTGGTAGCCGCGCTGTATCCGCTGGGCCTGTGGCTGGTGTTCCGGCTGCAGAGCGCCAGCCCGCTGATGCTGACCGTGGGGCTGGCGGCGATTGGCGCGTGCCTGCTCTGTCGAAAGGACCTGGGCTCCCTGGGTTGGGGTTGGAAATCGTGGCGGAGCCAGTGGGCGAGCTACCTCGTTCCACTGGGTTACGCGACGCTTGCCTACGGCTTGATCTGGAGCCTGGATCTCGGCACGTGGTATGACGCAGACCAGGTCGCGGCCCTGCGCGAAGGGTATTCGCTCGAATCGTGGTCGGACGGTGCTCTCATCACGTTCCACTTCGTGTTGACGGCCACGGTGAGTTTCGTGCTGCTGTTGCCGAGCGTGCTGGGCGAGGAGGTGGGCTGGCGCGGAGTGCTCGTACCCGACCTCGCCCGGAGGCTCGGGTTCACCTGGGTGGCGCTGATCAGCGGACTGATCTGGGCGGCCTGGCACTGGCCCATCATGCTGTTGGGCATTTACGGCAATGCCGAGGTGCCCCTCGGTTATCAGTTGACGTTCTTCACGATCACCCTCGTATCGATGTCGGTGGTGATGACTTATTTTCGCTATGCCACGGGCAGCCTGTGGCCCGCGGTGATTTTCCACATGAGCCACAACGTTTTTCTCCAGAAGTTTTTCTCGCCCCTGACCGCCGAGACCGCGAACTCGGCGTGGTTCCTGGATGAGTTCGGGCTGGTGCTGCCACTGGTGACGGGTGGGTTCGCCGTGTACTTCTGGCGCAAGGGCGTGCGCGCGTTCGACCCACCCGCACGGACTACCTGAACGACCGCCCGGGTGCTAGGGTATGACGCCCGCACCCCTGGAGCGCAGTCATGCAACAGTCCCTGGCCCACGTCGCGCTGGTTGTCCGCGATTACGACGAAGCGCTGGCGTTTTACGTCGATACCCTGGGATTCCGGCTGGTCGAAGACTCCGAAATTCCGGAGCAGAACAAGCGCTGGGTGGTGGTGGCGCCGCCGGGCTCGGCGGAAACATCGCTGCTGCTGGCGCAGGCGTCCACGCGGCAGCAGGAGCCGTTCGTCGGTAACCAGACGGGCGGGCGGGTGTTCCTGTTTCTGAAAACCGACGACTTCTGGCGCGATTACCGCCGGTTTCAGGATGCTGGCGTGGGCTTCGCCGAGGAGCCGCGCGAGGAGGCCTACGGAACCGTGGTGGTGTTCGAGGATCTGTACGGTAATCGATGGGATCTGGTGCAGTACCGATCATGAACGCAGCCCCCTCCGAAAACACCCTGGTTCGCCACACCGCCACCTGCCACTGCGGCGCGGTGGCCCTGGGAGTGCAGGCTCCGGCCCGCATCGAAGCACATGCCTGCAATTGCTCGATGTGCGAGCGTACGGGCTTCCTGCACCTGATCGTTCCCGCGCACCGCATGACCCTGCTGCGGGGCGAGGACGAACTCACGGAGTATCGCTTCAATACCCGGGTGGCCAGGCACTATTTCTGCCGGATCTGCGGCTGCCGGCCGTTCTATGTGCCGCGCTCCAATCCCGATGGCTTCAGCGTCAACGCGCGGTGCCTGGACCGGGCGACGGTGGAGGAGATCGTGGTCATTCCTTTCGACGGGCAGAACTGGGAAGCGAATGCGGCCGCGCTCGGCCATCTGAGCGACGGCTGAGCCGGGCCGGGGCTCGGGCTTTTGAGGGATGGTAAAGCCGTGCGACGGGGTGATCCGGACAGACGGGAAACCTCTCCATGCTTGGTGTAGGATGCTCGGCGACGAGCGGTGGTGTACCGCCGGAGAGACTTCCATGATCGAGAAATTCGATGCGAATCAGCGAGCGTCTCATGCCGGGCGAAAAATTCCGGCGGGTGGTGTGGTGCGCCTTGCCGTGGTGGCCCTGATTGCCATGGCATCGTCAGCGTGTAGCGATCGGCAGGTGTACGACTCCCTGCAGGCCCAGCAACGCAGTCGCTGCGTCAATGAGCCTGCAGTGCGGTACGACGAATGCATGCGGCAGGCCGGTCCGGATTATGCCGAGTACGAGCAGAAACGGAACGAGGCCCGGGACGACAACGGCCGCTGACGTATTGGCAGGACTCTACGATGTGAATGGCCGCGAACCTTCATCGCGCAATGGGAGCCTTGAGGCGGTGTTCCGTGCCAGCCGGGTTTGGTTGACGGGCCTCAATACCCTGACGAACCGGAGTGTCTGACATGCGAGTGGTGATCCTGGGTAATGCCGGTTCCGGCAAGTCGACGATGGCGCGGCGGCTGGCAGCGGGGCGGGATATTCCGGTGTTGTCGCTGGACGCGATCGCGTTCGCCCAGGGCGCGGAACGCCGGCCCCTGGGCGACTCCCTGGCAGCGTTGCAGAATTTTCTGGACACCCACGATTCCTGGATCATCGAAGGGTGTTACGGCGACATTGCCGCCGCGGCTCTTCCGCACTGCACCGAGTTGCGTTTTCTCAACCCGGGCGTTGAAACCTGTGTCGCGCATTGTGAGCAAAGACCGTGGGAGCCGGACAAGTTCGCCAGCCAGGCCGAGCAGAACGCCGTTCTCCCCGGTCTGATCGACTGGGTACGCAGTTACGAGACCCGGGATGACGAGTACGGCCTGGAGTGCCACCGGCGGGTATTTACCGAGTTCGCCGGACTCAAGCGCGAGTACTCCGATACCGGAGCCTACGACGATGATGGATTCTGAACACTGGCCGGATTCGGCCGCGAACCTGGCAGGCAGGAGGTGATGTGATGCGGGAGGCATTCTGGCACGAGTGCTGGGAGCGGGGCGAAATTGGCTTCCACGAAGGCGAACCCAACGGGCTGCTGGTAAGGCACTTCGACCGTTTGAACCTGCCGGAAGGCAGCCGCGTGTTCCTGCCCCTGTGCGGCAAAACCCGCGACCTGGCCTGGCTGGCCGGCCGGGGGCTGCGGATGGTTGGCGCGGAATTGAGTGAACAGGCCGTTAAACAACTGTTCGAGGAATCCGGCCTGCAACCGGAGGTCAGCCCGGCGGGTGCGCTGGATTGTTACCGCGCCGGCCGGCTCGAAATATTCGTCGGTGACCTGTTCGATCTCACGGCCGACCAGCTCGGTCCCGTGGATGCCGTCTACGACCGCGCCGCCCTGGTCGCGCTGCCAGAGGAGATGCGCGTGCGCTATACGGCACACCTGGTGGACATCACCGGCACGGCGCCGCAGTTGCTGGTTACGTTTGAATATGACCAGGCGCAAATGGCCGGCCCGCCGTTTTCGCTGGTCGCTGAAGAGGTGCGAGGTCACTACGCGGCCCAATTCGAGATCGAACGGCTGGAATCGCGCGAGGTCACCGGCGGTCTGAAAGGCCAGGTGGAGGCCAACGAGACAGCCTGGTTGTTGCAACCGCGGAACTGAGGCACTGGCGATGAACCTGAACCAGGTCACCCTGCCGGCGATTGACATGGAGGCATCAACGGCGTTCTATCGCCGTATGGGCTTTATTCAGATTGTCGATTCGCCGCACTATGCGCGTTTCGAGTGCCCGGAAGGAGATGCGACCTTTTCGCTGTCCCTGACCGAGGGGCCCGTGGAGAGTCATACGGCGATTTACTTCGAGCACGAGCCTCTGGACGAGTGGGTGGCGGAACTGGAGGCGCGGGGTTTCCTGTTCGACGAGCCGCCAACCGATCATTCTTACCTTTGGCGGGAGGCGCGTCTGCGTGATCCGGCCGGGAATCCCGTGATCCTCTACTGGGCGGGGGAGAACCGGAAACACCCGCCGTGGCGGGTCGAGCGGCGCGATTAAAGCCTTTACGATCTCACGATCACCCGATTCCAACCGGGCACCGACTGCCGGCCACAAACGAGGACCGCACTGCAACCGACATGAACGTTTCGACGACCGAACTGCAGGACTACCTGCATGCGCATATTCCCCTGTCCGCGGCCATGCAGGCCGAGGTGGAAACCGCCTCCACCGAAATGGTGGTGGTGGCCGCTCCGCTGGCCCCGAACATCAATCATCGCGATACCGTGTTTGGCGGCAGTGCGACGGCTCTGGCGCTGCTGGCCGCCTGGTCGCTGATGCACCTCAATGTGAACCGGGAAGGCCGGTCGCGGCAACTCGTCATCCAGCGCAATACCATGGAATACCTGGAGCCCATCACCGGGCGATTCACGGCCCGGGCCAGCCGGCCGGCGGAAGCCGCCTGGAGCCGGTTCGAGCGCACGCTGGAACGTCGCGGGCGGGGCCGGATCACGGTGGTTTCCGAACTGCACCTCGGAACCCGTCTGGTGGGTCGCCTGGAAGGAGAATTCGTGGCACTGACGGCGGCCGGGCGGGCTGAATCGGTTCCGGTCCGGCCGGCGGCGGCCGCGTCGTGATGTGAAGGATTCCGGGTGGCCGGCGACTCCCAGGTTAGCCGCCCCTGTTCCGAACCCTCCGCCTGAGGCCCTGGCGCCGGTTCCGCTGCGTACCTGATATTCTGTGTGGCATGGCCCATTCGTCCAGCCACGATTCCACCGCGGCGCAAAACGCGGATGACGTGACCCTGGCGCGTGACCACCAGCCGTCCGCCATTCGGCGGCGTTTGCAGACGGGACCACGCGTGCGTTACGTGTCCGATGCGGTACTCGGCGGTATTGACGGCTGCGTGACCACCTTCGCCATCGTCGCGGGTGCGGTGGGGGCCGGATTCGCTCCGATCGTGGCCCTGGTTCTGGGGTTCGCCAATTTGCTGGCCGACGGATTCAGCATGGCCGTCAGCAACTACGAGGCCATCCAGGCGCAGCGCGAATACGTCGACGATCTGAGGCGTACCGAGTTTCGCCACATCGAACGCGTGCCCGAAGGTGAGCGGGAAGAGATCCGGCAGATTTTCGCCGGCAAGGGGTTCGAGGGCGAGGTGCTGGAGCATGTCGTGGATACGATCTGTTCGAATCCGGACTTGTGGGTCGATACCATGCTGGCCGAAGAATACGGTGTTGGACGCGCCACCGCTCGGCCATTGTATGCGGCCCTCGCAACCTTCGGTGCGTTCGTGGCGGTCGGCACGATGCCACTGTTGCCGCTATTGGCCCCTGTGCCACTCGAACGGCAGTTCCTGCTGAGCGCGATCATCGCCGGCGCCACATTCTTCGCCATCGGCATGGCCAAGGGGTTTACCTTCGGCCGCCGGCCCTTGCGTTCCGGGTTGCGCACGCTCGCCAGCGGCTCGGCCGCCGCCGCGTTGGCTTTTGCAGTGGGCCAGGGTCTGCACTACCTGATCGGCGTTTCGTGAGGGGCATTTGCCCAGGCGCCCGGGGAGAACATCATGAAAGCACCGGTTTCACCCGAACAGCTCGCCGCCGGCCTCAAGCAATACTGGTCGCCGCGGGTGATTGCCGAACTGGACGACTCCTACGTCAAGGTGGCCAAAGTCAAGGGCACTCTGGCCTGGCACGCCCACGATGACGAGGACGAATTGTTTTACGTGCTGCGTGGACGATTGCGCATCGAAATGGAGCAGGCGACGGTGGAACTGGAATCCGGTGATGCCTATGTGGTGCCGCGCGGCGTGCGGCACAATCCGGTTGCCGACGAGGAATGCCTGATCATGCTGATCGAGCGCAAGTCGACCCGTCACACCGGGGGTGTGGTCACGGACAAGACCCGGTCGCTGGAAGAGCAAATCCGCCCCCTGGGAGCCACGAAGAGCGGTTGAGCGCGTCGGCGTGGGATCGGTCGCGTCCGGGATCGGCCGGGTTTGCTGCTATGCTGGCAACAGGAGGGAGAGGTCGTGAACAACAACCAACGCAACACGTCTGTTCTGATCGGTACCCTGGCTGTCTGCGGAGGCGCGACGTTCGCCGGCATTCGTCTCGCGGGCATCAGCGAGGCTTCGCTGGGTGAGGCGCTGCGGCTGACTGCCCAGTTGGCCCTGCTGATCTACCTGCTGATCTTCGTCGCGCGGCCATTGCAGGTGCTGCGGCGCGGCCCGGTGCCGCTTTGGCTGATGCGTAATCGCCGCTACCTGGGTATTGCGTTCGCAGCGGTCATGACGGTGCATCTGGTGCTGATTCTGTGGCTCAAGTTCGGCGTCACCGGTGACGGGCTGCAGCTATTGACGGTATTGCTCGGCGTGGTCGCCTACGCCTTCATATTCCTGATGCTGATCACTTCCTGGGATGCCCCGACCCGGGCGCTGGGTCCGCGCCACTGGAAGCGGCTGCACACCGCCGGGCTTTACTGGATTGGATTGCCATTCCTGTTCACGATGCTGCTGGCGTTGCGCGGGCACGAGGAAAACGGAGTCTACATTGCGTTCGTCGTACTGATGGCGGCCGCGATATTCATTCGCATCGCCGCCTGGTTTCGGAGCCGCGCCAACGCGGCCGGTCACGCCCGCATCCCCAGCGCCTGAGGCCGAGCGACACTGAGCGATTCCGACTCCTCGCCGATTCAGCCGGATGCGTACTCGGCGGCGGTCTTGCGCGCAGCGATCACGCTGGCCCGGTAGGGCTTGAGCGCCAGCCAGGCAAACAGCGCGCCCAGCGGCAGCACGATGCCGCTGCCCCAGGCCATCGAGTAGCGCAGCATGGCCGGATCCTTGAACACGTAATCCGTCACCAGCGCATACAAGGTGGGTCCGAAGCCGTTGGCGATCAGGTTGCCGACCAGGAAGTACACGGCCGTCATCTGCGCGCGCAGCGCGTTGGGCGTGATCACCTGCAGCGCGGCGGCCGGCAGCCCCTGCGGGAACGCCAGCAGGAAAGCGGTCACGGCGAGGCCGGCAATGGCCAGAGACGGGTTGGGCGCCAACGGGGTCAGCACCGCGAAGGGAACCACGGCGACGGAACAGTAGAACGCCGCGCGCAGGATGGCGTCGTCGTGGCCGCGGTTCTGCAGCCAGTCGGCAACGTAGCCGCCGGCATAAACGCCTGAGGTGCCGCCAATGAACAGAATGAAACCGTAGATAAAGCCGATCTGCGAGGCTTCGAACCCCCAGGTGCGGATGAACAGGGTCGGCGTCCAAACGAGAAAGCCGGCAATGCCGACGCCAATGCACGAGAAGGCGGCGAAGTGGAATACCACGGTGCGGGCATTCCGCCTGATGAAGGCTTTGAGCGCCGGCAGGGAACTGGCCGCGGCCGCTTCCGCCGAGCCGCTGGCCGCAACCCCGCGCCGCACCGGTTCGCGCACCGTCATCAGCAACAGCAGCACCGGCAGACCCATCAGGCCGACGACGAAAAATGTCATCTGCCACGGAAAGATCTCCCCGACCACGGGCAGGGTCACGCTGCCCGCCTGCGAGACCAGTTGGACGACGAGGCCGCCAATGATCAGCGCCAGGCCGGCACCGAAATACACGCCCATGGAGTAGATGCTGATGGCGCGCGCCAGCTTTCCGACCGGGAAGTAATCGGAAATGATGGACATGGCCGCCGGCGACAGGGTGGCTTCGCCCACGCCGACTCCGACCCGGGCGGCGAACATGTGCCAGAAATTTCGGGCCAGGCCGCAGGTGGCCGTCATCACGCTCCAGAAGGCCAGGCCGAAGGTGATGATGCGGCGCCGGTTGCGCTGGTCGGCGAGCCGCGCGATGGGCACGCCCATCACGGTGTAGAAAATGGTGAAGGCAATGCCGGCCAGCAGGCTGATCTGGGTGTCGGTGATCTGCAGATCGCGGCGGATGGGTTCGATCAGCAGGCTGAGAATCTGCCGGTCGATGAAGGAGTTGGTGTAGGCCAGCATCAGCACGCCGACGACGTACCAGGCGTAGACCGGTTTCGGCCAGGGCGCTTCCCGGGTCGGATTGCCGGCCGGGCCGGAAGGAGGTGCGGGTGGCGCTGTTGCCGCAGAGTCCGAATCGCTCATCTGCATTCCGCTTCGATGGTCAGGCTGGTGCAGTGGCGCATCGGTGGTTTCGCTCCCCGTGTTCCCTGTGCGCCCCGGCGGGCAGCGTTGATTGCTTGCAGCGGCTAGCCTAGACTACAAAAGTCTCATTATGCAAGTAAGCCTGATTTCCGGCCGTGCGCCCGGCGCAACGTCCGGTTCCCGGCTTGATCCAGCCACTGTTCCAGGAGTCCGACATGAAGCTCTTCCGCTCTGTTCTGCGCACCGCCTTGCCGTTCGCCCTCCCCGTGATGCTGGCCGCCTGCGCACCACCGCCCCCCGCCGGCCAGGAAAAGCTCGAGGTGGCCGAGGCCATGGTGCAGGCCTGGAACGATCAGGACTGGGAGCGGGTGTACGCCCTGTTCGCCGAGGACGGTGTGCTGCACAGCGTGATGCTGGAGCCGATTGTCGGGCGGGCCGCGATTCGTGAACGCCTCGGTCAGCTCGCGCCGGGGATTGAAGCGATCGAGTTGCAGATTCGCAACCAGGGTGTGGTCGGGGATGCCGTCGTGCTCGAACGCACCGACGATTTCGTCTACAACGGCAAGCACTCACGGGTGCCGGTGGTCGGTGTGCTCGAAATTGAAAACGGCCTGGTGACCGAATGGCGCGAGTATTACGACCACGCTTCGCTGGTCGAAGCGCTGACCCCGGAACCGCCGACCGCCGAGGAACGCGAAGCCCGCGATACGGCGGAGATCCTGCGCTTGACCGTCAAACTGCAGGAAGACTGGAATGGGGGTGACATGGCGGGCTACCTGGCGGCTTATCGCGAAGGCACCGACACCTCGCTGCTGTTCGGCGGCCAGGCGCTGCGCAGCTGGCAGGAAATACACGACCTGTTCACATCGTCATGGACCACCGAAGAAGCCATGGGGGATTTCGCCACCGGTACGGTCGCGGTGCGCTTCGCCGGCCCGGACGTGGCCATCGCCAGCGGTGATTTCCAGCATGTGTTTCCCGATCAGACCATCGACGGCGGATTCAGCCACGTCTGGCACCGCGGCCCGGATGGCTGGAAGATCGTGCACGAACACACCTCGCGCAAGCATTGACCGACGACACAAAGCCTCAAGCGGCGGCCGGCCCGGCCGCCCGCACCACCACCGGCACGGCGCTCATCACCGGCAGTCCGCTGAAACGGTCGTAGCCGACGGCATCGTCCAGCAGTTCGGCGACCGCGGTGCCGGCGAATCCGCCGGCGCCGGCCTCACCGGCGTCCCGATTGGGAAAGCCGTGCGCCACTGACACCACGCCGGGGCGTACGTCCTCGGCGAGCTCGGCAATGCCGGGTACGCAGCCCGCGGCCGTCTGAAGTTCGACCGCATCCCCGGTGCCGACCCCGATGGCACCCGCGTCCACGGGGTTCAGGTACACCGGGTTGTAGGGTCGTTTGCGCCGCAAGGCCGGCAGGTCCTGGCCGACCGAGTTGTAGACCTCGTGCTGGCGGCGGCTGGTGAGCAGCAGCGGGCGCCCGTCGAATCCGGTGATCGACGCCGCCAGCGCGGACGGGTGGCCGAGTGCGTCGGCCAGCGCACCGAGTTCGGTCATCATGTCCGGATGGCCGAGTTCCAGCCGGAACGGCCAGTCGGATTCTTTGGCCGCCGCGGGCACCGCCTGTTCCGGAAACTCGCGCCCGCCGGGGTAGTCCCTGATTTCGTCCAGCGGTACCGGTGCGCGTTTGAGAAACAGCTCCAGCAGGTCGTCGGTGGTCGGTGGCCGGGTCATGTCGTAGGCTTGTCCGAACCAGGACAGCTCCAGGTCCATGCGGCGGGCCAGTTCGTAAAACACGCGCCAGTCCTCGATCACCTCGGAATTTTCGGGGGGGTCGATCAGCGCCGGCTGGTACTGCGCCCAGGGCTCGGGCATGCCCAGGGACAGGCCATAAAACGTGATGCCTTCGCTGGCGAATGAAGTGGCCGGAATCTCGAACCCGAATTTGGGGCCGATCACGTAGTCGGCCAGGCGTGAAGTGGCGCCCACCTGCGGGTCGATGGCCACCAGCAGATCCAGTGACTTCAGCGCCTGTTCGACCTTGCTTCGGTTGGGCCAGTTGGCCATCGGGTTGCCGCCGACCACGAACAGCGCACGTATCTGTCCTTCACCCGGCGTCAGGATTTCGTCGGGGAGGGCAGCCGTGGGCATTCCGGCCGCTGTATCCGCCAGGCCACGTACCCTGATCGGCTCGCCGAAGCCGTAAGCGGGCCGCGGCTTTTCGGCCCGGGCCTTGCCGGTGGACATGCGGAACAGCACGCCGGGGTTGGGAATGGTCTCCCCGGCCCGAATCCAGCGGCCGCACAGTGTATTGAGCACCAGCATCAGGTACTCCATCAGCGTGCCGAAGGGCGCCATGTTCGAGCCGGTGCCGCCGGTGGCGATGCCGCGCCTGGCGCCCGCGAACAGGCGGGCTGCCTCACGAATGGCTTCCGGTTCGAGCCCGGCGACGGCCGCCACCGCTTCCGGCGTGAACGCCGCCACCGCGTCACGCAGGGCGTCGAACCCCTGGGTTTCGGCGTCGACGAATCCGGCGTCGTGGAGATCCTCGTCGAGGATCACCCGGATCATTGCGGCCAGGATGGCGGCGTCGTTGCCGGGCAGGCACTGCAGGTGCAGCTCGGCCTTGCGTGCGGTCTCGGTGCGTCGCGGATCGATGACGATGAGCTTCAGTCCCCGCTTGCGTGCCTGATGCAGGCGCCGGGCGGGATTGAACGGCGGCACGCCGCCCCACATCGAGACCAGTGGGTTGGCGCCGATCACCAGGCATACATCAGCGCTGTCGAACGGTTGTGGTCCGGCGCCCCAGCGGCCGTGCAGGGCCATTGCGATGGGCTTGCCGGGCTGGTCGATGGTGGCATTGGAAAAGCGCATCGGTGAACCGATCGCGTCCATGAAGGCGTGCCGGGTCATTACCCCGGCGGGGCAGAAATTGCTGAAGGTGCCGCCGTAGATCGCGACCGAACGCGGACCGTGTTCGGCGATGATGGCCGAGAGTCTGCCGGCGATGCCATCCAACGCCTCATCGAGCGGTAGGGGTTGCAGTTCACCGTCGCTGCCGCGGGCCAGCGGATGCAGCACCCGGTTCGGAGCGTAGTGGAACTCGTGGAAGTTGCGGCCCTTGATGCAGGTGTAGCCGTGATAGACCGGGTTGTCCTTGTCGCCGATGATGCGGGTCACCCGTCCGTCTTCGAGGGTCAGCTTCACCGCGCACATGGCGTGGCAGAAGCGGCAGATGGCGTGGCGGGTTTCTGGCTCCATGTCGACAACTCTTCACTTGCATTATTGAACTTGAAGATAGCGCGCCGTTCCGGGCGGGTCAAACGGCTGCCGGTGGCCCATCAAAGTGGTTGGGAACGATGTCCGGATGTCCGGCGGCCACCGGTTTCGCTGAGCCGCCGCCGCTCCCGCGGATTGACGGCCCCGGCGACATTGAGTATTTTAAGTTCGATTATGCAAGTTTCTATCGCGGGCGGCGATTTCGCGACGTAAGCACTCGCGGCGCGGGCGTCGGGACGCTGCCCCGGCGGGCGGGGCCATTAGCGCAGGCGCGGCCGGATTCGCTTGCAGGGCATCGGAGTACCGCCGGGTGCCTTCCGGGCCGTCATCGAAAAATCCCGCTACGGCAACACACCAACAGGAACGACCTACCATGACAACACGAGACCTGGTCAAGATCATCACGTTCTACGGGCGTTTCACGCCCAATTACACCAAGATCGGTTACTGGGCCCGTCGGCCGTTCTGGGGCGCCGGTCCGAAATTGGATTTCAGCGGGCAGACCTGGCTGGTGACCGGAGCGTCACTGGGCCTGGGCGCCGCGATGATGAAAGTCGCGGCCGAGGGCGGCGCGCGGGTAATCGCGGTGGCGCGCAGCCAGGAGCGGCTGGAGGCGGCCCGGGCCCGACTGAAGCCGGACGCGCAGCAACGGGTACAGCTGGAGACGGCCGACATGTCGCTGGTCTCCGGCACTGCGGATCTGCAGCGGCGCCTGGTGGAGTCGGGAGCGAAGTTCGATGTGATCCAGAACAATGTCGGCCTGCTGCTCAATGAGCTCACCATTACCCCGGAAGGAAAGGAAAGTTCATTCGTCACCAATGTACTGAGCCATTACCAGCTCACCGAAGGCCTGCATGACGCGGGTGCGTTGGCCGATCGGGCAGTGATCGTCAATATGACCTCCGGCGGCATGTACAACGCTCCACTGGGCTATCGTGGGCTGAACACCACCAGTCCCGAGAAGTACAACGGCAAGGTTTCCTACGCTTATGCCAAGCGGGCCCAGGTGGCCCTGACCGTGCACTGGAACAAAAAATGGGGCGGCGAAGGCATTCGCTGTTACGTCACCCATCCGGGCTGGTCGAAGACGCCCGGAGTAAAAACCGCACTGCCGATTTTCTGGAAAATCCAGAACTTCATTCTGCGCACGCCGCGCCAGGGCGCGGACACCGCTCTGTGGCTGGTCGCTGCGCAACCCCCCATCGGCGAGGAAACCGTGTGGTTCGATCGCAAACCGCGCCCGACTCACATGTACGCCTTCACCCACAAATCGCAGTGCACCATCGACGAGCTGGTCGAGTACCTGGAAGGCGAACTGAAGGAAACCGCCGCCGGCTGATTCAGTCGTCAGCGTCGCGCTCGAATGTGACGTTGTGCACGTCCAGCGGGTCGCCACAGGCACTGCATACGGTGCGGGTTTCCAGCAGGTGACCGCACGGCAGATGCCGCAGCACCAACGGGCGCTCGTCCGGGGCCATCAGCCAGCGTTCCGCCCAGGCGTGCATCTCCAGCGTGGTCAGGTACAGGTCGGCGCCCTTGGAGGTCAGCCGGTAGCGGTGACGCAACGGGCGCTTCTGGTAGGGTTCACGGGAAAGCACCTCGGCGTCGACCAGCAGTTTCAGCCGGTTCGACAGGATGTTGGTCGAGATACCGATGGCGCGGGCGATTTCGTCGTAACGTGAGAGCCCGAAGAAGGTCGCGGCCAGAACCAGACCGGTCCAGCGGTCGCCGATGACGTCCAGCACGTGGAAAAAGCGGTGATCGACATCGGCTGACTGTGCCCGGGTGCCGGTTGAGCGGCGCTGGAAACGCGCCGGGATGTTCCCGGCTTCGGCCGAGGGTTCGCGCGCCTCGAACCGCACCTCGCGCATGCGCACCGGCGCGTCGCAGGCCTGGCAGTGGATTTCCGGGCGCATCAGCTTGCCGCAGCCGGTGTGCACCAGCTTCTGGGGAATATCGCGTTCCTCGCTCCAGCGGGTTTCCCAGTCCCACACTGCGAGGATGAACGCGTACAGGTCGATCCCCATCGGGGTCAGCCGGTACTCGAATCGCCGGGGCGATTTCTGATACACGACCTGTCGCAGCACGCCGTGCTCGACCAGGGCTTTCAGGCGGGAGGTCAGCGTTCCCCGGGCCGCGCCGCTGCGCGCCCGAAATTCCTCGAAACGTCGGATGCCGAGAAAGGCGTCGCGCAGGATCAGGCCCACCCAGCGATCTCCAATGACGGTGATCGCACGCGCCACCGCACTGTTCAGGATCAGGTCCGAGTCAACGGGAGTTCTCGGATCGGGGTCGTGTTTGGAAGAAGCCATGTGGGGTTTATGGGTGTCGGGATTCCGGTTCAGAGATGGGGATGCCGGGCGGCAATTACGAGCGGCGTCGCGGCGGCCAGGGTACCAGGCCGCTGGTGCACTCCATGTACGCCCGGTAACCGGGTTTTTCCCGCGCGAGCTTCTTGTCCAGCGTACGCTGGCCGGTCACGTTGATCACCAGGTAAGAGTACACGATGGGACCGATCACGGTCAGCCAGCCCAGGGGCACTTCGGCCGCGACGAGGAAGATGCCCCACCACACGCAGAGTTCGCCGAAATAATTGGGGTGACGGGAGTAACGCCACAGCCCCGTGTTCAGCACGGTGCCGGCGCGGCTGGGGTCGGCGCGAAAACGGCGCAATTGCACGTCGGCGACCCATTCGACCGTGAAACCCAGGGCCCACAACGCCACACCGGCCCAGGCCAGGAGGCCCGGCGCCGGGGCGGCCTGGGCGGCGGCGAACTGAATCGGCAGCGACACGAACCACAGGACGATGCCCTGCAGCAGGAACACCTGGCGCAGGGCCAGCAGGTTGAAACTGCGGTCGTCCGGCACCCAGCTCCTCAGCTTGGTGTAGCGGGGATCCTCGCCGTGGCCCCAGTTGCGCCGGATCAGGTGCCAGGTAATGCGTACGCCCCACAGTCCGACCATGGCGGCGATGAGTCCCTTGCGCTCGGTCGAGCCGTCACCGAGCAGCAGGCAGGCGGCGGTGATCGCCATCAGGATGACCGCGAAGAACATGTCGATGATGCTGGCGTCGCGGATCGGGATGCTGATGAGCCACAGCAGCAATACGGCGCCGATGCCCACGGCAAAGGCGACGGCCATGACGGTGAGCAGGCCGGGGGTCAGCAATTCCATGGGTGGGCACCTTGTCGCCGGAGCGGTTGCGTTGAGGGGGATTTGATAGTCTAATAATGAAAGTTACTAGACGCAAACAAGGGAAGTCACCCATGAGTCAGACCGAAGCGCGAAACCGCTTCGCCGCCTTGCGCGCGACCCTGCGCCTGCCGGTGGTATGCGCGCCCATGTTCCTGGTTTCCGGGCCGGATCTCGTGATCGGCGCGTGCCGGTCCGGCATTGTCGGTTCCTTCCCGGCGCCCAATGCCCGCACCCTGGACGATCTCGAAGCCTGGCTGGACCGCATCACCGGCGAACTTGATTCGATGCAGCGCCAGGGTGAGGTTGGCGCGACGCCGGTGTGGGCTCAGAACCTGGTGGTGCACAGCACCTACGAGCGCCTGGACGCGGAACTGGCCCTGGTACAGAAATACCGGCCGCCCATCGTCATCACCGCCCTGGGCAGCCCGCGCGCGGTGGTCGAGGTGGTGCACGATTATGGCGGCCTGGTGATCGCCGACGTCAACAACGTCGCTTACGCCCGCAAGGCGGCCGAAGCCGGCGTGGACGGCCTCGCCCTGGTCGCGGCCGGCGCCGGAGGCCACACCGGTCAGATGGCCGGTTTCGCCTTCGTGCCCGCGGTGCGTGAATTTTTCGACGGCATCCTGATTCTGGCCGGCGCGATCGGCGACGGCCGCGCGGTTCGCGCCGCCGAAATTCTCGGCGCCGAGCTGAGCTACATGGGTACCCGGTTCATCGCCACCGAGGAGTCCATCGCGTTCGAGCCGTACAAGCAGATGGTGGTGGAGTCGACGTTCGACGACCTGTTGCTGTCGAGCTCGTTCACCGGTGCGCACGCCTATTATCTGCGCCCCAGCATCGTGGCGGCCGGGCTGGATCCGGACAACCTGCCGGTCAAGGGCCGCATGGACCTGACCGGGTCCAGCACCAAGATCAAGGCCTGGAAAGACATCTGGTCGGCCGGGCAGGGGATCGGCACGATCCACGAAATCGAGCCCATCGGGAACGTGGTGGATCGACTGGAGGCGGAGTACCGGGCCGCTCACAGCCAGCCTGGATAGTGCATCAGTGCTAGAAGCCGAATGCGTAGAACAGGTGCAGCGTGCGGGGGGTTCCGAGGCTGTTGTAGAAGTAACTGCCACCCCGGTCCGCCGAGGCCACATCCACCCGGGTGGCGTACGTCTCATCGGTTAAATTTTCGAGCCGGAGACTGAGTCGGTGGCGTTCGCTGCGGCCGAACCGGTACCAGGCCGCCAGGTCGGCGACCAGGTAATCACCCCGCTCCACGCCCGGCCGGGCATTCAGATCGCCGACCCAGACCGCCGTCAGCGACGCACCCCAGGGCCGCTCCGGGGCCTGGTAATTCAAACCGGCTTTGACTTCGGACTCGGGGATGCCGGTCAGTTGCACGCCGTCTTCGTTCAGCTCTGATTCGTTGAAGTTGACACTCAGGTTCGCGGCCCAGCCCTGGCCGAGGTCGTAGGCGGTAATCAGTTCCATGCCGACCACATCCACCTCGTCATCCGAATTGGTGAAACTCTCGCCTTCCACCCCGGCGATTTCCACCGGTACGTACGACTGGATGTAGTGGGTGATTTCCCGGACATAGCCCGTGAGTTCGAAGCGGAACCGGTCGAATTCCGCTCCCACGCCGAGATTCAGGTTGCGGCTTTCCTCCGGCTCGAGGTCGGGATTGCCCACCGAGAAGAAGAAATCCGGCACGCCGTCGCCGTTCTCGTCGTAGATTTCGTTGAGGAAAAGAGCTTCGGCATCGGGCAGGCGGAAGGACGTACCCAGGGTGCCCTGAACGTACCACTGGTCGTTGATCTCATGCCGCCCGCTGAAATTCCAGACGGTCGCGCTCGCGATGGTGTCGGGGCGGTTGTAGCGGACGCCGAACGCCAGGCGGGTGTCGCGCCACAGCTCCGGGGTGGTACGGACCTGCAGGTACAGGGCGTTGACTTCTTCCTCCTGGTCGGCGATTCGCCAGACGTCGTCTTCGCCGGAATAGCGCTGGTGGTCGAAGCCGGCCACGTACTCGAAACCACGGTGCAGCCTGAATTCGGCCATGGCGTTGAGCCCGTAGTCCTCGTAACCCCAGAACGACCGATCGTTGACCACGCGCTGATCGCCGGTCACATTGCCGTCGTCGTCCAGCACGTTGTAGATCCGCGTGTAGTGCGTGTCCCAGTCGTGATAGTAGGCCTTGACGTACAGGCCGAACGAGTCGGAGGGCAGGTAATCGAGGCGCGCCATCAGAATGTCTTCGCTGCGTTCATTGGTGGTGCGGGCATTGAGCATCGGGCGCGCGAAGTCGAGTTCGTTGTCGGTGCGCTGATACTGCACGGTCAGGGTGGTGCTCTCACCCAGGTTCACGCCATACTTCAGGCCGCCCACATTGACTTCGTAGCCGCGCTCGCGGTCGGCGGCGCTGGGCTGGATGTCTTCGTCGCGATAGGGTTGGAAGCCGTCGGCCTCGTCCCGGGACGCGTAAGCCAGGAAGCGATGCGGGCCGGCGGATCCGCGATAGTAGGCGTGGGCATTGAAGCCGTCGTTGCTGTTGACGCCCAGTCCCGCTGCTCCCTCCGGTTCGTCCTGCAGGGTCCTGGTCAAGATGTTCACGACGCCACCGACCGACTGCGTGCCGTAGAAAATGCCCTGGCCGCCCTTGAGCACCTCGATGCGCTCGATCATGTGGCTCGGGATGGTGTCCAGCGGCGACGTGCCGTTGTACAGACGATTGTTGATGCGCACGCCGTCGATCAGCCACAGGATTTCCTCGCGGCGCGATCCCTGCAATGAAACGTCGACGTAGTCGAAGGCGCCGTTCTTGGGGCGCACGTGCAGCCCGGGCACCAGCATCTGCAGCGCCTGGCTGACTTCCGTATAGCCTTTCAGCTCGATTTCCCCGTAGGGCAGCACTTCCAGCCGATTGCCGTACTCGGCGAGATCCAGCGGAATGGTGTCCTCGATGCTGCGCGCCGTGACGTGTACCTCTTCAAGCGCGTCCTCCGAACTGGGCTGGGCCGGCACGAGGCCGCAATACAGCAGGGCGCAGGCGCAGGCCGCGCATGCTGATCGTCGATCGGGTCGTGTCATGAAAGCCTCGTGTCTGTCGGTGGGTTAAAGCCGGCTGCGCTCAAGCATCGCAGGGGCGTACGAAAACAGACAAGTGAGGAATGTAAAGAAAACGGTTTCGTTAACGAGTTAACGGAGGGAAAATCCGATTAAAAATCCATGACTTGGGATTTTCGTCGGGGAGGGCTCGTGGGCGGCCGCCCGGTTATCGGGCGGCCGGGACGGATGCCCGGTGGCGACCGCTTCGGCCAGTCAGTCGCCCAGGTAGCCGGCGAAATGATCGAGCGCGCCGCCGTAGTGGCGTTCCAGTGACCGTTGGGTGAGTTCGTCCCAGGCGCGGGCCACGGTGCTGAAATCGGCGTCGTCGGCGATCTCCACGGGGGAGGGCTCCCGCACGCCGGCCGTGGCGAGCCGGCCGCCGCCGGCGATCACCACTTCGCCATTCACCGGACAGTCGTCACTGAGCAGCCAGGCGACCACCGGGGCCACTCGCTCCGGCCGCATCCGTTCGATCAGGTCATCCGACAGCTGGGCCTCGGTCATCTGGGTGGCACCGTAGGGGGCCAGTGCATTGACCCGGACGCCGTGGCGGCCGCCTTCCTTGCCGATGGCGCGGGCCAGGCCGATCAGGCCGGCCTTGGATGTCGAATAGGCCGGCAGACCGTGTTCGCCGTACAGGCCGGCCACCGAAGTGGTGACGATGAATGCGCCCCGGCTCTGCTCGTAGCAGTGCCGGAACACCGGGTGAATCGCGTTGAGGGTGCCCGCCAGGTTGATGTCCAGGGTGCGGTGCAGTTCTTCCAGCGACTGCTTGTGAAAGCTGCGCCCTTCCGAGACGCCCGCGTTGGCGATGAGGCCGTCCACCCGGCCGAATGCCTCCAGGGCCGTTTCGAGCAGGCGCTCGCCACAGGCCCGGTCTTCGGCGTCGCTGTGCTCGGCCACGGCCTGACCGCCGGCCGCCGTGATCTCGCCCACGACCCGTTCGGCCGATGATTCACGCTCGCCTTCGTGCTTGCGGTTGTTCACGACGAGACTGGCACCGAGTCTGGCCAGGTGCAGTGCGTAGGCCCGGCCCAATCCCTTGCCGGCCCCGGTGATGATGTAGGTACGGTTGTGAAGCGGCCCGGTCATGGTGCTCTCCTGTACGCTCGTGAAAGGTTCGTGCCGGTCGTTCAGCCGGCAGGGGTGCCCGGCACCCAGCAGGCGTGGAAGCCGCTGGGGATGTGCTGCGGGATTTGTGCCCGGCACAGCGGCCCCCGGGTCAGATAGCGGGCATCGAATACCTGGAACTCGGCGCGGTTTTCGTGGGGCACGCTGACAAAGCTTACAACGTAACCGTCGTCTTCTTCGGTCGCGCCGGAGCGCGGCGCGAACGGCGCCTCGCTGCCGTAGTGCCCCCGGGGGTATTTGTGTTGCTGGATTCGGCCGGTCTCGGAGTCGTAGCGAACCAGGCCGTCGAACAGCACGGTATCTTCCGGCGCGAAGCTCACGTGGTAGCTATAGCGCGAACGCCGGCCCAGGAAGCGGGCATTGATCATGGGAAATTCGCTGATCAGGTCGCTGAGTGCTTCCTCGCGGCATTCGCCGGTTTCCAGGTTGAAACGCCAGCGGTGGTAGGTGGCGTCCAGGCGCATCCAGGCCAGCAGGTTGGCGTAGGGGCCGGCGTACTGGCGGCGCACTTCCCGGGACGGTTCAGGATGGCCGAGACGGCAGCCGTCCATGATCACCCAGGGGCCGTCCTCCCAGGCGTTGATCACGTGGTAGATGTAGGTGGGCTCGGCCTCGAACCAGCGAATGGCATCCCCGGAACCGTGTCGCGGTATGACGCCGAAGCGGCTGGGCATGTCCGGATGGAACGTCACCTTGTGGGCGTCCTGGCGCAACAGTTCGGGGTCCCAGAACAGCGGCAGGTCCATCAGGATCGTGTGGTTTTCGGTAATGGCCAGCGAATGCGGCAGGCGCGGTCCGGGCAATTCGATGGGCGTGAAGTGGGTCAGGCTGCCGGCCGCATCGATCACGCCGTAGGTCATGTACGGCTCTGCGGTCGCGTAGTCGAAGAACATCATCTCGCCGCTGTGCTCGTCGACCATGTTGTGCGCCGACATGAAGCGCGCCCCGGACGCGGGCAGGTCGATGCGGCCCAGGGTTTCAAGGGTGACCGGGTCCAGCAGGTACGGTTCGCCGCACTGGTAGAACGTCGCGACGGCCTTGCCGTTGTGAAACACGACGTCGGTGTTGGCGCAATCCTTGAGGAAACGGTCGGCGCCCCAGGCCTGTTCCAGCGAACGGTCGGGCCGGTCGATCAGACCCGGCCAGAGGGTTTGGCCGGCATCGTTCTCGGCCAGGAAACCGCGGGTGCGCACCCAGCGGTTGCGGTAATTCACCCGGCCGTTGGAAACCTCGATGCCGTGCAGCATGCCGTCGCCGTCGAACCAGTGGTGCACGCCCTTCGGGCTGAACTTCGGATTGGGGCCGTTGCGCAGGTACAGGCCCTCGAGATCTTCCGGCAGGTCGCCGATCACCTCCAGGTCGAACGCGTCGATCTCACGGTCCACCGGGGCGTGGGGCCCCTCCAGGTACGGATTGCCCCGGGTTTCGAGGTCGGCGGTACGTTGCATCAGTGTGCTCATCGCTGGGATGCCCCTCGCTTCGTGGCTCGCGTCGCGGCGCTGCGTGAAAAACGTCAGGCGGCGTCACGGGCCGCGGCCGCGCGGATGTCCTCGCCGTGCGCCCAGGTCGCATGGGTGCCGCTGCTGATGCGGTGCGGCAGCATGATGCGGCAGACCGGGCCGGCTTCAATGTCCGAGGCGTCGATCAGCACGCATTCCGAACGATCCTCGATCATGTCGGTGACGAAGGTCACGAGATAGCCGTCGTCTTCGTTGGTGGCGCCGACGCGCGGGGCGAAGGCCGGCTCGCTGCCATACCGTTCGGGGCCGAGGTCGAGCGCCCAGCTGCGGCCGGTGTCGAAGTCGTGCTTGGCGACGCCGGTGAACAGGAACCAGCCCTTCTTCGGCACGGCGCTGTAGCAGTAGCGGTTGCGCCGGCCGGCGATGCGCTGGTTGATGGTGCCGAATTCGAGGATTTCGTCGTCCAGGCGCTCTTCTCTGGTTTCACCGGTTTTCAGGTTGAAGCGCCAGCGGTGCAGCTTGGGTTGCAGCAGGAACTGATCGAGAAAGGCCATCATGCGTTCCAGTTCCGGTGGCGCGCCTTCGTACTTGCCGGGAACGGGGTTTTCCTGGAAGTAGCCGTCCAGCACCACTTCGTCGCCGTCCTCCCAGGCATTCAGCCAGTGCAGCACGTAGGTCGGTGCGGCCTCGAACCACTTGATCGAGGACGGATCGCCGTATCGCGGCAGGATGCCGAAGCGCGATGGAATATCGGGGTAGAAGCGGGCGGCGTGGATGTCCTGCTTGAGCAGTTCGGGATCCCAGAACACCGGCAGGTCATTGAGAATGGTGTAGTTCTCCGAAAAGGCGATGTCGTGCGGCAGCCGCGGACCCGGAATTTCCACCGGGATGTAATGCTTCACGGCGTTGTCCGGACCGACCACGCCGTAGTGCATAAAGGGTTCGTACTTGCCGTAGTTGAAAAACAGCAGCTCACCGGTTCTCTCGTCCAGCTTGGGGTGAGCCGAGATACCGTCCAGCGGCGTCCAGGACTCCATGCCGAACTGCTCCAGGGTATACGGGTCGAGCCGGTAGCCGTCGCCACACTGATAGAACGTCGACAGAATCTTTCCGGCGTGCACGATCACATCGGTGGAGGAGGCATCCTTGAGATTGCCGTGCGCGCCCCAGCCCGGGCGGATCGAGCGCCTGGGGTGTTCCATCAGCCCCGCCCACAGCGAGTGACCGGCTTCCTGTTCGGCCATGAAGGCCTGGGTGCGCACGAAGCGGTTGCGGTACTCGGCCTTGCCGTCGCGGAAGCTGATGGCGTGGATCATGCCGTCGCCCTCGAACGGGTGGTAGCGGCCGATGGGCTCGTGCACGGGGTTCTCGGTATTGCGCACGTAGACGCCATCGATGTCGGAGGGAATTTCGCCGATGACTTCCATGTCGGTGGCGTCCCATTCGTCGTAGTTCGGCGTCCATGCACCGTTCATGTATGGGTGCTCGTTCGGCGCGATGGTGGGTTCGACGTGGTTCACTCGGTTTGCTTTCATGGGTATCACTCTCGAATATTCGGGTGCGGCGGCAGTCAGGCGCCGTTGCCGGACCGCTTGGGCGGCCACGGAATGAAGGAACTGGTACGGCGGAGGTAGTCTTCGTAGCCCGGCCGGCTGCGTTTGAGCCGTCGCTCCAGCAGCGCGGCGCCGCTCCACTTGACCAGGGTCCAGGTAAGCAGCAGCGGGCCGAAGATGCTCCAGATGCCGTTGGGCACCTCGACCGCGATCAGGAACAGGCCCCACCAGACACAGGCATCGCCGAAGTAGTTGGGATGCCGGGTATAACGCCACAGGCCGCGATCCATGACCTGGCCCTCGTTGGCCGGGTCGGACTTGAACGCGGCCATCTGGTGGTCTCCCACGGACTCGAAAAAGATGCCGATGGCGGCCAGCACCACGCCGGCCCAGCCCAGAGCGCCCAGTTGCGCCGGCTGGTCGGGAATCTGGCCGAGTTGCAGCGGCAGGGACACCACCCAGAGTATCGGACCCTGCAGCAGAAAGACCTTGGTCAGACTTTGCACGTGGACGTTGCCGGGCGCTTTTTTCAACAGCGCCACGTAACGGCCGTCCGGCCCTTCGCGCCGCCAGCGCAGGAACAGGTAGGTCGCCAGTCGCAGCCCCCAGACCGCGGTGATCAGCAGCATCAGATTGCGCCGTTGGGTGTCGCCGCCCGTCAGGGTCCACGTCGCGACGGCGACGATGACGAAGCCCAGGGCCCAGAAACTGTCGATGTAGGAAACATCGCGCAGCGGGATGCTGATCAGCCAGAGAACGACCATGCAGGCCATGATGATGGCGAAGTTGGTCAGCAGAATCTGTGTGATTTCATTCATGGGCGCGGTTTCCATAAAGGTTTGGCCGGATCACGGATCAACGCCCCGTGTTGAGGGTTTCCGCCTTGAGCAGGGCGGCCATCTGTTTTTCCATGCGGCCGGGATCGCGGGCGAGTGCGGCCCGCACGTTGACGGCGAAGGCGTCGGTGTCCATTTCGGAGATGTCGTGCTCGATGGCCTTGATCCCGGCGCGGGCCACGGTTTCCGGCGGCTCCTTGCGGCCCTCGACGTGGGCCGCCATGCGGGTATCGATGGAGCCGACGATCAGGCAACCGACGTGGGTGCCCTGATCGGCCAGCTCAGCGCGCACGCTGGTGGTCAGCGCACGGGCGGCGAACTTGGCCGGTGAGTAACCGCCCATGTTGGGGATCGGCACGATGGCGGCCGCCGACAGCACGTTGATGATGCTGCCGCCACCATTGCTGGCGAGTACCGGCGCGAAGTGGCGGCACATGGACAGCACGCCGAAGTAGTTCACTTCCATTTCATCGCGTGCGGCGGTCATGTCGGGGGCGCCGATCAGGGTCAGGTCGTGGAACGCGCCGGCGTTGTTGATCACAATCGACGTATCGCCGCAGGATGCCGCGGCCGCCGCCACCTGTTCATCCCGGGTCACGTCGAGTTCGACCGGAATGGCCCGGTCCGGATAGTCCCCGGCCAGGTGGGCCGCGCCTTCCAGGCGCCGGGTGCCGACGTAAACCCGTTCGGCGCCGGCGTCGAGCAGGCAGCGGACGAAGGACTCGCCGATGCCGCGGTTGCCGCCGGTGACGATGGCGGTGGATCCCGCTACCTTCATGTTGATTTCTCCTTGTGGTGCATGCCTGGGCCGGATTCAGATCACGATCACGTGTGGGTCCGGGGATTCCGCGTACAGGGCGTCGATTTCTTCGGGTCGGTTCTCGGCCGCCAGCAACTGGTTGACCGTGCCCTTGTCGGACAGCTCGTGACGGGCCGCGCTGGGCGGCTCCCGCATGAATGCGAAACGGCGAATGGCAGTGCTGCTGCCGGGGTTGCCCGCGTTCCACGCTTCGAGCGCCTGGCGGACGTGGGCGATCACCGCCGGGTTGGTCACCAGGGTGTCCGGCGCGGCCTCCGGCTGACCGGCGATTTCGCGCAGGCCCGCCGGACTGGGTACGCCGAGTACGGCGAGGTAGTCGCGGCCGAGCCCGCACAGCAGCAGATCCGTGATCACCGGGGACAGGGCCTCGATGACGCGGGCACGCACTTGGCCGGCGTATATCCAGGTGCCGGTGCCGAGTTTGAATTCCTCGGCCAGCCGGCCGGCGAAGTACAGGCCTTTCTCCGGGGCCGCCTCGTCGTGGAAGCGGGCGGCGTCGCCGGTGCGGTAAAAGCCGTCCTTGTCGAAGGACTGCGCGGTGGCTTCCGGGTTGTTGAGGTAGCCCGACATCACGTTGTCACCCTTCAGGCGGATTTCGTAGCGGTCGCCGTGGGGCACCAGTTTTACATCCAGACCCGGCATGGGCAGGCCGATGCCCACCTTGTCGGTGTGAAAATAGATCGCCATGCAGCCGGACGCTGTCTCGGTGGCGCCGTAGCCCGTGGTCGTGAATACGCTGCGGCCGGTCTGGGCCTGCGCCATCCGCTGCAGGCGGTCGAGCAGGGGCTGCGGCAGGCCGGCGCCGCCGTACAGCACCATGCGCAGTTTGGCGAAAAAGCGCTTCTGCAATTCCTCGTCGGCTTCGAGTTCGTCGATCAGCATCGCGAAACCGGCCGGAACGTTGCAGAAGTAGGGCACTGAAATCTCGCGCAGGTTGTGCAGGGTTTCTTCGAACAGCCCCGGAGCGGGTTTACCCTCGTCGATGTACAGAGTGCCGCCGAACACGGCCGCGGCCAGCAGGTTGAATGCGCCGGACACGTGGCTCCAGGGCAGCCAGTCGAGCATTACGTCGTCCCATCCGGACATGCCGCCCAGCACCTGGTAGGCCTGGAACAGGTTGGTCGTGAGCATGCGCTGCGTCTGCACCACGGCCTTGGGCATGCCGGTTGATCCGGAGGTGAGCACGTAAACGGCATGCTCGTCGACATCGGTCGCCGCGATGCGGGCGCGAATCTCCTCGCCGGCCGGGTACTCCCGCACGGACTCCCAGGCGACGGCATCGGCATTGATTCCGGAGGGGTCGGCGGTGACGGCGATGTGTTCCGTCCCGTCGCCGGCAATGGCCTCCAGGGCCGGTCCGAGGCGGCCGGAATCCTCGGCGAACACTACGCGTGGCTCAACCAGATCCATCACGTAACGCAGGCGTTCGTAACCGCCGCCCATCAGGGCGTAGTTGGCACTGACGGGGCAGGCGGTTACCCCGGCGGCGAGACACGCCAGCCGCATTAACGCGTGGCCGATGGAATTGCCCGAGGCGATCAGGACCGTGTCGCGCGGTCCGAGACCCTGGTCGATCAACCACTGCCCGATGCCGGTCGCGGCGGCGTGGGCTTCGGCGAAGCTCACGGTTTGCCAGTCGCCCGGTGCGCCGTCCGCCCCTCGGCGCCGCTGGCCGTAGATCGGGCGATCCGGCGTCTGAACCGCGTGGCGAGCGAGATGGCGGATCACGGCCGGATCGAAGGCCGCCAGGGGTTCGGCATAGCGCAGGTGCACGGTGCCGTCGTCATCAGCGCGCAAATCGAGCCGCATTTCCGGCAGTTCGCCCGTGGACGGTCTCGGGTGTTCGTTCACCGCGGGTGGCCGGCTGTCAATCATGGTGGGCAATGAAAATTCTCATCAGCTTCAAGGAGCGGCGGACCCGCAGGCGTCGAATTGACATCCGCCCCGGCCCGTGCAAATCTATCGAGTAAGTCTATTTGTGAAAGTTACCAGCACGCCCCGCGCTTGGCAAGTTGCCGGAACGGTCGCGCCGAGCGCGCCCGCCACCCGGTCGGCGGCCAGAGGGGCAAGCAACTCCGGGAGGAAGCGCTGTGTCAGAACCGATTGACGTGGTCAATGGAATCATCGAGGCGTGGAAGCGAACCGACATCGACGGGGTGCTCGCGCATCTGACCGAAGACGTCGAGTATCACTACGTCGTGGGCGAGCGGCCCCTGGTGGGGCATGAGTGGGTGCGGCGCTTCCTGGAGAAATTCGGCACCGGCCAGACCGATATCCGCTGGCGGATCGTCAATCATGCCCAAGCCGGGAACAAGATCCTGGTCGAAGGCATCGACGATTACGTGGACGCCGAAGGGCGGCGGATCCGCACGCCCTACATGGGTATTTTCGAATTACGCGACGGCCGCGTCTGCGGCTGGCGCGACTACGTGGATACGGGTCTCATCGCCAAAGCCAAAGCGCAGGAAGATTTTCCCGAATGGCTGGAAACCCTGTGCAGCAAGGGCGACTGAAGCCTGTCCAGCGTGAGGTCGTCGCGGCCGGTGGCGTCAGAACCGAAGGTAGCTGAGGTCGTCGGCCCCTTTGGTGGCCATGACCATTTTCGGGTCGTCGGGATTGAGGACGCCGCGGCACCAGCCCTGGTTGCTGGGCATGTCGCGGTTCCAGTCGAACACGATTTTTCGGTGGGCGATTTTCCATTCGCCGTCGCGCCGCTCGAAGCGGTCGCAAACGCGGCCACCGGTGAGGGTGTCCCAGTCCCCTTCGTCCTCGGCGACGCGCAGGAAGGTCAGAACATAGGCCTCGACGTAAGCCACCTCGACCCCGTCCCGTTCGCCTTCGAATTCGATGTGGATGTTGCACACGTAGTGGGCCATTGCGCCCATTTTGCGGATGCGGCCAACGGCGCCTTCGATATAGGCGTGGGCGGGTCCGGCGTAGGCGCTGCCGTGTTCCTCGATGGCATCCGCGTGGTAGCACGACTTGAGCATTTTTTCGTCGGCGCGGTCCACGCCGCGGGCGTAACGCATCATCACGTCCTGGATTTCGAGCCTGGACAGGGCGGCTTCCAGGCGGGCTTCACTGATGCTCATTAACGGTACTCCTTATGTTGAAGAAAGGGTTCGCGCGGTGGTTTGGCGGGGCCGCGGCCGTCGCGCCGGATTCTGCTATCATGCTAAGAACAAACAGTTCAATTATGCAAGTTAATTGGCCTATGACCGTTATTCTCCGTTTCCCACGACGCTTTTTGCGGCCTGGAGTCGCCTGATGGAGGCTTCCCTGCCGCCCGATTTCGACAGCCTGCGGCCGCCCTGCGCCCGGTTGACCACCGCGCACGAAGCCTGGCGTGAACGGGTTCGGGCCTTCGTCGACCGGCACATCGCGCCACACCTGGATGACTGGAACCGCGCGGGAACGTTTCCGGATGCGCTCTATGGGGAGACCGCGCGGGCCGGGCTGCTGGGGCTGGGATTCGCCGAGGATGTGGGCGGGTCCGGACCGGGCGGTGGGCTGTACGACCGGATCACGATGGCCGAGGAGATGCACCGCCTCGGTTCCGGCGTCGTCTATGCCGACCTCGCCACCCACTGGATTGCATTGCCGCCGGTGGTTCGCGCCGGCAGCGAGCGCCTGCAGCGGGAAGTCGTCCGGCCCGTGCTGGCGGGTGAGCACCGGGTGGCATTCGCAGTGACCGAACCGGAAGGGGGCTCGGACCTGTCGCGGCTGCGCACGGTGGCCTCCCGCGAAGGCGAGGGTTGGCGCCTCAACGGCGCCAAGACGCTGATCTCCGGAGTCATGCGGGCCGACTCCATCCTGGTCGCCGCGCGCACCGACACGGCCGAGCGTGGGGTTTCCCTGTTCCTGGTCGACGCGCACGGCCCCGGGGTGTCCCGTGAACCCGTCGAAGGCCTGGCCTGGTACAACGCCAGCATCGGCACCGTCCGTTTCGAGGATGCCGTTCTGCCGGCGGATGCCCTGATCGGCGATGAGGGCGGTGGCTTTCGCGCGCTGGCCGAGCAGTTCAACATCGAACGCCTGAGCGGCGTGGGTGCGGCGCTGGGACTCGCCCGGTCCGCCGTGGCGCAGGCGCTGGCGTTCACACGGGAGCGGGAAACCTTCGGCCAGCGCCTGGTCGACCACCAGGTCGTGCGCCATCGCCTGGTGGAACTGGCCGGCCGCATCCGGTCCGCCTACAGCTATCTCGATGCCTGCGTGGAGTGGCTGGAGGCGGGCGATACCGCGGTGGCCGATCTGGCGTTGTTGAAAATCGAGGCGAGCGCCGTGCTCGAACACTGCGCGCGCGAGGCCCTGCACCTGCTGGGCGGATCGGCTTACCAGGGCGCGCCGCGCCTGGAGCGGATCTTTCGCGAGTCGCGGATATTCGCGCTGGGCGGCGGAACGCCGGAAGTACTGCGCGACCTCGTCGCGCGGCAATGGAAATTCTGAGGAGAGGCCAACCACCCATGCAAAGCAAAATGGACGTCATACGGGAATTGATGAAAGCCACCGAAGCGCAGGACGACGAGGCCTTCCTGTCCTTCCTCACCGACGACATCGAGTACCACTACCACGTCGGTTCGCGCCCGCTGAACGGCAAGGACTGGGTGCGCAAATTCATGTCCAAATACCGCGAAATCGCAGCCGACGTGAAATGGCGCATCGACCGGCACGCGGAAAGCGGTGACCACCTGTTCGTCGAGGGCTACGAGGAATACCGGGACACCCGCACCGGTGACATGATCGCCCATCCCTACATGGGTATCTTCGAATTCCGCGACGGCAAGATCGCGGCCTGGCGGGATTACTTTGAAATGAACCAGAAAAAGGCGGATTGACCGATATGACCGATACCAATGAGCCGATGGCCGTGGCCGAGCGCTTCATCGACGCGCTCAACCACTGTGATGCCGATGCGGTGCGCGGCATTTATGCGCCCGACGCGAAGATCTGGCACAACTTCGACAACAAGCTGCAGCCGGTGGAAGAAAACATCGAAACGATGAAGTTCGTGCACAGCAAGCTCAGCGATCTGAACTACGACATCAAGCAGCGCATCCCCATTCCCGGTGGCTTCGTGCAGCAGCACGTGCTGCGCGGCACGCTGAAATCGGGCGAGCCGTTCGGGCTGGAGGCCTGTGCCATCGTGAAGGTGGAGGACGGCCGCATCACCGAGCTCGAGGAATACCTGGACACCGGTCAGGCGAAGGCATTGTTCGCCTGAAACCGGGCACCGCGCCGGTTCAGGCGAGGTCGATGAGGATTTTGCCCATCGCGCGCCGGCTGCCCATGATTTCGAAGGCTTTCGCAGATGCATCGAGCGGATAGGTCGCGGTGATCCGCGGCCGGATTTGTCCTGCGCGGAACCAGTCGAACAGTTCCCGGTTATTCTCGTCGTTGCCCGCCGGATCGCGCTTGGCCCAGACGCCGTAGAACACGCCCTGGATGGCGTTGTTCTTCAGCAGCACCAGATTGAGCGGAATGCGCGGGATGTCGCCGGCCGCGAAACCGACCACCAGGAAGCGCCCGTCCCAGCCGGTGGCGCGTAGCGCCGGTTCGGAATACTCGCCTCCCACGGGATCGTAGACCACGTCAGCGCCGCGACCGTCGGTCAGACGCTTGATTTCCGCCTTCAGGTCGGCCGTGCTGTAGTTGATGCCGGCTTCGGCTCCGGCCTCACCGGCCAGTTCGAGCTTCTCGTCGGTCGACGCCGCGGCGATGACCCGGGCACCCATGGCGACGCCGAGTTCCACCGCCGCGAGGCCGACGCCGCCGGCCGCGCCCAGCACCACCAGGGTTTCACCAGCTTGCAGTTTGCCGCATTGCTTGAGCGCGTAGTACGAGGTGCCGTGCGCGACCATCAGCGCCGCCGCGGCGTCCAGTGGCATGTCGTCGGGTATCGGCAGCACATCGGCCGCCGGCGCGACCCGCTTCCCGGCGAAAGCGCCGCTCAGCCCCATCGCAATCACGCGGTCGCCGGGGGCGAGGCCTTCCACGTCCGCTCCGACTGCCTCAATGGTGCCGGCGCTCTCGCCACCCGGAACGAACGGCAGTTCCGGGCGGAACTGGTAGCGCCCCTGCACCGTCAGCGCATCCGGAAAGTTCAGCGCGGCAAAGCGTGACTGGATCAAAACTTCGCCCGTGCCGGGCTGAGGATCCGGCACCTCTTCGAGGGCGAGATTTTCTATCGGACCGAATTCGCGGCAGATCAGTGCCTTCATCGTGGCGGACTCCTTTGCTTGCAAGAACCGAAAATTGAGTCTAGTCTAATTATGCAAGCATGTGGGGCAGCATGCGAAGCCCCAAGGGTAATAGACAGGACCAACATAACGACAAGAATCGAGTATTGACACCCAAAAACCATCCAGAGAGCGCAGATCACCATGAACCATGCACGATGTGAATCCAAGAAAAGCCGTTTGCTCGTAACCTTGGGACGAACCGTGGCAGTCCTTGCCGTCGGTTGCTGTGGGACCGTCCCGAGTGCCATGGCCCAGGAAGCGGAGCTGGGATTGCTGGAAGAGGTCATCGTCACGGCGCAGCGCCGCGAGGAGAACCTGCAGACCACGCCGGTGGCGATCAGCGCCGTGACCGGCAGCACCATCGAAGATAACCGGATCTTCAATGTGTACGATCTCGCTTCGGCGACCCCGTCATTTTCGCTGACGGCCCTGACGCCCCTGGACCTCGAGTTGAACATCCGCGGCGTCACCAACACCCGCCTCGACGCGCCGACGGCCGACCCGTCCGTGGGCCTGTTCGTCGACGATGTCTTCATCGGCCGGACTGGCGACATCAACGTCGATTTCTACGATATCGAACGCATCGAAATCATCCGCGGCCCGCAGGGCGTGCTGCTGGGCAAGAACGTGGTCGGCGGCGCGCTCAGCGTCTACACCCGCCAGCCCGAGTTTGAACGCGCCTCCCAGGTGATGGTGTCTGTGGGTAACTACGATTCGATCCTGGTGAATGGTTGGACGACGGGCGCCCTGACCGATGAACTGGCCGGACGCTTGTCCTTCCAGAGCCGCAATCGTGATGGTTTCGCCTACGATCTGCTTAGCGGACGCGACCTCGAAAACATCGAGTCGGCGCAGGTCCGCGGCCAGCTTCTGTATGAACCCAAGGACAGCGACTTCCGCGCCCGCGTCATCTTCGACTACAACGACGATTCGACCGATGGCATCAACAGCGTGGCCATCGCCGACCCCTACGAGGCCAGCCCGTCACGGTCGAGCTTCCGGCCCTGGAGCGGCCTGCGCGCCTTTCTCGGGCTGACCGATCCGCGGGTCAGCGTGCCCGAAGTGTCGCGTTACGCGGGCGACGATTTCGACTCGGTGCAGTATTTCAACCGCGAAAGCTGGGGTGTGACGCTCGATCTCGAATGGGCCTTCGATGGTTTCGACCTGACCTCGATCACCGGCTACCGCGACGTCGACTCCGGCCAGATGTACGACCAGACCGGCGCCGGCCCGGACGTTTTCGATACGCTGGCGGACTTCAACGACTATCTGGCCTTCGCGGCGGGCAGGGATCTTGGGCTGGGCGCCGTGCTGCTGTTTTCCGAGCCGGTGCGTGAAGACGCCAAGATCAAGGCATTCAGCCAGGAAATCCGGTTGACCTCGAATACCGACAGCAAGTGGGATTGGATCGTCGGTGGTTACTGGAAGCACGACGAGGTCGACAAATTCGACCGTTTCATCGCCGAGAGCATTACCGGTGCGCTGCCCACGCTCAGCGGTGAGAGCCACTGGGACAACCAGGGCGAGAACGACAGCCTGGCCGTGTTCGCCCAGGTCGGATACCAGTTCAACGAGGCCTGGAAGCTGACTGTCGGCGGCCGCTACACCGAGGATGACAAGGGCGGCGACGTGCAGGGTATCCAGGTTGCGACAGGCGACCGTTTCACCCCGGGAGATACGGCTCCGGCCACACCCCTGACCCGGCCGTTCCTGACCTCTTATGGCGACACCTGGTCCGAGTTCACCCCCCAGGGCATTCTCGAGTTCCAGCCGTCCGAGGACTGGTACTGGTACGGCAGCATTTCCACCGGCTTCAAGGGTGGTGGTTATGAAGACACGCCGGCCAACGAAATCGCGGCCACGATTCCGTTCGATCCGGAAACCGTGACCAACTACGAAGCCGGCTTCAAGGCCACGCTGCTCGATGGCCGCATGCGCTTCAACGCGACTGCGTTCTTCATGGACTACAAAGACCTGCAGGTGCAGCAGACCAACCAGGACTGCCTGTGTAATCTCACCGACAATGCGTCGGACGCCGAGATCAAGGGCCTGGAAGTCGAGGTGCAGTGGGCCGTCGGAGCCGGCGTCATCCTGTTCGCAGGCGGTTCGATGCTGGATACCGAGTATGTGGACTTTGTCGAAGCCAGTGGCGTCGACAGCTCGGGTAATTCCCTGCAGCGGACGCCGGACAACCAGTTCAACTTCGGTGTGAACTGGACCTTCGGTACCGGCAGGCTGGCGGATTCCTTGCGCCTGAACGCCAGCTATTACTGGCAGGACATGCTGTACTGGCAACCGGCCAACCTGAACGAGGAAGACGCCTACGGGCTGATCAATGCGCGCCTGACCTACGAGCCGCCGCAGTCGGTCTGGTCCGTTTCGGCCTGGGTCAACAACCTGACCGACGAGCTGTACCGCACCGGTGTGATTCCGTTCTTCGGCGAGGAAGTCAGCCAGTTCGGCGCGCCGCGCACTTACGGCGTGGATTTGCGGGTGAACTTCTGAACGGGTGACCGCTAAACCGTTCTACACCCCGCTGATGGATCTTGGCCGTCCGCATCGGGACGACTGCGTGCTGCCCTGGCTTCTGGAACGCAACGCCCGGGAAACGCCCGGCCGGGAGCAGATCCGTTTCGACGACGGCGAGGCCTGGACCTGCGCGGAGACCGTGGAGCAGGCGCGGCGCAGTGCCGGTTTTTTCGCCCACCATGGCATACAGCGGGGTGACCTGGTGCTGGCCTGGATGCCCAGCGGGGTGTCCATGCTGCGTACCTGGTTCGGCCTCAATTACCTCGGCGCCGTGGTCGTGCCGATCAACGTCGACTACCGCGGCGCGATTCTTCAGCACGCGATCCGCGAGTCCGGCGCCGTGGCCATGGTGCTGCATCCCCAGTTGTTGGAGCGCTTGGAACTCGTCGATGAACTGCCGCTGAGGCAGGTGTTCTGCGTGGGGGCGTCGCCCGGAGATCTGCGGGAACACGACGTTCCCGTGATCGCCACCGACCTGGTGGATGCCGGCACTCCGGTTGAACAACCGGCCGACGTGGACATCTGGGATCTGCAGATGGTGATCTTCACGTCGGGTACCACCGGTCCGTCCAAGGGGGTGATGTGTCCCTACGGCCACATGTACATGACCGGGGTGGCCACCTATGGATACCTGAACGCCGACGACTGCATGATGGTCGAACTGCCGGCGTTCCACGTCGGCGGCGTGGCGCCGATCATGGCGGCCCTTACCTACCGGGCGCGGATCGTCGTCTACCCCGGCTTCAAGACCGATGCCTTCTGGCAGCGGGTGGAGGAGCACGGGGTCACCACGACCTCGGGTCTCATCGGTTCGATGGCGAGTTTCCTGGCCAAGGCCCCGCCGTCGGAGAACGATCGTGACAACCCGCTGCGCATGATCACCCTGATGCTGAACGAGCAGGCCATCGAAGTGGCCGAGCGGTACGGTTTCGGTTATCTGTCCGGTTTCAACATGACCGAGTTGTCGGGGCCGCTGATTACCGAGCTCGACTGCAAGGTGCCCGGAAGCATCGGCCGGCCCCGCCCCGGCTGTGAGTGCCGGGTGGTGGACGACCACGATTACGAGGTTCCTGCCGGCGAGGCCGGCGAACTGATCGTGCGCACGGACCAGCCCTGGACCGTGAACATGGGTTATCTCAACCGGCCCGGGGCGACGGCCGAGGCCTGGCGCAACGGCTGGTTCCATACCGGCGACCTGGTGCGGCGTGATGCCGACGGTAATTTCTTCTTTGTCGACCGCAAAAAGGACGCCGTGCGGCGGCGGGGCGAGAACGTTTCGTCGATCGAGGTCGAAGCGGAAGTGCTCGGCTTCGACGGGGTGGCCGACGCCGCCGTGGTCGGCATCGAAAGCCCGCACGGCGATCAGGAAATCCTCGTGGCCGTGGTGCCGAAGGCCGGGTCCGAAGTAGATCCTCGTGCGCTGGCCGAATACCTCGTGCCGCGCATGCCGCACTACATGGTGCCGCGTTACATCCGGCCGCTGGAAGAACTCCCGCGTACCCCCACCAACAAGGTGCGCAAGGTCGATATCCGCGAGCAGGGGATTACCGACGATACCTGGGATCGCGAGGCGGCCGGTATGCGGCTGAAACGCACCCGCTTCGATTAGGGTCCGAACACGCCCCGGGGATGGGGATTTCAGGTGGTGGTTCGGGTTCCCTGCGGCCAGCGGCACTGCACGATACGGAACCGGTCGGCGACGAAGGCGAGGTCGGTCAGGCAGGCATTGCCAGCCGGATTCAGGCCGGTGACGTGCATGTCGCTGTAGGCCGCGGCGAAGTTCAACGGCATGGGTCCGGTCAGGTTGCAGGTCAGGGACGCGCCGGCGTCTACGAATGATTGCTCGGCCGCATCCAGATAATCGTTGTCGACCGAATACACGTGGGTGGCAATCGCGCCACGGGTGGCGGCCGTTGCGGCCGCGCTGGCCAGCGCCGAGTCCGGGTCGGCGTGGGTGATGACGAACGACACCGGGCCGAAGTGTTCTTCTTTCAGCACGTCCTGCCCCGGGCGCTCGGTGGCGATAATCAACGGTGTCGCGGTGCGCGCGTTCGGATACTCCGGATGAGCGTAGGGTTCCGGAGCACGCAGCAGTTCTCCGACGTCGGCGGCCCGGTCGGCCAGGCGCGCGAGCAGTTCTACGGTATTTTGCGCCTGCAGGGCCCCGCACAGTCCGGCGGCCTGTGCCGGGTTCCCGACCCGGGCATCCACCCGTCCCGCCAGGGCCAGCGCCAGATCGGCCGGCCCGATGCGGCCCTGATCGGTCTCCACGCCGCCAGCGGGGATATGGATGTTCTGCGGCGAGGTGCACATTTGCGCGGAGAACAGGCACAGGCTGTGCGCCACCGCGTCCAGCATGCCGTCGAGGTTGTCCGTGGATTCGATGACGATCGAATTGACGCCCGAGGTTTCGGTGTAAATACGCTTGTTGCCGAGGTTCTGTTCCAGCCAGGAACCGAAGCGCTGGCTGCCGGTGAAATCGACGATGGCGACCTCGCCGCGCTCCAGGTAGCGCTGCGCCACCGGCTCGTCCCGGGTATCCACCGCCAGGAGCACCATGTTGGGGTCGAGCCCGTTGGCGGCGAGTACCCGGCGCATCTCGCGTACCGCGATGGCCATCGGCAAAATGCCGCCTGGATGCGGTTTGACGATGGCCGCGTTGCCGGTCATCAGGTTGGCCATGATGGACGGGTAGGCATTCCAGGTGGGAAAGGACGCGCAGCAGATGACCAGGGCCAGGCCGCGCGGAACGAAGTGATAACGTTTCTCCAGCGCGACATCGGTCTTGCCGAAGGCCTTGCGCCAAACCGCGTGGCCGGGCAGATCGGTCAGGGCCCGGTGGGCGTAGACCACCGCTTCGAGACCGCGGTCCAGCGCATTGGCGCCGCTGCCCACGAACCCCATCATGTACGACTGGCCCGCCGTGTGCATGGTCGCATGCGTGCTCTCGAAACAGACCGATTCCAGCGCCCGCAGCATTTCGATGCACAGCGCGGCGCGCTGGTCGGGGTCCAGCCGACGCCAGGATCGCATCGCCTCCAGTCCGGCCCGACAGGAAATTTCGGGATCGGCAACAGGGTAATCGATGCCCAGGGGTTCCCGGGTATAGGGCGAGACTTCCTCGCCCAGGTGGCCGGTGACGCCCGGCAGTTCCAGTTCGAACGGCTGGCCCAGCAGAGACTCGAAAGCCCGCTTTCCGGCCGCCGGTGCCTCTTCGCCGTGCAGCCGCGTGCTGGGCGATTCCTTGAAGCCGGACCACTGGGCACGAGTCCGGCAGGCATCGGATGCCTGCTTCAGGGTGGGCAGGTGAGTTTCGAGCAATGTGTGCATTCAGGATTTCCTGGTGTCAGTCCGGCGCCAGACCAGTTCATGCCGGCGCACGCCCGTACCGAGCGGCTCCTCGCCGGTCAGGATCAAGCGGTCGTCCCGGAATTGCATGGCGCGCACCTGCTCGGTGCCGACCATGGCCGGATTCAGGCTGTAATGAACGGAATGGATTACGTGGCCGGATTCGACCCGGTAGGGGCCGGCATAGTGAAAGTAGGAGCGATAAGCATCCGCCAGGTCCGCGTCCGGTGCCCGTCGCGGGCTTCCTCCGGGCAGGAGCGGACGCTCCGGCCGGCAAACGGTGGCGCTCATCCAGCCGTCAGCGGAATACATCAGCAGGCCTTGCGGTGAGGCGCCAAACGGCTCGGAAACGCGCATGACGCCCGGCGTTCGGATGGTCCAGGAGCACAAGGTCCAGGCGCCGGTCAGGGAGGCATCGCTCATGAGGTTTCCGCGGGAATCGGCAGCAATTCCTGGTGCACCCGGTAGGCCAGAATGCGCCCGTCGCAGGCATCGCAGCGGACCTCTCCGTGCAGGGGCTCGCCGCAGGTGGTGTGGATGAGCATCATGGGCGGGCCACTGCCGTCGCCACACCAGGTGTCGCCCCACTGCAGAAGGGCCAGGAAGAACGGGAACAGGGCCAGGCCTTTCTCCGACAGGGCGTAATTGAAACGCAGCGGTCGCTCACAGTACGGGACCGCGAGAAATACGCCCTCCTGGGTCAGAAACTTGAGCCGGTCGGAAAGGACGTTGGTGGCGATGGGCAGTTCGCGGTGGAATTCCTCGAAACGCTTGAGCCCGTGAAACGCCAGCGCGATCACGTTGGCGGTCCAGCGGTCCCCGATCAGGTGAATCAGGTTCTTGTACTGGGCCCGGCCGCTGGGTATGTCGCGAATCGACTTGGAGGAACGGCGCCGCACCTTCATTTTTCGCAGATCGCGTGTGGCGCCCGGGCCGTCATGGAACTCGACGTCAGCGGCCAGCACGTCGCGGCCGCAGTGCCGGCACGCCATCTTGGGTGTGAAGATGTTCCCGCAATCCTTGTGGACGAGCTGGATGGCGTCCATTTCGGGCTCGCTGTAGAACCGTCGCTCCCAGTTCAGGGACATCATCGCGGTGTCGTACAGATCGATGGTCTTCCGGGTCAGGTGGTAGGTGGGACGCCGGCGGTTTTCGTCGGTGTAGCGCTTTTGCAGACAGTCGATGGATTCCAGCCATTTCAGACGGTCCGAAAGTACGCCGCGGGACATTCCGGTCGCCGCAAGCAACTCGCCAAACGTCTTGATCCCCCACATGACGTCTCCGATGATGAGCAGCGACCACTTGTCGCCAATCTGGTCCAGCGCGCGATTGATCGAACTGGCGCGGGTTTCCATGAGCTTACTCATGCATTTTCCTGGGAGTTGCCGGTTTTCGCAGGTGGGGGATTCGCCCTTCACGATACCAAAAAGTCCTGCGCCATGTTTCATAAAAGGACTTGAATGCACGGCCCTGCATCGCTAGTCTTTGATCAGAGGCTTTTATAAATGAACTTAGAACAAACACAGGATCTTGCACAGAATCGGCCGGTAGCGTTCACCGGGCCGGCCCGGCGTGAAGGTTCCGGTCGTCCCGGGGTCGGGTGCCGGTCTTGAGAACGACTGAACAAGCGCGTATCGATCGCCTGACGGCCGCCGGCCAATGGGGCACCACCACCCTGCATGATCTGCTGCGCGAACAGGCGCTCGATCGGCCGGATCAACTGGCGGTCGCCGATCCGCCGAACCGTGCGGCTTTTACCGAAGGTGACCAGCTGCGGCTGGATTTCGCGGAACTGGAGCGCGCGGCCTGCGCGCTGGCGGCCGATTTGCTTGGCCGCGGCATCCGGCCCGGCGATGTACTCATCGCGCAACTGCCCAATGTCGTGGAACTGGTGGTCAGTTACTTCGCCAGCAGCCTGGTCGGCGCGGTGCTGTCACCGCTGCCGGTTCAGTACGGCGCGCACGAACTGGGAACGGCCGCCCGCGTGCTTCGGCCCGCGGCGGTTCTGACCATCGACCAGGTCAAGGGCGTTCCGCTCGCCGAGCGCGCCGCCAAGGCCCTGCCTGGCGTGCCCGTGTTGCGATTCGCGGGTGCCGCTGAATCCGACGGCATCCTGACCGTGACAGGCCAGTGCGGCGATGCCGCCCGCAAAGCGGTGGATGCCCACCTGGCCGCGCATCCCGCCGACGCCAACGCCATCCTGACCGTGGTCTGGACTTCCGGCACCACCGGAACGCCCAAGGGGGTGCCGCGCTCGCACAATATGTGGCTGGCGACCGGGCGCACCAGCAGCGAGGCCGCCGCCTACCGGACCGGCGACCGGCTGCTCAACCCCTTCCCGCTGGTGAACATGGCGGCGCTGGGCGGGTTCCTGTTTCCGATGGCGTTGAACGGCTGCTCGCTGGTGCTGCATCAGCCGTTCGAGGCGGGCCTGTTCCTGACCCAGATTCAGGATGAGCGCATCAACTTCACCATTGTGCCCCCGGCCATGCTCAATCATCTGGCCAGGGACACGGAGAGCTGGAACCGCTTCGATTTCTCGGAGCTGCGGCGCATCGGCTCCGGGTCGGCGCCGCTGTCGCCCTGGATGGTCGAGGTGTTCGACCGCGATTATGGCAAGCCGATCGTCAACTTCTACGGTTCCAATGAGGGCATCAGCCTGTTCTCGACCCCGGAAACCTCGGTGGAACCGGACGTGCGAGCCACCATGTTCCCGCGGCTGGGCTGCGAGAACATGCCCTGGTCGGGTATCGCGCACGACTACGTGCGCAACCGGGTGGTGGCCCTGGAGACGGGCGAGCTGATCACCGAGCCGGGGCAGCCGGGCGAGCTGCAATTCGCCGGGCCGACGGTCTTTGACGGCTATCTGGGGGGCAACGATGACGGGGTGTTCACCGAAGACGGCTGGTTCCGCACCGGTGACCTGGTGGAAATTTGTGGTGAGCCGCCGAACTATTACCGCATCGTGGGCCGCTGCAAGGACATCATCAACCGGGCCGGCATGAAAATTTCGCCGACCGAGATCGACATTTTGCTGGAGGGCTTTCCCGGACTGACCGACGGCGCGGTCTGCGGCTATCCAGACAGGGATTACGGGGAACGGGTGTGTGCCTGCGTGGTGCCGGCCGATCCCCACCACCCGCCGGCGCTGGAGGCCATCAATGCCTTTCTGCTGGACCAGGGGCTGGCCAAATTCAAGCTGCCCGAACGCATTCATTACCTGGAGGCGCTGCCGCGCAATCCGCTGGGCAAGGTCCAGCGTCACGAGCTGGAATTACAGGTGAAAACCGCATGACCGAAATCTACGTACTGGGCGGATCCCAGACCGACTTCGCCCGCAACTGGGCCCGCGAGGGACTGGGGATATACGACATGTTCGCCGAGGCGCTGCAGGGCGCGGTGGAGAACTCCGGAGTCGCGCCCGATCGCATCCAGGCCGGGCACGTCGGGAATTTCGTCGGCGATCTGTTCGCCCACCAGGGCCTGCTTGGCGGGTTCTTCGGTCATGTCTACCCGGAACTGAACGGCATTCCCACCGCGCGGCACGAAGCAGCCTGCGCGTCGGGGTCCATGGCCATCCTGTCGGCGATGAACGAAATCCTGGCCGGCCACGTGGACCTGTCCGCCGTGGTGGGCCTCGAGTTGATGCGCAATGTGCCGGGCAGCACCGGTGCCGACTACCTCGGAGCCGCCACCTGGCATGGCACGGAAGACACCGACTGCCAGTTTCCCTGGCCGCACATGTTCGACCGCATTCTCGAAGAGTACGATCGCCGTCACGGTATCGACTGCGACCAGCTCAAGACCATCGCGCGCATCAACTTCGACAACGCCCGGCGAAATCCGCAGGCGCAGTCACGCAACTGGACCTTCACCGAGGCCAGCTTCACCGACGATGACGAAGCCAACCCGCCGGTCGAAGGCCGCATCCGCAAGATGGACTGCGGCCAGATCACCGACGGCGCGGCGGCCATCATCCTGGCCAGCCGCAAGGTGGCCGAGGAACATGCCCGGGCCACCGGCCAACAATTGCGGGATATTCCCCGCATCAAGGGCTGGGGTCACCGCTCGTCGACGCTGTTGCTAGAGCGCAAGCTGGAACTGAGTGCCGACCAGCCGCTGCTGTTCCCGCACGCGCGGGCGACTTTCGACGACGCGCTTCAGCGCGCCGGCATGGACTCGATCACCGACCTGGACGGCCTGGAGACGCACGATTGCTTCACCGTGACCGAATACATGGCCATCGATCATTCCGGCCTCACCGAGCCCGGCCAGAGCTGGCAGGCCATCGAGTCGGGCCGGATCGCACCGGGCGGTGATTTTCCGATCAATCCCAGCGGCGGCCTGATCGGGCTCGGGCACCCGGTGGGCGCGACCGGTGTGCGCATGGTGCTGGACTGCGCCCGCCAGGTCAGCGGGCACGCCGGCGACTGCCAGATTCCGGATGCCGAAAACCTGATCACCTTCAATGTGGGCGGCAGCACGACGACCTGCGCCAGCTTCGTCGTGGGAGTCGGCTGATGGCCGATGTCTTCATTTACGACGCGATCCGCACGGCCCGCACCCGGGCCAAGGAAACCGGTGGTCTGCACGATCTGAACCCGCTGGACCTGATGGGCTCGCTGTACCGGTCGCTGGAAGCGCGCACGGGCCTGGACCCGGCCACCGTGGGGGAAGTCGTCCTCGGCTGCGTGACCCAGCACGGCGAGCAGGCGGGCAACATCGCCAAAACCTCCACCCTGTACGCCGGCTGGCCGGCCAGCCTGTCGGGCATTACCGTCAACCGGTTCTGCTCGTCGGGTCTCGACGCGGTCAATTTCGCCGCGCTCAAGGTGGCGGCGGGGCAGGAGGATCTGGCCATCGGCGGCGGGGTCGAGATGATGTCGCGCGTGCCGATGCTGTCTGACCAGGCGGCGACCTTCATGGACCCGAAGCTGGCGGCCCGTTCGCGCATATTGATGATGGGCAACGGCGCGGACCTGATCGCCAGCCTGTACGACGTGTCGCGAGAGGAAGCCGACCAGGTGGCCGTCGACAGCCAGCAGCGGGCGGCGCGGGCGCGGGCGGAAGGCTGGTATGCCTCCATCGTGCCGGTGGAAAACCCGGTCAAGGGCATCACCGTGACCGAGGACGAGTGCATCCGGCCCGACGTGAGCCTGGAAAGCCTGGGTCAGCTCGAGCCGGCCTTCGCCAAGCTCGGGGCGATGGGCCCGGATGCGGCACAGCTCGCGGCTTTTCCGGAACTCAAGGAAATCCGCCACATCCACACGGCGGGCAATTCCCCGGCGATGTGCGATGCGGCCTCGGCGGTGCTGGTCGGCTCCGAAGCGGCCGGTCGGGCGCTGGGCCGAAGCGCACGGGCGGTGATCCGCGATGCCGTCAATGCCGCGGACGATCCCCTGCTGGTGCTTTCCGGCGCGGTTCTGGCCGCGGGCAAACTGATGGAACGCAATGGCCTGTCGGTCGACGATGTCGACCTGTTCGAAATTCACGAGGCCTTCGCCGCCACGGTGGTCAAGGCCCGGCGGGACCTTGGCATTCCGGCTGAGAAACTCAACGTCAATGGCGGCGTAATCGCGCTCGGACATCCGCTGGGCGCCACCGGCGCCATCATGCTGGGCACCCTGCTCGATGAAATGGAACGGCGCGACCTGCGGCGCGGCATCGTCTCGGCCAGCGGGGCCGGGGGCGGGGGCGCGGCGATGCTGATCGAACGTTAGCCCGGCTCAGTCGTTCTCGCGGGTGACCCGGACCGTGGTCTGATCGGCCGCGTCGATGGCGGCTTCGACGAGGATCGGCTGGCAGCAGACCGAGCAGTCCTCGGTGTAACGCTGCACCGGGACCGACGGGTCGATCAGTACCGTAATGTTTTCTCCGCAGTACGGGCAGTCGATGTCGGCTTCGTGCAGATCGGTCATCGTCACGGTCCTTCGCTGGCACGCTCGCGATGCGGGTCCGCCGGCGCGCCGGGTTCCTGTGTGTTCATCCCCGGGGTATTCATTATGAAGTGGCGGATGCGGCTCCAGGGGGCGTCGGGTTCCAGGCGCAGTCCACGCCAACCCGGCACGACACCGAGGCGCCGGTAGGTTTCGCTGACGTCGGGAAACGCTTCATCCATGACGTGCTCATCATACAGATCCGCAAACACCCGGTGACCGGTCAGACGGTCGAGCCGGGTGAACAGTTCGTGCGCACTCCAGCGCCGGGTGGGGTCATGACAGCATTCATGCAGCGCCGCGAGCGCGGTATCCAGTGATTGGCGTCCGTTACTCAGCGCGCGCAGGCGTGCATCGGCTTTCAGCATCATCGCCGCGCCGCTCCAGTAGATGCGCATCGTCGCGCTGCGGCCTGCCCGGGTGGCGCTGGCCAGGGTGCCGCCGCGCGTGGCCCGCTCGCCGCGTTTGAAACCACTGTTGAGCTTTTCCCAGGCGCGCTGTTCGTCCAGTCGGCCGTCGCGGGCGCGCAGCACGTTCTGGTAGTAAGAGGCCAGGCCCTCGGATAGCCAGCGGTCGCGGCGGGTCACGTAGGGCAGCAGCAGGTGGCTGAGTTCATGGGTCGCGGTCCAGTCGGCGCGCAGGGTATCCAGCGAGGCCGAGCGGTCGACAAAGAGTTCGGCTGCGACGCCCCCGCCGCGGATAACGTGCGCCCAGGGAACGGGCTCGCCTTGCGGGCCAAGCGTGATGATCAAAACCTGCGGATTCTTCTGCGGAAACGCTCCGGTGACCGAGGCGACCGATAATGCGGTCTCCCGGATCCAGGCCGCGTAGCGGTCGACATCGCTGGCATGGTCCACGCCCAGTACGGCAAGCCGCAGATGGCCGCCCGGCACCGCCAGCCGTCGTTCGTGAAAGCGGCCAATCGCGATGCGTGAAGTCCACCAGGCCGATGTGGGCTCCGGTGCGAACCGGCGGGTCGTGTTTGCGGCCGGCGGTAACTTTTCCGGGGCTGCGATCTCGGGCCAGGGTGTGGAGAAGCGCACGCCCGGTGGCGCGCTGACGTCGACCCGGACCCGGCGGCGGTCGCCGTCGCGCCAGAACCACAGGTCGCCGTCGCTGACAACGGCGCCTGCGGCGTTCAGGGCCAGGCGGGAATCGCCTTCCGCCGCGGCGCGGGCCAGGTCGACCTGCCACGATACGCAGGCGTTGTCCGGCAGCTCGCCGAGCCGCAGACGGCCGTGTCGGTCGTGGTTAAGTATCGGCCCCCCGGGTCCGGTAATCCGGATGGTGAATGCGGCGGCCGCGGACGATCGGTGCAACTCGTGAGGCGGATCCCCATCGAAACAGACCTCAACGGAAACCGCGGCGGGGCCGTCCCGCCAGGCCGGCTCCAAGGTGACCCGATAACGGTCCTCGGCCGCGACGGTTGTGGTCGCAAACAGGGCCAGCAGCGTCGGTAGAAGAAATCGCATGGTGTTCCTTTTACATTCTGTCCCGAATCCGGGCTCCCGGGTGATCGGCCCGGCCGGGTTACCGGTCGGGTCATCGGTTCCGGTGCCGACAAGCCTGCCGGCAGCGGCGTGAAGGTTGCGTGCAGGAACCGGGCCGGCGGTGAGACCGTATAATCACCGGACCTGCATCGCTGCCGGAACCCATGGACAAACTCACCGTCATCGCCGTTACCCTGGTGGCCTACAAGCTGGTGCTCATCGGTATCGGGCTGTGGGCCAGCAGCCGCAACCGCGATCACGCGGACTTTTTTCTGGGCGGCCGCCAACTCGGTCCCGTCGTCGCCGCCATCAGCTACGCCTCCAGCGCATCGTCTGCCTGGACCATGCTGGGCGTCAGCGGCGCCGCATTCGTGCTGGGCGTTTCCGTGATCTGGATCGCCCTCGGCTCGTTCACCGGGATGCTCGTTGCCTGGTTCTGGATCGGCCGTCGCCTGATGCACCACAGCCGCATCCACGACCAGATCACACTGACCGACTTTCTCGTCCAGGACGCCACCGGCCGGATGCGCCGACTGATTGTCGCCGCGGCGTCGGTCATTATCGTCTTCTCTTTTGTCTTCTATGTGGCCGCACAGTTCCAGGGGGCGGGCAATACGTTTTCGGCCACCTTCGACATGTCGATGTCGTCCAGCATCGTTCTGGGCGGCCTGATCATCATGATTTACACCCTGCTCGGCGGTTTCTGGGCCGTCAGCGTGACCGATACGATCCAGGGGTCGTTGATGGCGGCGACGGCGATTCTGCTGCCGGCCGCCGCGGTCATCGAGGCCGGGGGCTTTGGGGGGCTGGTCGAAGGTCTGCAGCAGGTCGGTACGCCACAACAGCTGAGCCTGACTTTCGGAAATGCGGGATGGGTCGCCGCGGGGATTATCCTGGGCGGACTGGGCATTGGCTTTGGCACCTACGGGCAGCCGCATCTGCTGGTGCGTTTCATGGCGCTGCGCGACGACCGGGCCCTGAGCCAGGCCCGTGTCATTACCGTGGTCTGGTACGCCGTGGTGTTCGTTGGAATGATGGTGCTCGGACTGGCGGGACACGTGATGATGCGTGATCTCGGAAATCCGGAAACGGTGTTCTTCGAACTGATCGAGTTGCTGTTCAGTCCCGTGGTCGGGGCGGTGCTGCTGGCCGCGGTGCTGTCAGCCATCATGTCCACCGCCGACAGCCAGCTTCTGGTCGCGGCCTCCGCGGTGGTTCACGATCTCGGCGTCGGTGGCCGCCGCGCCCGCAGGGGGTTGTGGGTCTCGCGGCTGGCCGTGGTCGTGCTGGTGGTCCTGGCCATTGCCGTCGCGGTGTTTCTCCCGGAGCGGATCTTCAGCCGCGTTTTGTTCGCGTGGACGGCGCTGGGCGCGGCGTTCGGCCCAACGGTGTTCGCGCGCCTGACCGGTCGCCGCATCGCGCCCGTCGCTGTGCTGGCTTCCATAGTCACGGGGTTTGCCCTGGCGGTGGTTCTGTTCCTGCTGCCCAACGCGCCCGGTGACGTGGCCGAGCGCGTGGTTCCGTTCTTTGCCTCGGCACTGGTGTTGCTGAGCCTGAACCGCAAGGGTGCCGCTCGCCCGGCCGCGGGGCCTGAAGCGGGAGTGTCGCCGTGATCAAAGGCATGCACCACCTCAATTTCATCGTGCGCGACCTGGTGACCGCGGCTGAACGCTTCGAGCGCCTGCTCGGTGTTCCGGCCGGCCCGGTCGAGTCATTGTCTCAACGGGGTGTGGAAATCGTTCGCTTCAACCTGGGCGGGATCTGGCTGGTGCTGGTCTGCCCGAGGGTGTCCGACAGCGTTCCCGGTCGGTTTCTCGAGGAACACGGCGAGGGGTTCTTCCTGTTGTCGTGCGAGGTCGCCAATGTTGAGAACGCCGCCCGCGCCGCGGAATCCGCCGGGTTTCGGATGTTGCAGAACTCAGCGCGCCAGGGCCTGGACGACTGGCGGGTCATGGACGTCGATCCGGACGATCTGTTCGGGATCAATTTCCAGTTCGTTCAGGAAGGGGGATGAACTCGCCCCTTTGTTTTTCGTGCCGATTCCGTGGTGTTACGTGCGGAAGTGCCTGCCAGGCCGCCACAGCCTGAATTCATGACGGATGGCTGACATTCAGTCCTGCAGGTGTTCCTCTCTGGACTGGTCGGGAAGCGCCCGCGTTCGCGCGGCGTAGATGTGGGTTCGCATGATGGCCGCCGCCCATTCCGGGTCGCGGGCGCGGAGAGCGGCCACAATTTCGATGTGGTGTTCGGCGCTGCGTACCAACTGCCGGTCGGAATAGCGGGTAAACATGCGCATGATCAGTGGAGCCTCGATCAGCATCGGCATCACGATGGACAGGCGCGTGCTGCGGGCGCAATCGAGCAGCTTGCGGTGGAACTGACTGTTCAGGGCGCCGATACGCTCCATGTGGCCGGGTTCCCGGCTTTCGGTTTCATTCTTCTGGGCCTCCGCGAGTGCCTGCAGTTCCTCGATATCGGCGATCGTGGCGCGCTCGGCCGCCCGGGCCGCGGCGTAGGGCTCGAGCAGTCCGCGGATTTCGTACACTTCAACGGCGTCGGACGCAGTCCAGTCGACGACGACCGCACCCTGGTTGGCCGTAACCTGAACAAAGCCTTCGGACTGCAATTGCTGGAGGGCTTCCCGCACCGGCGTACGGCTGACGCCGCTCGAGTCGGCGATCTCTTTCTCCGTCAGGCGGGACGCCGGAGGGTACGTGCCGTCGATGATGCGTCGACGGACCAGTTCATAGGCTTTTTCAGAGGCTTTGGCCATATCGGCATCCTGCGAAGACAAATTCCGTTCGGCTAATTGTATGCAAAGAATGGGCAATCCGGCAAAAATATTGGATTATCTTCAATCGTTGTATACAATCATGGTTCGGGTTGTGCGGATTCCTGTTGCTCGGAATGCGCCTGACCCATCCGCAAGCCAACAGGTAGACCATGACTTCCGGATCCAAAACACCACTGGCCGGCGTCCGCATCCTGGACCTGACCCACATGCTGTCCGGTCCCTATGGCGCCATGATTCTCGCGGATCTCGGGGCCGAGACCATCAAGGTCGAGCCCCCGCAGGGCGAAGGCACCCGCAAACTTCTGGCCTCCGACCCCAGTAATTCGCTCGACGGGTTCGGTGCGTATTTCATCACCCTCAACCGCAACAAGCGCAGCGTGGCCATCGACCTGAAGAGCGAGAAGGGTCGGGAGGTATTCTACGACCTCGTGCGCCAGGCCGACATCGTGGTCAGCAATTTCGGCGTGGGTGTGCCGGAGCGGCTGAAGATCGATTACGAATCGCTGAGCGCGATCAATCCGCGCATCATCACCTGCACGGTCACCGGCTTCGGTTCCGACGGCCCCAGGCCGAAACGTCCGGCGTTCGACCAGGTGGCCCAGGCCACGGGCGGTGGCATGTCGATCACCGGCCCGGACCGGGATCATCCGGTGCGTTCCGGCATTCCCATCGGTGATCTCGGTGGCGGAATGTTCGGTGTCATGGGTATCCTGGCCGCGCTGTACGAGCGGGAGCGGAGCGGGCGTGGTCAGCACGTGGACATCTCCATGCTGGATTGCCAGATCTCGATGCTCAATTACATGGCGACCATGTATTTCCTGTCGGGGGAAGATCCGTATCCCATCGGAAATTCACACTTCGTACACGTCCCATACAATACATTTACAACGTCCGACGGTTTCGTCGTCATCGCCGTGATTACCGACAACTTCTGGCAGAACCTGAAGTCCGTCGTATCGTGCCCGGATTTCGATGATCCGAAATACGACACGCAGCCGGGCCGCTGGGCTGACCGGGCGATGATCGAGGAACGCCTCAACGCCATCCTGAAGGAAAACACCACGGCCTACTGGGTGGAGCAGTTGGAAGCGAAGCGTATCCCTTGTGCCCCGGTGAACCGTTTCAGCCAGGCTTTGAGCGACCCGCAGGTGGTGCACCGCAACATGGTGGTGGAATTGAAACACCCGGACGGAAAATCGACGCGTGGGCCGGGTAATCCGATCAAACTGTCGCGGACTCCGGCCGAAGAGTTCACCCCGGCACCGCACGTCGGCCAGCATACCGACGGCGTATTGGGTGGTCTGCTGGGCTACGACGAGGAAACCATCGGCCGGCTGCGCGCTGAAGGAGCGATCGCCTGATGAGTGAGTGGGTCGTTATCAATGATGTGGGTCCGCGCGACGGGCTGCAGAACCAGTCGAAGGTGCTGGAGCCCGGACAGCGGCTTGAACTGATCGAGTCTTTGCTGGCGGCGGGCGTGCGCCACATCGAGGTGGGGGCGTTCGTATCGCCCCGCGCCGTACCGGCCATGGCCGGAGCCGACCGGGTGATCGCGGGTCTGCCACAGGTCGCCGGCGCCGACTATTCGGTGCTGATTCCAAACCTCAAGGGCTACGAATTGGCCACGGCTGCCGGGGCGAGGCATGTCGCGATGGTGCTGTACGGCAGTGACGGCATGGCCCGGAAAAACGTCAACATGAGTCTGCAGCAGGCGGAAGAGGCGACAACGGCCATTCTCGAGCGTGCCAGGACGGACGGGGTGCGCGTGGCGGCCACCATCGCCGTTGCCTTCGAGTGCCCTTTCGACGGGCCCACCGATCCGGATGTGGTCGCACGCATTGCCGCCGACTTTCTGGCGCAGGGCGTCGACGAGTTCGTGATTGCGGACACCATTGGCGCCGCCAATCCGGCGCAGGTGCGCGGCCTGATGGACCGGTTGGTGGAAGACCACGGACCGGAGCGCCTGGCCTGCCATTTTCACGACACGCGTGCCATGGGACTGGCCAATGTTTTCGCGGCCCTGGAGTCCGGTGTCCGCCGATTCGACGCGTCAATTGGTGGTCTGGGCGGCTGCCCGTTCGCGCCGGGCGCCACCGGTAACGTCGCCACCGAGGACGTGGTGATGATGCTGGAGCAGATGGGTTTCGCCACCGGCATTGATCTCGCGGCGCTGGTCGACGCGGCGGAACGGGCCCGGGAATTGACGGGCACGGCACCCGGTGGCCGCTCGATGGCCTGGCTCAAGCGACACCTGGAACGCCGGGCGGCCGCATGAACCTGCGCACCGGGATCGCAATCGCAATAGAAATGGCATGTCCGCCCGGGGACGGCGCGGACGGAAGACCCGAAGGGAGAACACGATGAGTTATCGATTGGGCGTCGATGTCGGCGGAACATTCACCGATCTGTTGCTGATCAACGAGGCGACCGGTGAGACGCGAACCGCCAAGGTGCCTTCCACCCCGCAGGATTCCTCCATCGGCGTACTCAATGGCGTGGAACGCATCTGCACGGAGTCCGGTGTGGATCCGAAGAAAATACATCGCGTGATGCACGGCACCACGGTGGCGACCAACGCCGTGCTGACGGGCAAGGGTGCGCGGGTGGGATTGGTCACCACCAGGGGCTTCAAGCAGACCCTGCAGGTGGCTCGTTCGTTCTGTCCCGGTGGTCTGGGGGGGTGGGTGAGCTACGTGAAGAAGCCGCTGTTGGCGCCGCTGGAACTCACCATCGAAGCGGATGAGCGAATCGGTGCCGACGGCTCGGTTGTGCGGCCGCTGGACACGCAATCGCTGCGCGCCGATCTGGAGCGTTTGCGCGATCGGGGCGAAGTCGAGGCGCTGACCATCTGTTTCATCAATGCCTATGTCAACGGGGAACACGAACAGCAGGCGCGCGAACTGGCACAGGAAGTGTTTGGCGACGTTCCGATCTCCATCTCGTCCGACGTGGTTCCCGAGATGCAGGAATACGAGCGCACCGAGACGACGGTGGTCAATTCCTATGTGCGGCCGGAGGTTTCACGCTACATCAACAACCTGCAGCAGTCGCTGGAAGAGCGAATGGGTGACGGCGTGCAGCTTTCCATTCTTCGCTCGGACGGTGGTCTCGCCAGTTCCCGGGCGGCCGCCGACTCGCCGGTCAATCTGTTGTTGTCCGGACCCGCAGGCGGGGTGGCCGGCGCGATCTGGTTCGCCAGCCGGGCCGGTCACGATGACGTTTTGACTTTTGACATGGGTGGCACGTCCACGGACGTGGCTCTGATCCAGAATGCACAGGCGCGCATTCGTCGCGAGACGCGGGTGGGTGACGTCACGGTGCGCGCCCCTTCGGTGGACGTACGCACGGTCGGCGCGGGCGGTGGCTCCATCGCGTTCGTGCCCGAGCTGACCAAAGCCTTGCGGGTCGGCCCGGACTCCGCCGGCGCCGAACCCGGGCCCGCGGCTTACATGAAAGGCGGCACCGAACCCACGGTGTGCGACGCCAATGTGGTTTTGGGCTATCTCCCCTCCGACGTTCAGCTCGGCGGCGCCATGGCCATCGACAAAGAGGCCGCCGAAGCCGCGGTGCAGAAAATCGCCGACGCCATGGGTATCGGCCTGATGGAAGCCGCCGAAGGCATCATCAAGATCGTCAACGAATCCATGTTCGGCGCGCTGCGCCTGGTTTCGGTCGAACAGGGCTTCGACCCGCGTGATTTCGCGCTGGTTGCTTTTGGCGGCGCCGGGCCGCTGCACGGCAATGCCATGGGCAAGCTGGCGCAGTCCTGGCCGGTCATCGTGCCGCCGGGGCCGGGCGTCTTGTGCGCCTACGGCGATGCTACCACTGCAGTGCAGGACGAGGCCTCGCGCACCTACGTTTCCAGGGCCGACGACCTGACGCCGGAGCAGTTGCTGGCTGATCTGGAGGAACTGCGCGACCGCGCCGCGGTGTCACTGAATACCGACGGCATCGCGGCCGAGAACCAGGAGGTCACCTACCAGGCCGACGTTCGCTACGCCGGTCAGGCGTTCGAACTGACCATGGACTTCACCGGTGAGGAACTGATGGCCGATGGTCTGGCGCTGCTCACCGAGCGCTTCGACCGGGAACACGAACAACTCTTTACGTTCGCCCTGGGTGAAGATCATGAACTGGTGATGATTCGCGCCATCGTCCGGGCACGCACGCGGGACATCGCCGAAGCCGGCGCCGAAGGCAAGGGTGGCAGCCTGGCGGAGTGCAAAGTGCACGACTCACGCATTTACGTTGAGGGCGAATGGCACGACGCGGTGATCTACGACCGCGGCAAACTGGCCGAGGGGATGCAGGTTCCCGGGCCGGCCGTCGTCATCGAGATGGATTCCACCACGGTGGTGTTGCCGGGCCACGAGGCCACCGTGGATGCGATCGGCAACCTGTTGATCAATCCGGTCGCGTAAGGAGGTATCGGACATGCCAGCAAGAATCATCGAAACCAACGACGCCCCCTTCCAGCGCATCGAAGTCGACACGGTCACGGTCGACATCATCGAGAACGCGCTGCGCAACGCCCGGGTGGAAATGGACGCGGTGCTGTTTCGCACCGCCATGAGCCCGGGTATTCGCGAGCAGGGTGATTGTTTCCCCATGATCGCCAACCGCGACGGCAAGATGGTGGTGGGCCAGTTCGGATCGTTCATCCACGGCTTCACCCAGGCTTATGACGCCGACATCGAGGAAGGCGACGTCATCCTGACCAATGACCCCTACATGTGCAACGCGGCCGTGTCGCACCTGCCGGACTGGATCGTGCTCGTGCCGATCTTCAAGGACGGCCGGCATATCGCGTGGTCGGCGATGTTCGGCCACATGTCGGACAACGGCGGCATGGTGCCGGGCTCCATTCCCATCCAGGCCGAGACCATTTTCCAGGAAGGCATTCGTATTCCGCCAACCAAGCTTTACAAGAAGGGTGAACTGCAGTCCGATGTGCTGGAGCTGATCCTGCACAACGTGCGCACGCCGCAGTGGAACCGATTCGACCTGAACGCGCTGGTGGCGGCCTGCAACACCGCGGCGCGGCGTTGCCAGGAAATGGCCGCGCGTTTCGGTGACGATGTGTTCCATTCCACCATGGAGGTCATGCTAGAGCGCAACTATCTGGCCATGAAAGCCATCATCGAGATGATCGTGCCGGAAGAACCGCGGGTCTTCGAGGACTACCTGTGCGATGACGGTGTCGGCATGGGACCCTACAAAATTCGCTGCAAAATGTGGCGCGAAGGCTCGAAAGCCATTTTCGATTTCGAAGGCACCGACCCGCAGGCGCAAAGCTCGATCAATTTCTACCTCAACGAAGACATGTTCAAAATGTTCTTCGGCTCGTTCACCATCAATCTGGTCGACCCGCAGATTCTGTTCAACGACGGCTTCTACGAACTGGTTGACGTGCGGATACCGCAGGGCACGCTGCTCAAACCGAACTATCCCGCGGCCCTTTCCGGGCGCACCCATGCCCTCGGACGGATATTCGACGTGATGGGTGGCTTACTGGGCCAGAGCGCGCCGGACGCGATGAACGCAGCGGGATTTTCGGATTCCCCGCACCTGTTCTACGCGGGTTACGACGACAAGGGCGAATGGTTTCAGCTGTTCCAGATCGGTTTCGGGGGCATTCCCGGACGCCCGGTCGGCGACGGCCCGGACGGACACTCGCTGTGGCCGGGTTTCACCAACGTGCCCAACGAATTCGTCGAAGCGTATTTCCCGTTGCGGATCGAGCAGTATGAAACCATTCCCGACTCCGGAGGTGCCGGCCTGCATCGCGGTGGCAACGGACTGTCGGTGGCGTACCGGTTCCTCGCCGATGGCACGATTTCGGTGCACGATGAGCGCTGGATGACCTATCCCTGGGGTGTGCGCGGCGGCGAGCCCGGCATGCGTTCGACCAAGCGCCTGGTGCGCGGCGACGGCAGCGAGGAATGGCTGCCTTCCAAGGCCGAAGGCATCAAGGTGAAACAAGGCGACCTGTTGTACTTCAATACCTGGGGCGGCGGTGGTTGGGGCGACCCCTTTGAACGTGATCCGGAGGCCGTGTGCGCCGACGTCGACCGCGGCCTGGTCAGCGCGCAGGGTGCGCGTCGCTACGGCGTCGTCATCGCCGATGACGGTTCGGTCGATGCGGCGGCGACCGGGGCGCTTCGCGAGAAGCTCCGCCGCGAACGCGGCGAGCCGGAATTGTTCGACTTTGGCGGCACGATCGAGGAAATCAAGGCGCGCTGCCGCGAGGAAACCCATCTCGATCCGCCGGTGACCCCAACCTTCATCCGGGCCGCGAGCGCGGAATCGGGATGAGCGACCTCGACCGGCAGGGTCAGGGCCTGGGCCGGCGCCCGGCGCTGGTGCTGGTCGACATGATCGAGGGGTTCACCAATCCCGAATGTCCGCTGGGCTCGGCCGCCGATGACGTGGTTGCGGCCTGCGGGCGTCTGCTGCAGGCGTTCCGTGATCGCGGGCTGCCGGTGTTCTACACCACGGTCATCTACCGCGATGAACGCCAGGCACGTGTGTTCCGCGATCGTTTGCCGGCTCTGAATGTTCTTACCCCAGATTCACGCTGGGTGCGGGTCGATGACCGGCTGCGGCCCCGTGAAGGCGAGCCGGTGATCGAGAAACGCTGGGCCAGCGGCTTTTTCGGCACCGACCTCGACGAACGGCTGCGCGAAGCGGGCGCCGATTCCCTGGTGGTCTGCGGTCTCACCACCAGCGGTTGCGTGCGGGCGACGGCCGTGGACGGCCTGCAGCACGATTACAAGGTCGTGGTGCCGCGCGAGGCGACGGGTGACCGTAATCCGCAGGCCCATGAAGCCAATCTTTTCGACCTCAACGCCAAGTATGCGGATGTGTTGCGGCTCGAGGATGTGATCGACGGTGTGGCCGGTTAGAGCGGACATTCCTGAACAAGGCCTGCGGGCCGACTAGTCTTGAAGTGTGGGATATCGACAATCGGGCATAGGAGAAATGACCATGCAACGACAGATTCTGACATCATCCATCGCGATCGCGCTGGGCGCGTTCGGTCTCTGGCACGGTGAGGCGCGCGCTCAGTCCGGTCAACAGGCGGCCGGTGCCATCGAGGAAATCATCGTCACGGCCCGGCGGCGGGAGGAAAGCCTGCAGGACGTGCCCGGCACGGTCACGGCCCTGTCATCGGAAACCCTCGAGCGGGCGGGCGTGCAGCGCGCTGATGATTTCATCTCCCTGACCCCGGGCGTTTCCATGGTCGACGCGGCTGAAGTCGGCGACACCCAGGTGAATATCCGCGGCATCAACGGTGCCCGTGACGCCGAGAACAGTTTCGCTTTCATTCTGGACGGGGTGCTTTATACCAATCCCGCCGCGTTCAATCGCGAGTACACCAACCTGCGTCAGATCGAGGTGTTCAAGGGCCCGCAGGGCGCCATTTACGGGCGTAATGCCGCGGCCGGGGCCATCATCGTCACCACCACCACCCCGGGTAACGAGCGCGAATCCAATGCCACCCTCAGCGTGGCCGGGGACAGCACCTACCTGGCCAAGGCCAGTTTTTCCGGACCCTTGATCGAGGATGAACTGTACTTTCGGCTGTCCGCCGACTGGCGTGATTCGGACGGCTACTACCGCAATCAGTTTCAGGACGGTGCCGCCATCGTCGATACCTACGAAGGCTGGAACGTGCACGGGCGACTGGTGTGGGAGGCCAGCGACACCCTGACCATCGATTCGAAAGTGCGTGTCGGTTCGGTCAATGCCTCGTCGATCACGTTCAACTCGACCTTCGCCTTGCCGGTGTTCGCGGCGGGCCTGAACAATCCGCAGGCCTATCAGGACGTCAATGACTTCGACTTCCAGTTCGACGCCAACATCGTGTCGGACAACGATCAGGATGCCTTTGAATTCTCGACCAAGATCGATCAGCAACTCGATGGCATGAGCCTGACCGGCTGGTTCCTGTACAGCGATATCGAGAACGACTTGATGTCGGATGGCACCTCGGCCGCTTTCGGCTTCTACAACAGTGATCCGATGTGTCAGCAGACCGTGGCGGAGCTGACCGGCTACCCGCTGCTGCCACCGCAGTTCATCGGTAATTCCCCCGTTGGCGTGATTTTCGACCCGGTCAACGGATCCTTCCTGGGCGCCTACACGCCCACCACCTGCGATGGCATCCAGGAGCAGTTGCGTAACCAGAAAGACCTGAGCGTGGAGCTGCGCCTGGCTTCCGACACCGATGCGCGGTTGCAATGGATGATTGGCGCCTACTACCTCGATATCGACCGCCAGGTGGGCGTTTCGCTCAATCGTGACAGCGGTGCGCTGCCGATCCGGGGCTTGTTCCAGCCGGAGCCTGGCCCGAACTCCACCGCCTCATTGGTGCACGATCAATTCGACAGCGAGGTCTTCGCGCTGTTCGGGCAGTTACAGTACGACGTGACCGACACGGTTGAGCTGGCGCTGGCGCTGCGTTACGACAATGAAAAACGCAAAGTTTCCAGCCTGGTGCCGTTTGATGCTCGTCAGTCCTTCATCGACCTGAATTTCGACGGTGTCTTCAACGATCCGGTGAACCCGGCGCTGAGCAGCCTGATCAATCCGGATGGCATCATTCCAGATCAGAGCGAGACCTTTTCCGAACTGCAACCCAAGCTCTCGGCACGCTGGGATGTGACCGAATCGACGTCGATCTTCGGCAGTTATGGTGTGGGCTTCAAAGCCGGTGGGTTCAACAACTCCGGCAGCGCGGCCACGGTGAACATCTTCATCAACGGGTTCATCAACTGCGGAAATCCGCTGGGAATCTGCTTTGCAGACCAGCTCGGCGTGACCTTGCCGGTGATCTCGGATGAATACGACAAGGAAACCTCAGACGCCTTCGAACTGGGCTTCAACAGCGTGGTGGCCGGGGGCCAGTTGCGCCTGAGTGGCGCGGCCTATTACACGGAAGTGACGGACATGCAGTTCTTCGAGTTTTTCGTCGGCACCTTCGGCCTGCTTCGCGTGGTTTCGAACATCGACAAGGTGGAAATCACCGGCCTGGAACTGGCGGCCGACTGGGCGCCCACCGAAAACTGGCGTTTCTACGCCGGCGCCAACTGGCTGGACAGCGAGATCAAGCAAAGCACGACGCGTCCCGATACCGTGGGTAACGAGGCGCCTTACACGCCGGAATACACCATTAACCTGGCGGCGGACATGAACTACCCGATCACCGACAGCCTGAATCTGATCGCCCGGGCCGACGCACGCTTCGTCGGCAAGACCTGGTTCCACACGGTGCAGGAAGGGCAGCGTCCAACCATTTTCATGCCGTTGTTCGAGCTCGGCTTCGGGCCTGGCGCCGGCGGCCTGGGTATCGCCGAGTACGATGTCGCACGGCGGGATGAATTCGCCATTGTCGACCTGCGGGTCGGCATCGGTGGTGATAACTGGTCCGTCACCGGCTTTGTCACCAACCTGACCGACGAGCATTACCTCGAGGAAGTGATCCCCGCGCCGGAATTTGGCGGCAATTTCGATCACCCCGGCGCCGAACGGCGTTACGGCGTGGAGTTCAGTATCCGGTATTGAGTCTCCGTCCCGGAGAACGCTCCCGCAAAGCCCGGCTTCGGCCGGGCTTTGCGTCTCAGTCGGCCGTTTCGGCCCTTTCCCGGTCGACCGGGCTTGCCGGTCAGTCGAAAGGTTTCCAGGTATTGCGCCTGCCGCTGAGGGTCTCGTCGTGCAGCCCGTAGGCCTGGAACCAGTCGTCGGCGTTGACGACCTCGCCGGCGGGCAGGGTGACAAAGGTGCGCGGCCGGCTCAGCATCGCGGCGATCTCGTTCGCCGAGTAGGGGCGGCCGTGCGCCGGCAGATGCCAGTCGATGCCGTCCAGTCCGCCCTCGACGGTGCGCTCGAGCCAGGCCGCATAATGCCGCAGACCAAAGCCGCCGCCCTGGCGAATCTGCGGTGTCGTGCCCCAGCCGACGAAAATGTCCGCGGTGAATACCGCCGCCGCGCGGGGCAGCCAGCCAACCAGCAGGTTTTCGGTGTGGGGCGCGTCGGCGTAGACCCGCACGTCCAGGACTCCCGTGTCATCCTCGAAACGGTGGCCCTGGCCGGTGATCCACTCGAAGCGCAGCTCATCCAGCAGGGCCCCGTCGTCGACCGCGCCGACCAGTTCTCGCAGATAGCCCGCCTTCCCGGGTGTGGTCAGAACCGTAGCGCCAATGCGGGTATAGAACCGCAGTCCCACCGCGTGGTCGTCGTGGTAGTGGGTGGGCACGATGTAGCGCAGGGGCTTGTCTTTCATGTGCGGGCGCATGGCCTCGTAAACGTCTTTCACGTAGCCCGGCATGCCGCCGGCTTCCATCGCGACGAAGTAATCGTCGAACTCGACGTACAGCACGTTGGTACCGTGATCGCCAGCCAGCCACACGCCATCGGCGATCTCGCGCGTTTGAATTCCGCCCGGATTGCCGTAGCCGATGTGCGGGTTGTTGACGGCGTCGGCGAAATCGCCGGGCAGGTTCAGCCAGGGCGTGATGTCGGGATTGAGGCTCAATCGGGTGAGTCGGAAGTCGGCCGTGAACGCAGGCTCATCCGGCAGGTATTCGAAAATCGCCGCAGGGAAGGCGATGCCCTCGTGTTGGCGGTATTCCGGGTAGATCCGAAACATGTCGATGGAACCGGCCCGGGTCATGTCCCAGCGTCGTGTGCGGGTGGCGTGCACCCGGTGGGTGACCGGATGAAACAAAACGTCGGTTTCGCCGTCGGTGACGGTGGGGTAGCGGGTGCCGAACAGCTCGGTCGCTTCCGCCAGCTCGAGCGAATCCCGGCGGTCCGCCAACTCCGTCACCAGCAGCGGTGTCATCATGGTGGTCGCATAGCCCTGCACGGCATCGGCGCCGGCCATCACCATGCCGCCGAAACGGGTGCGCTGCCCGGTGTCCAGGGTCCACTCGCCTTCGGGCCCGATGATGGACCGGTAGGGAAACACCAGGCCCCCCGGGTAGCTGCCGACCCCGTCGCGCACGCTCCAACCCTGTTTCAGGTCGATCGCGGTGAAACCCCGCACCGGGATGCGGTCCCAGGGCGGTTCGGTGCGGCGGCTCTGGTGGCGGGAGATCCGGTAGCCGGCGAGTTCAAATGCGATCGATTCGATGCGCTCCAGCCGGGCCCGGCCTCCGTGCGCGGTGAGCGCCGCATCGATCAGCCGCTGCGCCTCGTCGGCGGCAATGTCGCCTGCGAGTGGTGAAGTCACGATGAATACTGCGAGCGCGATGAATCGGCAGGCGCGGCCCAACGGGGCGGGGCCGGAGTGGATCGGATCGGAACTGGCGTACATGGATGAGACCTCCGTGGCGGTCGGGTTCGAAGGCCCAGCCTGCCGGGGTGGACTCTGTCCGTCTTGTACGATTCGCGACCGGTTGTACATTCCGTCCATCGGCCCCCGTACACGTTCCGGCGCGAGTGGGGGCGAGCTGCCGCCCCGTTCCGGCTATGCTCGGCGACGAATGGGATGATGGAGCGCGAAATGAGCGATTTCTCCGGCAGCGTGCTGCAAACGGGCCTGGCGGGTTCGGCCCGGTTCGCATGGACCGAGTGCGGCGCGGGGATCCGCCTGCCATGGCATGAGCACGCCCAACCGTTTCTCTCGTTCCTGTGTGACGGAACCTACGATGAGGGTGGGTCGGATACCTGGAACCGGTGCGCGCCGAACGATCTGACCTGGCATCCGTCCGGGGACAGGCACGAGGTTCGGCACGGCCGGCATGCGGTCCGCAGCCTGCAGATGGAATTGGCGCCCGATTCGGAATTCCGCGCGGACGTGGAGCGGCTTCTGCCGCGCCGCCGATGCACGTTTCGGGCGCCGAAGCTGCGGCACATCGTGCTGGAGATGCGGGACGAAATGCAGCGCAATGACCCACATACGCCAATGGCGTTGCGTGGCCTGCTGCTGCTCCTCCTGGCCCACCTGGGGCGGGAAAAGCGGTACGGCTGGCCGGTGGCGGATGACCGTCTGGTGGCGGCGGTACGGGAGGCGCAGCAGGAAGCCTTTCCCGATGCCCCGGATTATGCCGCCCTGGCCGCGAGGCTGGGACTGCCCGAAGCCCGGTTGGCGTCCCGCTTCCGCCAGGCGGCGGGCGAGACTCTGGGGTCGGCGGCGCGGAGACTTCGGGTCGAGCGGGCCTGCGTGATGCTCAGGGACGCCAACCGGTCGCTGGCCGCAATCGCCCTGGATTGCGGGTACCACGATCAGAGCCATTTCTCACGGGCATTCACCCGTCATATGCGGTGTACGCCCGGCCGGTTTCGGGCAAGAGGGGTAGGTGACGGCGACGGGTAAGGGAGCGGAGTGCGGCCCCCAAGTTGCCGCCAGGCTGATCAGCGCGTACGCAAAACCTGCTGACCCCGCGCGACGGCCATGGCGCCGCTGCGCACCACGGAAACAATTTCGCCGCATTTGACCGCCTTGCCGATGAACTCGTCGATCCGATCGTTGGCGCTGGTCAGTTCTACCGTGTAGTTTGCAGCGGCGTCGTCCATGACCCGGGCTTCGAACGCATCCACGAGTGGGGCCATGGCGGCTTCGCCGCCTGGGTTCAGTCGCAGCTTCAACAGCAGCAATTCCCGCTCGATGTGTGCGTCCTGCGTCATGTCGGCGATGCTGACCACGTCAACCAGCTTTTCCAGCTGGGTCACGATCTGCTCAATGACCTCTTCGGATCCGGTGGTCACCAGGGTCAGCCGGGACAACTCATTGTGTTCTGTCGGGGCGACGCTGAGTGATTCGATGTTGTAGCCGCGGGAAGAGAACAGCGCGGCCACTCGGGCCAGCGCCCCCGCTTCGTTCTGGAGCAGGATGGAAATTATGTGCCTCATGGCTGGTAAACCCGGAACCCATTGCTTGCGGAATCGATAAGCGGCCATGGTGGCGCAGTTTTCCACCTATTGCAATGCGCTTTTGATTACCGGACACTGGACTATCGCGGCCGGCCGGAAAGGCGCGGCGGAACCTGAATCCGCTTCGCTTCAATGCCCGGTGTGAACCACGGAAACTGACAGGCAACAGAGTGTAATGAACCAGAGCGAAAAGGCCACGACCCTGGCGCAGCACCCGCTCGCCGGCACCCGCATGACGGGCGCCGAGATGATCATCCAGGTGCTGGCCGACGAAGGCGTGGACCTGATTTTCGGATACAGCGGCGGGGCCATCCTGCCGACCTACGATGCGGTGTTCCGCTACAACAGCGAGAACCAGGCGGCAGACGGTTCGGAGCCGATGCCACTGATCGTCCCCGCCAACGAGCAGGGGGCCGGATTCATGGCGGCCGGATACGCCCGGGCCAGTGGCAAGGTCGGGGTGGTCATGGTCACCTCCGGTCCGGGCGCCACCAATACCGTCACCCCGGTGCGTGACTGCATGGCCGATTCCACGCCCATCGTCGTGATCTGTGGCCAGGTGCCGACTCAGGCGATCGGTACGGACGCTTTCCAGGAGGCTCCGGTCTCCAGTTGCCTGGGTCCGTGTTCCAAGCATACCTTCCTCGTTACCGATCCCGACCGGCTGGAGACGACCATCCGGACGGCATTCGAGATTGCCCGGTCGGGGCGTCCCGGTCCCGTCGTGGTCGACCTGCCGAAAGACGTGCAGAACTGGACCGGCGAATTCCGCGGGGAAGGTCTGTTGCCGGTTCCGGGTTACCGTCAGCGGATGGTCCGGATTCGCGACAACCGTTTGGGCGAGGAGGGCTGCAAGTCCTTTTTCGACATGCTCGAAGCCAGCCGCCGTCCGCTGATTTACGCCGGTGGAGGTGTGATCAACGGCGACGCGGCTGAAACCCTGCGGGAATTCTCCGATACGTTTCATATTCCGGTAACCACCACCCTGATGGGGATCGGCGCGGTGGATACCGGCTCCGACCTCTCGCTGAGCATGCTGGGCATGCACGGCGCCGCCTGCGCCAATTACGCGGTCGAGGATTGCGATTTTCTGATCGCGATCGGCGCCCGGTTCGACGACCGGGTGGCCGGCGTTCCTTCGAAGTTCGCGCCCAGTGCCCGCCATATCGCACAGTTCGACATCGACCCGTCCGAGATTGGCAAGGTCAAGTCCGTGGACTGGTCGCACGTGGGCTGTCTGAACGAGGACCTGGGCATTCTGACCGCCTGGGGCAAGCGTCACGGCAAACAACCGGACTTCAGTGACTGGCATGGCGAGATCCGTGATCTGAAGACCCGGTACGGTATGAACTTCGACCGTGAATCCGATCAGATTCAGCCTTACGAGGTTATCGAAGCCATCAACGAAATCGCCGATGGTAACGCCGTCATTTCGACCGGCGTGGGTCAGCACCAGATGTGGGCGGCCCAGTACTTCGATTTCCGCGAGCCGCGCCTGTGGCTGACTTCGGGCAGCATGGGCACCATGGGCTTCGGCCTGCCGGCGGCCATCGGTGCCCAGTTCGCCCGGCCCGACCGGCTGGTGATCGACGTGGATGGCGACGCCAGCATCCGCATGAACCTGGGTGAGCTCGAAACCGCCACCACTTACGGCCTGCCGATCAAGATCGTCGTGCTCAACAACTACGGTGACGGCATGGTCAAGCAGTGGCAGAAGCTGTACTACAAGGGCCGCATGTCGGCCAGTGACAAGTCGCTGCGCAAGAAGGACTTCATCAAGGCGGCCGAAGCGGACGGCTTCGAGTTCGCCAAACGCCTGGATCGCAAGGAAGACGTCGCGTCCGTGATCCGCGAATGGATCGAGTATCCGGGCCCGGCCTTCCTCGAAGTCATCATCGATCCGGATGCCGGCGTGTACCCGATGGTCGGCCCCGGCCTCACCTACGATCAGATGATCACCGGCGATTTCATTCCCTCGCGCGATCAGACGACCCAGGAAGAGGAAATCGACAGTTCTTCGATGTTCTGAACCTTTGAACCCCCGCTCTGCACTGATCGGAGCGGGCTGGTTTTATCGCTGATTATCCTCGTTTGGCGCAGAGGGAACGGGCTTGCAGGTCCCATTCCGCGCCGGCGTCCGACCAGCCGAATCCAACTTCCGGTGATCTTGATCCCTCGGGCGGATGTCGATGAACCGATTTTCCCGTCATTCAACATTGCCTAACGAATAAGGCTTGTCGCGGGCGGCTGCATTACGTCGCATGAACGTGGAAGAACGGGCTTGCAGGTCCTGTTCCGCGCAATCCGGGCCGCGCCGAGCGGGAGGGTGCTTAGGGGGCGATTGGGCGGGATGCCCAATCGAGGTCAGCCAGGGCAGGATGCCCTGTCGGACCGACCCCGTCAAAGCGCCCGGACGCGAGGGCAGTCACGGCTCGCAGAGCCGGGACCGCGGAGCCGGCGCGGAATGGGACCTGCAAGCCCGTTCCCCGGCGCCGGGGTAGAACCCAGTCTTTCAGCTTGATGGAAGGTTGGGAATTGGTGTTTCAGGAGGACAATTACTCATCCGGCCGGCCAATCCGGCTGGCCAGCCGGAGTACCAGTCCGGGAAAGAAGCGTTTGAGCCACAGGGCATGCATTTCCATGCCCTTGCCGACCGGGATTTCCATTTTGCCGCGCGCCAGGCCTTTGACGATGACGCGCGCTGCGGCATCGGGGTCCATGCCGCCGGCAATGTTGCTGTCGGTGCGGCCGAATGCCTCGCCGGTGCCGGTGATTGCCGCTTTGGAGATGTTGGTGCGGATGAAGCCGGGCACGATGGTGCTGACCTCGATGCCGTGCTCGTCAACCTCGGCACGCAGCGCATCGAAAAAGCCCATCACCGCGTGCTTGGCGGCGCAGTAACCCGTGCGGAAGGGTGCGCCGACCTTGCCGGCCACCGAGGAGGTGACGGCGATATGGCCGCTGCTGCGCGCCAGCATGCCGGGCAGCACGGCCCGGGTCAGTGCGATCTGGCCGAAGACGTCGATTTCGAACAGCCTGCGGTACACCGCCAAATCGGTGTCGAGGCATTTCGAGCGCTGTGAGATGCCGGCGTTGTTGATCAGCAGGTCGACCGGGCCGATTGTCGTGGTGACTTCTTCGACGGCGGCCGGCATCGCGTCGTGGTCGGTGATGTCGAGAGGCAGAACGAGGATGGTTCCACGGCCGGCGTCCGTATCCAGGCATCGCTGCCGTACCCGCTCGAGTTCATCTCGCCGCCGTGCCGACAGAACCAGCCGAGCCCGCTGCCGGGCAAACTCGACGGCCAGTGCCTCGCCAATGCCCGAGGACGCTCCGGTAATCCAGACGACCTGATTTGCGAACGTATTGCGGCCCACGGAATCTCCGAGCTGTGTCCGGCCTTCATGCTAGCAGGCCGGGGCCGGTGCCGCCTATGGGTCCGGGTGGGCCGTCGCGATCGCTTTGCCTGTTCCGCGCGATACCGGGATGGCGGGGTCCACCGTGACAAAGTGACCGCGGGTGCGGTTGGCGAAGGCCACCAGCGAAAGCATCACCGGGACTTCCACCAGTACCCCGACCACGGTGGCCAGGGCGGCGCCCGAATTGAGGCCGAACAGGCTGATGGCCACGGCGACCGCCAGTTCGAAGAAATTCGAGGTCCCGATCAGCGCGGCGGGCGCGGCGGTGGAAAAAGGCACCCGCCACAACCAGGCCCAGCCGTAGGCCACGGCGAAGATGCCGTAGCTCTGGATCAGCAGCGGAATCGCGATCAGCACGATGACCAGCGGTTTGTCCAGAATCGTCTGCGCCTGAAAACCGAACAACAGGACCACCGTGGCCAGCAGGCCCATGATGGAGAAGGGCTTGATGCGAGCCGTGAAGTCCGCGACACGCTGGTGGTTGCCGGCGCGATCCAGCGTCCTGCGGGTGGCATAGCCCGCGGCCAGCGGAATCACCACGTACAGAACGACCGACAGCAGCAGGGTTTCCCAGGGCACGATGATGTCGGTGACGCCAAGCAGCAGGGCCGCCAGGGGTGCGAAGGCGAACACCATGATCAGGTCGTTGACCGAAACCTGAACCAGGGTGTAATTGGCGTCGCCGTGCACCAGCTGGCTCCACACGAACACCATGGCCGTGCACGGCGCCACGCCCAGCAGAATCATGCCGGCGATGTATTCCCGGGCAGTCTGTGGATCGACCAGGCCGGCGAATACGAACTCGAAGAAGACGATGCCCAGCGCGGCCATCGTGAACGGCTTGATCAGCCAGTTCACCACCAGGGTGATGCACAGGCCCTTGGGCTTTCTGCCGACATCGCGAATGGAGGCGAAGTCCACATTCACCATCATCGGGTAGATCATGACCCAGATGAACACCGCCACCACGAGATTGACGCTGGCGTACTCCAGGGAAGCGATGCGGCTGAACAGGCCGGGCAGGCCGGCGCCGAGGATGACCCCGGCGACAATGCACAGACCCACCCACAGCGACAGATAGCGCTCGAAACTGCCCAGCGCCGAGACGCTGCCGTCGGTCTCCGAACTCATCAGCCACAGGTCCCCGTGGTGGTTTCGGTGGGAGCGCAGCATTCCGCTTCCGGGCTTACCCGCGGCGGGCAACAGGCGGTCGAAGCCGAAGCGCCTTTGTCGGCTTCAACCGGCCTGAGGGCTTCGTTTTCATCACCGGCGAAGAACTGAACGTCCTCCATGGTCTTGTAGGCTTCCCAGGCGATGCCGCCGGGATCGGTCACCCAGGACTTGTCCGAGCGGGCGTAGCAGCAGACGGTTTCGCCTTCGTCGAACAGGCTGAGGTCGGCCTGCCGCAGCCGGTCGCGCAACTCGCCGAGTTCGGCGTCGTTCTCCACCTGGATGCCCAGATGATCGAGCCCGGTTTGCGGGCGCGTGGATATGGCGAAATTGACCCGTGGGTCGTCCAGCATCCACTTGGCGTAATCGTCGCGGGTCTTGACCGGTGGTTGGCCGAACAGCGCGTTGTAGAACTTCAGCGCTTCGTCCAGGCGTTCGACACCGACATGAATGTGCATGCGTTTCATGAGTTCACCTCGTTGATGAATCGTTTGTTGGGGAAAGCTTCTCAGCAGCCGTCCGCCAGCTCGATCACCGAGCAGCCGGACTGGCGGTCTTCGCGGATCTGGGCGAAGGGTGCGGAGCAGCAGTCGCGGACCAGGAACCCGATCAGGTTGCGCATCGTGTCGAAGCGTGCGGCGTAGATCACCGACCGGCCTTCTTTGCGTGAGGAAACGATGCCGGCATTGGACAGATGGCCAAGGTGAAACGACAGCGTATTGTGCGGTACGTCCAGCGCATCGCTGAGCGCGCCGGCGGGCATGCCGTCCGGGCCAGCCTGCACCAGCAGCCGAAAAGCCCGCAGCCGCGTCTCCTGCGACAATGCGTCAAAAACGATCAGGGATTCTTTAATGTCCATATGTCCAGAATAATCGACATATTTTAATATGTCAATAACTATGGACACAATTCCAAAGATTGTCCCTCCCCGGATTCCGGTGTCTTTGCGGCGCTCCGGCCAGCCGCCGATAATGCCCTGTAGGGCCGCCGTCGCGGTGAGGAGGTAAGGAGCGCCATGACCGAGCAAACACCCGTCATACGAAAATCGTCGAGCATCAGCATGAAGCACGTGCTTATTGCCGGCGCCGTTCTGACGAATATTCTCGTGCTTGTCGCCGCCCTCTGGTGGCGTCCGGTGCTCTGGGCCTACCTGTTTCTGGGACCGACCTCGGTGCTGATGATTCGTGACCTGACCCAGGGCCGCCACACCATTTTGCGCAACTATCCCGTGGTCGGTCACCTGCGCTACATGATCGAGGATCTGCGCCACCAGTTTCGCCAGTACCTGATTGAATCCGACAGCGACGGTGCGCCGTTCAGCCATGCCCAGCGCGGGCTGGTCTACCAGCGGGCCAAGGAGGAAAGCGACGTACTGCCTTTCGGCACGCTGCAGGATGTTTACGCCGAAGGGTACGAATGGCTCGAACATTCCGCGGCGCCGAGTTCGCGGCTGGAAGAAGAGCCGCGCGTGCTCATTGGCAACGACCAGTGCAGCCAGCCTTATTCGGCTTCACGCTTCAATATTTCGGCCATGAGTTTCGGCTCGCTGAGCTCGAACGCCATCCTGGCCCTGAACAAGGGCGCCCGCATGGGCGGTTTCTACCACGATACAGGTGAAGGCGGAATCAGCCGGTATCACCGCGAGCACGGTGGTGATCTGGTGTGGGAAATCGGCACCGGCTACTTTGGTTGCCGGCGCGAGGACGGTCGGTTCGACCCCGACCGATTCAGCGAGCGCGCGCGGTCGGACCAGGTGAAGATGACCGAACTCAAGCTTTCGCAGGGAGCGAAACCCGGTGGCGGCGGTGTGCTGCCGGGAGGCAAGGTCAACGCCGAGATCGCGGCCGCCCGCGGCGTGCCGGAGGGCAAGACGGTCGTGTCACCGGCCGCACACCTCGGCTTGTCCACCCCGATTGACCTGATGGAGTTTCTGCAGCGGATGCGGGAGCTGTCCGGGGGCAAACCGGTGGGTGTGAAGTTCTGTGTCGGCAAGGAAACCCAGTTGATGGCGATGGTCAAGGCCATGCTGGAGACGGGAATCGTGCCCGACTTCATCACCGTCGACGGCGGTGAGGGTGGCACCGGCGCGGCCCAGCCCGAATTGTCCGATTCGGTGGGAACACCGTTGACCGATGGTCTGTTTCTGGTCCGAAACGCGCTGTCCGGAGCGGGGCTGCGCGACCGGGTCCGAATCATCGCGGCCGGCAAGATCGTTCATGGATTCGACATGGCCGCCCGTATCGCCATTGGGGCCGATGTGTGCAACTCCGCCCGCGGCATGCTGTTCGCGCTGGGTTGCATTCAGGCGCGCCGCTGCCACACCAATCGTTGCCCGACGGGCATTACCACCAACGAGCCGTGGCGGGTCAGCGGGCTGGACGTCGAGGACAAGGCGCAGCGGGTGGCCAATTACCATGCTCATACGATTTCCCACTTTCTCACCGTACTGTCGGCCTGTGGACTCTCGGGACCGGATGACCTGTGTCCCGAACTGCTCAATCGCCGCATCTCCCATCACGAGGTGCGCAGCTACGCTCAGCTCTATCCGCAGGCCCGGCCCGGCTCCCTGCTGGAAGGCTCGGCGCCGCAACCGCACCAGAATTTCTGGGATCGGGCGGAGGCGAGCAGCTTCTAGGCAGAATTTGGGCCGGGTGGGTCCGGGCTCAGGGCTGGCGGTCTGCGGTCAGCAGGCGCAGATCACTGCCGGTGGGAAGCTCGTGCGCCCGCAGGCCGAATTCCGGTAACACGGCGAACACGTGGTCGAAGATGTCGGCCTGGATGCCCTCGTACTCGGCCCAGTCGGTGGTGTTGGTGAACGCGTAAATCTCCAGCGGCAGGCCGTTCGCGCCCGGTTGCAACTGCCGCACCATCAGGGTCATTTCCTGGTGAATGCGGGGGTGCGCCTTCAGGTAGGCGGTCAGGTAGGCGCGAAAGGTCCCCAGGTTGGTGAGCCGGCGCCCGTTCACCAGGCAGGAAAGATCCCCTTTCCCCTGCTGGTTGTAACGTTCGATCTCGTCAATCTTGGCGGTCAGATAGGGTGCCAGCAGCTCCGCTCGATTCAGGCGGTGCAGGTCTTCTTCATCGAGAAAGCGGATGCTGCCGGTTTCCACGAGCAGATTGCGTTTGATGCGGCGGCCACCCGCTTCGGACATCCCGCGCCAGTTCTTGAACGAGTCCGAAATCAGCGCGTAGGTGGGAATGGTGGTGATGGTCTTGTCCCAGTTGCGCACCTTGACCGTGGTCAGTCCGATCTCGATCACGTCTCCGTCCGCGCCGTACTTGGGCATCTCCAGCCAGTCGCCCACCGATAGCATTTCGTTGGCCGAGAGCTGCAAGCCGGCCACCAGACCCAGGATGGGGTCCTTGAACACCAGCATCAGCACGGCGGACACCGCACCCAGCCCGCTCAACAGGATGACCGGGGACTTGCCCAGCAACGCGGCCACGATGAGCAGCCCCGCCAGAACTACCGCGACGAGTTTGATGCTTTGCGTGATGCCGCGCAGAGGAAACGTGCGGGTGGCCGGGTTGAGGCGCAGTATGGCGAGCGCGGAATTGAGGACCGAGAAGATCGACAGGGTGCAGAAAATAATGATCCAGGTCTGCGCGGCGACATCGATAACACCCATCAGGGTCGAGTCGTCCGCCAGCCAGAATTCGGCCTGCAGTTTGACGATAACGGCCTGCGCGGTCAGCACCAGGCGGCCGAACAGCTTGTTCTGGTGCAGAACCTGACGCCAGTGGCTGCGCGATCCCGAGTGGGTTCGAACAGGTTTGGCCACCCAGCGCAACGCCACCCGGTGAGTGACGAGGTAGATGAGCAGTGCGACCAGTCCGATCCACAGCAGTACCAGGGTGGCGTAGGCCAGACCGGCGAACTGGGGCAGTTGTGCGTTCAGCCACTCCAGCAAAAATTCCTTCAACTGCGTTCTTACGTCCTGCAAAACCCGCTCCTTTCAGTATTCGCTTGCGTTCCCGCTTCCACTAGATCGTATCCCAGCGAAATCGTTCCGTGGAAAAGGCATCGTCGGCCAGTGCCTTGAGCCGCTCGTCGTCGTTGTCGTCGATGCAGCGAAAGTTCTGTTTGATGCGGATGCGGGCGTCGTGGGCGAACACGTGAAGCAGGTCGATTTCCCGTGCGGCCTTTTCCACGCCGTTGGCGTCGATCGAAGCCTGTACGCGGGACAGCGTGGCCGCCAGCACGAACAGGTCGATCATGATTTCCGCCAGGCGCTTGCTGGCGAGTTGCTTGCCGACGATGTGCCGGCCGTGCTTGCGCAACAGGCGGTCGGTGGCCTGAGCCAGGAAACGGGTTTCGGTTTCGAACACGTCGGCCGGGCTGCGGATGGAATCATCGATACCGGTCAGCCGCACGCCGCCGCCGAGTCCGGTGCGCAGCTTGGCGTGCTTGCGGGCGTAGTCGGACAGCACGCCGAATCCCTTGATGGGACCGTTCAGCACGTCCTTCATGGTATCGGCGAGCTCCTGGAGCTGGCTGCCCACGTCGTTCATCGCCGTCAACGCGGTGAACAGGCGCAGAATCTCGTTGGTGCCCTCGAATATCCGGTTGATCCGGCAGTCGCGCATGATGCGCTCGTAGGGGTATTCGCGCATGAACCCGTTGCCCCCGGCGATCTGCAGAGCCTGATCGGCGGTGCGCCACAGGCACTCGGTGGCGTAAATCTTGGAGATTGCCGCCTCGACCGCATACTCCTGGTAACCGGCATCGACCAGGCCGGCGACCAGGGTGACGACGGCTTCGGAGGTGTAACAGTCCACCACCATGCGGCCGACTTTTTCCTTGATCAGCCCGTAACTGGCGATGGGCTGATCGAAAGTTTTGCGCTCGTTGGCCTGTGCCGTCGCCAGTCCGATCAGGCGCTTCATGGCTCCCACCGAACCGCCGCCCAGGCCGGTCCGGCCACTGTTGAGGATCTGCATGGCCACCTTGAAGCCCTTGCCGGGCTGGCCAAGCACATTGGCGGCGGGCACCCGGACGTTGTCGAAATGCACCGTGGTGGTCGGGTTGGCGCGCAGGCCCATTTTATCCTCGTGCGGACCGATGCTCACACCGTCCATGTCGGAGGTGACCAGGAACGCCGTCATTTTGCCTTTGCCGCCGTCCTCGGGCTCGGTCCGTGCGAACACGGTGAAGAAACTGGCGATGCCGCCGTTGGTGATCCACAGCTTGTTGCCGTTGAGAATCCAGTCGTCCCCATCTCGCTCCGCCCGGGTCTTGATCGCGGCGGCGTCCGAACCGGCGCCCGGTTCGGTCAGGCAATAGGCGGCGATGAGTTCGCCGCTGGCCAGGCGCGGATAGTAGCGCTGGCGCTGGTCTTCGGTGCCGTGCAGGAGCAGACCGCGCATGCCGATGGAACTGTGCGCGCCAATCGTGACGGCGACGGAGGCATCGTAGCGGGCCACTTCCTGCAGGGTGCGGGAGTAGGCCATGTTGCCCAGGCCGAAGCCGCCGTGTTCTTCCGGCACGACCAGGCCGAAGAGGCCGAACTGGCGCAGTTCCTCGATGAAGTCATCGGGTATGTCACCGGCCACATCCCAGGCTCGGAAATCCTCGGCGCGCGGTCCCAGCAGGTCCTCCAGCGCACCTGACACCTCGCGCAGCGTTTGTTGCTGCTCCGCGGGCAGGGTGGGGAACGGGAAGAGAATGTCGTGTTCGATTCGCCCCATGCACAGGGAGCGCATGAAGCTGGTGGTTTGCTTGTCAGCCATGTCGGCCTCCGTGGGTCTCAGCCCTTGCCGCGAGTCCGGGTTCTGCCGCGTCGGGCGTTCTTCTCGATGAATTCGATGAGCAGACCGGCCACGTCCTTGCCGGTCGCGTTTTCGATGCCTTCCAGCCCGGGCGATGAATTCACTTCCATCACCACCGGGCCGTGGTTGGAACGCAGCAGGTCCACGCCGGCGATGTTCAGGCCCATGATGCGGGCCGCGCGCACCGCGGTGGAGCGCTCCTCCGGTGTGATGCGAACCAGTTGCGCGTTGCCGCCCCGGTGCAGATTGGAGCGAAATTCGCCTTCCTTGCCCTGCCGTTTCATCGCCGCCACGACCTTCTCGCCAATGACCAGGCACCGAATGTCGCTGCCACCGGCTTCCTTGATGAATTCCTGGACCAGGAAGTTGGCGTTCAGGCCACGAAATGCCTCGATCACGCTTTCCGCCGCCTGGCGCGTTTCGGCCAGCACCACGCCGACTCCCTGGGTGCCTTCGAGCAGCTTGATCACCACCGGCGCATTGCCGACCAGCGACAGCAGGTCGTCGGTGTCGTCGGGTGAGGCGCCAAACGCGGTGACCGGCATGCCGATGCCCTTGCGCGAAAGCAGCTGCAGCGCGCGCAGCTTGTCGCGTGACCGGCTGATGGCCACCGATTCGTTGACGCAGTAAACGCCCATCATTTCGAACTGGCGCACCACGGCGGTGCCGTAGAACGTGACCGATGCGCCGATGCGCGGAATGACCGCGTCCACATCTTCCAGGCTGTGGCCCTTGTAGTGAACGGCGGGCCGCATGGTGGCGATGTTCATGTAGCAGCGCCGGTGATTGATGACCTCGACCTCGTGACCGCGCTCTTGGCCGGCTTCGACCAGGCGGCGGGTCGAGTAGAGCCTGGGATTGGTGGACAGCACGACGATTTTCATGGTGTGGGTTCCGGTCGGTGTTCAGGTTTCGGAGGTGAAATTCGGATCGTGCCGGGCGGCGAATTCCTCCACGGTTTCCTCGGCTTCGGTGACTCGTTCGAACGAGGCGACATTGAACAGCGCGTCTCCTTCGTGCGCCAGCGGCAGGTTCGAACGGCCAATGACAATCCCGGACTCGGATGCGAGCACGTACTCCTCGCGGTCGCCCAGCGGATCGCTGACCACCGCCATGCGCTGACCGCGAATGACCCGCTGGCCGAGCTCGATCGGGGCGCGCACGATACCACTGAAGGGGGCGCGAACCCAACGGCTGGCGCTGGCGATGGTCGGCTCGACCCGTTCCCTGCGGCGGCCGCTTCGCGGCAACATGCCCAGTTCGGACATGACGTTGAGAATGCCGCGCAGGCCGGCTCGGATGCAAAATTCATCGAACCGCAGGGCTTCGCCTGCTTCATAGACGAGCACGGGAATGCCGTTTTCCGCCGCATTGCCACGCAGCGACCCGTCGCGCATGGCGGCATCCAGAATCACCGGCGCCCCGAAAGCCCGGGCCAGTTCTCCGGTACCCGGCTGATCCAGGCTGGCGCGGATCTGTGGCAGGTTGGCGCGGTGCATGGTGCCGGTGTGCAGGTCGATGCCGCAATCGGAGCGCAACACCACTTCTTTCATGAAGCGGTGCGCCAGGCGCGCCGCGACCGAGCCCTTCGGGCTGCCCGGGAATGACCGGTTGAGATCACGCCGGTCCGGCAGGTAACGGGAATGATCGAGGAATCCGTGCACGTTGACGACGGGCACCGCGAGCAGGGTTCCCCGCAGGCGGCCGAGCATCTTGCGTTGCAGCAGGCGGCGGATGATCTCCACACCGTTGATTTCGTCTCCATGCACAGCCGCCGACACGAACAGGGTGGGTCCGGGCCGGCTTCCGTTGACCACCTGCACCGGCATGTTCAGCACGGCGTGGGTGTAAAGCGTGGCGACCGGTACGTCGACAATGGCGCGCGTGCCGGGTGCGACCGTGGTGCCGCCGAGGGTGACGGGTTCTCCGTGTGGCCGGGCCGGGCTCATGAGGCCCTGGCTGTTCCGGTGCCGACCGATGACGTTGCACGGTCCGGGGATCCGGGGCTGTCCACCAGGTAGGATCGGCCGGGATTTACCAGCGCGCGCCCACGCAGCGCGGTGCGGCCCAGCAGCATGCGGAATCTCATGGTGTCACGGGCCGTGAGCGTCACTTCGATGTCCCAGGTCTGGCCTCCCAGCGATACCGGGGTGCGGATGACCGGGCGCAGTTCGCGGTGCCCGCCGGAATCCGTGACCTGGCGCCGGTCCAGCAGGGGCGCTTCACAGACGGCTTCCTCGCGCTCATTCTTCTGCAAGGGATGCAGCCAGAAGCGCAGCCACGTCGTGCCGTCGCGCTCAAACTCCTCGACGCGGAAGGCATGCAGCGCGGACGTGCGGGCGCCGGTATCGACCTTGGCCTTGATGCGTGGCACACCCAGCCCGGGCAGGGCGACCCATTCCCGCCAGCCGAGCGTCAACCGGGCTGACTTTTCTACAGCCATTTTTTCAACCGGAACAACCACAGGATACCGACGCCGATGGCCACCATCACCACGGCCAGAATGGTGAAAGACGCGGGGTTCTCGGTGCCGGGAAGACCGGCGACGTTCATGCCCATCAGACCGGTGAGAAACGACAGGGGCAGGAAAACCGCGGCAACCAGGGACAGCAGGTACATCTTGGTATTCTGCTCGGTGGCCAGCACGGACAGGATCTCTTCCTGGGCCACCATGGCCCGTTCACGGGCGAGGTCGAGGTCCTCGACCAGCAGGGTCATCTGATTGGTTGCTTCCATCAGGGCTATCGAATCATGGGGCTCGAACAGTGGCGACTGCATGCGGGAAAGCCGGTCCAGCGCTTCGCGCTGCGGTGCCAGGTAGCGCCGGATCAGTGCCGTCTTGCGCCGTAATTGGCCGAATTCGCCGCGGTAGGTTTTCGCTCTGCTCGCCTCCATCGCCAACTCCGCGCTCTCGATGGACTCGTCGATGGTGTCGACCACTTCGCCAATGCGCTCGCCGAGGTAATCGAGCAGGGTCAGGAGGAAGTCTGCCGGCCCGGTGGGGCCTTTCCCGTCGGCCAGCTCGGCGCGAATGCGGCGGACGGCCTTCAGCCGGCGCCGGCGTGTGCTGATGATGCGGCCGGGTTCCAGCCATAAGCGGATGGACACCATGTCTTCGACGGGCGAGCCCGCATTCATGTTCACTCCGCGCAGGATCGTCAGTACGCCGTTGCCGTGCTGCAGGCTGCGTGGGCGGATGTCCTCTTCCAGCATGGCTTCGACCACGGTGTCGGGGATGCCGCTTTCCGTTCGCAGCCACTGCCGGGCTCGCGTGTGGGTGAAGTCCAGGTGGATCCAACGAACCCGGCCGTCGGGCGTGGCACCGCCGAGCGCATCCCAGGCCAGCGGGCTCGCGCCGCCGAAACCGTCCAGGTCGTATGCGCAGACCAGGCCTTCGATGACCGGTGTGTTCGCCTCTTCATTCATCGGTTCGGCCCTCGGGCGGCTCCTCCAGCCGATAGCCGGCCGGACCGGTGCCGGTGTTCAATTGCACTTCCAGCGGTCGGGTGGTGTCGAGGTGCACGTCACGCTGCGGGAAGGCCACGACAATGCCATTGTCGGCGAACAGCGCTTCGATATTGAAACGGGTTTCGCTGCGGATCACCCGCAGCTCGGTGCCTGTCTGTACTTCGCACCACAGGTAGAGGTCGAACACCAGCGCGTTGTCGCCAAAGTCCTCGAACACCACCACCGGCGGCGGATCGGCAAGCACGTCTTTCTGATCAGCGGCGGCCTGCAGCAACAGCGCCTCGACCTTGCGGGCCGGGGAGCCGTAAGCGACGCCGACGCGCACCGAGGTTCGAATCCGGTTGTCGATCAGGGTCCAGTTGATGACCATGCGCTCTAGCAACTGGCTGTTGGGCACGAGCACGTGCACGTTGTCGATCCGGCGAATGCGGGTGGAGCGATTGCCGATGCGCTCGATGGTGCCGCGCATGTCGTCGATCTCAATGAAATCGCCGACCCGCACCGGCTTTTCCGACATCAGGATCCAGCCGCTGATGAGATTGTTGATCACGTTCTGTGCGCCGAAGCCCACACCGATGGCCACCGCGCCGCTGATGAAGGCCAGCGCGGTGATGGGAATCTGCAGCATGGCCATCGCCGTCAGCAGGACGAGGATCAGAAAGCTCCAGCTGAACAGTCGGTGGATGGTCTGCGCGACGTTGGCTTCGACCTGCTTGCGAGCCAACAGGCGTAGCAGCATGCGGCCGAGAATCCGGCTGACCAGCAGCGCGAGCAGCAGGAACAGGGCGACCAGAGTGGCCTGACCGACGGTGATCTCGCTGCCGCCGCTCAAGGTGACCAGTGACTTGTCCCAGATTTCCCTGAACGCTTCCATTGCCGTTGGTTGCTGCCGTTGGTTGCTGCCGTTGGTTGCTGCTGTTCTGACCGCGCGTGCGGTCTGCCTCTCATGATAGCGGACCGGCTGCCGGGTCGTGCTGGTATCTACCGTGACCCTGACTCTGGGTTCGGCCCTGGGTGCGGCCCTCGCCCTGAACCGGTTTCCTGCGCCGGTTCGTTCGTGGCCGCGTCACCAGCCCCAATCAGGTAGCGCTGCAGAAACAGCATTGCGGCCTGCTGGTACACGTCGCGGTTTTCCTTGCGCTCATAACCGTGGCCCTCGTTGAGGGCTTTGATGTACCACACCGGCCGGCCGCGGGCGCGCAGGGCCGTGACGATCTGCTCCGATTCCGATGGTGGCACCCGCGGGTCGTTCTGGCCTTGTACCACCAGTAGCGGTACGTCGATGCGGTCGGCGTGGTTCAGCGGACTGATCGATTCCAGAAAAGCACGCATTTCGGGATCGCGCTCGTCGCCGTATTCCCGGCGCCGCAGGTCGCGGCGGTAGTCCTGGGTGTGTTCCAGGAATGTCACGAAGTTGCTGATGCCGACCACGTCGACGGCTGCCCGCAGGCGGTCGCCGAAATGCACGGCGGAAGCCAGCGCCATGTAGCCACCGTAGCTGCCCCCGTAAACCGCGACCCGGTTCTCGTCCAGATCGGGTTGGTTGCGGATCCAGTCCAGCAAGGCGCCGATATCCCGCACCGCGTCTTCGCGTTTGCGGCCGTCGTCCAGCGCCAGCCACTCGTTACCGTAGCCGAAGGATCCGCGCACGTTGGGCGCGATGACGGCCGCGCCCAGTTCGCTGATCCAGCTTTGGAACAGGCTGGAGAAGGCCGGCCGGTACTGGCCCTCCGGGCCGCCGTGGATGTGGATGATCACGGGATGCGGCCCTGCGCCATCCGGGCGGTAGACGAAAGCGGGAATCCGGCGGGGCTGGTCTTCCGCCGCGAAATCGAAGGTCGGATAGCGAATCAACTGCGGGCGTGCGAAGCGCTCCGTGTCCAGCCCCCCGACTTCACTGAAGGTCCAGCGGTGCAGGGCGCGGGCGGCCTCCGGGCGGCGGCCGAGCTGCATCACGAACACGTCGCTGGGCGTGTGGGCGGCATTGAGCGTCATCGCCAGTTGGCGGTTGTCGGGATGAAACTTGAGGCCGTAGATCAGGCCCACCGGCATGTTGCCGACCAGTGAATAGCGGCCGGTTCGGGTATTCAACAGGTAGAGCCGGCTCATGCCCTCTTCGTTGGTGGTGAAGGCGCCGCGACGGCCATCCTCGCTGAGGGCGAACTCCATCACGTCCCAGGGGGTAGACGTGCTGATGAACTCGGTTTCCGCGCCGGGCTCGAACGGCTGCCAGGCGAGTTCCGCGGCGAGTCCGCGGGCATTGGAAATCATGTAAAAGCCCTTGCCCTTGCGGTCCACCACCGAGGCCCGGTTGGCCGATGGGAATTCCGGATCGCCGGCCACCCGCCGCTGCTCACCGGATTGCAGGTCGATCAGGTGGATGCGTGAATCCGTTGCGCCGATGAGTTGCTGGGCCAGCAGACCACGGCCGTCCGGGGTGAATCCGGCGGGGCCCCACCAGGTATCGTCCAGCGAGGCCAGCACCGGGATCGCCGAATCGGGTCGCAAGGGATCCATGATCCAGATGTCGTTGCTGCGGCCGTTGCGGCGGGTGGACTGGAAGGCCAGCCGACTGCCGTCGCGGCTCCAGACCAGGCGGGCGTTGCGCGAGGCGCCGTCGGATAACAGCACCGTTTCGGCCGTGTCCGGGTCGAAGCGGTAGATCTGCGAAAATTCGCTGCCGCCCGGATCGGTCGTCAGGGCCAGGCGATCGCCGCCCGGTTGGCGGTGGACCTCGATGATGGGGTCGGGCAGATAGGTCAGTTGCTGCCGCGTGCCGCCGGCGAACCGGACCCGGTGCACCTGGCTGAGATCGGCGAAGCGGGTCAGGACGTACAGTCCCTCACCGTCCCGCGCCCAGTCCAGGAAGGTGGCCGAACGCACGGCCTGGTACTGCCGCAGCCGCTCGACCAGGCGTGGCGGAATCTCGGGCACATCCTGCAGAATGAGCTGGCCGTCGTTCATGCGCCGCTCGGTGTATCCGGTGTCCCGGCCGCTGTGTTCGGCGGCTTCGACAGAGAGGGCCAGGAGGCACAATGTGGTCAACATCAGGGCATGACGCATGGCTTCATGGTCGCCGGAAGCCGAGGTTTGCGCAACGTCTGCGGGCACCGGTTGCCGGTTTGCGCCATCGTTGCGTCCCGTTCCGGCGAATTCGTGTCCCCGACTGGAAGAATTCGGGAGGGTGGGCAGGGCCCGAAACACCCGCGGGCGGGCATTGCCGGCTTCGGGTTCGCGGGGCCGGCGGCATACAGGAATCCGCATTCCGGCTATACTGTCGCAGCCAGAATCCCGGTCCCAAGCTACTGATTTCATGAGCGCCAGTCTTCACATCGTCATCCTCGCCGCGGGCGAGGGCACGAGGATGCAATCCGCACTGCCCAAGGTGCTGCACCCGGTGGGCGGCAAGCCCATGCTGCGCCACTTGCTCGATACAGCGCGGCAACTCGAGCCGGCCGGTATACACGTGGTCATCGGCAGTGGTGCCGAGCGGGTTCGCGAGGCCTGTGCTGATTTCGACGTTCACTGGGTGGTGCAGTCCGAGCGGCGCGGTACCGGCCACGCGGTCGAGCAGGCGATGCCGGAAATACCGGACGGTGCACGCATCCTGGTGTTACTGGGCGACCACCCTCTGATTCCGGCCAAATTGCTGCAGGAACTGATCCGGGAATCGTCCGCGCCGCTGTCGTTACTCACGATGGTCCTCGATCGTCCACGCGGCTACGGCCGAATCGAGCGTGACCGGATCGGGCGTATCGCCGGAATTGTCGAGGACCGGGACGCGACGCCGGCTCAATGGGCCATCAAGGAGGTCAACACCGGCATCATTCTCGCCCGGGCCGAGGCCTTGCGCCGCTGGCTGGATCAACTCGGCTGCGAAAACGCCAAGGGCGAGTACTACCTCACCGACATTTTCGCGATGGCGCACAGCGAGGGGCTGGAAATACACGGCGTGGTCGCGCCGCATCCGGCCGACCTGATGGGCGCGAACGACCAGCGCCAACTGGCCGCGCTGGAACAGCGCCATCGCGAGCGGCAGGCGGACTGGCTGATGAGCCGGGGCGTTTGTGTAGCCGATCCGGCACGCATCGACGTGCGCGGCGAGGTGGAACCCGGCCGTGATGTTCGCATCGACGTCAACGTGGTGCTGGAAGGGCAGGTCACGCTCGGTGACGGCGTGATCATCGGTCCCGGCTGCGTGCTCAGGGACTGCGACCTGGCGGCTGGAACGATGGTTCACGCCTACAGCGTGCTCGAAGGCGTGCGTACCACCGGCGCCTGCGCCATCGGTCCGTACGCCCGCCTGCGGCCGGATACTGAACTGGCTGAAGGGGCGAAGATCGGAAATTTCGTGGAAGTGAAAAATGCCGCTTTTGGCCGCGACAGCAAGGCCAGTCACCTGAGTTACATCGGTGACGCCGAGCTGGGTGAACGGGTGAACATCGGAGCCGGCACCATTACCTGCAATTACGACGGCGCGAACAAACACCGGACGGTGATCGGCGACGATGTATTCATCGGTTCGGATACCCAACTGGTGGCGCCCGTGACCGTGGAGAAAGGGGCCACCATCGGGGCCGGCACGACGCTGACCCGTAACGCCCCCGCCGGTGAACTCACCGTCAGCCGGGTTCGCCAGACCACCGTCGAAGGCTGGAAACGGCCGAAGAAGAAGGACCCATAGCATGTGCGGGATAGTCGCGGCGACCGCTCAACGCGATGTGAGCGAGATCCTGATCTCGGGGCTGCATGCGCTCGAATACCGGGGTTACGACTCGGCCGGTATCGCATTGCAGCATGATGGCCGGCTGACACGCGTGCGTACCCAGGGAAAGGTTCGCGACCTGGAAAAACAGGCTGGCCGGCAATCCGTGCCCGGATTTTGCGGCATCGCCCACACCCGCTGGGCGACCCACGGCGTGCCCAACACCGAAAACGCGCATCCGCACCTGTCGCACGATGAAATCGCGCTGGTGCACAATGGCATCATCGAAAACCATCAGGCGCTGCGCGGTGAACTGGCCGCCGCCGGTTATGACTTCAAGTCCGATACCGATACCGAAGTCGTGGTTCACCTGGTGCATCACCTGATGGCCGGCGACCGGTCGCTGTTCGATGCGGTCCGCGAGGCGGTCGGAAAACTCGAAGGGTCATTCGGCATCGCCCTGGTCTGCAGCCGTGAGCCGGGCGTGGTGGTGGGGGCCCGCTGCGGTAATCCCATCGTCCTCGGTATCGGTTTCAACGAGCATTTCCTGGCCTCCGACATTCATGCTTTGCTGGCGGTGACCAATCGATTCGTGCATCTGGACGAAGGAGACGTCGCCGAGATCCGGGTGGATGGTTACCGCATCATAGACCGCGACGGCGAAACGGTGGAACGCTCGGTCCGGGAAGCCGACCTCAGTGCCGATGCCATGCAGCGTGGCCGCTACCGGCACTTCATGCAGAAGGAGATTTTCGAACAACCGGCCGCGGTGGCGGAGACCCTGGAAGGCCGCATCGGCGCCGATCACGTGCTGCCCAACATCTTCGGTGTGGGTTCGGACGAAGTGCTGCGTCGCGTTCGACAGGTACACATCGTGGCTTGCGGCACCAGCTATCACGCCGGCCTGGTCGCCCGCTACCAGCTCGAACAGCTGGCCGGCATTCCGTGCCTGGCGGAGGTGGCCAGTGAATACCGCTACCGTGACCCGGTGGTGCCTGAAGACGCCCTGTTCGTGGTGGTCTCCCAGTCCGGCGAAACCGCCGATACACTGGCGGCTCTGAGGCACGCGCGTGAGTCCGGTTACCTCGCGACGCTGGCCATCTGCAACGTGCCGGAGAGTTCCATCGTGCGCGAGGCCGACCTGGTGTTGATGACCCGGGCTGGCCCCGAGATCGGGGTTGCATCGACCAAGGCATTCACCACCCAACTGGTGGCGCTGCAATTGCTGGTGCTGGAACTGGCCCAGTTGGGCGGGCGTATCGAGCCGGATCAGTTGCGCGAGTGGGTGGCCGATCTCAACCGTCTGCCGGACGTCATGCGCCAGGCGTTGACCCTGGATGAGGCCATCGAGCGGCTCGCCGGGCATTTCGTCGAGAAACATCACGCGCTGTTTCTCGGCCGCGGCAGCCACTACCCGATTGCGATGGAAGGCGCTCTCAAGCTCAAGGAGATTTCCTATATCCACGCCGAGGCCTACCCCGCCGGAGAACTCAAACACGGCCCGCTGGCCCTGGTCGATCACGACATGCCGGTGGTCGCGGTGGCGCCCAACAACAGCTTGCTGCAGAAACTGATCAGCAACATCGAGGAAGTACGTGCGCGCGGCGGCGAGATGTTCGTGATCGCGGATGCCAGGGCCGGCGCCAGTTTGAACGAGCGGCACGGCGAAATCGTCGAACTGGAAACGGGTGGAGCGCTGCTGGCGCCGGTGGTACTGACCGTGCCGCTGCAGCTTCTGGCTTATCACGTGGCGGTGCTGCGCGGCACCGATGTCGATCAGCCCCGCAATCTGGCCAAGTCCGTGACTGTCGAATAGTTCCCCACGCATTTCGCGTTAAATCAAAGGAAGTCCTGAATGCTGAAGCTGACAAACGCCCGAATTTTCGATGGCGTCAATGAAGAATTGATCGAAAACGGTCAGGTACTGATCGAAAACGATCGAATCCGGGAAGTCTCTGACCGGCCGATCGCCGCGGATAATGCGGATGTTCTGGATTGCGGGGGGCGCTTCCTGATGCCGGGACTGATCGACCTGCACTTCCATGCCTATTCGGCCACGTTTGATTTTCAGTGGCTCGATCGCATGCCCAAACCCTTGCTGGTGTCCTATGCAATCAAGCATCTTTCCGATTGCCTGCAGCGGGGATTCACCACGGTGCGCGATCCGGGTGGTGGTGACATCGGGCTTCACATGGCGATTGAAGAGGGGTTGCTCGATGGCCCCCGCTTTTTCTATGGCGGCAAGGCCTTGTCGCAGACAGGCGGGCACGGGGATATGAGGCTGCCTGGTCACGCCGATCCCTGTAACTGCGCTTATTCCGGTGTGATCTGCCGGGTTGTGGATGGTGCGGACGAAGTTCGCAAAGTGGCGCGCGAGGAGTTGCGGCGTGGGGCGGACCACATCAAGGTTTTCATTTCAGGGGGTGTGGCTTCCCCGAGCGATCCGATGTGGATGCCGCAATTTACCGAGGCCGAGTTGGCTGCCGCCGTGGAAGAAGCCCGCAGCCGGCGCAAGTATGTGATCGCGCACTGCCACACGGACGACGGCGCACGTCGCTGCCTGGATGTCGGCATTCGCTCCATCGACCATGCCACGGAAATCAGTGAAGAGACAGCGCAGCGAATCGCCCAAAGTACGGAGACGTTCACGGTGCCGACCCTCGCGGTCCTTCATCTGGGCGCCGAGCATGGCGCGGAGGCTGGCATGCAGCCACAAAGCCTTGCCAAGCTGAATGGGGTCAGGGAACAGATGCTCACGTCAATCGAAACCTGTCGGCGCGCAGGAGTGAAGATAGGTCTGGGTACGGATGTTTTCGGTACCCAGCATCATGATTTCCAGGCCAGCGAGTTTCGTTATCGCGCCGAAGTCGACCAACCCATCGACATTCTTCGTTCGGCGACTTCGATCAATGCGGAAATCATGCAAAGGAAGGGTGAGCTGGGCGTGGTGGCGCCGGGTGCCCTTGCGGATCTCATCGTGCTGGATGGAGATCCGCTGAAGGACGTGTCGGTGTTCGAGCGTTACCGCACGGAAATGCCCGTGATCATCAAGGGTGGACAGTTTCGCCGTCGGCGGCTGTAGCCTTGCCGGGTCGTTGGAATTCGTATGAAATGCGCATTCAATAGGGAGGAAGAAAATGGAATACATCAATCTGGTATTCGGAATTCTCGGGGTCGTGGCCTTTGTGCGGATCGAGAAACTGACTCGTACCCTGAAGGAAAAACAAGTGCTCGAGGCGGACTACCAGGAAGAATAATTCGGTCCGGGCGGTTGGCGTTTCGTCACTTTCACAGTGGCGAAACCCCGGTTGTTTCAGTAAGCTGAACTCCCCGTTCGGCCCTCGGGGCTGGGTTTGGGCGGCGGACACGAGGTCTACGAATGAGACGAAAACACCACATCGAAGACGAGGCCGAGATCAACATCACACCGATGCTCGACATCGTGTTCATCATGCTGATCTTTTTCATCGTCACCACGTCCTTCGTCAAGGAGAAGGGTCTGGAGGTTTCGCGGCCGTCCAATACGCCGCCCAAGGAAGTGAAGGAGAAAAAAGGCCCCATCGTCCTCAAGATCGACTCCAGTAGCCTGATCAGCCTGAAAGGGCGCATGCTGGAACGGCGTGCCGTGCAGGCCAATCTCGAGCGTGAAAAAGCCGAGAAGCCGGACTCGCCGCTGATCATCGCGGCGCATCCCGAGGCCGACACCGACGCCCTGGTGACCATCCTGGACGCGGCCAAGGCGGTGGATATCCAGTCGGTCAGCGTGGCCACCAGCAACAAGTAGCCGTTCGCTCTCCCTGTCATGAGTGCCGCACCCACGCCCGCGGAGGTCTGAGCCATGTCCGCCGGACCCGCAAACCGTGGCGTGTTCCTCGATCTGGGTACCGTGGACAACGGCGACCTCGACCGCTCCTGTCTCGAGCGGGTGGTCGGCGAATGGCGGTGGCACGAGCACACCGGGCAGGATCAGATCATCGAGCGCATTCGGGGTGCCGACGTGGTGGTCTCCAACAAATGCGTTTTCAGCCGGGAGATACTGGCCCAGGCATCCGACCTGCGTCTGCTCTCGCTGGTCGCGACCGGCACCGATAACATCGATCTCGAGGCCGCGCACGACCGGGGCGTCACGGTGTGCAACATTCGTGATTACTGTTCGGAGTCGGTCGCGCAACACACCATCACCCTGATGCTGAGCCTGCTGACCGGCCTGCCGTGGTACTGGCGCCAGGTGCGGGCGGGCGAATGGAGCCGGGCGATGCAGTTCTGTCTCAACGATCGGCCCATTCGCGAGGCGCGAGGGCTGGTTTTTGGTGTGGTTGGTTACGGGAGCCTGGGCCGGGCCGCCGCGGATCGGGCGCGCGGCCTGGGCATGGAAGTCATCGTGGCGGAGCGCCGCGGGGTGGCGCCACGTCCGGGCCGGCTGTCGTTCGACGAAGTCATCCGGCGATCCGACGTGCTGTCGCTGCATTGTCCGCTGAATTCGGAAACCCGCGGCTTGATTGACCGGAACGTGCTGGATCGAATGAAGTCCGACGCGGTTCTGATCAATACCGCGCGGGGTGGCATCGTGGTCGAGGAAGACCTGGCGAATGCGCTGCGGGCAGGGGATATCGCGGGCGCCGGCGTGGACACGCTGAGCCGGGAGCCGCCGCCGGCCGATCATCCGTTGCTGGCGGAGGACATTCCCAATCTGCTGGTCACGCCCCACAATGCCTGGGCCAGCCGCACCGCGCGCCAGGCCGGCCTGGAACAGGTCGCCCGGGTCATCGCCGGTTTTCTGGCCGGTGAACCCATCAATCGGGTTTGAAGGGGCGGCCTTCGAGAGCGGCCTGGATTTCTTCCTCCAGTGGGTGACGCGGCGGCAGTTGCAGGTAATGACCCGCATCGGCCAGGGCGCGGCGCACCGCATCGATGTCCACCCGTGCCAGGTGGGTCGTCTTGGCGAGGTCCAGTTCCATGACGGGTTCGGCCGGGCCGAACCGGTCGCGCAGGTCGTCCGGCAGGTCTTCGAAGTCGTGACTCCTGGCGAGGTAGAGATAGGTGTAGTCGCGCAGGGTGGAGCGGTATACCGTGCAATGCATGGCGCGTGTCATCGGTGGTGACGGGGAACCGGATTATATCGGCCGGATCGGTCCTGCGGCGAACGCGTGAACGCAAACTGGACTATGCTAAAGCGTGAGGGTGGCCGGTCCGGATGCGGGCGGCTGCGTGGGCAAAAAGCGTTCGGCGCCAACCGGGCGCATGGAGCACGAAGGAGCGTCATGAGATTTTTGTGTGCACTGACCATTGTGATCGTCGGCCTGACGTCGGCCTGCGCAAACCAGGGTATCAGGCCAGCCAGCGCCGCGATGCAGCGCAGCTTCGCGATCGAGCTCAAACCCAAGCCGAATGGCGCCAACCCCGAGTTGCAGGTCAAGTCCGGACCCCAGGGCTACGGCAAGGGTGGCAAGAAGGACGGCTATGTCGGTTTTGACATCGACGAAGCCGGGTCCATCATTTTTCACATCAAGGGCGAGGACATCGGCGATGTCTGCGCTGGCTCTGGTGACGCCGATTGGGTCATCACCCAAATCGCACTGTCCGACAGTGGCGTGGAAAGTACCGAGAAAGGCGATAACTTCGACAGTGGCCAGGATGCCTGGCTGCAACTGGCCTTTCCCGACGTGGACCTCAGCGACGGCATCGTGTTCGAAGCCGACTGGGACCAGGCATCGGCCACCGTCGCCATCTTCGATGCCAACGCACACGAGGGTCAGAAGGACGTCTACTATCGGGTGACCGCCACCGCCTGCGAGGAAGTGGAAGGCAAGCACGCCACCTTGAGTACGGACCCGATGGTGAGGAATCGCGGCAAATAGCGCGCTGATTTCGCGGTAAAGCGGTCGCAGTGACTCCGCCTCACTACAAGGCCTTCATCAGCTACAGCCACCAGGATGAATCCTGGGCGCGCTGGCTGCAGAAGTCGCTGGAAGGCTACCGGATTCCCAAACGGCTGGTTGGCGCTGAATCCCCGCACGGCCCGGTTCCCAAACGGCTGCAGCCGATCTTTCGCGATCGTGAGGACCTGTCCTCGGCATCCGATCTGTCCACCCGGATCAAGCAGGAACTGGCGGCATCGGAAACGCTCATCGTGGTGTGTTCGCCAGCGGCCGCGCGTTCGCGCTGGGTCAACGAGGAGATTCGCTACTTTCGTGAACTGGGGCGCGGGGATCGCATTCTCGCGCTGGTGGTCGACGGGGATCCGCTGGCGTCCGGCACGGATAACGGCTGTTTCCCCGGAGCCCTGCTCGATGGCGGCAATGGTCATGCCATCGAACCCCTGGCGGCGGACGCCCGCAAGTATGCCGACGGCCGGTCTCTGGCGCGGCTGAAACTGGTCGCCGGGATACTGGGTATTCGCCTGGACGAATTACGCCGGCGTGATGCCCAGCGGCGCACTCGCCGGCGGCTGTTCTGGGGGACGGCCGGAATGGCCACGGTGAGCCTGATCGGCTGGCTGGCCTGGGCGATGGCGACCAGCCAGGAAGCGGCGCGGGTGCAGCGGGCCAATACCGAGGAACTGCTGAGCTTCATGCTGGGTGATCTCAAGCGCCTCGATCCCATCGTCGGGCTGGAAATCGTTGACGATCATGATCTCGCGTTGCAGCGCTACCGGACCGAGCTGGATATCGACGCGAAGTCGAACGAGGAGCTGGTTGCGGCGGCATCGGGCTGGCGTGACCGGGGAATCGACTTCCACGGCCGAGGTGAGCTGGAACCCGCGATGCAGCAGTTCCAGCAGTCCCGCGCGGCGCTGGTCGAATTGCATCAGCGCGAAGGCGGCACCCAGCGGGCTCTGTACGAGCTGGGCCAGGCCGAATTCTGGGTGGGTTACGTGCACATGGATCGCGGTGAACTGGACCAGGCGCAGTTGTCGTTTTCGCGCTACGGCGCGATCGCGCGGCGGTTGATCAATGCCGATCCGAACAACGCCGAAATGGTCATGGAGCTGGCCTATACCCTGGCCAACCTCGGCGCGCTCGAGCGAGCGCGGCAGAACCCGGACACGGCCCAGATCCTGCAGTTGTTCCAGTCCGCGGTGCAGTACAACCAGATGGCGCTGGTGCTCGATGCCGGTAACGACACTTACCGCCAGGACCTGGTAACCATGCTCGCTCATCTGGCGGATGCCTGGCTGGAAACCTGCGACCTCGGCAACGCATTTTCACTGCGCATGCAGAACGTGGAGCTGTCGCGCGAACTGCATCGTGGCCTGCCGGGCGATTCCGGCCTGCAGCAGGAGCTGGCCTACGCGCTGTCCGGGCTGTCCTCGGTGCAGCAGCAAATGGGTCTGCTCGACCTGGCGGAACAGAACATCCGCGAATCGGGTGAGCTGTTGCGCGATTTGTTGTCCCGACAGCCCGGCAACGAATACCTGCGCTGGGAGCTGCTGCTGCGTGAGCAGCGGCTGGCCCGGCTGTACGCCGCGCAAGAACGCCTGGATGAGGCCTGGTCACTGTTTGGCGAAACGGCCGAAGGCATCGAGGCCAACAGGGCACTGAGTGACTCCGATAATCTTCCCGTCGCGGTGGAAGCGGCGGAATTCCGCCTCGATCTGGCCCGGCTGGCGTTTCGCATGGGTGAGGACCGAATCGGCCGGGAGGCGCTGGATCGCGCAGTTGGTGAGCTGGCGGTGCTGGTGGGCGGGAATCCGGGCCACCGTCATGCCGTTCGCCAGTTGGCCCATGCGAGTTTCGCTTACTGGGACCTTACCGGCAGGCTGCCGGGTGGCCAGGTGACGGACCTGCTGGACGGCTACCTGTCCCGGCCCAGGCAGGTCCAAAGCTGCACCGATGCGGGCACGGCGGCGCGCCTGGCTCTGCTGCGCGGCGACCTCGGGCTGGCCAGGGACTATACTCGTTATGTATTGGGCAAGGGCTACTTCGAGCCGGGCTTCGTCGCATTCTGCGGCGAGTATGGCCTGTGTGACCTGCGGTCCGGAAAGGCCACGGACGCTGATCATCAGGCACACGAACAAACACAACAACCACCGGAGCAATGACATGTTGAAACAGGGATCATCGGGCGTTCGGCCCGGACTTTTGGCGTTGGCGCTGTTCGGTCTGGCCGGGGCGTCAGCCGCCGAGGGCGCGGACAAGCAGATCGACCTGACCGTGGTCAGCGGGGAAACAAGCTACAAGCTGGAGTTTCTCAATTCGGAATGCGCGGATCGCCCCGACGAGAAGGGTTGTATCGAGGCGGATCATGGCAATTCGCCGGTGCTGAAGTGGGAGCTGGATCGCGCGTCCAAAGCAGACTGGATGCTGACCCGGTTGCAGTTCAGTCCGGATGGTGATCACTGGGGAGAGCCCGGCCATCCGCTGCAGGACTGCACCATGGAAGCCTTCGCTCTGGAGACCGAGGACCGGGATACCGGGATCGCTTCGACGGCCATGGTGACCGCCAATGGTCGCAAGTTGCAGATTCGCGATCGCAACGAAGCGCCGTGTTCCACCCATTACCGGCTCTATGCGATGCCACGCGCCGGCGGTCCGGAAATCGATTCCGACCCGGTCATCGACAATCGGGGCGGCGGCAATCCCTGAACCACTGCGCGGCGGTACGTCACACTGCCTCGCCTGGAAACGTGAGCCGAAAATCGCCAGCCCGGCCGGGTGCCGCCCGTGCCGGGCGGGCGTATGATCTGAAGCCATGTACCTGACCATCGGCGTTACCGCACACCGCGACCTGGTCGCGACCGAAATACCCGTGCTGGAATCCCGGGTGCGGGGTTTTCTGCAGGGACTGCAGGCCCGTTTTCCGGACCTGGAGCTCGAACTGCTGTCACCGTTGGCGGCGGGCGGAGACCAACTGGTCGCCCGCGTGGCGTTGGACCTGGGTGTGTCCCTGATCGCCGTGTTGCCGATGGCGCAGTCCGAGTACGAGCGTGATTTCGAGTCATCGGAAGAGCTCCGCAGGTTTCGCGGGCTGATTGACGCGGCCGGCCGGGTGGTGGAGCTGCCGCTGCACGACGGCAGTGAACTGACTCCGGACGCCACCGCGGCCTCCATCCGGGATCGCCAGTACGCCCAGGCCGGGGTTTTCATTTCCAACCATTGCCAGGTGCTGCTGGCCTTGTGGGACGGCCACGAACTTCCGCTCGTCGGCGGAACCGCGCAGGTCATCCGTTACCACCTGAGTGCCGTAATGGAGGGCTTCGAAGCGCCGGACACCTCGGCTCATCTGCTGGCCGACAGCGAAAACGACCTCGCCTGCCACATCGTCTGCAGCCGGGACCGTCCCAAGGGTGAACCCGCGGCCGGGCTGAAGCCCATGGAGCAGTACTGGATTACCTCGCAGCATGGCCGGCTGCCGGGCGCGGACATGCCGGCCGAGTACGCCATCATGCTGGACCGCCTGCAGGCTTTCGAGCGAGACCGGGCACGGCTGGAGGCCGCCGATCTCGAAGGCCGCGGACTGCTCGATGACGAATTGCCCGGCGCGCCGCCGCCGGAAAGCGCGCGTTACGTTGAAGCGCTTCACGTCGCCGCCGACCGGCTGGCGCTGAAATACCAGAAACGGGTGAATCGGGGCCTGTACGGCATCCACACCCTGGCCATCCTCATGGGCCTGGTTTTCATCGTCTACTCCGAGTATCCGGCGCCCGACTTCCTAGTGTGGATATTCCTGGCGCTGTTCTTCGCCGGCGTCGCGCTGCATGTGGCCGGTGACCGGCGGGAATGGCACCGCAAATACCTGGATTACCGGGCCCTGGCCGAGGCGCTCAGGGTGCAGTTCTACTGGAATCTGGCGGGGGTGGTGGAAGCGAATTCGGTGGCTTTCGCCTACGAAAACTTTCTGCAGAAGCAGGACGTGGAACTGGGCTGGATCCGGCACGTCATGCGTGCGGCCAGCTTGCTGAGGACCCGGGGAGAAGAGGCGGACCCGGCGTGGACCGGGTGGGTGATCGAACGTTGGGTGGGTGACACCGGTTCCGGTGGTCAGTTGGCGTATTACTCACGCAAGGAAGTGCAGAATTCGAACAATTATCACCGTACCGAATGGCTCGGCCGGGTCTGCCTTTGGAGCGGTATCGGCATCGCTTTCATATTGGGTCTGGCCAGCGGTGTGTTGAGCGAATCCCAGCAGGCGATCCTGCTGGTGCTGATGGGCATGTTGCCGCTGATCGCCGGCGTTCGTGACACCATTTCGCACAAGAAAGCGGAAAAGGAACTCATCAAGCAATACCGGTTCATGGCGAGGATATTCACCAACGCCCGCCAGCTTCTGCGCGGATCGACCGATCTCGCGTTCCGCCGGCGGGTGCTCAAGGCGCTGGGGGAGGCGGCCCTGGAAGAGGGGGCCGAGTGGATTCTGATGCACCGTTCCCGCCCCCTTGAACACCAGGGCCTGAGTTGAGCCACTTTGTGGGCAGGCTGCAGCCGGCTCTTACCCGGGCGGGATGGTGAGTACCTGGCCGGGGAGGATGCGGTCGGGGTCGTCCAGCACGTCGCGGTTGGCTTCGAAAATTTTTCCGTACTGGTTGCCGTCGCCGTAGTGCGTTTCGGCGATGCGCCACAGGGTGTCGCCCGACTGCACGGTGTAGGTGGTCACGTCAGCGGAAGCGGCATCAGCCGCAGGTGCTGCTTCGGCCACATCAGCCGGTGCTGGTTCCGCAGCCGCGCCGGTGTCCTCGTTGCGGTCGCGGTTTCCAAGTACGTTCTTGAGGCTGTCGAGTAAACCCATGGTTCTTTCCTCCCGGGTCGGGGGCGGTCCGGCATCCGGCCGGCCGCAGGCGGTTCAGCAGTTGCGCCGGTTGTCGATCAGGTCCTCGACCACGCCGGGGTCGGCCAGGGTCGAAGTGTCGCCAAGGTTCTCGTGGTCGTTGGCGGCGATTTTGCGCAGAATCCGGCGCATGATCTTGCCCGACCGGGTCTTGGGAAGCGCGGGCGCCCATTGCAGCTGGTCGGGACTGGCGATCGGGCCGATGTCCTTGCGTACCCACTGCACCAGTTCCTGGTGCAGCTCGTCGGTGGGCTCACGGTCGAGCACCAGGGTCACGTAGGCGTAAATGCCTTCGCCCTTGATGTCATGAGGGTAACCGACCACGGCGGCCTCGGCCACGGCCGGATGCGCAACCAGCGCGCTTTCGATTTCCGCGGTGCCCAGACGGTGGCCGGAAACATTCAGAACGTCGTCGACGCGACCGGTAATCCAGTAATAGCCGTCTTCGTCGCGACGCGCGCCGTCGCCGGTGAAGTAGCGTCCGGCGACCTGCGAGAAATAGGTCTGGGCGAAGCGCTCGTGATCGCCGTAAACGGTACGCATCTGGCCGGGCCAGCTCTTCTTGATCACCAGCAATCCCTGGGCGGCGCCGTCCAGTTCCTCGCCGTGCTCGTCGACCAGCGCCGGCTCGATGCCGGGTAGCGGCCGTGTGGCCGAACCGGGCTTGAGGGTGGTGGCGCCCGGCAGCGGACTGATCAGGATGCCGCCGGTTTCGGTCTGCCACCAGGTGTCCACGATCGGGCAGCGGCTGTCGCCCACCACCCGGTAATACCATTCCCAGGCTTCCGGGTTGATCGGTTCGCCCACCGAGCCCAACAGGCGCAGGGATTGGCGCGATGTGCGCTTGACCGGTTCCTCGCCTTCGCGCATCAGGGCGCGGATTGCGGTCGGCGCGGTATAGCAGATAGTCACCCCGTGCTTGTCCACCACTTCCCAGAACCGGCTGGGGCTGGGGTAATTGGGCACGCCTTCGAACATCAGGGTGGTGGCGCCGTTGGCCAGCGGACCATAAACGATGTAACTGTGGCCGGTGACCCAGCCGACGTCCGCGGTGCACCAGTAGATATCCCCGGGCTGGTAGTCGAACACCATTTCATGGGTATACGCCGAGTACAGCAGGTAGCCGCCCGTGGTGTGCAGCACACCCTTGGGTTGGCCGGTCGAGCCGGACGTGTAGAGAATGAACAGGGGATCCTCGGCATTCATCGTCTCGGCGGGGCAGTTGGAATCCACGTGCTCCCGCTCCTCGTGGTACCAGTAATCGCGGCCTTCCGACCAGGCGACTTCGCCACCGGTATTGCGCACCACCAGTACGGTTTCCAGGCAATCGGCGACGCCCGCGCGGCTCAGCGATTCGTCGACATTGTTCTTGAGGGGAACGGTGCGCCCGCCGCGCAAGCCTTCGTCAGCCGTGATCAGTACCCTGGATTCGCAGTCGAGGATGCGGCCGGCCAGCGCGTCTGGCGAGAAGCCGCCGAACACCACGGAGTGCACTGCACCGATGCGGGCACAGGCCAGCATGGCCATCGCCGCTTCCGGAATCATCGGCATGTAGACGGTGACCCGGTCACCGCGTTTTACACCGAGTCGCTTGAGCACATTGGCCATGCGGCACACCTGTTCGTGCAATTCGCGATAGCTGAGCTTCAGGTCGCGGTCCGGGTCGTCGCCTTCCCAGATGATGGCGGTGCGGTCGCCATGTGCGTCGAGATGCCGGTCCAGGCAATTGACGCAGGCATTGAGCTCGCCGTCCTCGAACCAGCGGATGTGCAGCTGGTCGCGCTGCCAGGACACGTCGCTGATTTTCGTCGGGAAACGGTTCCAGTCCAGGCGTTTGGCCTGGTCGGCCCAGAACTCGTCGGGATTCTCGATCGATGCGCGATACATGCGCTCGTAGTCTTTCTCGTTGTACAGCGCCTGCCTGGCAAACTCTTCGGGAACCGGATGAATGCTTGACATGTAGTTACCCAGGGTTGAAAAAGATCGTCCCATTGTAGCCAATCGGTGGTCGGGGTCCATGTCGCGATTGGGCCCGGAACTGTCAGCACCGTTCCATCGGGGGCGTGGCCAAACGGGCCCGAGGAGAGCTTGCCGGACTCGATATAATCGCCTTCTCTCCCCTTCCAGCGGAGCATTCGATGCGATTTTCTCACTTGTTGCTCGCGGCGATGGTGCTGACCACTCTCCCGGCGACGGCCCGGCCGGCCGAAGCGGAACATCAGCGGCCGCGCATTGGCCTGGCGCTGAGCGGTGGCGGAGCCCGTGGCGGTGCGCACATCGGTGTGTTGCGCGCACTGGAGGAACTGCAGGTGCCGATCGACTACATCGCGGGTACCAGCATGGGGGCGATCGTCGGCGGATATTACGCGGCCGGGTACTCGCCTGACGAAATCGAGCGCATCGTCAGCGAAACCAACTGGATCGAGGCGTTTTCCGACCAGCCGGACCGGCGTGGCACGACGATGCGGAAAAAAGCCCTGGATGCCAAGTTCCTGATACCCCATCGGGTGGGTTTCAATCGTGGCCGGATTCAGCTCCCGCTCGGCGCTATCGAAGGGCAGCAACTCGACCAGATTTTCGAGAGAGTGCTGATGGGTGTGCGGGAAATTTCCGATTTCGAAGATCTGCGGATTCCGTTTCGGGCCGTGGCCACCGATCTGGCCACCGGAGCTGAGGTGGTGATCGGCGAGGGCAGTCTGCCGGATGCGATTCGGGCCAGCATGTCCGTACCCGGTGTTTTCGCACCGGTGCTGCTCGACAACCGCATCCTGGTGGACGGCGGCATGGTCAACAACCTGCCGATCAGCGTGGTGCGAAGCATGGGAGCCGATATTGTCATCGCGGTCGATATCTCCTCGCCGCTGCTGGTACGCGAAGAGTTGACCTCGGTGGTTTCGGTGACCGAACAACTGAGTAATTTCCTGACACGCCGCAACACCATCCAGCAATTGGCCACCCTCGGCCCGCGGGACGTGCTGATCGTTCCCCAGTTGGGGCAGTTCAGCGCCGCAGACTTCGTCAAGGTGCTCGATATCGTTGCCGATGGTTATGACGCGGTCATGGTCAGCCGGGCCGCGCTGGTGCCGCTGCGGTCACCGGGCGAGAGCCGGGCGCAGACCGTGAATCTGGCCGCGGCCGCGCAGGACCCTTACGTGGTGGAATACATCGAAATCAACAACCGATCGGTGCTGAACGACGACATCATCCGCTCACGCCTGCGTCTGCGGCCCGGCGAGGCGCTGGATATCGCACGGCTCGAAGACGACATCGATCACGTGTACAGCCTGGATGTGTTCCAGTCGGTCACCTACGACCTGGAAACCCGGGCCGACGGCAGCCGGGGCGTCATCATCAATGCCATACCGCGGAGCTGGGGTCCCAATTACCTTCAGTTCGGGCTCGAGATTTCGGATGACTTCGCCGGCAATACCGACTTCAGTCTGGGCGCGGCCTACACCCGCAATGCCCTGAACAGCCTCGGTGGCGAAATGCGGGTGGAATTCACGCTCGGGCGTGAGGATCTGCTGGAATTCGATTTCTACCAGCCCATCGACCGCAATGCCCGCTGGTTCATCGAGCCGCGGGTATTCGGAACCCGTGAGCAGTACAACGTATTCGAGGGTGACGACTTCGTCGCCCAGTTGGAAATCCCGGGCGTTGGCTTCAGCTTTGGCCTCGGTCGCAATTTCAGTTCCACCGACCTGCTGCGGCTGGAGTACGAACTGTTCAGGGGCGATGCCGATGTGCTGATTGGCGATACCGACATCCTCGGCGAGGAGTCGGTCGATATCGGTGAAGTCGTTCTCGAATACCGGCACGACAGCCAGGACAACCCGTGGTTTCCGACTTCAGGCCACCTGTACGTCGCCGGCCTGCGAGCGGCGCGGGATAGCCTGGGCGCCGAGATCGACTACGAACAGGCCTACTTCGGCGGTTCAATGGCCTACACCCTGGGACGCAATTCGGGACTGTTGAGCCTGGAGGCCGGCTATAGCATCGATGACGCCGCGCCGCTGGAACGGTGGTTCGAATTGGGCGGGTTCGGCCGTCTGTCCGGCCTGGTTCCGGACCAGTTGCTCGGCCGCCATGCGGGGCTGGCGACCCTGGCCCTGTATCGGCGGCTCAATGACGTGGACCTGTTTCCGGTGTTCGCGGGTTTCACCCTGGAGGCCGGAAACGTGTGGCGCGAGCGTGCCGACATCGATTTCGCCAGCCTGCGTTATTCCGGCAGCGTATTCCTCGGCGCCGACACCCCGCTGGGCCCGCTGTACCTGGCTTACGGCCGCAGCGACAACGGCGACAGCACGGCGTATCTTTTTCTGGGTAATCCGTGGAAAGCACGCCGCTACTGAAGTTCATTGTTCTGCCTGTCCCAAAGGGTCACGGGGGCTGGCAGCTTCGTCGCCATGGCCTATGCTTGAAGGCGACAGCCCGTTAATCTGAATCACGAATCAAGGAGAATGCCCATGTCGGTTGCACGAGTTACGGAAATCATCTCTTCATCCAACGAGTCCTTCGAGGATGCCGTTCGGAGTGGTTTGAAACGCGCCAGCAAGACGCTGAAAAATGTGCGCGGCGCCTGGGTGGAGGGGCAGAAAGTCGATTGTGACTCCGACGGATTCATCCGTGAGTACCGAGTGATACTCAAGGTGACGTTCGTTCTGGAGGATTGATCTTCCGCTACTCGTAGCGGACGCCCTTGTGCTCGATCCAGCCGTGTTTGACGCCGGCTCCGGGATCGCGGTGGGTCCAGTGCACCACACCGCCCTGTGCGTTCCATTCGTATTCACCGCGAATGGCGAGCAGATCGTAGACGGCCAGCGGCACGCGGGCCGCCAGTTTCAGGTTGTGCGCCACCAGCAGGGAATGGCCATTGTCCAGTTCCACGATGAATCGCTGGTGCGGGTTGCCTTCGGTGTCGTCAGGAAGCAGTCGCCTGACCCGGGCGTCGAATTCCACCATGATGCCGGACTGCTGCCTGGCGAAGGCCTCGGCAATGCGGTCGTGGCTGCGTACCGTGTCGCCGGGAAGTCCGGGTCCGAACTGGCGCCACAGCAGGAACAGCACCGCGACTGCGATCCAGCCGGCGTAGTCCTTTTTCAGCCACCTCTTCATGCCGGTGCTAGCGCCGCCAGGTCATGCTCGGTCGCCAGCCCCAGCGCCACAGCAGTCCGGCGCCGAACAGCATGCCGCCCAGATGGGCGAAATGGGCGATGCCGGGCATGGTGCGAGTCACGCCGAACAGGAATTCAACGCCGCCGTAAATCAGCACGAACCACTTGGCCTTGATCGGTACCGGGAAAAACAACAGGAACAGCCGGTTCTCCGGCCACATCACGCCGTAAGCCAGCAGCAGGCCGAACACGCCGCCCGATGCCCCGATGGTGGGATAGACGCCGCCCTCGAACTGCTGCACCACGATTTGCGCGGCAGCGGCGCCGATGACGCAGATCATGTAGTAGGTCGCGTATCGGTTGCTGCCCAGCGCGCGCTCCAGTGGGAAGCCAAACATCCATACCGCGAACATGTTGAAAAACAGGTGGTTGAAGCCGCCGTGCAGGAATCCGTAGGTCAGCGGTTGCCACGGCCGGAACAGGCCGCTGTCCAGTGGCCACAGGGCCAGGGCCGCCGACAGGTTGTTGCCCAGAAAGACGAGGGCACAGGTGGCGATGATGACCATCGATACCGGGGTCGGCGATGTGGTACTCGGAAATGCTTTCAAAAGTCAGCCTGTTTCAATCTGTGGCAGGGTGCGGGTGAATAGACCATGGGTGGGTGTGAGCGGTTCAGTTTACAATACCGGCTCGCCCAATTCTCCGAATCAACGGATCCGCCCGTATCATGAGTTCCAAGCCGAACGTATCCATACGCGTACTCCCTGCCGGGGCGGGACTGGCCTGGCTGGCGGGCAGCCTGGCACTGGTGCGGGCCCAGCCGTGGCGCCTGCTACTGCTCACCGTTCTGATGCAAGCGGTACTCAGTCTCAGCCAGGTTCCGCTTCTGGGTTTGCTGGTGGTGCTGGCCATGCCGGCGTTTTCCGCCGGACTGCTGCAGGGTTTCCACATGGTCAGCGCCGGACAGCGACCGCCACTGGCGGTGTTGTTCACGCCACTGACGTCCCGGCCGCGGACCGGCCGGCTGCTGGCGCTGGGTGCCGTGATGTTCGCGGCGGGCATCCTGTCGGCGTCGCTGTTGATGGGGGGCGCGTTCGGCGAGGGAGCCGGTGGGCTTGATCCTGACCTGATTTCCCGAATCGAGCAGGGCGACACCGAGGCATTGACTCAAATCGATCCCGAATTCATCTTCCGGATGGCTGCGGCGCTGGCGACGGCCGTGGCAGTGACCGGAACCCTCAGTTACCTGACGATACCCCTGATCTGGTTCAGCGAACTGCCAGTGGGCACGGCTCTGCTGGCCGGTCTGCGGGCCATGGTGGTGAACTGGAAACCCTTTCTGGTGCTTGCTCTGGGGATGGCGGCGGCGCTGGTCCCGGTTGCCCTGGTTCTCGGCATGCTGTTCGGCGGGGGCGGGGCCTCGCCGGGCGGTTCGGTGCTGGGGCTGGTCCTGGTCATCGGGGTGATGTTGTTCGTGCAATTGATGATATTCGGCACTCAATATTGCGCGCACCGGGCCATTTTCGGTTTATCTGATGCCGGAGGGTCGTCGACCGGAGCGCCGGACGACAACGTGAACAACGGGGATGACGATCGCGGAGACCGCCCGGAGGGCGGGGACGGCGGTCAGTTCGTGGCCTGATCCTCGTCTGCTTCGTCCTCGGCCGCCGCCTTGACGCGGTCCGGCAGCAGGATGCGCGCCATGACCAGACCAAACTCGAACAGCAGCCACATAGGCAGGGCCAGCAGGGTCTGTGATATCACGTCGGGCGGGGTCAGCAGCATGCCCAGTGCGAAAGCGCCGACCAGAATGTAGCCGCGCGCCCGGGCCAGCCGCTGCACCGTGGTGATGCCGGTGGCGACGAGGATGATGGTGGCGATGGGCACCTCGAAAGTGATGCCGAACGCCAGGAACAGCGTGATCACGAAATCCAGGTACTTGCTGATGTCGGTCATCACCGTGACCCCTTCGGGGGCAACGCTGGTGAAGAATCCGAACACCAGGGGGAATACGACGAAATAGGCGAAGGCGCAGCCGGCGTAAAACAACAGCACCGACGTGTACAGCAGCGGTTTGGCCAGTCGCTTCTCGTGGCGGTACAGGGCCGGCGCCACGAAGGCCCAGATCTGGTAGAGGACGACGGGGATGGACAGGATCAGCGCCAGCAACAAGGCCAGCTTGAACGGCGTGAGAAACGGTGACGCCACATCGATGGCGATCATGCTGCTGCCGGCGGGCAACTGGGCGGACAGGGGCTCGGCGAGCAGGCTGTAGAGTCGTCGCGAAAACGGCAACAAAGCCAGCAGTACCAGCAGAACGGCGGCGCAGGCCTTCAGCAGGCGGCCGCGCAACTCGACCAGATGCTCGAGGAAAGTCTGTTCGCGGTCGTCCTCGGGCTCGGCCGGGGTATTAACGGGAGTCATCGCCGGAAGGGGGTTTGGGGTCTTTTGCGTCACCCGATTCGGTGATGTCCGCATTCATGTCGCGTTTGAACGAATCCACTTTTTCGTTGACGTCACTGACCGTCGAGCGTACGTCCTTGCTGAACTGCTCGAATGGCTGTTTGAGCTCCTCGGCCCGCATTTCGGCCTCGATCGACCGTTTCAGGTTCAGCCAGCTGCTGCGTGCTTTCCGGGTGAGTCCGCCCAGTGTGCGCGCAACTTTAGGCAGCCGCTCGGGACCCAGAATGAGCAGGCCGATGATGAACAGCAGGACCAGCTCGGCAAAGCCGACATCGAACATGGGCGGAGGTCAGGGCTTGCTGGTGGATTCGTTTCCGGACCGTTCTGTGTCGGACGTGTCGGAAGCGTTGGGCGAAGTCGTCGCATCGGCGCCGATGGCATCCGCCTCGAGGCGTTCGGCGTCAGCGTCCTTTTCCTCGTTCATGCCTTTGCGAAAACCTTTGACGGCCGCGCCCAGATCGCTACCCATGTTGCGCAGCCGCTTGGTGCCGAACACCAGAACCACGATGAGCAGCAGCACGACTAGCTGCCACATACTGATACCACCTAAACCCATGATTGCGCTCCGTGATGCCGCAAAAAGGAAAGTTTAACGCAAACGAGCCGGGGAAACGGTGTTGTTTTCGGTTCCGGCCCGGACTCAGATGCGCCGGATGAAGACCAGCCCGGTGATGAGCATCAGCAAGGCGAACAGAAGTTTGCCGGCATCGCCGAGCGTGGGAATGCCTTCGAGAAACACCGTGTTGACGATGGTGCAGGACCTGGGGCCGTCGCCCACGCGGACCGGGATCGGATTGGCACAGCCGTTGTCGGCCTCGACCGCGCTGAAAACGGGGAACTCCTCGGCGCTGCAGGTGGTGTTGCCTTCGTAGTCCGGCCGGACCTGCGCGGTGAGGCTTTGATTGCCCTCGACGTCCCACGACCACGTCATGGAACTGCCGTTGGCCACGCCGTCGCCGCCGAACACGTTCTCGCAGGTGAGCTCGATGCTCGATACGTTCACCGAACCCAGTTCCTCGGCTGCGAACAACCATTCCTTGATAACCGTGAATTCAACCGGATCGGGGTAATTTTGCACCTGGCAGAGGTTTTCGCTGCCACTTTCGATGTCGGTAAACATACAACTCTGTGCACTCTGCGGTGCCGCGCAGGTTGATTCGCCGAGGCAGGTGTAGGTGGGCGAATAACCCGCCGGGGGTGTCTCGGTCACCGAACACTCCAATTCACCGGAATCGAAGTCGGTGACCACGAACTCCACTTCGAATTCACCGAACACCCCATCGTTGGGCACGACCTCGATGCTCTGTTCCAGGGGAAGTCCGGTGTTGCAACTCAGATTCAGGGTCACCGGCGTCACATCATTGCCATCGACGTAGCGTTTTTGAACCGTGAAGCGCGCCGTTTCGCCGCCGCCCGTGCTGCAACCCCGAGGAACCGTGATGGCCAGGCTTTCGAAGCCCTGCTCGGTGGTGTTGGCAACCGCGGTGGTGCTGAACGGGTTCAGTCCCAGGCGCAGAATCTGGCTCGGGAACGGACCGCCGGGCACGGCCCGCCGATCGGTGATGGCCCACAACTGGCCGCTGTTGTCGAAAGCAAGGCCGGCCTCGTGGTAATCGCCCGCTGCGCCGCTGAGGGTGCCCACCTCGACGGTGGTGCCATCGGCGACATTGATTTCGTAGAGTTTGCGCGAATCCACCGCGCCGCCGCTGGTCAGTCCGTTACCCAGTCCATAGAGTTTTACCGGGGTGCCGAAGGCCGCGATTGCGCTGATGTTGGCGCCGAGCGCGCCGGCCGCGCCCACCTGGCTGGCCTGGCCGTCGAGGCCGACGACAAAAAGTGACTGGGTGGCAACCGACGTCAGATACAGATTGCCATTGCAGGCGAAGGTCATGCCGAAGTCGTTGCCGCCGCCGCCCGGGATGCCGGTGATGTTGACTTCTTCCTGGTTGACCACGATGCCGTTGTCGACATTGAGCGGGAACAGCCGCATGGCCTCGTCGTCGGCGCCATACAGGGTTCCGTCGGGGGCGAAGGCGAGGCCTTCCACGTCGAGCCGCGTTTGTCCCAATGACTGGATGCGACCGAGCCGCGTGTGCGCTCCCGTGGCCAGATCGATCCGGTACAGGCTGTCGGCATCGCCGCTCGGACTGTCCGAATTGATGCTGTAGCCGTCCGGCGCGGCCGCGACCGTGGCCGACAGTGCGGTCAGCAGGCTGAGCAGACAAAATTTGGACAAGCGGTTCATCAGGGCAAACAATACTCTCGTTCGTGGGAACGACGGGACGCACATGCTAGCAGAAAAAACATGCAAAACAAATTGTTATCGCCTGTTTTGCAGGCCCGTTCCGGACCTGGTTCCGGGGGTGTTGGTATTCCGCAACAATGTGTCCGCGTCTCGGCCACCCGGAACCCCCGCAGACGACCGACGCAAGCCCAGCAACGGCGGGCTTTACGGCGACTCCGCTTGGCGTGCTGTATTTTCCCTGCAGGATCGGCGATGATCGGAGCCGTGGATTGTCGCGTATAAACAACAGCCCTTCCAGGTCCGGGACCTGCGAGCCATGACCCAACAATGACTGCGCAATTGCCCTCATCGAACGGCGGGGACACCCTCACGGAGGGCGGTGCGTCCGTGCCCGCCAGCGAATCACCGGCACGCTCCGACCGTGGCGGCGGCGCCGAGCGACGCCGTGGTGTGCTCCTCGCCAACCTGGGCACGCCCGCAGCTCCGGAGCGCCGTGCGGTAGCGCGGTTTCTGCGCGAGTTTCTGTCCGACCCCCGGGTTGTCGATCTGCCGCGGTGGCTGTGGCTGCCGTTGCTCAATGGGGTCATCATTCCGCTGCGGGCCGGCCGCTCAGCCGCGGCCTATCGGGCAGTATGGCGCGAGGACGGCTCCCCGCTGCTGGTATTCACCCAGCGCCTCGCGGGCCGTCTGGCTGCGGAACTCGGACCTGCCACCCACGTGGCCATCGGCATGCGTTACGGGCAGCCGTCCATTCGCGATGCGTTGGCGGGGCTGCGCGATGACGGCGTCGATGAACTCGTCGTGCTGCCGCTTTATCCACAATTCTCCGGCACCACGACCGCGTCGATCTTCGATGCCGTCGATGCCGGCCTGGGTGAACTCGACTGGCAACCGGTGCAGCGGCGAATCGAGGACTATCACGTTCATCCCGCCTGGGTCGGGGCCGTTGCCGACAGCATCCGCCAGTATCGGCAGCAACACGGCGAGCCGGACCAGTTGCTGTTTTCCCTGCACGGCATTCCGCAGCGCTACGTCGCGCAGGGCGACCCGTACGCCGATCAGTGCCGGGCCGGGGTCGAGGCCATTGCGAAGGCGGCGGGGCTGGAATCGGAAGACTGGATGCTGTGCTTTCAATCGCGGGTTGGCCGTGAACCCTGGCTGCAGCCCTATACTGACGAAACCGTTCGCTCGCTGGCAGAACAGGGTGCCAAGTCCCTGCAGGTCGCCTGTCCCGGTTTTGCCGTCGATTGCCTGGAAACGCTGGAGGAAATCGCGATGCAGAACGCCGAACTGTTCGAGGAGACCGGTGGCGGCAAATTGGCCTACATTCCGGCGCTGAATGACAGCGAAGCGCACGCACAGGCGCTGGCCCAAATCATCCGGGAGGTCGCTCAGCCCAGCTAGGCAACCCGGACCAACCTGTCCGTCAACGGGGCTTCCAGCCGCCGATCAAAGTTGCCAGAGTCCGTGGTGTATTCCGCCGAGGATGTAAATTGCGAATCTGCCGTGACCTGGGATATCCATCGGCGGATGCGCGACTTCGGCGCCGGCCTCGACCGCTGATGCCAATGCGGCCTCGACATCCTCCACCAGCGCATACGGGCGAACCACCGGTTGCTCCCCGGCATGTAGCGGAGCACGCACCCCGACGCTGCCACCCCCGGGCAGCGGGGCGGTCCGGGCTTCGCCCAGACCCGCGTCAGGGCCAGCGAACACCACTCCCAGCGCGGCGCTGTAGGCGGCACACACGCCTTCCACGTCCGGTGTCACAATTTCGAGGTAATGAATTTTCATGATGCTCCTCCTGCCCCGGGGCGGTGGCCCGTGAGCCGGTCGCAGTCAGCCGGACGCGGGTCATGATCGCGCCGGCTCGTATCCCAGCGGTTGCGGGGGCGCGTTTGTTCGTGGCTTCAGAGCAAGTGTCGCAGGTCCGGCAGGTATTTTTCCAGCGAACCGGTGTTGAACGCGACGACCCGGTCCCGTGGACGAATCACCCCGGCATCCAGCAGACGCGGAAGGGCCGCCAGGCAGGCCGCGCCTTCGGGTCCGGTCCAGCCGTGGCGCTCGCGCCATTCACTGCGAAACACGGCCTGGATTTCCGCTTCGGGGATGGCCAGCGCGACTCCGTCGCTGGCGCGGATGATTTCCAGGACGCGGGCGTGACCGATCCCGCCCGGCACATTCAGCCCAAAAGCCAGGGTCTGGCCGGCCGCGGCCGCCCGGGTATCGTTGTCGCCGGATTCGAAGGCCGTGGCCAACGGCGCGGTCGGCGCCGCCTGCACGCAGACCATGCGCGGGCGCCGGGGGCCGATGAGTCCCAGGATTTCCAATTCCGCAAAGGCTTTCCACATGCCCAGGACACCGGTGCCGCCACCCGTCGGGTAGACGATCACATCGGGCAGGCACCATTGACCGCCCGGCTCAGCCGGCTCGGCCAGTTCCAGGCCCAGAGTCTTTTTGCCTTCGATACGCCAGCCCGGTTCCTGGAAGGTCGCGACGGAAAACCAGCCGTTGGGAATCCAGTCGTGTTTGAGGGCCTCGCCGGCTTCGCGAATCGTGCCCTGGACCCGCACCAGGTGAAAATTCTCCGAGCCATGCGCCAGCGCCGCCACCCGGCCCAGAATGGGCAGCGGCGTGTCTTCCGGCATCGCCACAACGGCCTGCAGTCCGGCCGCTTCGGCGTAAGCGCACAGCGAATCCCCGGCATTGCCCTGGGTCGGCACCGCCAGCCGATTCAGGCCATGACGCCGGGCCATCGAGGCGACCATGGACATGCCGCGGTCCTTGAAACTCTGGGTGGGGTTGGCGCCGTGATCCGCCCGGGCCTTGCCTTCGTCCTTGACGTACAGTTCGAATCCACCGAGTTGGGCGAGCGCGTGATTCCGGTAATCGAGTAGCGGAGTCGCGCCTTCGCCCAGCGACACGATGTACGGCTGATCCGCCGCTTCGGTCACATCCAGCGGTAACAGTCCGCCGAAGCGCCATTGGTCACGGCGCGCGGGATCGTACCAGGCGAGACCGGGCCGTTCGGCCACCAGCCGTTCCAGGTCCATGCGGATTTCGACCGGACGGTTGTCGACCGGGCACAGGTTCATCAGCGTGGTCGCCGGATAACGCGCGCCGCAGCCGATGCACTCGAGATGGGATATGCGGGGATTCCAGTCCATGAGCCCCAGTGTACGATGCGGCGCCGCCGGTTGGGGCGCCCGCACCGGATCGGGGGGCGTTTTTTGGCCTGACCGGGATCTTTCCATCCGCACCCACGACATGGTCAACGGCATGTCACAGGTCGCTACGGGTAGTGGCTGCCGGAAACCGGCTTAGCCCGGTTGAGAATGTCTATCCGATGGCTCCGCCGGCTGGGGGGCGTACCGCGGGATCAGCAGCCCGCCATCGATCGTGGCAAGCACGATGCTGGAGGAAACCGAGTCGCGCCAGATGCGTGCCGGGTATCTGCCCGGTTCGGGAGTCCAGCCCTGTGGGATGAACTCATAGCTCCAGGCGGACTGGCCTGGTTCTTCGACCCGGGCGTGATAATGCACTTCGTCCGAACCGGTTGTGGTCGAAATGGTGACTTCGCCGGACGAATGAGTTTGCGTCTCATAGGCGGACAGTGCGGCCACGATGTTGGGTCCCGCCCGGCGCTCCGACAGGCCCACGATCGCGAGGAAGGCCGCCACCATCAATGGAACGGGGTGCCACATCACCACGGCAATGAGCGAACACCCCGCGGCGCAGGCGAGTAGCCAGACATGAAACCGGCCCGCCAGGCCGGATCGCACGGCGGGCCGGAGCGCCGCAATTTGCTGATCGATGGATCGTGGTCGCATCGCACTTGCTCCATCAGGCCACGCTTCGTCTGCCGCATACCCGTCGCGGCAGCCCGATCTTCAGGTTACCATTCGGGATATGAACATGGATCGAATGATTGCCGAATTGCGGCAAAGTTATCCGTGCGGCGAGGCCCGTCCGCTCGGCCTTGGGCGGCGGCCGGCGGTCATCGTCGTCGACTTCATCGAGGGTTTCACCAACCCCGAATCCCCCCTGGGTGGTTCCTGGGACCGGGAGATCGAGCATACTGCCAGCCTGCTGGCTGGAGCACGAGAGGCGGGGGTTCCGGTGGTTTACACCACGGTGGAACTCCGGTCGGCGGATCTCGAACGTAACCTGCTCTACCTGAAAACACCGCGGATTGGTGCACTGCTCGAAGGTTCACGCTGGACCGGGGTCGATCATCGCCTGCCGCCACGGGATGACGACGTGATCGTATCCAAGCAGCACGGGTCGGCGTTTTTCGGCACTGCGCTGGCCTCTCAGCTTCAGGTCATGGGCGTGGATACCGTCTTGTTGGCAGGCTGCGTCACCAGTGGGTGTGTACGAGCGTCTGCGGTGGATGCCGCCCAGGCCGGATTCCGGCCGGGAGTGGTCCGCGAAGCGGTGGGAGACCGTTCGCCGCTGGCCAACGAGACCAACCTGATCGACATCGAACAACGCTACGGCGACGTGTTGTCGCTGGAGCAGGCGCTCGCCTATTTGAGCACCATCGACAGGTAGTTGGGGAACTGGTTCACGGCCAGTGCGACGGCCATGATCAGGCACACTCCCAACAACAGGTTGCGGGGGGCGCCGGCCGTATGTTCGCCCATCACCGCCCGCCGGTTGAGCAGGTAGATCAGGGTGAAGATGACCAGCGGCACCACGAATACATTCGCACCCATCATCAGCACGACTTTCAGCATCGCCGGAAAATCCCAAACCGGGGCCAGAACGCCCACCAGCAAGGTGACCGCCATGACCAGCCGGCCGAACAGCGGGTTGTCACGGGTGAAGCTCCAGGGCTTGCGAAACATGTCGAGCGACAGATAAATCACCAGCTGCACGCAAATCACCAGGGTTGTCATCGCGGCAATGAACAGTCCCATCGTGAACAGCAGGGGGCCGAGAAAGCCGAGCGAATGGGGCAGTGCCAGGGTCAGCACCTGACCGGCTTCCCCCACGGTCTCGATCTCGGCGTGGTTGGTGAGCGCATAGAGCGCGAACCCGCCGGCGACGAGGATGAAGATGGAGTAGGCGCCGAAGATAATGCCCAGATTGACGATGAACCGCCGCAGGTTCCGGCCGAGTTCCGGGTCGCCCCTGGTGGCATCGGAGCTGAGGTAGGGAATGGTCAGCAGCGATCCCGGCGCAATGGTACTGCCTACCATCGCTATAATGGTAGCGGTACTGATGCGTACCGTGTTGTGCCCCGGTGCGGGGAGATCGTCCGGAACGCCCGGGACGAAACCCTGCAGGATGTCGCCCAGCTCGCTGAAGCTGCGCAGAGCGATCAGCAGAAAGCAGACGAACATGGCCACCATCAGGCCGGTCATTACGGTCTGCATGCGCTGGTAACCCCGCGACAGCACCAGCCAGGCCACCAGCGCCGCCAGGACGATCGAAGTGACGATCTCGATGCCCGGGATACCTTCCCGTACTCCGTCCACGGTTTGTGGTTCGAGTCCGAGGAGCGACAGAAACGCCGAAGTCATCACCGATAACTGGCTCATGCCGACCAGCATGTGCACCGGCACATTGACCGCCAGCAGCAGCCAGGCCACACCCGGATGGATGTGCTGCCGCACGATGGACAGCATGCCCTGGCCGCGGTTGACACTGCCGATGCGCGACGAGGAATCCACCGCGGCGACAAACAGCGGCAGGGTCAGCGGAATGACCCACAGCAACTCGTAACGGAACCAGGCGCCGGCCAGGATCAGGGTCGCCACCGAACCTGCGCCCATGCTGCCCGCGGCGATCACTGCCGCAGGACCCGCGAGACTGCCAAGTTTGCTGAAGATTCCGCTCATGAGGGACGGGTACCGCTGGACGTCGAAGCAGGGATTTTACCCGTACTGCGCCGCGCACCTGCAACCGAACGCAAGCGGGTTGGATTTTCGATGACCGCGCGGCTCGCCAGCAATGCCTATTTCACCACCCTGCCGTTCATGACAACCCGTACCAGGCGATGCTCCAGCACGGTGATGTCCTGCAGTGGATCGCCGTCCACGACGATGATGTCAGCGAACTTGCCGGCTGACACCGTGCCGAGTTGCCGATCAACTCCCTGCATCTGCGCCGGGCGCAGGGTCGCGCTCTGGATGGCCTCCATCGGGGTCAGCCCCGCTTCGACGAAATTGCGCAACTGGCGCGGAATGGGCGTATGAAAGTTGAGCGGTGCGCCGACGTCGGTGGCGGCGATCAGTTGTTCCCTTCCGCCGGCCTCGATGAACCGCTCCAACTTGCGCCGGGCCACCTCGACGCGCTCCCCGGCGCCGATCCCCCAGGGTATGGCGCTGTAATTCGCCCAGTTGGCGCGCAGATCCGCGTGGATGTCGGCGGGCAACAGCTCGCGAAAACGCGGGTGATCGAGGATTTCCGGAAACTGCCCGGCATCGACGTAGGCCTGGCGCATGGGCAGCGTCGACAGGTACCACGGGCCGCGCAGGATGTTGGCGGACGGGCCGCTCGCGGTGGGGCGGTGGCCGCGAATGAGAGCACGTAATTCTTCGTCGCTGTTCCCGGCCAGCGCATCCGCCGTGAACAGCACGTGGATACGGTCTGCACCGGCTTCGAGCAGGGCGGTGGTGGCGCGAACGTGCCGCGATTCGGCATCCACGCCCAGGCCGGCGGCATGGGACGCTTCAACGATGGAGCGCAGCAGTTCGACGTCCCAGATGTTGGCGCCCACGAACACGTTGTCCACGGCCATGTCCACCAGTTCCCGCACCGCTCGCCGGGCTTCGGCCCGGGTCGCGACTTTGAAATGGTTCCCCCGTCCACCGTCTGACGCGGCCTGGCCCAGGATGGGGCCGGAAAGATACAACCGTGGCCCCGGCATCTCACCCGCCAGGATTTGTCGTTTCAGTTCCAGCTGTGCTTCGTGTAGCGGGCTGCGCCAGCCCTTCGCCATGGCCGCGCAGCTGGTGCAGAAATCGCGATAGGCCGTGATGCCGGCTTCCACTGAAACGCGAGCCACTGCTTGCATGATGATGGGCAGCCGATCGGCGAAGCGTTGCTGGAAAGCACCCGGATCGGCCTCGCCGACGTGAAACAGGTGGCCATGCGATTCCCACAGTCCCGGCAACATCGTCATGCCGTTGGTGTCGATGGTCCGCACACCGTCCGGTACCTTCAGGGAGTGAAGCGGCCCGGCGGCGGCAATGCGTTCACCGGCGATCAGCACGCCGGCGTTCTCCACGGGTGCGCCACCGAAACCATCGATCAGGCGCCCGCCCGCCAGAACCAGGGTGATGGATTCATCGCCGGACGCACCGTCGGCGGCGTGTGCCGGGAGCACCAGTGCCAGGCACACCAGAACCAGGCACATCGGGAGCACCGTTGCCGGGGATGCCGTCGAGGGTCGGCGGGAGAAAAACGCCTGGCGGCCGGTTCCGGTCATGATGAGGCTACTCCCGGATCAGCCGCAGCACGGCCTGAAACAGTTCGCTTTCGGGGTCGGCCAGTGACAGCGCGGTGTCCTTGTGATCCTGGCCGTCCAGCAACAGGTAGGATGCGTCGCTGCCTGCCGCGGCGAGTTTCGCGGTCAGTTCCTGCGACGAGGCCTGGTAGGCCTCCAGCGATCCCACCGCGACGATCGCTGCGGGGGCGGGATCGCCCACGTGCAGGACCGGACTGGCCTGCCGCGCCAGCTCGGCGGTCGGCGCGTACGCATCGGTCTCGCCGGCCCGTCCACGATTGCGCAAATCGTAGGGGCCGCTGATGGGGATGATGCCCTGCAGCGCGTTGCCGGGGATTCCGGCGGCGGCCATCCATTGCCGGTCGACCCCCACGTCTGCGGTCAGAATGGCGCCGGCGGAATGGCCGCCCAGATACAGCGCGGCCGGGTTGCCACCGTATTCGGCGACATGCTCGTGCAGCCACAGGATGGCGCTGCGGGTGTCTTCGGTCTGCGCCGGATACGAAAATCCGTCGGCAGTCAGGCGATAGCTCGCGACGGCGGTGATGATGCCTTCGGCCAGAAAGGGCGCGGCCACGCCACCGTAGTGGGCCCGGTCACCCTCGCGGAATCCGCCACCGTGCAGGAACAGGAAGACCGGTGCGCCGGAGACGTCGCCCCTGGGCAGATACAGATCCAGCCGTTGCTTCGGGTCGTCGCCGAATGCGAGATCGAGGTGGTGTGGGTACTGCTTTCTCACCACGGCCGTGCGTGCATCCATTTCCCGGTAAAACGAGCCCCAGTCGATGTCGAATTCTTCCGGGTGGGTCACGGTGTAGTAGGTCGACAGGTCCTGGGCGGACAGGTCGCCGGCTCCTGCCGGCAGAAAGAGGATGGCTGCGGCCAGCAGACTGCTACGGATCATGTTGATGAAAGTAGGCATGGTATGGGTGCTGTCCGGGCGGCTGATGGAGCCTGAATTCAGCGGGATCAGGCCTGGGCTGTCAAGCCCGGTCCACGCCGCCGGAACGCCCGGCGACGCTGGCATGCGGCTTACGCGGCCACCCGATGCGGCCAGGGCAACAAGATTTCCGCATGGACGCAACGATGTTGCCACAGCGTGCTTTGTGGCTGTTTCGCGGTCAGGGTTGCCTGCCGTGCAACAAAGTTGAGCGGCCGCGGTAATTGCGCTGCGGTGATTCGGGCAATAGCATTTCCCCATCATCAATAACTGGCGCCGCGACCGGGGCGCGAAACAAACTTATGGATCGAGACTCGATTGACTGGCGCGGATACATCCCCGCCATCACCACGCCCTTCGACGCCAACGGCGCCCTGGACCTCAACGCGGAGCGGCAGCTTTGCCGCTGGCTGCTGAATGAAGGCATTCACGGCATGATCGCTCTGGGAACCCAGGGCGAGTGGTTCAGCCTGAGTCGTGGCGAGCGGCGCGATATGCTGCGAGTCGTCAGCGAAGAGCTGAAAGGCCACATGACGATCATCGCCGGCTGTAACGCGTTCACGGCTGAAGAGGTCTCCGCCAATGCCGCGCTCGCCGCCGAGTTCGGTTTCGACGGGGTGCTGGTCACGCCGCCGCCCTATGTCTGCCCCACCGAAGGTGAGATTTACGAGTTTTACCGCCGGGTGAACGAACTGGTCACGCTGCCAATCTGCGTTTACAACTGGCCGCCAGGCACGCACGTGAACATGTCACGCGCCCTGCTGGAGCGCATCTGCGAACTCGACCGGGTGGTGGCGATCAAGAACTCCACGGCCGGATTCGACATGAACCATTACCTGGACGTGTTCTTCTCCCTGAACGACCGGGTGCGAGTGTTCGGCATGCCCACCAATGATCTTGGCATCAGCCTTACCTTGCAGCACGGCGCCGACGGCACCATGGGCGCGGGTGCGGTACTGGGGCGGGAATACGCGGACTACTTCGAGGCCATCTGGGACGGTGACATCGACCGCGCCCGCGCGCTGGGTCAGCGTCTCGATCTGGTGATGTCGCGGCTGTTCAATCCGGACTACACGGCCAAGTACGGTTCCACGCAGGGCACGTTCAAGGCACTGCTCAATCTGCAGGGGTTGCCGGGAGGACATACCCGGGCGCCGGTCATGGATCTCGACGAACATGGACTCGAGAAGGTGCGCGAGACGCTCGCGATACTCGATCGGTTGCCAGCCGGGTCCGTCCAGCCCGCCAGGGCGGTCGGCGCCGGGGTGTCCGCCTGAACCACCTCCCGGCCCTGGCCGCCGTGGCGGCCGGATCAGTTCCGCGCGCGCCACGGTCCACCATCGGCCGGGGTCCTCTGGCCCGCGCTATCGAAGCAAAGCAGGAGCATCGATCGAAATGAAAGCCACCGTGTTGTCGCTGTGTGTTCTTCTTCTCGCGTTGTCCGCCGAAGCCGGGCTGGCTGAGACGTCCCTCCACATGGAAGAACTGACCTGGGAGGAAATCGAAACCGCCCTGGCCGAGGGCACCGACACGGCGATCATCACCATTGGCGCGACCGAGCAGCATGGCCCGCAGATCGCCATGGCCAGTGACTCGATCACCGGCGACTACCTCGCCCCGGAAATCGCACGCCGGCTGGGACGTACCCTGATTGCGCCCAATATCCGGGTCGGTGTTTCGCCTCATCACATGACCTTTCCGGGCACGATTACGGTGCGCAGCGAAGTCCTCGCGAAAATGATCATGGAGTACGCGCACAGCCTGATATGGCATGGCTATCGCCATATCGCCATCGTGCCCACCCATGGGGGAAATTTCACCACCGTGGCCGAGGTCGGCCGCCGCTTGAACACGCTTTATCCGTACGTGAACGTGATGGCGTTCGCGGATGCCGACCGATACATCGGCGCCCTGGTTTCGACTTCGGAACGTCTGGGCGTTCCGCTCGATGTCGCCGGCTCGCACGCCGGCATGAGCGAGACAGCGATGGCGTTGGCGGTGCGGCCGGACCTGGTGCGCATGAATCGCGCCGAAGAGGGCTTCATGGGCGACGCCTACGGAATTGGCGAGCAGATGAACCGGGAGGGGACGCGCGCTGTCGCCCCGACCGGAGCGCTGGGCGATCCCCGGCCGGCAACCGCCGAGTTCGGTGCCGCGTATCTCGACGCGTTGGCGACGATGCTGACGGAGTTTTTCGAACAGGGCCGCGAGCAATGGCGGCCCGAACCCGCTTCCGATCTGCCTCATGGCGGTCCGTCCGCGCCCAAGGGTGATCTGGCCGAGGGCATCCGGGCCCGCCGCGACGGCGATATCGCGGCCGCGAAGGCGTTTTTCGAGCAGCGCATGCGCCGTCATCCCGATCAGCTCGAGCCCCGGGTTCAGTTGGCACGAACGATGATACTCGCCGGGGAATACGCGGAGTCGTCCGCGCTGCTTTCGCCCCTGCTCGACAGCAAGGACTTTCGCGCCCGTCTCGCGGCGAATGACGAACTGGCGCTGATCGCGCTTTACCAGGGCCGGTTCGCCGATGCGATCCGGCACAAGAACGCGGCGCGGGTTCTTACCGTCGAAAACGGCGGCAGTGATGCGGACGCAGCCCGAAGGTTCATGCAGATCGGCTACATCCAGACCGAGTTCGGTGATCTGGATGCCGCGAGCGACTCGTTCGCGCGTGCCCTGGAACGGGTGCCGGCGGCCAGCGCGCTCGGTCTCGATGTGATTCACCTGGCCGCGCTGGGGGAAATCAAACAAGGGAGCCTGCACACGGTGGGCGATCGGCTGCGAATCATCGGCGATGCGGTGTTCGAAGCGGGCCTGAATAATCAATTGAGGCGTTTCTACCAGCTCGACGCGGAGCTGCGCCTCGCTGACGGGCATGCCGCGGACGCGCTCGCCTCCATCACGCGCGCCATCGGGATTTACGATCACCCGCTGTACCGCGAAACCGAAGTGCGTGCGCTGCTGGCGCTCGAGCGCTTCGAAGAGGCCGAGAACAGCCTGCTGCACATCATCCGGCTCACCGATGCGCGGCTGGACATCCCGACGATGTTCGTGCGTGCACACTATCGCCTGGGCCGGCTCTATGAATCCCAGGGCCGGATGGATGACGCCGGCCGCCTGTACACGGAATTCCTCGACTACTGGGGCGCCTCCGATGCGCCGTTGCCTGAAATCCGGGAAGCCCGTGACGCGCTGAGCCGGATTCGCAGCGGGGGTTGAAGCCCGCTTCGGCCACCCGATAGGGCGGCCGGGTTCCCCGCCCCGGGTTTAGTCGGTGTCCGCGCCGTGGCCGGGGCGGTAAACCTCACCATCCTTGATCACCACGGCGATCCGGTGCTGCAGCACCGACACGTCGCGCAGCGGATCACCGTCGACGATGACCATGTCGGCGAGCTTGCCGGCCGAGACGCTGCCGAGATCCTCTTGCACGCCCTGGAGTTGTGCCGGGCGCAAGGTCGCAGCCTGGATCGTTTCCATCGCGGTCAGGCCGGCCTCGTGCAGGTTGCGCAGTTCGCGGGTCAGCGGACTGTGGAAATTGAACGGTGCGCCCGCGTCCGTGCCGGCGACAATCTGTTCGCGCCCGCCCGCCTCGATGAAGTGCGCCAGCTTTCTCTTGGCCACCTTGATTCGTTCCGGCGCGCCAATGCCCCAGGGCACCGATGAGGGATTTTCCCAGGACTCGCGCAAGTGTTCGTACACGTCCGGCGGGTATTGCCGGGCCAGCGACGGATGGTCGATCAATTCGGGAAAAGCCAGCACGCGGGCGTAGGCCATGCGCATTTCAATCGTGGGCAGAATCCAGGGGCCGCGAAGAATATTGGCCATCGGTCCCGCCGCCGCGGGTTTCAGCCCGCGGATGAGCAGCCTCAGGTCCGCGTCGCTGTAGTCCGACAGCGCATCGGCGGTAAATACGTGATGCAGGCGGTCAACACCGGCCTCGATGGCCGTGCGGTAGGCGGTAATGTGCCGCACGTCGGCGTCAACGCCGATCCCCGCTTCATGCGCTGTTTGGGTCACACCTTCCAGAATTTCCCGGTCCCAGAACCCGTAGACCTTGATCTGGTCCACGCCCAGGCCGAGCACTTTGCGGGTGACCCGGCGCGCCGAATCGGGTGAGTCGATGTAGTACTCGCCCCGGCTTCCGTCCGGATCCAGGGCCTCTTGCCTCAGAATCGGGCCGGCCAGGAACAGGCGGGGCCCAACGGTCTCGCCCGCCTCGATGTCCGCGCGAAGTTGTAACTGCTGTTCAATCGGCCCCCCGGTGTCGCGAAAGCTCGTGATACCGGACATCAGGTTGATTTTCGCCACCGCCGCCATCACTGCCGGCGCGCGTTCGCGAAATTTGGCGGGAAACGATTGTGGATCGCCTTCGGCGGCATGGAACAGGTGGCCGTGTGATTCCCACAGGCCGGGCAGGACAGTCATGCCGTTGCTGTCGACCACGGCGGCGCTGGCGGGGATGTCGACCATGCCGACCTGGCCGACTTCGACGATACGGTTTCCGCTTACCAGGATTACCGCATTCGGCAGCGGCGTTCCGCCGAATCCGTCGATCAGCCGCCCGCCCACGACGGCGAGATCGATTTCGGCTCCTTCCTGTGCGGGCAAAGCCGAAGGCAGGAGGAGGGCCAGGGCCAGAAAGATCGCTGCAATCTTGGTTTTAAACATGAGTATTCTGCCTTCAAGATGGAAGATCGGTCCGTGCGTGTCGTAACCGCGTCGGGGCACGAAACGGCCGGATTTAGCCGAATTTCGGAAACTGCGTTCGAGGGTGCCATAAGCGCCGGTGCGTCGAAAGTGCGCTCTCATTGCATTGCGGACAACGTTGGGTGCCGGCCGGGCTGTTCCATCGTCCCGGCGGTTCCGGCAAGGGTGTTTACGTGGTCTGGGCCCGGAGTGTGTTGCGCAAAAGACAACAAATTTCTGCGATTGAACGCATTGACTCGCCCCCGCAACGGACTAGCCTTAAGAACAGGGCCGGGCGAAATGGCCACGCGGTTGTGTCGCGTGCCTCTTCCCACGGACTTCCGCAACTAACGATGGGCACACACATGCGACATACCACATACACGTACGCGGGGATGGTTCTTGGATTGCTTGCAGCCGGATCGGCGCAGGCGCAATCGAATGCGGGAGCATCGGCGCTCGAAGAAGTCGTCGTCACGGCCAGCAAACGTGGCGGCCAGCTGATTCAGGACATTCCGATCACGGTGCAGGCCATTTCCGGCGACCGGCTGCAGGAAACCGGTGCACTGGACTTCAACGATTACTTCCGGCTCGTTCCCGGCCTCAGCGTCAACGACCAGGGCCCGGGGCACAAAACCTACATCATCCGCGGCATCAGCTCCTCGGGTGCTGGTACCGTCGGCCTGTATTTCGACGAAACCATCATCACCGGTGAGTTTCTGTCGTCGGAGGGTGGCCGGCAACCCGACATCCGGCTGTTCGACATGGATCGCATCGAGGTGCTGAAGGGACCGCAGGGCACGACCTTCGGTTCGAGTTCGCTTTCCGGCACCATTCGCTGGATTCCCAATGCACCGGATCTCAGCGAGTTCAGCGCCGAGATCGGCGGTACCCTGAGCTCGACCAAGAATGCCGACTTCCCGAGTTGGGACGTGGACGCGATGGTGAACATTCCGCTGGTGGCGGATCGCTTCGCACTGCGTCTCGCGGCCACGGTGATCGAGAAGGAAGGCTACATCGACACGCGTTTCGCCGAAGACGTCAATTACGACGATTCGGAAGCCGTTCGCGCGATGTTGGCGTTCCAGGCGACAGACAACCTGTTGATTTCCGCCACGGCCATGACGCAGGAATCCAAGACCGGCGGTCGTGCCGGGCATATGGATCTGCTGATCGATCTGCCGGCGAGTTCGTCGCTGAACGGCGGTGCGGCGCCGAGCGATCACTGGAACAACACGCTCAGTGCGGAGCCCTTCAAGGACAACATCGATTTGTACAACCTCAAGGCCGAGTATTCGGCTGACTGGGGCACGGTGACGGCCACGGGCTCGATTCTCGACCGCGAGACCGACTTTTTCCGCGACGCTTCGGCTGAAATCGAGATCATCACCGGTTTGACGTTTCCCGCGGACGGCACTGGCCAGACCACGATCATCCAGCCGCAGGACCGCAAGCTGACCCAGGGTGAGTTGCGTTTCGCCTCCAACTGGGATGGCCCGGTGCAGGTGCTGGTCGGCGGGTTCACGCAGAAGGAAGAGCGCCATTTCCAGAGCGCGGTGCTTACCACTGATCCGGTCACCGGCAAGGTCACCGACGATTCGATCGCCTACCTCGACCGCCTGGTCGACACCGATATCGACGAGGTCGCGTTCTTCGGTGAACTGACCTGGCAGGCAACCGACCGCCTGGCCATCACGGGTGGCGTGCGCTGGTTCGAGTTCGATCTGGACGAAATCGCCACCGCGGTCACCGGCTTTCCCGGCACTCCCGGCAGTGGCCCGGGCAACCCGCTGTCGTCAACGGAAAGCGATACCATCTTCAAGTTCAATGTCGGCTATGACTTCACTGACGACGTCCTGGGTTACGCCACGTTCTCCCAGGGTTACCGGGCCGGCGGCACCAATGACCAGACGGCCGCCAGCCTCGCCGGTGTGTCGATTCCGGCCGGTTTCGGTTCCGACTCGGTGGACAACTACGAGATTGGCATCAAGAGCACTCTGATGGACAGCCGGCTTGTGTTCAATGCCGCGGCCTTCTTCATGGACTGGACGGACATTCAGGTATTGCGGCGCGCCATCGCGCCGGGTGGTCTGCAGTTCGCCTACCGCGGCAATGGCGGCGCGGCTGAAGTGACCGGTCTGGAGTTCGAGCTCACCGCCTATCCGACCGACCGCCTGCAACTGGGCGCGACCTTCGGCTGGACGGATGCGGAACTCACCCAGGATCTGCCGGTGGCAGACGACGGCATGGACGGTGACGCACTGCCCTACGTGCCGGAGTACAGCTTCAGCCTTTCCGGCCGTTACGAGTTTCCGTTCCTCACCAGCATTGGCGGCATGGGGTTTATCGGCGGCGACCTGACGTTCCAGGATGACCAGCAGAACCGCTTGCGTCCGACGGACTCCACCTACCGGGAGATCGACAGCTACTCGGTCTTCAACCTGAGGGTGGGAGTCGACGGCGAGAAATGGTCGGCGATTGCCGGTGTGAACAACCTCTTCGATGAGGACGAAACCACGGCCTATACGTTCAACGGCAACAGCCAGCCTGCGGTCGGTTACGTGCCGCCCGGCGAGGTTCGTCCCTGGCCGCGGACCTTCTACCTGTCGTTCCGTCGCACCTTCTGACCTGAAAACGCTCACAGGCCCCGGATTTCCGGGGCCTGTGACGATATACCCGATTGGCCGTCGACCAGAACCCTGGGGAAAACATGAGAATTGTTCCGAATGCCCGTACTGACCGGGTTTGTGAAATGACCTGGCGAATCTGTGCCGGCCTGCTGTTCGTCCTGTCGGGAACGGTATTCGCGGAAGTCTCCGACGGCCCTTACGCCACGGGCATGCACGTGGTGATGACCGGTACCGGTTCCGCCATGCCCGACCCGGAGCGGGCCGGTGCCAGCGTGGCCGTGACGATCGACGGGACCATTTTGCAGTTCGATTTCGGGCGCGGCGTGATGGAAGGGCAGATTCAGGCCGGCATCAATCCGCTGGATGTCGACTACGGCTTTCTGACGCATCACCATTTCGATCACGTCGCCAGCTACGACTACTTTCTGTACGCAACCTGGATCGCGGGCCGGCAGAGCGTGATGGGAATCTACGGTCCGTCCGGAACCGAGGCCTTGCACGAAGGTGCCCTGCGCGGCATGCACGCGTCCGATTACCGCTTCGTGCAGTTCATCGTGGACAAGTGGCCACCGGACCAGAAGGTCAAGCCGATGTATGAGCCACCGTTCGACGTGCACGACAGCGGGGCCGGAACCGTTCTCGAAACCGACTCGTTCAAGGTCACGGCGATCTCATCACCACACTACCCCTACGATGCGGAAAGCCTCGCCTACCGCGTGGATTCGCGCCATGGTTCGGTGGTCATCTCCGGTGACACCGGCCCGTCCGAACAGATGGTCGAACTGGCCCGGGGTGCCGATATCCTGATCCACGAGCTGACCAAGCCGGATCCGGGCATGCTGTCCGGCGGCAAGTTCGCCAGCAAGGAATTTCAGAAGCCCGACAAGGACCGGCCGCAGACCGGACATACCGCCCCCTCCGAACTCGGCGACATGGCCACCCGGGCAGGCGTGAAAATGTTGGTGGGGTATCATGTCAATCCGCTGACCGGCTCCAAAGCCATGCTCGACATGATGGCCTTGTACACGGGCGGGAACCCCGGCGAGCAGGTCTGGTCGGAAGTCATTCATGCCGTGAAAACGGCCTACGAAGGACCGTTCGTTCTGGCAGACGACGGGATGGTCTTTACCGTGAACAGCGGAGAGGACTGAATGCGCACGCGTGCCGCGCCGCAACGGCCGGTTCGCTCGGGTGAGCGCGTTATTCCATTCCGCATCGCATGACCTGTGGAGGAAGCGATGAACGCAGCACCTGACCATCCAGCCGACGACCGGTTGAATCCGCCCGCCTGGTTCCGTGGCGTCGATCACGTCGGCTGGACCGTAACCGACCTCGAAGCGGTCGTGAAATTCTACAGCGAGGCGCTCGGTGCCCGCGAGATTTTCCGCCTGGGTCCGATGGCCGCGGAGGACCTTCCCGCAGGCCCCAACGGCCGTGACTGGATGGCCGAGCACGTCGGCGTACCCGGCGCCAAACTGACCCTGGTCGAATTACAACTCACCCCGGATCTCCGGCTCGAGGTCTTTCAATACGACGCGCCGGATGATGCGAGCAAAGAACCCATCCGCAATTGTGACGTCGGTGGTCACCACATCGCGCTGCGGGTCAACGACCTCGATGCCGCGGTACGCGACCTGGAAGCACGCGGCTGTACCCCCATGCCGGGCACCATCGAGATGACCGACGGTCCGCATGCCGGTTGCCGTAATCGATACGTTGTCGATCCTTTCGGAAACCAGTTGGAACTGGCCGAAGACCGCAACGCCTGATCATGCTCCGGGCGGTCGGGTGACACTCGGCCCGCCGCGAAATCCAGCCGGTGTGTCAGCAGTCAGAGACTGATGAGGCCACGGCTCAGACCATCCGAAGTGGGGGCTCCCATGGATCGAAACTCCGTTACCTGGCGTGGATACATTCCGGCCATCACCACGCCGTTCGATGCCGAACTCCGGTTTGACGAGAAAATGCTCGAAGACCTGCTGCTGTGGCTGCAGGGCGAGGGCATGCACGGAATTGTATTGGCCGGGACGACCGGCGAGTGGTTCAGTCTCACTGCGGACGAGCGCACGGCGTTGTTCCGCAAGGCGGGATCTGTGCTCGGCGGCAAGCTGCCGCTGCTGGCAGGGTGCAATGCGTTCACCCCGAACGAAAGCATCGGCTATGCGCGCGCGGCGAAGGAACACGGGTTCGACGGCATTCTGCTGACTCCGCCACCGTACGTGGTTCCGACCGATGACGAAATCGTCGCGTTCTACCGCACGGTCAACGACGCCATCGACCTGCCCATTTGCGTCTACAACTGGCCGCCCGGTACCGGCGTCGATCTCTCGCTGGACGTGCTCAAGCGCATCGTGGCGCTGGACAAAGTCGTGGCGGTCAAGAACTCGACCGGCGACATGGGGCGTTTCATCGAGTGTTTCTTCGGGCTCAAGGATCAGGTGCGGTATTACGGCGTGCCGACCAATGAGTTTGGCGCCTCGCTGTACACACATCACGCGGCCGACGGCATGATCGGCTCAGGTGCCGTTCTCGGTCGTGATCACCCGGCGTTTTTCGATTGCCTCGACCGGGGTCAACTCGATGAGGCCCTGGCCTGCGGCGAAAAGGATCGCATTCTGATGACCGACTGGTTCACGGCCGGCTACCGTCCCCGCTTCGGTACGGTCCAGGCGCTGATGAAAGAAGCGCTGAACGCCCAGGGTTTGCCGGGCGGTTATCCGCGACCGCCGGTCCTGCCCATCGCAGACGAGGGGAAAAAGGCGATCCGCGACACCTTGAGCCGGCTCGGGCGGTCGGTTTGAACCCCGGCACCTGTGCGTATGAAATTCGCGAACGGACGATGGTTGCCGTCGGATCCGTTCCGCCGTGGTCGCGCGCGACCTCCAATTCAGTCCACAACCCCAATAGCATGAGGAGATGAAGTAATGGCAAAAGGCATGAAAGCGGTCATCGTGGGATCCGGTTCTGCGGTTCCCGACCCCGACCGCGGCAATCCGAGCCAGGCGGTAGTGATCGACGACGAGATCCTGCTGTTCGATTGCGGTGAGCGAACCACGATCAATCTGATCAAGTCCGGCATCAACCCCAACGACGTGGGGCATCTGTTTCTTACCCATCTCCACTGGGATCACATGGCCGAATTCGGCTACCTGGTGATGTCCACCTGGAACTGCGGACGTCGCCAGACACTTCAGGTTTACGGCCCCGACGGCACCGAGGCGATGGTGGCCAATTCCATCTACGGCACGCACAAGGCCGACTTCGATTTCGTTCGCGGTTATATCAGGAGACTGCCTTCGCACATCACCAACAAGCCGTCCAACGACCCCAACGTCAAGGCACTGGACATCGAGGTCGGCTTCGAGCTGGAAACCGATACCTTCAAGGTGACCGCCGGTGAGGTGGTGCACCACCAGTGCGTGGGCATGCCGTCCGTGGCTTACCGGGTGGAGTCCGAATACGGGGTGGTGGCCATCAGTGGCGACACCTCCCCCTGCCAGGGCATGATCGATCTGGCGAAGGGCGCGGATGTGCTGATTCATGACACGGCTTTTCTCGACGAAATCATCGAGGAGCGGCAGATGTGGAGCCACTCCGGCCCGTCGGGTGCGGCTCGCGTCGCAAAGGAAGCCGGCGTGAAGAAGCTGGTGCTGACCCATCTCGGCCCCTACACCAGTCACCCGAAAGCCATCGAGATGGGCGAAATGTACTACGGCCCCGCCCGCGGCCCGGAAATCTGGGACGAGATCGTGGCCAAGGCCGAAGCGGTTTACGACGGCCCGGTCGTGCTGGCGCACGACGCCCTGGTCATCGACGTGTGACCGGCACCGCCAACAAGGGTACGGCCTGAGCGGATGGCGATGGTGTCGCGTCTGCGCTGGGTGATACTGGGGCTGCTGTTCGCCGCCACGGCGATCAGCTACATCGACCGGCAGACCCTGTCCGTCATCGCGCCCGTGCTGCGCGATGAACTGGGCATCACCAATTCGGACTACGCCTTCGTCCTGAGCTGTTTCCTGTTCGCCTACACGGTGATGCAGGCCGCGGCCGGCTGGCTGATCGACCGCTTCGGTACCCGCTTCGGCTTCGCCGTCATCATGTTGTGGTGGTCGGTGGCGACCATGCTGCACGCGCTGGGCGACGACGTGACCTCGTTCGCCATTTACCGTGTTCTGCTCGGCGCGGGGGAGGCCGGAAGCTGGGCTGCCTGCGTCAAGGCGGTGGCGGAGTGGTTCCCGGCCCGGGAGCGCGGCATGGCCAACTCCCTGTGGGGATTCGGTGTCAGTGTCGGGCAGATTGTCTCGGTGCCGCTGGTGGCCTGGATCACCATCGTGCTCGACTGGCGCCTGGCCTTCGTGTTCACCGGCCTGATCGGCTTCATCTGGCTGATCGCCTGGCTCCGCTACTACCACTTGCCTGCAGCCGACAGCGATCCGCCAGCGGCGGCGCAGGATCCGCCGCCGGCTGATCCGTCACCGCCCTCCGAAGGCGCCGGCTACCTGGCCTTGCTGAAAACCCGCAACGTCTGGGTCGTGGTCCTGATCCGGGTCCTCGTCGATCCCTGCATCTGGTTCTACAACTACTGGATCCCCACCTACCTGTCGCAGGGTGCGGGCTTTTCGATGGCGGACATCGGCAAGTATGCATGGATACCGTTCACGTTCCAGGGCGCCGGCCTGCTGTTGGGCGGCTTTCTGTCGGATCTGTTGTGCCGCCGCGGACGGAGCCTGTTCGCGGCTCGTTTCACCATCATGATGATTGGTATCGCATGTGCCGTGCCCGCATTTCTGATCGCGCTGGATGTGGCTTTCGGCGTCACCTTCATGGCCATTTGCATGGCCATGCTGGGCTTCGGGCTGTGGGCGCCCAACGTCATGACCCTGATCGGTGACGCCTTTCCCAACCGTGTTGTCGGCACCGTCACCGGCCTGAGCGGCATGGGGGCCGGATTCGGCGGCATGCTGTTCATGCTGGTGGCGGGACGGGTGATCGAGGCGCAGGGCTTCGGGCCCATGTTCGTGGCCGCCGCCGTGATTCCAATCAGCGCGGTGCTGCTGCTGTACTTCGGTTTCTCCCGCCGCCCGGAAGCCATGGCCGGGAGTCTGTAAGGTCTATTGAAAGACCGTCATACGCCGTGGCCGGAAACCTGTTACCATGCACACCGCAAACGCGCCGCACCGGTTGGCGCGACCGGCGGATTCGGCAATGAGGCCAGCCGCTGGACGTCACTTCTGCCGTACGCCCCCACGACCCTGTGGGCCTGCCGCGAGATTCGACCCCTGATTCCGCCCTGACCGGTATCCACCTGCGCCATGCGCCGGCGGCGGGGCACCTTTGGAGTAATTTCCCGAATGTCTTTTGATTCCCTCGGCCTTTCGGCCGACATCCTGCGCGCTGTGCGCGAGCAGGGCTATAACGAACCCACTCCCATCCAGAGCAAGGCGATTCCCCTGGTGCTCGAAGGCCGTGACATCATGGCCTGCGCGCAGACCGGCACCGGCAAGACTGCCGGATTCACCTTGCCGCTGTTGCACCGGCTCGGGCCGCGGCCCCAGAACAAACGGCCCAACGCCCCGCGCGCACTGGTGCTGACACCGACCCGTGAACTGGCGGCGCAGGTGGGCGAGAGCGTCACGACCTACAGCCGGCACCTGCCGACCCGCAGCGCGGTGATCTTCGGTGGTGTGAAAATTTCTCCCCAGATCAGCAAACTGCGGCGCGGCGTGGATGTACTGGTAGCGACCCCCGGGCGTCTGCTGGACCATGCCCAGCAGAAGACCGTTGACCTGTCGCGGGTCGAGGTGCTGGTGCTCGACGAAGCCGACCGCATGCTGGACATGGGCTTCATTCATGACATCCGCCGCATCATCGCGATGCTGCCGGACAAGGCGCTGCGTCAGAACCTGTTGTTCTCGGCGACTTTCTCGAAGGACATCCAGAAGCTCGCGGGCACCTTGCTCAATGATCCCCAACTGCTGGAAGTGGCGCCGCGCAACACGACGGTGGAACGCATCGAGCAGAAAGTGCATCCGGTCGATGCGGGACGCAAGCGCGAATTGCTCAGCCACATGATCGGCGCCGGCAACTGGCGCCAGGTGCTGGTGTTCACCCGCACCAAGCACGGCGCCAATCGCCTGGCCAAGCAGCTCGACCAGGATGGCCTGACCGCCGCCGCCATTCATGGCAACAAGAGCCAGGGCGCGCGCACCCGTGCGTTGTCGGAGTTCAAGAGCGGCGACATACGCGTGCTGGTGGCCACCGACATCGCGGCCCGCGGCCTCGACATCGACCAGCTGCCTCACGTGGTCAATTTCGAACTGCCCAATGTGCCGGAAGACTATGTGCACCGGATCGGCCGTACCGGCCGGGCAGGCAAGGAAGGAACCGCGATTTCGCTGGTGTCCGCCGCCGAGCGCGGTCAGTTGCGTGATATCGAGCGCCTGATCCGGCGGCAAATTCCGCAGGAAGTGGTGGCAGGTTACGAATCGAACGGCCGGCAGGCCGCCGAACCGCAGGAACGGCGCGGCCGCCGAAACCGCAGTCAGAATGAGTCCCGCCCCAACGGCCGCCGCCGGGGCAATTCGGGCAACTCTTCGTCGCCGAAGGCCGCCAGATCCCAAGAGGCTGGCGGACAGCGCCGCCGGGGGCAGGGCAAAGCCGCGTCATCGAAGCAGCCCGCCGTGGCGGGAGATCGCAGCCGGAATCGCAACCGCAGCCGCAAGGCGAGTGGCGGATCCGGTGGTTCAGGACTGCGGCCGTTGTCCGAGCGCATGTTCAGTAGCGCGTCGTAAGCGGGGGCGTTCGGCGCAGCCTGACCCTGGGCCATACCCGGTCCGGCCGATTCGGCCGGACCGGGCTCGCACGATCCGGTCATGACGGGGAGCCAGCCTCTGGCAGGGGACTTCTCGGGTCATTGACGGGACGCTTCAGGACCGATCCGGCCAGCAAGAGTAAGCCAGTGGCAACGGCCATTCCCAGGCCGGCGACAATGGACACCGCATAGCGGATGCCGTCGCCTCCGGGAAAGTAGATGTCGCCGATCATCGCGGTTGCCGTGGGGCCGAGCGTCATGCCGATGATGCTGACGAAGAAAAGATAAACCGCGGAAACGGTCGCCCGCATGTCGTTGGGCACGATCTGCTGAATCGCGGACACGGCCGAGCCCGCGGGCACGGAACAGGCGGAGAAGAACAGCACGAACAGCGCGGCAGATAGCGTTGCACTGCTCACCAGCGGGAAGGTGACACCTGCGGCAATTCCGATCGCCACCGCCCACGCCGAAACCCGCACCCGGTCGCGTGGCGTTCCACCCAGCCGGTCACAAATCCAGCCGCCTCCGAGCAGACCGATCATGCCGCCCACGATCAGCGCCGCCCCGGCCATGTAGCCGGCCTCGGCCAGTTCGAAGCCGTGCGCCCGCATGTACAGAACGGGCAGCCAGGAAATGGCTGCGAACGCCGCCATGTTGACCAGACCCACGCCGATACAAATGCCGAGCAGGGAACGGGCGTTGGCCCGGCTGAAACGCCACACCTCCAGGGTGGTGGCGGCTACATGTGCCGACTTTCCCGTCAGCCGGCGAGCCGGTTCGGGTATGAATACGAACAGCAGGCTGATCAGCAGGCCAGGTGCTCCCACGTACAGAAAGGCGGCCTGCCAGGCTCGCACGGGTCCCAGAAACGGCACCACGACTTCGCCCGTACTCGAGATCAACGCGATCACAACCGCGCCGATCAGAAAGGCCAGGCCGGCGCCGACCGAAGAGCCCAGTACGTAAACCCCCATCGCCACGCCGAGTCGGCGCGGAGAGAAGCTGTCGGAAATGATGGAGTACGCGGCCGGGGACAGGGTGGCTTCGCCGATACCGACGCCAATGCGGGCCAGGAACAAATGCCAGTACTGCTGGGAAAGCCCGCAGACCATGGTCATCAGGCTCCACACGGCAATGCCGGTGGACACGATCCGCACCCGCGTCGCACGGTCGATGAGCCGCGCGATCGGTATGCCGGCAATGGTGTAGAAAACGGCGAAGGCCAGGCCCTGGAGCAGGCTGATCTGGGTATCGGATATTTCCAGGTCGGCCTTCATCGGCTCCACCAGGAGTCCGATGATCATGCGGTCGATAAAGGAAAAAATGTAGGCGATGAACAGAGACGCAACCGTAAACCAGGCAACCAACGGCTTGGGGTACGGCTGCTCGCCGGCAGTTTGCGCAGTCAGGCCGAAGGCCCTTTACGGTGAAGCCTGTCGTACGCCATTCAGAACCTCGGAGTCCGGCCCATCATCAGTCTATTTATACAAGTTAGCACGGTGCGATTCGGAGCGTCAATCCACCTGACTCGGCGGTCCGGTGGAGAAAGGCGGGGCTTCGAATTCACTCGGTGCAGGATGATCCCATTGAATCAGTTCGGCAGTCGAGCCTGATGCAGCGAGGACCGTGGCGGGTATCCTGAACGCGTTCACGATGAATCCTCGGGGCTCAGGGCTTCGCGTGTCTGCGAGTCCTCGTTGGCGAGAATCCGCAGTGCCGGCGCCATCTGCGGCTCATATTTCCGCCACCGCCCGACCGACGTGCGGTAGATGGGCTGGCGAACCTGCGCGGCGCTGGCGGTGTTGATGACGGCATGGCCAGCGCTGGGGTCGAGACAGGCCGCTTCCCAGTCGAGCCCGCAAAATTTCAGCACCCGGCGCATGGTGGCTTCGGTTGCCGTGACGAGATCCTCGTAGTTCACTTTCAGTACATGCCCTGACAGCTGGGTCAGCCAGCGCCGGGTCAGTTCGCGGTGCCGCAGGCAGTGCCGGGCGGCTTCGGCCAGGTCGTACGAATAAGGATAGCTTCCGGGTGTGAACAGTTGCTTGAAGACGCTCATGCAGCTGTCCGCCGGGTCTCGTTCGACGCAGATCAGCCGGGCGTCGGGCAGGGCGCGGGCGATGAAACCGAGCAACAGGTGGTTGCCGGGCATCTTGTCGGTGAAACACTTGCCGGACAACGCGGAGGTACGCGCCATGCTCAGGTATCGTTCGCCCAGTTGTTGGAAGTCGAGATCACTGCAGTCGCGGGCCACGGTCTGTTCGAGAAAGCCGCGGGCATCATCATTTCCCAGCTGTGCCTTCAGTGCCTCGCGGAACGTGGGGAGTTCGCCGGCACTGGCCACCCGGCTGTGACGGGTCAGGAGCGTATCGAGCAGGGTCGAGCCGGTGCGCGGCAGGCCGACGATGAAGATGGGCGCGGTGTGGTTATGGCTTTCCGCTGAGCCCGGATTGGTTTCGAGGCTCAGGCGACTGATCTCTTCGTAGAGGAGGTCTTGTTCATCGCTCGAGTGGTGGATTCGAGAGCGCTCGATGCGCGCACCTTGGGCGTACCAGGAGAAAGCCGGCTCGAACTGCTCCAGGTCTTCGTGCTCTTTTCCCAGCGCGTAGGCCAGGCAGGCCTTTTCGCGGGCATGCGCGCTATCGCGGCCCTCCGCCTCCGACCAGGCCTGATGCAGGGTGGGCAGGTGATTGTCGTCAGGGGACTGTCTGCGCAGGCAGCTCAGGAGATACCGAGACTGTGCTGCCGGCGGGTCACGGGCGATGGCTTCGCGCAAACAGGATTCGGCGGTTTCCATCTCGCCGCGACTTTCATGGATGACGCCGAGCCGGGCCCACAGGGATGCATCGTCGGGCCGGTGCCGGGTCAGCAATTCGTACAGCCGGACCGCGCGCTCGCTCTGGTTCAGCAGGCGTGCGCACTGGGCCATGGCGAGCAGGTTGCGGAACTCGTGTCGCCGCTGGGTCATGGCCTGCCCGAGTTCGGACTCGAGAGCCGCGTAGTCCCCGCCGTGGCTGAGCGCATGCAGGCGCAGCGCCAGCACCTCCTCCGACATTCCGTCCAGCTCGAACGCCCGCCGCGCGGCTTCGGCCGCCGCCAGGAACCGCTCAAGGGCAATCAGTATCCGTGCCTGCAGAATATGGAAAGTAGCGCTTGCCGCGTCCTTCCCGGTCACCGACTGCAGGGTTCGGAGGGCTTCAACCGGATGGTGTTCCAGCAGAGCGGCTGCCTGTCGTAGGGATTCGCTCGCTTCGCTTTGATCGTCGGGCCTGTCACGTGAATCCGTCATGTCTTCACCACAGCCAGAATGAACGCGCGGCCTCGGGACTGCGCGCCTGGAACCGGTTCCATGATGAGTGTAACGGACGGGCCGGAATTCCACAGAAAATCCGGACCAACGGCGAGTCGGCTGTAGAAAAATTGCGATTTTGTCAGTGAATCGCGGCCTGGGTCGTTAGGTTAAGAGTAAGAGCCGAGTTGACTCAAAGGAACCACCTGCATGCGGTACTACATTCTTGTTCTTCTGCTGGCCGTGTTTTCCATTTCGGACGGGCATGCCAACCTGATTTTCGTCGACACGCTGGAAGACGAACTCAACAGCGATGGCGACTGCTCGCTGCGTGAAGCGGTGGAATCCGCCAACCAGAACATCGCGGTGGACGAATGCGAGACCGGCCAGTCGGTCCAGACCGACGATATCTTCGTGTTTCTCGCCGGCGATATCGAACTGGAGACCCCGCTGGTCATTACCGACCGGGTGACGATCACGGGCGGCGGCCGGGATACCCTGTTTCTCAAGTCCCGGCCGGACTACCTGACCCAGTTCATCAAGGTGGACATGGCAGACACCTCGCACGATTTCGAACTGAGCGATATCACCCTGCAAGGGGGCGGGGCCCGGCCCGACGCCTTCCAGTACTGTTGCGGCGCCCTGCAACTCATGGACGGCAACCAGTTCACGATCAGCAACGTCGCGTTTCGCGACAATCTCACGCAGATCGAACACCCGGATCTCTACTGGGTGGGCGGGGCCGCGATTTTCGCCGGCCCGTTGCTCAGCAGCCCTGACCCGCGCCTCATCATCGAAGACAGCGTGTTCGACAACAACATCGCGCGGGGCATTCCCGGATCCGACGACGGGGGCGACGGGCTCGGCGCCGCCATCTCCGCGCGCGAGGGCCAGTTGGGCGAGTCGGTGGTGAACCGGCCGCTGGCCGCGCTGACGATCACCCGCACCGAATTCCGGGGCAACGCCGCCGGGCGGGGCGGTCACGCCGTTTATGTGCAGGGGGATACCGACGTTTTCATCAGCGAGAGCCTGTTCGAGGAAAACTACGACGCCGTGCACGGGGGCTTTGGCGATTTCGGCGGTATCGTGTTTCTGTGGCTCTACGGGGCCGCCCCGTCCCGGATCACTGGCACCAGTTTCATCGCCAACGCCACCCAGAACGACCGCGGGGTCATCGTGCTGAACGACGGCGTGCTGACCGTCGACAATACCACGCTGTACGACAACCAGGCGCCGGCGTTCGAGGCGCGGAGCAGCTCGACCCTGGCCGTGCAGTACTCGACCCTCGTGGACAACAGTCAGCGCAGCATCGTCGGCGTGTCGGCGGCGACCGTGACCCTGCGTGGCGCCATCGCCTGGCACGAGGGTACGGTGTCTTCGGAGTGCGACTTCGAGCCCGGTGTCGGCTACACCTCGCTGGGCTACAACATCGACAGCGACGGTACCTGCGCCACCGAGGCGACGGACTACCCCGGCACCGATCCCGGACTCGCTCCGCTGGGTTACTATGGTGACGACGTTCCGGGCTTCGATCTGCCCACCCTGCTGCCGGGTGGCGCCGCCGTGGATGCCGGCGAGCTGAACACCTGCCTCGGCGCGCTGGGCGCGCCGCTGACCGCCGACCAGCGGGGCGAGACACGACCCGTCAATGCGTACTGCAAACGGGCGTTCGATCAGTCTTGCGTGGCTCAGAACTCGAACTCGAGCAGGAATCGCAGAGTGACATCCGGGCTTTCGCTGCCAAGGCCGAATATCGCGCCGGCTTCCCAGGACAGCGCCTTGCGGCCGCCGAGTCGGACCTGGCCGAGCATCGCCGGGCCGATGCCGCGCGTGTCCTCTCCGCTGTAGAGCTCCACTGCCGGCTCAAAGGCGCGTGAATACCGGTAACGCGCTTGCAGACCCAGCTTGGTTTCGGTTTCATCGACGATTTCCGGCCCCCATTCCCGGGCGACGAAGAAATTGGCCGTGCCGCTCCAGCGCCCCCATTCTTTTTCAACCAGCAAACCGGTGGAGTACTCCCAGGCGTCGAGGTCGCGTTCTCTTTCCAATTCGAACAACAACGCCCAGTCTGCCCAGTATTCTCCTTGCTCGGTCAGCTGCCACTGGGCTTCGAACTCGTAGGAATCGACGCTGAAACTGTTGTCGTCTGAAGCCTGACCGGTCAGATAGATCTCGGCAAACCAGGCGTCACCCAGCGAACGTCCGTAGGCCAGGCGATACAGCCGCAGGTTGTCGGATACACCGGGCTGGTCGTTCTGAAAAATCGCGCGCCATTCCAGTTCCTGTTCCAGCGGTTGCACATAAGGGTGATAAATCTTGTCGATGACGACGCCGTCGGCCCGGGCGGTGGGCGGTGTGAAAAGAGCCGTCAGCAAGGCCGTAACGGTGATCAGTTGAGTCGAGGGCTGGTTTTGCGGTGATGGGGGGACGGCAGGCATGGTTCAATTCGCCACGTGAATGAGGGTCGGCCGCAGGGATGCCCGCCTGCGCCATGCGACGCACATGATCCCGGTGAAACCCACCAGATACGCCGCCACTTCCCAGGCCGAAGGGGTGGCTTCGTAACCAACCAGCGCATACAGCAATCGGCCCATCAGGGCATGTTCCGGCAGCCAGCCGGAGGAATCCCAGAGCGGTTGAGTCGACGGAATCCAGTCGGCCTGGATCAGCAACAGCACCGCTTGCGCCAGCATATTGCCGGTAAACAGGGCCAGCAGGATAATGGCCAGCCTCATCGCCCATGGGAAGGGCAGACTGACCAGCGCATAGAACAGCAGGCAACCCATGCTCAAGCCGATACCGAAACCGATGCTGCTGCCAATCAGCACGGCCTGGTAACTGTCGCTTTGATGGATGACGCCCCAAAGATAGATCAGCACTTCCGAGCCTTCACGGGTAATGGCCAGCAGAACCGTCAAGGCAGCGGCCGTGGAAATTAGCCAGCCATGGCGCGCACCAGAGGGCCCGGACACACCCTCACCAGCCGGTGAACCGTCGAGAGCCCTCCACAGGTACAGCGTCAGCAACAGCGCAATCATGATCTGCAAACCCGCGTTCACCAGTTCCTGGCCGACGTAATCGAACCATTCGGAAACAAGCTGAATGTTTTGCGCATAGACGCTGGCGAATATCAGGCCTGCACCGATGCCGACGAGCAGCCATCGGGCGGGGCGGTGTTGCAGATGTCCCAGGGCGGTCAACACGCCGATCAAAAAAGCGGCCTCGAGTGTTTCCTGCAAAACCAGAATGACGGAACTCAGCAGCATGCCGACCCCCGGGTCGCCATCATTGGAAATCCGGCCGCCGGATCAGTTTTCATTTGGCCACCACCTTGCCCTGGGCCGTCTTTGGGTAGAACTCGCCGAAAAACGGATATTCACCTGGCGCCAGGGGACCGATGAAAAGAACGGATTTGCTGTTTCCGCCAATCACTTTCTCACGGTTGAGTTCGTAGCTCTCGAATTCCTCAGGCGTCGGGTCCTGGTTGTCGATGAGCAGTTTGACCTTGGTGTTGGCGGGGACCTCGACCGTATCGGGGAAAAACAGGTGGTCGCGGATCACAATCTCGACAATGGGCGTTGCCGCATATGCTGATGCGCTGCCCAGCATTGTCATCCACATCAAAATGATGGCCCGGACGAATCCGGACCGGTCGGAAACACAACGATACCGCGCCCTGATCATGTCGAACCCATCGGTTGCAGGCCCTCGCTTTTCTTGCCGCGCTGCTTATCCGTGGTGTCGGCCATCAGGGCCGGAAAATACACCCGGATGGCGGTACCGCCGTGAAGCCGGGAGACGGACAATTCGATCCGGGCATGATGCAGGTCCGCAATTCGCCGCACGATGGCGAGCCCGAGCCCACAGCCCGTCTCGCCCGAAGGGTGCCGATCTCCCCCCACGCGATAGAAGCGCTCGAAAACGTTCTGGCGCAGGGCTTCTGGAATGCCTGGCCCTGAGTCTTCCACACTGAGAACGACTTCCGCCAACGAAGGCGAGGACGTTGCAGGTATGTCGGCGGCAGAGGCCGGCATGACCCTCACCTCGATACGACCCCCGTGTGGCGTATATTTTCCAGCGTTCGACAACAGGTTCTGCAGCAGGCTGACCAGTGCGAAACGGTCGCCGCGTATCATGCACGAGTGTCCCTCGAACTCGACCAACTGGTTCTTCAGATCGAAACCCGCGTATTCCGACGCCACCACTTCCTGTGCCAGTGCGGCAAGGTCCAGCGGCACGAAAGTGGCGTTGTACTGGTCCGGCGATGAGCGATAAAGCGTCAGTATCTGTTCGATGATATGGGTCAGCCGATCCGCCGTGGCCTTGAGTTCATCCAGTTGCCCGGCCGGCACAGTCAGTTCCTGCTGCAGATTATAGAGCTGTACCTTGAGTGTGCTGATGGGTGTACGCAATTCATGCGCGGCATCCGATGCAAACTGTTTCTCCCGCTGCAAAGACGACTCCAGGCGCCGTAACAGGTCATTGGTCGAGGTGATGATTTTCGCCAGCTCGTGTTTCGGCGTATCGAGACACACGGGGCTGAGGTCCTCGGGTTGCTTGCCAGCCAGTTCGTCGGCCAGTTTGCGCAACGGGCGCAAACCCTGGCTGACGATCCACCAAATCAGGAACCCGATAATCGGCAAACCCATCAGTATCGGGAAAATGGATTTCAGAATAATATTTTCTGCCAGCGTGTAACGCAGGTCGGTCCGCTCCGCGGCGAAAACCCAGTTGTGCGAGGCAATATCCGCGTACGCGATGGTGCGCCAGCGAAATCCGTTGAAATTGGTATAGCCAAAGCCGGCCTTTCTGGGGCTCAGAGGTTGGTCCGGCGCGTTGGATGAGCGTGCCCGCAACTGGTCGCCCTGCCAGACCTGAAATGCGATATCGCTGTCATGGTTGATGTTTCTGGATGTTTCTTCGGTGTGAATATTCGCGATCAGACGGGCGGTATCCAGTAATTGCTTGTCAAACAGCCGATCCGCTTCCTGCATGCTGGACTGGTATCCCCGCAAGGCGGAAATGAAACTGAAGAGCGTGAGAGAGGCGAGAATGACGACAACCAGAAACACCCGAATGGAGGTCATGCCGCTTTGACCTTGTACCCCACCCCGCGCACTGTAGAGATGAATTGCGTACCCAGCTTCTTGCGCAGGTGATGTACATGAACTTCGAGCGTATTGCTGCTCACTTCCTCGCCCCAGCTGTAGAGCCGGGATTCCAGGGTGCTGCGGGTCAATACCCGCCCGGCACTCTCCATCAGGCTCTTGAGCAGCATGTACTCGCGGCGTGCCAGCTCAATTTCCTCGCCATTGACTGAAACCTGGCCACTGTTAATGTCCAGGGTGACCTCGCCGATGGTGATCTTGGACGATCGGGTGGTGCTGAGCCGCCGTTCCAGGACCCGCAGGCGCGCGAACAGCTCGGTCATTTCGAAAGGCTTGGCCAGGTAGTCGTCGGCTCCGCTGTCGAGGCCGGCAATCTTGTCTTCCAGGTCCGATCGCGCGGTCAGCAGCAGAACCGGCAAATCCACGTGATGAGCACGAATGCGTTTCAGCACCTGCATACCGTCCACGTCGGGCAAACCCAGGTCCAGTATGACGCAGTCGGGTGTTTCGGACTCCACTACATGCAGCGCTGCGGCGCCCGTGGCCACCGCATTGACGCTGTAACCCTGATTTTGCAGTGCCAGCTTAAGGGCCGTGGCGAGCGAAGGATCGTCCTCGACCAGTAAAACCAACATGAACCACTCCCGTAAACCCGGCTAACCGGACGTTTTGCCACCATTCACGGCGCCCGTCAGGGCGCATTACGGAGAAAGCTGTTTCTCCACCTCCAATAGTGCCAGCGCAATTTCCTCTTGTCGCCCGGCGTCAGCAATCGGGCGGTCCGGGCGAGGCGCGGCGGAACGGGCTTGCATCAGAAATTTTCGGGCCTCTTCATAGCGCTTCTGGTCGAGCAGAAAACTGCCGTAGAAATAATTGCTGTCGATGCCGTCCGGGTTGATGTCCAGGGCTTTGAGGAGCAGGGATTCGGCTTTTTCGTCATTGCCAAAACCCACGGGCCAGCCCGGAACGCTGTAGTACAGAGTGCCCAGGCTGGTGTAAGCCGATCCTTGCAGTGCGTCAGAGTCCAGATCCAGCGCGTGTTCCAACTCTTTCCGGGAAGCCTTGGCGTACTTGAGTGCACCCAGCCCGCCCTTGGCGCCGGCGTAAGTGGATTTGATGATGCCGCTCCAGATCCACGCCTCTGCCTGGTCCGGATGAGCCTGGGTGACCTGTTCCGCTTCCTCGACCAGCGATTTGAAGGCCGTTTCCTGGGTTTTTCCGGCAAGCTGATAGTTGATTTCGGCCCAGCGTTTCTGCAAGCGCTGAACATCCGGGTCCAACTGCGCCAGGGCAGGCCCTTGGAAGCAGAGTAGCAGCGCCAACAGCAGTAAACAGGAGAGGGTTTTTGACTTACTCATTTCGATACGCTCCTTCAATCAGGTTTGTGCGTGATGACGAATAATGGCCAGTTTCCTGACCAGTGCGTTGTGCACGAGGCCGGGGAACAGTCCGTTCAACCGCACGAACAGGTTCTCAGGCCAACCCATGAATCGTTGCCTGCGGGATCGGGCCAGAACGTTCATCAGTTCCTCGGCCACCTGTTCGGGACGGTCCACGCTGTTGCCCAGTGCTTTGTTCAAATCGTCAACCGCCCGGGTGTTCAGGTCAGTCAGGGTGGCGCGTGGGGCGAGGTACAGCACCCGGATGGGGCTGTCGGCCAGTTCACGCTGCAATGCCTCGGTAAATCCGCGCAGGCCGAACTTGCTGGCGCAGTAAGCGCTGAAGCCAGGGTGGCCGATGCTGCCGTATATCGAGCCGATGTTTACGATGGCCGCCTGCTCGTGCTGCCTGAGGACGGGGATCAGGCTGTGGCACAGCAAGACCGGCGCGAGCATGTTCGTGGTGATCATCTGCTCGATGCAGGCGCTGCTCTGCTGCTCGACAAACTGGAAGTCCATCACGCCGGCCGCGTTAATGAGCATTGCAGTTTCCTGCGCCCGCGCGTGTTCAAGCACCGCTGCGCGGCCGGTCTGGGTGGTGATATCGGCCACCAATACCCTGTGTTTTCCGGGCAGGGACCGATTGAGGTCCTGCAAGGTTTCCTGGTTTCTTCCCACCAGGGTCAGAAGCGCCCCGCCTTGCGCCAGCCGGTTCGCAATGGCCCGGCCAATGCCTCCCGAAGCGCCCGTAAGCAGTGCCTTCGTGTTTTCAACGTTCATGGAGTCCTTCCGGAATGGGGGTCGCGGGCATCATCAGGCCGCCAGGGTGTGTCCGGAGGGAGCATCGAGCGCGCGGAAGATGTTCCCGTACAGGGTGTAGAACACCCGGGCACAGTGCACGATCCGTGCGCGATCACGCGAGTCGTCGATCCGATTGACCAGGTTTTCGAAGAACTTCACGTGCTCCACGTCCAGCGCGCCGTGGGAGTACAGGTAGCTGAATGCTTTGCGGGGCAATCCCAGGGACTCGCGGATGCGATTGGCCGCCTCGTCCGCAATGCTGATGCTGGTTCCCTCGAGCACGTGAACCATGCCGAAAAAGCCGACGGGGTTGCCACGCTGTACCGTGTCGTAGGCATAGCTGACCATCAGTTCGGTGGGCATCAGCGGCGAGGCGTTTCTGACCGCTTCAGCATCGTGGCCGCAGGCCGCGATGTCGTTGAGTATCCACTCCTGGTGGCCCAGTTCCTCCTCGATGTACTCGGCGACCGCGTTGCGCAGCCATTCGTAGCGTTCCGGCAAGCGGGCTCCCGTGGCCATCAGCAAGGGCACAGTGTGTTTTACGTGGTGATAAGCCTGGCTCAAAAATGCGACATACTCGTCGAGCGAAATCCGGCCGGCGAGTGCTTTGCCAATCAGCGGCGCGGCCAGCAGTTCCTGCCTTTGAGCCCGGGTTTCGTTTTGCAGTTCTTCAAAAAAAGTCATGCGGTTTTCCATCGATCCATTGTTTGAGATTGGCCAAGGCCATCCGCGTTTGCGTAAAGGGAGTCGATCTGCGGCGCGAATTGCCTCTGGATGGCCGCGCGGCGCGGTCTGCCGTTGGCGGTCAACAAGTGGGTCTGGCTGTGCAGTGGCCGGGGCAGGCGACTCCAGCGCCTGACCCGGGCGTAATCGGGAAGACGTTTGTTCGCGCGTTCGACGGCCTGTTCGATGCTTTGGTCGCTGGTGCCCGAATCCCGAGGCGAGAGCAGGGCAACGCAATAGGGGCGGGCGTCACCCAAGACGATGCACTCGGTGAGGTCACCATCGGCCAGCAGTTCACTCTCGACCCATTCCGGATTGATGTTGCGGCCAAAGCTGGAGATCAGCAGGTTTTTGCGCCGCCCGCTGATCTGGATGAAACCGTCGTCCGTCACACGGCCCAGATCACCGGTCGCGATGTGGCTCTGCCCCCAGGATTGCGGCTCAGCGAGGTATCCGAGCATGGGGTTTCCGGAAACCATGATTTCTCCGTTCTCGATGCCCACCTGCAGATGTGGCAGGACCTTGCCGCAGCTGCCCGTCTGCCGTTCCGCTGGTGTATTGAGGCTGACCACCGAAGCGCATTCAGACAAACCGTAACCCTCGAAAGCGGGAATCGCGTGTCGCTGCGCGCGCTGCAGCAGGCCCGGCGCGACGCGGGCTCCGCCCACGGCTACGAACTTCAGTGAGGAAGGCGGCGTCCAGCCGCTTTCGGCGGCGCTGACCGTCAGCTGCAGAAGCTGTGGCGTAAGGATGATGCTGTCGGGCCGCCATCGTTCCAGCGTGGTCAGGAATCGTTGCGGGTCAATCGACGAACTGCCGGTGAAACCCACTTCGGCCAGGCCGGGCAGGCATACTTCACCGCCGCAGAGCAGTGGCGTGTAAATGCCGGCAATGTTTTCCAGCAAGGTCGCGAGCGGCAGCAGGCAAAGGTGCCGTGGCTGTGCGAGCCCGACTCGGTCGGCCAGTGCCCGCGCCTCGATCAGCTGTTGTTCCAGGCTCAGGCAAACCCCTTTCGGCTGGCCGGTTGAACCGGACGTAAACGTGATTTTCTGTGTTCCCGGGGGCATCTCCGGATCTGTATCGCCAGGCGGCAATCGGAGCAGTTGCAAAGCGTCTGGCAGCGGCGTTTTCAGTTCCGAAACGCGGGTTTCCGGGTCACCGGAATACTCCGGGATCGCATTGGTGATTACGGCGTCCACGCTCGCCTTGTGTATCACGTGCTTGCGCTGGGAGGAGCTGAAAAAGCCCGGCAGTGGCACCAGGCAGATACCGGCCAGTTGACAGGCCAGGTCCACCATCAGCCAGGCAATACCGTTGTCGGACTGCAGGGCCAGAATCCTGATGCGGTGCTCGTTCAGTTCAGCGGCCAGCTGCCGGACGCGCGCGGCGAGGGCCTGCCCGGTCAGGGCGCCGTTGACATCGCGGGCAACGATTCGTTGCGAGGCTGCCGCCGAATCAAGCGGTGAAAGCACGGGTGGACACCAGTGGCTGTCCGGTCTGAAGCAATGGCGTCAGCACCTGTATTCGCTGCTGCAGCAAGCCGAGCAGTGCTGCATGCAAACGGCTGCGGGTCAGTCTGGACAAGGCGGCTTTCACCGAACTGGCGTAGACCATCGGCTTGCTGTCGTAATAAGAACCCCAGTCCGACTGTTGCGAACCCTCCAGCCGTGCCGGGTCTGCCGGGCAGAGTGTGTGGAGTTTCAGGCCAAGACGTTCAACACCCTTTCTGACCTGGAGTGTCGCCGTAAACGTGGCCCAGGAGAATCCGGCGCTGTGCAAAAGACCCGTGAGCAGCAGAAACAGCAGTTGGCTGGCGCCGCCCTCGGTCGAAACCAGGTTGCCGAGCTCAACGATCCCCTCGCGCGTCACGGGCTCGCCAACTCGCTTGCCAAGCTTCGTTTCCACGGTGGTGTCCAGGTAATTCTCGAGAAAAAGACGGCTTTGAGCTGCCGGCCGTATCCCGGCTACAGCGGTGATGTGTGCCTGGCAGCGCATGGTCAGCAAGGCTGGCATGAAGTCGTGAATTTCCGCCTGGTGCGCCCGGCGAAACTGGCCCGCGATGTAATTGGTGACATCAAGGCGATCCGTGGATCGCGGCAGGCACAGATCAAATTCCGGGCACGGCGACAGTAAGCGCGAAACACGCTTCAGGGTTCGGGGTGAAACCCCATCTTGCACACAGGCGTTTATTGCAACCATCGCAGGCATACTCGCTATAACGATGTTGGACAGCCTACGTGCCGAACCTTAAGGAAGCCTTAAGGCTGGAAAAGGTCTTCCGGGTCTGCTCCGGGCGCGGATGCCGGGCCCCAACGATGCCCGCTGCGGGCCTGGGGTCCGGTTTGGCATGGGCCGGGGCCGGGGATTCAGATTGCAGGCGGTTTGGCGAGGACGATGATGAGGGCGGCGCAGAGAATACAGAACGCAAACAGGCTGGCTCGGCCATGCTGTTTCAGCCGGTGGGCGGAAAATGCCGCCAATCCGGCCTGCAAACCGTAGTAAACAACGAACGCTTTCGAGGCGTAGGTGATGATTTCATAGATGTTGGCCACCCAGATGATGCCGATCGAGATGGTGGCCACGATGAGATTGCCGACATTGACCGAAACGCGCTTCCCGGAAGTTTCGTAGATCAGGCCGCCTGCGCCGTTCATGTCGGCGATCGCGGCCGATGATTGGGAGGCGAGGGCCGCCAGGATGATTGCCGGGGCAACGGCGAGTCCGACCGGGCGCAACATGTCGATGATGGCTGTTTCGCCACCCTGCTCGGGAAGGTCACCGGTAAAATAGGGTGTCAACAACAGTATGAAAGTGATGTAGATCAGCGTCGAGATCCACTGGGCACGGCGCATGGTTCGGATACGCAGGCCGGCATCATAAGAGTTGCCGAGGTAGCGCGAGGTTTCGTATCCCTGGACCAGAATCACGAGACCCAGAAGAATGCGGACACTGTCGCCGTTCGACGTGCCCGAGATGTCTGGCCACACATAAGCGCCGGTAACTGCGGAGTGGGTTTCGACGAACGCGAGCAAGGAGATCAGGCCGGCGATGACGGCCAGTTTGATGCCCACCGTGAAGACCTCGAGATCTTCCAGTGCCCTCAGGCCGCCAGACATGCCAACCAGCCCAAGCAGGGCAATCGTCGCGGTGGCGCCGATGCGAATCCACAACGGGTCGACGATCCCGCCAAGGCGCAATCCAAAGGCCGCGAACAGACTCACGTAGTAGGCGACGGAAATGAAATAGGCTGCAGTGAGTGCGAGGTCAGAAGTCAGTTCGAGACTTCGGACCAGCGGCAGCCGGGCCCAATTCGCGTTATTTTCGATGTGCGCGATGTTGTGGCGAATGGCCGCGCCGAACAGGTATCCAAGTCCGCACAGCCCGAGCATGGCGAGCACGGCAAAATTCCCTGCCGCGTGCGCCAGAATCGGACCCGCCACCAGAAAACCAGACCCGATGATCGATGCGAGTGGCGTCACGGTGGCGCGCCAGGTCTTTGAATGAAGTAGCGCGGGCCGGAACAGCCAGGTAGCCGTCGCCAGGGCCACCAGGATTAGAATGATGTTATGGGTCAAAGCAGGTCAGCGTTTCCTTGCATTCAGATCAATGATGCACCGTTCTGGCCGGCCGAGCCAGGTGCAGATCAGCGTGCGGTGAGCCGGCTGCCGGGCCGGCCCGGACACCCTGGGTCCGCTGAAGCCGATCGGCGTCGCCAAATATTCAGACGCCATGAGGACGAGGGCGATAGCTTCCAGCGATTGCCTCCATCTGAAATAACAATTCGCTTTCGTGTCGCCAGTGGGACTATGTTTAAGGTAAGCCGATAGGCATCCTGAACCGGGAGTCCAATGATGATCAATCGAAGCATGTATCTGATCGCCGCTCTGGCGATCGCGTTGTCGACCACGGTCGCGACGGCGCCCGTATTCGCCGAATCCATGACGAAGACCAATCGTTTCTGGTGGCCCGAGCAACTCGACCTGGGTCCGTTGCGCCAGCATGGCGCGGAGTCCAACCCGCTGGGCGAGGACTTCGACTACGCCGAAGCATTTTCCGCCCTGGACCTCGACGAGGTGAAACAGGACATTGAAACCGTCCTGACCACTTCCCAGGACTGGTGGCCCGCGGACTATGGCCACTACGGCCCCTTCATGATCCGCATGGCCTGGCACAGCGCCGGCACTTATCGGGTGGCGGACGGCCGCGGCGGCGCAGGGGGCGGGCAACAGCGATTCGAACCCTTGAACAGCTGGCCCGATAACGCCAACCTCGACAAGGCCCGGCGCCTGTTGTGGCCGGTGAAAAAGAAGTACGGCCGCAGCCTTTCCTGGGCCGACCTGATGGTGCTGACCGGTAATGTTTCCCTGGAGTCCATGGGGTTCACCACCTATGGCTTCGCCGGCGGGCGTGAGGACGACTGGGAAGCGGACCTCGTGTACTGGGGCCCGGAAGACGAATGGCTGGCCGACGAGCGATATCACGGCGAGCGGGAGCTGGAAAATCCGCTGGCCGCGGTGCAGATGGGCCTGATCTACGTGAATCCGGAGGGTCCCAACGGCAACCCCGATCCGGTGGCGGCGGCCAGAGACATTCGTGACACCTTTGGCCGTATGGCCATGAACGACGAGGAGACCGTCGCCTTGATCGCCGGCGGGCACACTTTTGGCAAGGCCCATGGAGCCGGTAAGCCCGGCGACTGCGTGGGCGCCGAGCCGGCGGCCGCCGGCATCGAGGAGCAGGGCTTTGGCTGGATGAGCGAATGCGGCAAGGGTAACGCGGAAGACACCATCACCAGTGGCCTGGAAGGTGCCTGGTCGGCCAACCCCATCGCCTGGACCTCGCAGTACCTCGACAACCTGTTCGCCCACGAGTGGGTGCAGACCCGCAGCCCTGCCGGCGCCGTCCAGTGGGTGCCGGAGAACGCCGATGCGCTGCGCATCGTGCCGGATGCGCACGTCGCCTCGGAGCGGCATGCGCCCATCATGTTCACCACCGACCTCTCGCTGAAGTTCGATCCCGAGTATCGCAAGATCGCCAAGCGGTTCCAGGAAGACCCGGAGGCGTTCCGGCTGGCCTTCGCCAAGGCCTGGTTCAAGCTGACGCACCGCGACATGGGCCCGCGCACCCGCTACCTGGGTGCCGAAGTCCCGGATACCGACCTGCTGTGGCAGGATCCGGTGCCGGCGGTTGATCACGAATTGATCGGCGCCGGGGACGTTGCTCAACTCAAGGCCGATATCCTGGATTCCGGCCTGACCGTGCCGCAACTGGTGCGCACGGCCTGGGCCGCGGCCTCCAGTTTTCGTGGCACCGACCTGCGCGGCGGCGCCAACGGGGCGCGTATCCGCCTCGCGCCGCAAAACGACTGGCAGGCCAACGATCCGGCTGAGCTGGCCAAAGTGCTGAAACAGCTCGAATCGGTACAGCGGGACTTCAATCGCTCACAGTCCGGCGACACGCGGGTTTCGCTGGCCGACGTGATCGTGCTGGGCGGGGCCGCGGCCATCGAAAAGGCCGCCCGAGATGCCGGCTACGAGGTGACGGTACCGTTCGTGCCCGGCCGGACCGACGCCACCCAGGCACAGACCGACGTGAACTCCTTTGCGGTCCTCGAGCCGACCGCGGACGGTTTTCGTAATTACTACGGCGAAAGCAGCCGGCACTCGCCGGCCGAAATGCTGGTCGACAAGGCCAACCGGCTGACGCTTTCGGTACCGGAGATGACGGTGCTTGTCGGTGGCCTGCGCGCGCTGAACGCCAATGCCGGCGGCGTGGCACACGGTGTGTTCACGGATCGCCCGGGCGAGCTCACCAATGACTACTTCGTCAACCTGCTGGACATGTCCACCGCCTGGTCGAAGTCGACCACGGAAGGCATCTACGAAGGCCGTGGTCGCGCGAGCGGCACCGTGAAGTGGACAGCCACCCCGGTCGACCTGATCTTCGGATCGAACTCCGAGCTGCGCGCGGTCGCCGAGGCCTATGCGGCCGACGACGCGGATGACCGCTTCGTGCAGGACTTCGTGGCGGCCTGGACCAAGGTGATGCGCCTCGACCGCTTCGATCTCTGATCGAAACCACGGTAACAGCGGCGGCGCTGCAAGGGCGCCGCCGCGATCGAATGCGGGCAGGCTCAACCGCGCATTGGGTGACTTGAGTCATGGCAGTCCTGTGGGATTGGTTCACCGTTAATAAAGGTGGTTTACACAGGCTCTCCCACATGAACGGCTACGTTATCGCAATCACACTGGTGTTCACCGCCGCGGCGTTTACCGGTTTGTTCCTGCTGTACAAGTCCGACATGTCGCAGCGGCGCATGCGACGGATGCTGCGGCGCAACGGGCTCAATCCGAGAATCCTCGATGAACACGACTTCGAGACGATCGCGAAGCGGGTCCGGCATCGTTGCGAGAAGTGTCAGTCCGAAGATGTCTGTGAACGCTGGCTGGCGGGCGAACTTCCCGGGGCGAATGATTTTTGCCCCAACGCGCAGCTGTTTCGGGACCTCAAACAGGTGGGGGATTCACCGGCCAGAGCGGGAACGGGGAGCGATACCCGGCACTGAAAAACCCGGTCACCCGCTCTGGGGCGCTGGTGACGCCCCATTTTACGTGGCACAGGTCGGCCCGTCAGCGAGCCAGATTCATTTGCGCGATGACCCACAGTTCGATGCCGGAGGCACAGGCGTTCATGAATCCTATCAATGTTCGTAGGCCACCATTCCTGGTGGTATCGATCCGAATCAGGAATCCAGATGCATGACTGCGATCGTGATTTCCCGATGTGAGGAGGACTGTCAGTCGGCCCGGTCGAGAGCCTGCACCAGATCGGAGCCGGTCTTGCGGATATGACTCTTGAGCAGTTGTACGGCCTCGCGTTTCTTGCCAGCCTTGCAGAGTTTGAGGAGTTGACGGTGCTCGCGATCCGCATCTTCGTAACTGCCTGACAGGGAAATCTGCATCCGCAGGTAGCGGTCGCAATCGGCGTGCAACATCTTGATGAACTGCAGGGTACGTTTGCGGTGGGCGGGCCGATAAAGTGCTTCGTGGAACTCCCAGTTGAGCTTGCTCCACTCACTGATGTCCGCACCCGGCTGTAGCAGGGTTTCGAAGCGGTCCAGAACACCCTGTGCCTCTTCCAGGTCCTCGGTCGTAATACGCGGAAAGGCGAGACTGAATATCCGGCTCTCGAGTGTTTCTCTCAGGTCGAAAATCTCTTCGACCTGGTCGGGTTCCACTTCGGTGACGACGGCGCCTTTGTGGGGCGTGAACTTGACCAGTCCTTCCGCTTCGAGTTGAAGCAATGCCTCACGAACGGGAATTCGGCTCACGTTGAGTTCTTCGCCAATCGCGACCTGCCGCAGAGGTTCTCCCGGCTTGAGTTTTTGCGACAGGATCATTTCGCGTATCTGCTCGAGAACCAGCGTCGTGATTGTCTTTTTTTCCAGTCCAGCCATCGGGTTTCAATGCTTGTCAGGTGATGCCGCCGTTGGTGTAATTGTATTTGTATATTTTATTAAGAGCAAAGAACGACGGTAATTGGCTCGTTCCGGCCGGCTGCATGCACAAATCTACAGCCGGTACGTGCCATTCGCGAGCTTTCGTCAAAACCGGTTCACCGTGAAGGGACTCGGGTCGATGGTGCATTCACGGTCCATCAGCATATCGGTGATCAGTTGTGCCGAAATCGCTGCCTGGGTCAGTCCCAGATGTGCGTGACCGAAGGATGCAAACACGCGCGGGGCGGATTCGAGCCGGTCGATGACCGGCAGGTAATCCGGAAGGGTGGGTCGGCACCCCATCCATTGCGAACTGCTGTTCAAAATCAGTTCCGGAAAAACGTGCTTCGCCTGGTGAAACAGCATGGAGGCACGCTGCATGGTTGGCGGATCCTCGGGGTGAGCGAATTCAGCGGTTCCGGCAAGCCGGACCCCGGTTTCCGTCGGGGTCATGATGAACTGCCGCTCGTGCAGGGTGACGGGCAGTCCCAAATCCATACCGGGCTCGGACAGAATCAGGTGGTAGCCGCGTTCCGCGATCAGGGGGACCCGGTATCCGAGTGGCTTCAGAAGCCGTGCGCTGTGGACCCCGCAGGCGATCACCACGCTACCAGCGGTAAGCGTCTGATCTGCACCGACAACGTCGACGGAGCCGTCGCTCCGGGGCGACAGGGTGTGTACCTCCTCGCGCAGGAAACCGACCTGTCGGTCCAGGCAGGCGTTGTAAACCTCCTTGAGAAACCGAAAGGGGTCATGGCAATGCGCGGTATGGGGGAAGTACAGTCCGGTATAGCTTCGGCGTGGAAGATCGGGAAGCAGTTCCGATACTTCGCTGGATCCCAGCAGCCGGGATTCGACCTCATGGTCCAGCAGGTTTCGGTGCAATGTTTCCAGCTCCGATCCGCCCCTGGGCGTTTCGGCCAGTTGCAGTGTTCCCGGTGTCAGCAGCAGGTGTTGGGATCCGATTTCCTCCAGCAGCGCCCTCCAGGCTGGCAATGCCTGTTCGTTCAAAGCAGCCAGCGCGCGACTCCCGTGCCGGAACGCCTGCTCGCGGCAGGCACGCAGGTAACGGATGCCCCACGGCAGAACGTGCTGGATGCTGGAGAGCCTGAATGTGAGCGGACTGTCGCGCGACAGCAGGTAACGGGGCAGACTGCGCAGATTGTCGGGATTGGCGATGGGGAAGATCTGCTCGGTGGCGAAATGCGCGGCATTTCCGTAAGAGCATTCCATTCCGGGTTCGCCACGATCGACCAGTAACACTTCCCGGCCGGCTTTTCTGAGCTCCCACGCGATCGTGATGCCAATAATGCCGCTGCCGACGATGACGACATCATGGGTTGTCCGGGTCACTGGATGATTCCTCCGCCCGCCAGGTGGGCTCTGAGCGTTACGTGATTAACCGCATGGCCCACTAGGTCAACTGGAACCCGTGAACGTAGGGGTCGCGATCGTCAGCGAAAATCTGGTTCAATCCAGTGACTCTGGCCCAACCCTGAATGCTCGGACGAATAGCCGGATAGGGCCCCACTTGATCGAGAGATTCTATGCGCCCGACGAACTGGCTGCCGATGATGCTCTCGTGAGTGAACGGTTCGTCCGCGGCCAGTTGGCCGCGGGCGTGCAATTGGGCCATTCTTGCGCTCGTCCCGGTTCCGCAGGGAGATCGGTCGATCGCGCGGTCGCCGTAAAACACCGCGTTACGAGCGGTGGAGCCATCCCTTTGTGGCCGTCCGGTCCACATCACGTGACTGACTCCGCGAACGGTTGGATCGTCGGGGTGAACACACTCGATTTTCGCGTTGATGCGCTCCCGCACGACGGGGCTCAGCCTCAGTATGTCACCGGCCGACAGACTCTCGAGGCCGGCAAAATTGTCCTGCGGATCGATGATGGCGTAGTAGTTTCCGCCGTAGGCCACGTCGAGCCGGATCGGCCCCAGTTCGGGACACTCGATTTCGACGTCCGTCTCAGCGAGGTAACTGGCCACGTTATGAATCCGCACGGATTCGATGGTGTCCCCGTCGCGATCAAACTGCGCGATCACCTGACCGGCCGGAACATCGAGAGTCAACTGACCCGGTTCCCTGGGCGTGGACACCAGTCCGTGCTCGAGTATGGCGGTCACCGTCCCGATGGTGCCGTGACCGCACATGGGCAGGCAGCCGCTGGTTTCGATGAACAGCAGGCTCATATCGGCATTCGGGCTGATGGGGGGGTACAGAATACTTCCCGACATGATGTCGTGGCCCCGTGGTTCGAACATCAGACTGCGTCGTATCCAGTCATGGTGAGCGACGAAATCCTGGCGCCGTTCGCTCATGCTGGAGCCCTGCAATTGGGGGCCGCCGGCGACGACGACACGTACCGGGTTACCGCAGGTATGAGCATCTATGCAGAAAAAGGTCTTGCGGGCCACGACTTTCCTCCTCTTGATTCGGTCAGGCTGGGGGCGGCTATTGCCAGGTTGCAATCAATAACATGGATGCGCCCGGGTTACCCGGCTGACGTGCCAGCGGACTTCCGTGACCCTGATTCCAGGCCATCCTCGAGGTCTGCCCGGCCTTCCAGACGGTCCAGAATGAGCGAGAGTCCGTCGGCAGGCAGATTCAGCCAGTTTGCGGCGCGTAGCTCGCGCAGTAGCTGTTCATTCAGGCCGCCGCGGGTTGCATGTTCAATCGCCATCTCCCCGAATCCCTCTCCGTGCACCGAAAGTGCGGTATCGGACAAGGAGTGGAACAGCGCCCCCACGTAGGCATCGGCCTGCGCCGGTGCGATGCCGTGCCGCCTGAGCCACTCCGAGGTGCTGTCGAGCAGGCCGAAGAATGGCGCCATCATTGCCGTTACGGCCCAGAATGCACTCAATTGCGCTTCGGATTCGGCGGCGACGAGGGTCCCTATCGGATCGAAAAAAGTTCGCAGTTCCGGGTCATCGGGATAAAGTATCACCGGGCCGAGCCCGCGCTCCACGGATGGAATGGGCCCCATGCGGAAAACCCGGGAAGCCGGGGCCACCATCGAGCGGACTTCATCAACAGAGTACGTTGCAATAAAGCTGATCACGGTTGTGCTTTCCGGAAAGGACAGTTCGGCCAGGACATCAGTGGCGATCTGTGGCCTGACCGCTATGCAGACGATATCGCATTGATCAATCACGCCCTGGTTGTCCGGTGCGACCTCGACTTCCTGAAAACTCGACGCCAGGAGGGCGGCGCGGTCCGGGCTGCGCGGTGAAACGACGACGCGAAAAGGCACGTCCCCGCCTCTCAGCAGTCCGGTGACAACCGCGGTGGTAATGGTTCCCGTGCCGATGAATCCGATTTTCATTTCTGGGTTTCCGTATTGTCCTTAGTTAGTGGCGGGCCCTGAGTGTTGGCCATGTGGAGCTGCATCGCGCCCATCATGCGGGTCCGACCCGATAGCCCATTTGCAGAGGGTCGTCCGGCGCCATGACGAAATGATGATAACCGGTGATCCAGGCGGTGCCTGTGATGCGTGGGGTGACGAAGGTCGTGCCGCCCCGTTGCTCGGCCCGAACCGCTTCCCCGTGCATGCAAGTGCCCAGCGGCCCTTCGAACGCCCGGGTTTCGCCAAGTCCGATCTCGCCCCTGTCGTGCAGTAATGCCACGCGCGCACTGGTTCCGGTTCCGCAGGGCGACCGGTCGAGCGAGCCCGGTGGGCAGAGGATGGTCTGCTTGTAGTCTCCCTGCGATGTCTTGCTGGAGGTGAACAGCACCTGGTAGCACGTGTTGATGTCCGGCCTTTCCGGATGAACGGTTTCGATCTGATCCGCCACGGCTTCCCGGATCCTGATCGAGAAGTCGATCAGTTGCTGGTCGTTCTGCAGCGACAGGTCCAGATCCAGGCTGTCGGCGTCGACGATGACGTAGAAATCCCCGCCATAAGCAATGTCGACGGAAATCCGGCCCAGATCCGGCACATCGAGTGAGGCGTCGGAGCACAGCGTGAAACTCTCCACGTTCTCAAAGCTCACGGCACCCACCTGGCCGTCCCGGACCGAAACTTCGCACGTCACCAGGCCCGCCGGAGTGTCGAAGCGTACCGTGGTGACGGGTTCGACCACCGGGACCATGCCCTCGGACACCACGGTCATCGCCGTTCCGATAATGCAGTGCCCGCACATGGGGACGTACTCGCGCTGTTCCATGATGATGACCGAAAAGTCAGCGGAGTCCGTTTCCGGCGGCAACAGAAGTACGGAACACATGAGCCCCGATCCCCGGGGCTCGAAGTTCAGCATGCGGCGCAGGCCGTCGTCATGATCCCTGAGCCAGGCACGCTTTTCGAGCAGCGTATTTCCGGGAGGCACGGGAACGCCACCCACGATCACGCGGGTGGGATTGCCCTCGGTGTGTGAGTCGACGGTGCGGACGGATCGAGTGTGATATGTGCTCATCTGAATAGTTCCTGTAAGCAGGCGAGTCCCGCTGTACGGTAATTGGGTTCAACAAATGTATAAAATATAATATCTAGTTCGAGATTAACAGGTGTCCTGTGAGTTCTTGTTCAGGGGCCATACGCAATTCAGTGGTTGATTAAAAATCAAGATTGGATAAAATATACACTATAGCGGCATGGGCGGCTTTCCTGCTTCATGCCATCAGAACACAACTGGAAATGGGTAAGGAGTGGATGTGCAGGAATCAGGGTCGTTTTCAGAAATCGCGGGTGATCTTCGGGCCCGGTTGCTGGAGGGCATGAGCGACAATCGCTTGACGCCGCGGCAACGCCAGCAAATGGGCAACGCGCTCGCCATGATCGGGGATCCGAGGTTCCGTGAGGATCGCTGGTTTCTGCCCGACGAGCCGGATCTTGGCTTTGTTCATATCCCCGAAGGTCCTTGTGCATTGGGCGAGAACGCGGACGAGGTGTTTCTTCCCGGTTTTTATATTGCGCGATTCCAGACAACCGTGGCCCAGTTCCGCGCCTTTGTAACGGATGCCGAATTCAGCCCCGGCAACCCTGAATGCCTTCGCGGGGTAGACAACCATCCGGTGCCGTGGGTTAACTGGTTCGAAGCGCTTGCGTATACAAAGTGGCTGGGTAACAGGCTGCAGGAACTGGCCAAAGAGCATCCGGGTGGAGATTCGGCGGAGAGCCGGGCCTTGTGGGCTGGTCTCGCGGACGGTTCGTTGCAGTGCAGCCTGCCGTCGGAAGCCGAATGGCAGAAAGCGGCCGTGGGTGATTCGGGATGGGCCTACCCGTGGGGCGATGATATCGATACCACGCGTTGCAACTACAAGGAAAGTGAGCTCGATTCCACCGTGGCGGTCGGGACATTTCCCGAAGGGGCCAGCCCCTACGGCGTGCTCGACATGTCCGGCAACGCCTGGGACTGGCAGCGAACCGTGTGGGGACCAAGTCTGGAGGAGCCGCTGTACGATTGGCCTTACAAGGCCGAAGACGGTCGCGAAAACATCGATGCCCCTTCCGATCTGCTCCGTTGCATGCGGGGAGGTGGTTTCCCGGTGGAGGCGGCGCGGGCGAGCAGCCGGTATCGTGATGCCGTCAAGCCCGAGGATCGTGATGATGCCGACAGTTTCCGGGTAGTGCTGACGCCCCGCAGATGAACCGGCCACAGAAGTCCAAATTAACTGGAGAGAATGAACAATGCGTAGTTTGAGATGGGGTGAATTCGGAAATGCGGCTGTACGCCAGATGGCCAACGTGCAGCCCGGCGAAACTTTGCTGGTGCTGGCGGACACCTGGACGGATATGGATGTCGCCGAGGCGTGTCTGGTGGCGGGGCTGAATGCCGGCGCCGACGCGCAACTGCTCGTCATCCCGCGCATGGACCCTACCGACACCACTGAGTTCAATGAATCCATAACGGGAGCACTGGTCGGCGCGGACGTGATCCTGGGTGTGTGTCCCACCATGTTCATGGAGAAGGACGCAGTCCGGGTGGCGCGCGAGAACGGCGCCCGTGTCACCGCGACCGATGTCATCGGCATGGAAGACTTCGCGCTTGAAGGCATTACCGGCGTGGACTATCAGCGGATGAACGAGATCGCGGAACGGATCGGTGAGATCTGGATCAAGACCCGGCATTGCAAAGTCACTTCCCCAGCCGGAACCGACATCGAATTCAGTCTGCTCGATCGGCCGATCGACATTGGCAACGGCATGGTTTCAAAACCCGGGGAATCCAACTTCTTCCCCGGAATATCCGTGGCCAACGCGCCCATCGAGAGCACGATCAACGGCACTCTGGTTGTTGATGGAAACATCCCGCCAGGTCGCCTCGTGCGTTCGCCGGTGACAGTGCGCATCGAGAACGGTGTAATCGCAGAGATCACGGGTGGGGCGGATGCGGCCGCGCTGCGGTCGCATTTCGAGCGGACGGGCGATCCCATTGCCACCCATCTGTGCCACTTCACTCTCGGTCTCAACCCCCGGGCCCGGACGTCCGGGAGTATTCACCAGGACGAGCATGTTCTCGGCGCGATCACCTTTGGATTCGGTGAGCAGGACCCGGGGTTCGGTGGGGATGTTCCGCCTTGCGGGGTGCACTGCGATCTGGTGCTGACCACGGGAACGATTGAATGCGACGGTCAAATTCTCTGCAAAGATAATGAACTCAATGCAGATCTGGGACTGGGAGGGCTTTCGTGAAAACCCTGTTGACCAACTGCTCGGTAATCGATTGCACGGGAGCGGCCACGAAAAAAGACGTGACGGTGGTCGTTGACGGAAACCAAATCGAGGAACTGCGGCCGGGCTCCGTTGAAGTGCCGGAATCGGGAGCCAGCGCGGTACCTTATGCCCCGGTAGGAACCCATGACGATACGCGTGTCATCGATCTGCAGGGCGGATACCTGTTGCCCGGCTTCTGGGAGGTGCACACGCACCTGGGGGACTTGATTCCGGACCCGCACAATTACCTGGAAACAGAATCGCTGAACGATTACGTCATACGTGCCGGACGCAATGCGATGGACGCCCTGCGCTCCGGCATCACCGGAATTCGCTGTGTTGGCGATGATGGATTTTCCGACGTCGCCTGGAAGCGAGCTTTCAACAAGGGTGTGATGATGGGTCCCCGGCTATTCGTCTGCACAAAAGGCATTTCCATAACGGGAGGGCACGGACATGGCACCTTGGGGGCGCTGGAAGTGGATGGTCCCATGGAGATGCGCAAAGCGGTGCGGGACAACATCAAGCACGGCGCGGATCAGATCAAGCTGATGGTCACGGGCGGCATCATGACCGAAGGCGAGGGTATGGACGAGTCCCAGTTCCTGCTGGATGAGATTCAGGCGGCTTCAGAGGTCGCCAGACAAAAAGGCATCAAACTCGTCGTTCACACCTGGGGCGCGAAGGGTGTGAAAACGGCGTTGCGCGGCGGAGCCAATTCAATCGAACACGGGCTGCTCGACGCCGAGGCCATCGAGATGCTGCTGGACAAGGAGGCCTTTTATGTCCCCACCATCTGCGCCACTCAGGATGTGGACTTCATCAACGAGCTGCCTGAATACCAGATCGAAAAGGCCCTGGGAGCCGCGACCGCTCATCGGGAAGGGCTGTTGATGGCGGTCGAGGCGGGCGTGAAGATCGCGCTGGGAAGTGATTCGACACCGACCAACGAATTCAACAAGCGTGAGTTCGAATTCATGGTCAAGGTAGGAATCAGCCCCATGGATACCCTGATCGCGGGCACGCGAACGTCCGCGGATCTGTGTGGTGTTGCTCACGATCTCGGCACCGTCGAGTCGGGGAAACTTGCTGATTTGGTTGTGCTCGGCTCTGATCCTCTGGCTGATATTTCAGCGGTTCGGGATGTGCGGCTGGTCATGAAGGATGGGCATCTGGTCAATCTTCAGCCCCAGGAAGGCGTCGTAGATTACTTCGAGCTTTATTGTTAGTGGGTGAGCTGCTCGCAAGAGTTTTCTCCTCTTTTCGGGAAGTCCGATTTCGTTACCTGTGGCTATCCATCGCCATGAATGGGTATTCAAATACCCTGAGTCTGGTTGCCTTGAGCTGGATGGCTCTGGAATTCACGGGATCACCCCTCGGGGTGGGATTGGTTATCGCCTCGCGAACCATTCCCAAACTGGTGCTGAGTCTGCCGCTCGGCATGCTGTCAGATCGGATGGACAGACGGTTGCTCATTCAGATGACCAACTATGCGGGGGCCGCCACCGCCGCGGCGGCAGTGGTAATCAGTATTGCCGGCGGGGTGAACATATACGTGGTTCTGGTGCTCGCGGTGTGCGTGGGCGCGTTCGATGCGGCGCAGACCACGTTCTGCAAGGCCTATGTGATCGACCTCGTGGGACGGGACGAGGCAGTCAATGGCATGACCATGGAAATGCTGGCCAACCGGGTATTCGGCATTATTGGCGGATTCACTTCAGGATTTCTGCTGCAGTCTCTTGGCGGGATGGCTACCTTCATCGCGATGGGTGTGGCGTACTTTCTGAGCGCTGCCATTCTGCACGCCATACCCAGATTCTGTCTGGATGGCTCGCGCCGGCATGATGAGGAAGGTCTGGTGGAAGACAGCCGCCTGCCTGACTGGCAGATCATTACCGGCCTTCTGCGTAACCCCATCGTACTGATCTTCGCCAGCATCGCCCTGCTGGCGGAGGTGTTCGCGTGCTCCAGTGATGTGCTGCTGCCCTCGTTCGCTCGGGATATCCACCAGGTCGGCGAGGTGGGGTTGGGAACCCTGTTTGCCCTGAGCAATACAGGTGGAGTCATCGCGTTGTTGGTTATGGCCGCCTTCGCGACGCGAATCGATTCGGAGAAGATGCTGCTCGTCTCCGCGGCCATGTTCGGTTTGAGTCTGGTGCTGTTCTCGCTTGCACCTGTGTTTGCCATCGCTGCTGTCGTGATCATTTTAGTCGGAATGGCATGGTCGCTCGTCGATGTTCTCCTGCCTACCGTACTTCAATGTGGTGTTCGGGATTGCGACCGTGGTGCCGTGGTCGGTATTTGGAATCTGAGTCGTGGCTTTGGGCCGTTGGGGCAACTCGAGATCGGGTATCTGGCGAGTACCGTGGGCGTGGCCTTTACCCAAACCATCAACGGTACGATCTTCCTTGTTTCCACCTTGTTTCTCGCATTCCTGTACTACAGGAACCGGAGTCTTGCGCGCGTTCCCGGGGCGCTCGCATCCTGAACGTCACGGCGTGGTGCTATTACCCGCTGCCCTGTTCCAGGGCGAACCGATTTCCCTGTGTCAACACGGACGCCTTCGGCGGTTATTGGTCGCACGGCATATTGCGCTGCCCGGGGCGTTCCTCGATCGCAGCTCACCACTAACGCATGCCTGGGCGTTTGGTTCGAATCGATATGTGTTCCCATCCGCTTTTATTTTGCGAACTGAATGGTCTTGAGACTTGAATGAATATTTTATACAATATAAATTAATGGCTCGATGCCCAAGTTATTGGCTCGATACCCAAGCAAGAGAGTTGACCGGTCCAATTCTCCCGACCAGGCAGGAATGAATATGAGCTCAGCTACATTTCGTTCGACCGCAAAATTCGCATCGCCGCTTGTTACTCTCCTGGCGATTCTCGCAATGTGGGATACGGCAGCCGCCCAGCAAGATCCCACTGCAGTTCTGGAAGAAGTCTATGTGACGGCCACAAGACGCGCCGAGTCACTGAGCAAGGTGCCGCTGGCCATCTCCGCCGTCGGTCAGCAGGACATCGAAGAGTTCGGCTACACCAACATGGAGAGCTTCTATCGGTCCGTGCCTTCGGTCAGTCTTCTGGACGGTGGTGCGCAGCAGAAGCAGATGATCATCAGGGGGGTGACGGTTCAGGCTTCGGCGGAAGCCAAGGCCGCCACCGGCATCTATGTCGATGAAACACTCGTATCCGGAAATTTCAGCAATCTCGATCCCCGGATTTTCGACATGCAGCGGGTCGAAGTGCTACGGGGGCCGCAGGGAACCCTGTTCGGTGGCGGTTCCATTGCCGGTTCGGTCCGCTACATTACGAACAAACCCAACCCGAATGAGTTCGAGGCCAATTTCGCGGCGGATATCAATAACTCCAAGGATGCGGACACGGGTTATTCTGTCGATGCCATGGTTAATGTCCCGCTGATCGAAAACACTCTGGGATTGCGCTTCGTGGCGTTCCATTCGGACAATCCGGGCATTTATCAGAACAGCCAGTTCGACCTCGACGACCAGGCCTCCTACGATCAGACAGGTGGGCGCGTGTCCCTGAGGTGGACGCCCACCGATACGTTCACCTTGACCGGGATGTACCTGACGGACAACAGCGATCAGGATGGCTGGAGCCGCGCCCACGGCGAAGATTGGCGTGCGCTCGACCAGGTGAACCTGATACCGGAGAAACTATCCGCGGATGCAGAGGTACTTTCGCTGACCGCGGAATGGGATGTCGGCTGGGTAACCATCACGTCTGTTACATCGCAGTTGAATATCGAGTCTGACTACCGCAAGGACTTTTCCTTCTTCGGGTTTGACGAATACTGGGAGCCGCTTCGATTCGGAACCCAGGGGTTCTTCGACGATTCATCGTTTACGCAGGAACTGCGTTTCGTATCGGACCCGGAGCAATTCGAAAAAGTCGACTGGATCGCCGGTCTCTATTATGCGGACCGGGAAAACCGGGAGGACTTCAGGGATTGCTTCTCGATCGACGAGGACGGATTCGACTCCATTGCCGTCAATTATGCGAATGCGGGACCCCGGTTTGCGGATGCGGTTCCGGGCCAGGATCTGGTCTATCCCTATCCCGCCAATCATGAAGATATCTTCGCGTCCGGTACCGAGTTCGGCCCGCAGGACAGTGTGGCCGAAGGGGTCTATCCTTCCTGTCTGTACCGGGAGCATGAGCGGCTGCCGTACGACGAGCTGGCGTTTTACGGCGAGCTCAGTTATCACTTTACCGACCGCCTGACGGGAACGATCGGGTATCGCCATACCGAGGAATCGAAATCAGGCCTGCTCAAAGCCCAGATCGCTGATTTCGGACCCGAGGTGTTCAATGAGGTGGAAGAGTCTCCCGAATTTGATGAGACTCATGACAACTTCATGTTCAATCTGTCATTCGATATGACTGAAACGACAACGCTGTATGCCCGGGCGGCTGAGGGATTCCGCGTCGCTTCCGGCTCGGCCGGTGCGAACTTCAGCCCGGGTTGTGAAGCGGAAGTGCTCGATCAACTGGGCTTCATTCCCGGTGGCGTCAAATCAGACAGCCTGTGGGCCTATGAAGCGGGTCTGAAGTTCCGCTCCGAGGACGGCCGGCTGAGCCTCAACGCGGGCGTGTTCCGCAACGATTGGTCGGACATTCAGGTGGAGGTCATCATTGACTCGGGCACCGACAACTGCAACCTGTTCGTCGCGCTGAACCAGAATGTCGGCGAGGCGACGGGTAACGGTGTCGAGTTCGACGTGGCGTGGTTGGTGACGGACCAGGTCGAATTGTCCTTCTCCGGTTCCTACGTTGATTTCACGCTGGATGAAGACGTACCCTTTCTGAACGCGGCCGAGGGCGACCGCCTGCCCAGCCACCCCGACCTCAGCCTGCACGGCTCGGCGGTCTACAACTTTCCGCTGTCCGGTCAATGGACCGGTTTTGTTCGTGCGGAAGTCTCCTATACCGGCGAAATTCTCGGAAACTTCAATACCGATCCGACCCTGGATCGTCCTTCCGCCGGAGAATACACGCTCGCCAACGTTCGGGCCGGCGTCAGCAATGACAGGTGGGAAGTGGCGTTATATGTGAACAACCTGTTCGACAAACACGCCACCAGCTTCCAGTACATCGACTGGACCGAGCGCCTGGAATCGCTGGTCGTGCGGCCGTTGACGGTAGGCATGTCCGTGCGCACCACGTTTTAACCTGACGGAGTCGTCCGACACGAAGATGCCAACAACGGTTATGAAATGGGCCGCACTCCGGACGGATTACCGGCTTCCGGCGCCCTGATGAAAGTCATCAGTGCCAATGAGGTCAATGGCTCGCTGAGCTATCCGGCCCTGATCGACACCATCGAACAGGCGTTCGCCGGTCCATTCACCATGCCTCCGCGGACTGTTTTCCCGCTGGACGAACATGCCTCGGGACATGAGGCCTTCGCGCTGCTTCCTGCGTGGACGGATCGTTTTATCGGCGTCAAGGCGTTTACGTATTTCCCGGACAATCCGGCGCCGGACTACCGGTCCCTTTACTCCAAGATCCTGCTGTTCGAACGTGCCCATGGCATTCCGCTGGCACTGGTGGACGGCACCAGTGTCACTTATTGGCGGACGGCCGCTGTATCCGCTCTCGCGTCGCGTTTTCTTTCGCGGGACGATTCAAAAACCCTGCTGCTGGTGGGTACCGGCAACTTGGCACCTTACCTGGTCGCCGCGCACGCCAGTGTGCGCCCCCTGGAGCAGGTACTCGTGTGGGGTCGCGACTCGTCGAAGGCGGATTCGCTGGTACATCGTCTGTGCGCCCGGCATCCGGACTTGCAAGTGCAAGTCGCCCCGTCGGTCGAAACGGCCTGTCAGCGGGCCGATATCGTTGTCTGTGCGACGGGTTCGCCCGAACCTCTGGTGGAGGGTGCCTGGATCCGGGAAGGCAGCCACACGGACTTTATCGGCAATCACCATGCGACCAAGCGCGAATGCGATACCGCACTCGTGCTCCGGTCCCGTGTCTATGTCGACAGCCGGGAGAACTGCCTGCGCGAGGCAGGTGAAATTCTCGTTCCCATTGCGGAAGGCGTGTTCAGCGAGGATCGCATTGCAGGCCAGCTTGCCGACCTCTGTGCCGGCAACGCTCCCCTTCGGGAAGACCCGAAGGAGATCACGCTGTTCAAATCCGTCGGCTCCGCGCTCAGTGATCTGGTCGCGGCGGGGCTGGCTTACGACGCATCGTAACGTCCGGCGTCAGGGGTTTCTCACCTCGACGATGTGTCCTTTGTCGGACGACTCGTAAATCGCCAGGATGATCTCCTCGGATTTCAGAGCTTCCTCGCCGGTGACCATCGAGGTGCGTTTCTCGCGATGAGCATCGATGATCTCCTGGAGGTTGGCGCGATGCCGCTCCATCGGGAACAGGTAGGGATCGGTCGTATCCCGGAACCGGAAGCCCTCGGGCGCGTCGATTTTCTGCGGGTCGCCTTCCACCTCCCACAAGTAGAGTTCATCGTATTCACCGTTGAAGATCGCGCTGCCTTTGGTGCCGTGAATCTCGATGCGTGACTTCATGGCGGGCTGGAAGCAGGTGGAACTGACGATGACGCCGGTGGCGCCGCTTTCGAATGTCAGCATGGCGTTCGCCAGGTCTTCCACTTCAATGTCGTGGTATGCCGTACGGCAGTTGGCGAACACGGATTTCACTGGCCCCGCGATCCACTGCATCAGATCGATCAGGTGGGTGGTCTGGGTGGTGAGCGTCCCACCGCCTTCGAATTCGCGGGTGCCGCGCCAGGCATCGTCCCGGTAGTAGGAGACCTCGCGAAACGCCTTGTCGTACGCATCGACCTGAAGAATCTCGCCGAACAGGCCGCTGGCCACCGCATCCTTCACTTTCCTGGCGGCCTCGCCGAATCGCATCTGGTAGATGATGGACAGCGAAACATCGTGCTCGCGGCATGCATCGATGATGCTATGCGCTTTGTCGCGGGTGATTTCGAGAGGCTTTTCGACGATGACGTTCTTGCCGGCCCTGGCCAGCGGAATGGCGTGCTGGGCGTGTGTGCCGTTGGGTGTGCAGACCACGACGAAGTCCAGGTCGGGGTCGGCGCAGAATTCGTCAAAATCGTCATACCAGTTGCGTGCGCCGTATTTGTCGGCAAACGCTTTGGCTTTCTCCGCCTTGCGGCCGTAGCACGCGACGAATTCGACATCATCCATTTCCGCGAACTGGGTCGCGTGGGTCACGCCACCCATGCCAATTCCCACCAACCCGAAACCGTACTTCGTTTTAGACATTTCAATTTTCCTCAGCTGTCCAGACCATAGTGTGCCGGCGCATGGGCGCCTGCTGCCAGCGGCTTCGCCCCATCCGCAGTTGATGCCGAAAGATGAAGTTGAATCGCGAAAGCAGCGATCGTTCAGTTTGCCCGTGCGCTGCAATGATGATATATTTTATACAATATTAATTTCGTGTCAATTCGGTTCGGGCATGTGTGAGTGCGGAGTTGAAATCCGTCGGTCCGGGCTGAGCGGTATTCGTGAAACTGAGAGAGGATGTGACGATGGAAGTTGCTTGGCAGGGCGTGATGCCCGCATTGATGACGGAGATGAACCGGGACGAAAGCCTCGATCTCGATGCCACCGCACGGCATATCGAGGTTTGCCTCGAACAGGGCGTTGCGGGATTCGTCATGCTGGGAACGCTGGGAGAAAACAGCTCCCTGCTGCCCCACGAGAAGGAGGCGGTTCTGCGGCAGGCGGTCGAGACCGTCAACGGACGGGTGCCCGTGCTCAGTGGCGTCGCTGAATACACGACCGATCTCGCGGTGGAGCATTGCGATCGGGCGGCGAAGGCGGGCTGTGACGGCCTGATGGTTCTGCCATGCATGGTTTACGAGCAGGATTCCCGCGAAGCGATCCAGCATTTCGCCACGGTGGCGGGCGCCACGGACCTGCCCATCATGATCTACAACAATCCGCTGGCTTACAAAGTGGATCTCTCGCCGGAGGATTTTCAAGAACTCGCGCAATACGAGAGCATCGTCGCGGTCAAGGAGTCATCCCACGACAGCCGCCGGATGACGGACATGATCAATGCCTGCGGCGACCGCTACCGGTTGTTCTGCGGCGTTGACGATCTGGCGCTCGAAAACCTGCTGTTTGGCGCCAGTGGCTGGGTCAGCGGCATGGCCAATACGTTTCCCCGGGAGAGTGTGGCGCTGTTCGAGAAGGCCAGCCAGGGGCGTGTCGACGAAGCGGTCGACATCTACCGCTGGTTCATGCCGTCGCTTCATCTCGATGTCGCGGTCAAGCTCGTGCAGTACATCAAACTCGCCAATCAGTTGGCCGGAACAGGCAGTGAATGGGTTCGGCGCCCCCGCCTCACCCTGGAAGGAGCGGAGCGGCGGATGGTAGAGCAAACCATCGAAAGTACGATCAAGTCTCGGCCGCGCCTGTGAACGAGCGGCGGACTGCCACGCAACCGACCTCGACGAGAAGATGACCATGACGGATTATCACAATTTTATCGATGGCGCCTGGATCGATTCCGACCAGCGCAATCAGAACATCAACCCTTCGGATACGGACGACGTGATTGGAGCGTATGCTCAAGCCGATTCGAACCAGACCGAGTCGGCCATCGAAGCCGCGTCCAGGGCATTTGAAAGCTGGTCGACAGGCGGCATCCAGCAACGCGCAGACGCGCTCGATGTGGTCGGCAGCGAAATCCTGGCGCGCAAGGACGAGCTGGGCAGGCTGCTGGCCCGGGAAGAGGGAAAGATTCTTCCCGAGGCGACGGGTGAAGTGGTGCGCGCTGGCCAGATTTTCAAGTTTTTTTCCGGTGAGGCTCTGCGGGCCGGTGGTGATTTGATTCCCTCCGTCCGTCCGGGAATTCAGGTGGAAGTCACCCGTGAGCCCGTGGGGGTCGTCGGCATCATCACGCCCTGGAATTTTCCGATTGCGATTCCCGCCTGGAAAATCGCACCGGCGCTGGCGTTCGGCAATACCGTGGTTTTCAAACCGGCGAGCAATGCGCCGGGCAGTGCCTGGGCACTTGCCGAAATCATCAGCCGGGCCGGTTTTCCCGACGGTGTGTTCAATCTGGTGATGGGTGCCGGCAGCGTCGTGGGTTCGGCCCTGTTGAACGATGGTCGGGTGAATGGCGTTTCCTTCACCGGATCGGTGGCAACCGGCCAGCGGGTCGCGACAGACTGCAGCCGCCGGGGGGCGAAATTCCAGCTCGAAATGGGCGGGAAGAATCCGCTCGTCGTGCTCGATGACGCCGATCTCGATACGGCCGTGGAGTGCGCGGTCAACAGCGCCTACTACTCGACCGGCCAGCGCTGCACGGCCTCTTCACGGTTTATCGTTACCCCGGGTATCCGGGATGAGTTCGTCGCGGCCTGCGTTGAACGGCTCCAAGGGATTCGTGTCGGTCATGCGCTGGGGGAAGGTGTGCAGATCGGCCCGTTGGTCGATCAGCAGCAACTGCAGCAGAGCCTCGACTATATCGAAATCGGCCGAGCGGAGGGCGCCAAACTGGTCACGGGCGGGGAGCGGGTTTCCTGCGACACGCCGGGCTTCTATCTGTCGCCGGCGCTGTTCACGGGCACCTCCAATGAAATGCGCATCAACCAGGAAGAGATTTTCGGTCCGGTGGCCAGTGTGATCGATGTCGCCAATCTGGATGAGGCGATTTCCGTGGCGAACGATACGGAGTTTGGACTTTCTGCGGGAATCTGCACGCGGTCACTGGGAGCCGCCACCCGTTTCAAACGCGAGAGCCGCGCTGGCATGGTCATGGTCAACCTGCCTACGGCGGGCGTCGATTACCACGTTCCATTCGGCGGTATCAAGAACTCCAGCTACGGGCCACGTGAACAGGGGCGCTATGCCGCGGAATTCTATACTCAGGTGAAAACCGCCTACATACAACCTGCTTGATACCCCCACGTTCCAGGGAGATTTTCCATGCTAACGCCCAAAGAGGTCGCGGCCGTGCTGGCCGAGCTCTTTACCGACTCGTCGTACGGAGATGAAGGGCACGCCACCGGCGGCGCCTTTCGTATCGCTCGCGGGGACTTGTCCCACATCACCGGTCGTCCGGTCTGGCATCAAACCATCATCGAAGACGTTGCCGACTGGCTGGTCGATTTTGGACTGATCCTGGTGGACCGGGACAGTTTCTTCGTTGTGTTGCGGCACGATCACTTCGATCGGGTTCGAAGCGTGCCGGACCGTGTCATTGAGCAACATGCACATCCGGTGAGCTATGGCGCGCCCCAAGATGGCTCGGCAGGTTCCTGATGGCGTATTCGTACTGATCCACTTTCTTCGGTCAAACCATGAACGCTGGGATTCTCGGCCTCCTGGCCGCATTCGGCTGGGGCGTGGCGGACTTCGCCGCCCGGTTTTCCGGTCGGAGCCTGGGTGCGCACAACGCATTGCTGGGCATGCTCTGTGCCGGGAGCCTGGTGTTGACCCTGGGGATTCTGCTGGACGCAGACCCGTTGGTCTATGGCCAGGCAGGAATGCCGTTGGTGGTGGCGAGCGGTGTCGCCGCCATGTTCGGCACCCTGTTCGTTTACCAGGCCGTTGCCATGGGTCCCATCGTGGTGGCTGCGCCGATCATCTCCAGTTATCCGGCACTGGTTGTTGTCGCTGCGGTGTTCGCCGGGGAAATTCCGAATCCCCTGGAATGGCTGGCGATCCTGGGGGTGATGGGAGGAGTGCTGGTGATTTCACTCTTCCATGTTGCGGAGGCACAGGGCGCCGCGGACAAAATTCCCTCCACACCGTTCCCGGGGGGAACGGTAACGATCGCCCTGCTTGCGGCTGTGTGTCTGGCGGTTTCCATCATCACCGGTCAGCAGGTGGCCAGCACCTTTGGTCATCTGCAAACGACCTGGATGGCCCGGCTCATCAGCCTGGCCGCGCTGATCGTACTGATCCTGGCATCGCCGCGCAGCAAGTTCAGCCTGCCCCGCAAGTGGTGGCCGTTGGTTGCCGCTCAAGGCGTGCTGGACAGTGGTGCATTCCTGGCGACGCTGGCCGGTGGCCTGACGGCCAACCCGGAGATCACGGCGGTGGTCGGCTCCTGTTTCGGGGGCGTCACCGTGGTGTTGGGGCGGGTTTTCCTGAAGGAACGAATGAACTGGCAACAGTGGTCGGGCGTGGTGCTGATCATCGCATGTGTTGCCTTTCTGGCCGCACCGCCGGGGGCGTGGATCTGATGTCGCACGGCGCCTGAATGGCGATTCGATACCGCCTGGCGGGACAGGCGGCCAGACCCACAGCGGGTCATGCTCCGGGCCGCGTTCGGTTCAGAAGTTCCCGGTTTCCAGCCCGTCGTCGAAAAAGTTGTCGACAGGAACATCGGCGATGCAATAGAGGTAGCCGTTGGTGGACGCGCAGACGGAAATCGGCCCCTGGGTCCAGTTCTGCGTCGTGCTGTAGCTGGTGCCCCTGCGGCCCTGCGCTTCGGTGGTGGTCCAGCCCGCGCAGTGATCGTCGGCCGCGGTGCCGTCGGCCATGGTGCCGGTCCACACGGCCCGGTTGCGCAGGTAGTCACCCGCCTGCGACTGGTGGATGGTCGTCTCGATGGTGCCCTTGGTCAGGTCCGCCATGCTGTAGGCCACCCGGAACCCGTCCACGCGATGGATGGGTCCGTCGTTGACGAAGCGGTCGCGGGCGTCCGTGGTGCCGTCCGAAAGCCAGGCCTTGTAGGAGCCCGCGTGTGGCAGGGATGCGTCCTGGGCGAACGTGTTGCAGATAGAGTCACCCGCCGCCATACCCGCAGCGCCGCCATCGACTTGCGGCCAGCTGCCCAGTTCTCCGTTGCCGGGTGAACTGGTAATGAAGGCGATGCGCTTGTCCGCGGGGGGCGGAAGCTCGGGCGGCGGGGCAGATCGACCGGATTCCAGGCAAATCAAATGGCGTTCCAACGCGCAGTCCCCCGAGCCGGTTGTGGTCCAGGTCGTGTTGAACACGGACACCAGTCTGGCGGAGCCGCCGGCGGCATCGGACCAGTCGTCGCAGGTCGTCCCCTGAAGCACACCAGGTGGCTGCGTGGCGATCCAGGCCGCGGGGAATCCGGCGATATCGTTGGCGAACTCATCGACGATCAGTGGAACGTATACGTGGTCGCTGACCATGTCGTCGAGTACTCCGGCCGCCAGGACTCCGTCGGTGCGTTGCCAGGGGCCGGCGTCCGGATTGTTCGGGTCTGACTCACACACGGCTTTTTTGCCCGTCGCCTGCCGGGCGCGGCAGTAGGCGTCGTCGGTGCTGGTCGACAGCCAGGCCACGAAATTCTGCGGGTTGGCCAGTCCCGCCGCCGTCGCCCTTGCCTGGCAGATCGCATCGGCGGCCGCGGTGCCTGTCTGTCCACCCGCATCCGACCAGGTCGACAAATCCGCTGTTCCGGTCACCGAGGTTGTGAACGCGATCGGGTAACGGGTGGGTGCCGGATCGGAGTTGCCGGCCGGAACGGTCGCGCCGTAGAGCGCGGTGGCCAGAGCCACCACGAAAGATAGCCCCGCGCGGGTCTGCGCCATCGTTGTCTCCTCATCCTATGTCCCGGCGACCAACCGTACCAGAGTTCGGCGATATGGGTTCCAAAGGAGGCTGGCAGGCGGGCGGCCGGATCGAAACTCCGCGCTCAGAACAGACATCTCGGATCCCCTTTCCGCAGGCAGCGAAAAAGGCGGAATTTTCGGAGTCAGAATAAAGGGGCAGAGGACACAGCTGATGCAGCTAGCTCGGAAGCACCCGGTGCAGAAACCTTCGTCGGCGTGTTTCGCGAGACGCTTTCCCGGTTTACTCTGTCTCCTTACTCTGAGCCCAGAATTGTCTTGGTGCCGGTGTTGCCGAGGAAGCGCGCATGAACCCAGCAGAGACGAAAGACCGATTGTTTCGTAATCCGCCCGGCCCGGTTTTGAAGGGCGCGTTGCTGGGCATATTGGCCAGTGTGCTGGTGGCCGGCTGCGGGCGGGATCCGTCACCGGCGGAAGCCGGGCCGGCAGAGTCTTCGCCACCCGCCGCCGACCTGGTGCTGCTGGGTGGCAAGATCGCTACGATGGATTCGGAGCGGACCATCGCCGACAGCCTCGCCATCGGGGGCTATCGAATTCAGGCTGTCGGCGATCGGGATGAGATCGAGGCGCTGGTGGGGCCGGAAACGCGCGTGATCGAACTCGACGGCCACTTCGTCATGCCGGGATTCATCGAGGGGCATGGTCACTTCATGTACCTCGGTCGGGCCATGCAGGTTCTGGATCTTCGGGATGCCCGGAGCTGGGACGAGATCGTCGGGAAGGTGGCGCGGGCCGCCGAGACCGCACCGCCGGGGGCGTGGATCTTCGGCACCGGCTGGCATCAGGAGAAGTGGGACGAGACGCCGTTCGGGTCCGTGGACGGGGTGCCGTCGAACGACGGCCTCAGCGCCGTTTCCCCCGATCATCCGGTGCAGCTCCAGCACGCCAGCGGTCACGCCGCCTACTACAACGACCATGCCCTCGCGCTGGCCGGCATCGACCGGGAAACGGCCGATCCACCGGGTGGCACCATCGTTCGCGATGCGCGGGGTGATGCCACCGGCCTGATGCGGGAGACCGCGCAGGGGCTCCTCACACCTCTGATCGAACAATACGAGGCCGCGTTGCCCGACAGCGAGCGTGAGCGGGTCGGCCGCGAGCGGGTTCGGCTGGCTTCGGAAACCGCGCTGAGAAATGGCGTCACGTCCTTCCAGGATGCCGGTTCGAGTTTCGAGACCATCGACTTCCTGCGCAGGCTGGAGGCCGAGGGGGCATTGCCGGTGCGTTTGTACGTGATGGTTGGATCCGAGACCAACGAGTCGATGGCCGAGCGGCTGCCTGACTATCGGATGGTTTCGGAGGGGAACGACTATCTGACCGTGCGGGCCATCAAGCGGATGATCGACGGAGCCCTGGGCGCGCACGGCGCCTGGATGCTGGAGCCCTACGCGGACAAGCCGGACACCGTCGGTCTGGTCGTCGAGACCGTGGAGTCGATCGAGCGGACGGGCGACCTCGCCATCCAGCACGGATTTCAGGTGAACACGCACGCGATCGGCGACCGCGCCAATCGCGAGACCCTGGATCTCTACCAGCGCGCCTGGCGGCGCGCCGGCGTGCAGGATGGCGCGGGCCTGCGTTGGCGCATCGAGCACGTGCAGCATACCGATCCCACGGATGTGCCACGCTTCGCCGGGCTCGGCGTGATCGCATCGGTGCAGACCGTGCATGCGACGTCCGACGGCCCCTGGACTTATGCCCGTTTGGGTGTGGAGCGCGCCGAACGAATCACTCACCTGTGGCGTGACCTGATCGACTCCGGCGCCACCGTCATGAACGGCACCGACGTGCCGGTGGAGCTGATCGACCCCATCGCGAACATCCATGCGGCCATCACCCGGCAAATGAACAATGGCCAGTCCTTTGTCGCGGGGCAGGTGATGACCCGCGAAGAGGCGTTGGCCAGCTACACTATCAACGCCGCCTACGGCGCGTTCGAGGAAGACGTCAAAGGCAGTCTCGAGCCCGGCAAGTACGCGGATATCGTCGTGCTGTCACAGGATCTGCTGACGGTGCCCGAAGACGCCATCCGTGACACCCGGGTGGAGATGACGATCGTGGGTGGGCGGGTCAGAAGTTTTTGACCCTCGGAGGCCTGGTGCGGCGCGAGCGTACCTGGATCAAGTGCGTGTTACGAAAAATTGGCTAGACTGTAAGTTGTGTTGTACAACATCCGAATCCGCTCACTGGTGTTCGCACTGTTGCTCGTTGCGAGCAACCTGGTGTTCGCGGGTCATGTCTCCGCGCATCTGTATTCCCCTCCGGCCGGCTGCGATTGGTGCGTCTGCCAGGAGCGCCCGGTGTCCGCACCGCTGCCGGCCGATCCAGGCGTCGTTGTCGAAGCCGGTCAGGTGCTGACCCCGGACGGCCCCCTGCCATTGCCGGTCGCGTGCGCGCGGGTCGTCAACAAGCGATCGAGAGCGCCGCCTGTCTCCCCCTGAAGCCGGACGATTCGCCGTCCATACCGCCACGGTATGGATTGGTCTGTCTTTCAAGCGGGAGTACGACCTTGAAGTGCTTATTGCAATCAGTGTTGCTGGCCTGTGTCGCCATGACCGGGACCAGCACATTCGCGGCGGAGCCGCAGCCAAACGACGTTCAGGTTCTGCGTGAGGAACTGAACGAACTCAGGAACGAATACGAGACCCGCATCGCGGATCTCGAACGCCGACTGAATGTGGCCGAACAGTCGGCACGCGAAGCGAACAACGCCGCGGAACTGGCGCAGAATGAGGCACGGGAGGCGAAAGAAGAGGCCGCCAGTAGCGCTCTGTCAGCTCCCGCGAGCCGGGCCTCCGGCGTATCGGTTGCACCCGACAATTCCTTCAATCCGGCGATTGGCGTGATCTTCCAGGGGCAGGCCTGGGCGTACGGCGAGGATCCGGAAAGCTACGCCGTGCCCGGTTTTCCGTTGGGCGGCGAGGCCGGCCCGGTACCCGAGGGCTTTTCGCTGGCCGAGACGGAGCTGAACATCTCGGCCAACGTCGACGACAAGTTCACGGCCTGGCTGACACTGCCGGTCGTGTACGAGGACGGCGAAGCCGCGGTGGAGATCGAAGAAGCATGGGTCGAAACGCTTGCGCTGCCTGCCGGCCTGTCGCTGCGCCTGGGCCGTTCATACTCCAATATCGGCTATCTCAACAATCAGCATTCCCATTCCTGGGATTTCACCGATCAGCCCCTGCCGTATCAGGCCTTCCTCGGCGGTCAGTATCTCGATGACGGCCTGCAGTTGCGCTGGCTGGCTCCGACGCCGGTCTATCTGGAACTCAGTGGCGAGTTGGTTCGCGGCGACCGGTATCCCGCTGGTGGAGCCGTCAACTCGGGGGTGGGCGCCTACACGCTTTCGGCCAGGAGCGGTGGCGATGTCGGCATCAGCCACAGCTGGCTGGCCGGGTTTTCGTGGCTCCACGCCGAGGCCGAAGGCCGTGAGTCTGGCGACGAGGACGATCCCCTCGGATTCGATGGTGAAACCGATCTCTATATCGCCAGCTTCGTCTGGAAGTGGGCGCCCTACGGCAACTGGCGCGAGCGCAATTTCAAATTGCAGGCCGAGTATCTCTGGCGCGATGAAGATGGTGATTACGCGCTGCCGGACGGTTTTGCCGCGCCCTGGCGCGTGAGCCAGCGTGGCTGGTACGTACAGGCCGTGTTTCAGCCCTTCCCCCAGTGGCGATTTGGCGCCCGTATCGACCAGTTGGAAACCGATCTGCCTTCGGCCCACTGGGTGGACACCCCGTTATTTCCGGGCAGCGGCGACCCGAAGCGCTACAGCATGATGGTCGACTGGTCGAACAGCGAGTTCAGCCGGCTTCGCTTCCAGTACAACCGTGACGAGTCGGCCGCATACGACGACGACCAGTTCGGCCTTCAGTACATCCACAGCATCGGCGCCCACGGCGCCCACACGTTTTAAGGATAAAACAACATGATTCGAGCATCGTTCATGACCTTTGTGTTGGGCGCGGGCATTATGCTGTGCGGCCCGGTACACGCCGCATTGTCCGTGTTTACCTGCGAACCCGAGTGGGCGTCACTGGCTGAGGAACTCGGGGGCAAGAAAGTGAGTGCGAGATCGGCCACCCATGGCCGGCAGGACCCGCATTACATCCAGGCACGCCCCAGCCTCATCGCCAGCGTACGCCGGGCGGACCTCGTGATCTGCACCGGTGCGCAACTGGAGATCGGCTGGTTGCCGGCGCTGCTCGGCAAGGCCAACAACCCGGACGTTCTGCCCGGCAAGGATGGAATGTTCGAAGCCAGCAGTTTCGTGCGCAAGCTGGAGGTGCCGGACCGGGTGGACCGCTCGCAGGGGGATGTTCACGTGCAGGGCAATCCGCACATCCAGATGGACCCGCGTAACATCCGCACGGTCGCGGTACGGCTGGCCGAGCGGTTGTCCCGCGTCGATCCTGAAAACGCGGATTTCTACGCGGATCGGCTGCAGACGTTCCTGGCCCGTTGGGATGAGTCGGTCGCCGGCTGGGAGGAGCGCGCAAAGGCTCTGGACGGCAAACGTGTGGTGGCGCACCACAAGAGCTTTCCTTACCTGGAAGCCTGGCTCGGACTGAATGAAGTGGCCACGCTCGAACCGCTGCCGGGCATTCCACCCACCAGTTCACATCTGGCGGAACTGCTGGAGATGCTGGGCACCGACGGCAGCGGCGCGGATCTCATTATCCACGAGGCGTACCAGAACCCCCGGCCCAGCGAATGGCTGTCGGGCAAGACGGGCATTCCGGCCGTGCTGCTGCCGACCACGGTCGGCGGAAGCGACGAGGCGACCGATCTGTTCAGCCTGTTCGACGACATGATCGACCGCCTGTTGAGGGCTGTCCAGTGAGCTGGGTTGCGGTCGAATGGAGCATTATCGGCCCGGCCGTCGTGGCCGGTCTGTTGGTGTTGAGCACGCATGTTCCGCTGGGCCAGGTCGTGCTGCAGCGTGGCATCATTTTCATCGACCTGGCAATCGCCCAGGTTGCCGGCGCGGGCGTGATTGCCGCGAGCGCGTTCGGCTGGGAGCAGAATCCCTGGCTGGTGCAGATCGCGGCGGTGGGTGCGGCTCTGGTGGCCGCCACCGCCATGAACTGGACCGAAAAACGCTGGCCGCGCACCCAGGAAGCACTGATTGGCACGCTGTTCGTGCTCGCGGCGACCGGCAGCATCCTGCTTCTGGCAGAGAATCCGCACGCCGGCGAACACCTCAAGGAATTGCTGGTGGGTCAGATCCTGTGGACCACCTGGTACATGCTCGGCATGATCGCGTTGCTGTACGCGGTGTTGCTCGTTCTGTGGTTCGGGTTTCGCGAGCGCCTGGGCACGATCGGGTTCTACGGCGTGTTCGCGTTCGCGGTGACGGCGTCGGTACAGGTCGTGGGCGTGTATCTGGTCTTCGCCAGCCTGATCCTGCCGGCGCTGGCTACCCGGCGCCTAAAAGGGCCGAAGCGATTGTGGTTCGGATACGGTATCGGTGCCGTGTCGTACTTCAGTGGCATCGTCGCATCCTCCATTTTCGACCTGCCGACGGGTGCGGTGGCCGTCTGGGCGATGGCCGCGGTGGCACTGGCCGCAGGATTCTGGATCGGACACCGTCATACCGCCGCCGTGCAGGTTCCGGCTACCGGCCCGGACTGATCCCGGCCTGGCGGGTTATGGCGATTCGAGATTCGCCAGTAACTGCATGAATTCCGGTTGTTCCCGAACGGGGTCGTACCAGGGCAGGTGGGGTTCGATGAAGGGCATGACGCCGCTGGGTTCCTCCAGCGCGTCGCGAATACACTCGGCAGCCGCCGCGGCCGCGGCCGCCATGCCGAGAACGCGGCAGGAAAAGTGTCTCTGCGCGGAAAGATGCGCGAGGTCATTGGCTATTTCACGGCGCCAGCGGCGGAGCTTCTGCTCGGTTTCGCGTGTATCGCCCGCGACTGCTGCCCGCAGGGCCGACACCAGAATCGAATCCGTCGCACGGCCCGTGCCGACGAATGCCAGGTCCCGCTGCGCATTGTTCTGCAGGCGGGGTGGCACCTCACGGAGACTGTCGGTTTTTTGCAATAGCCAGTCGGTCAGAATCCGGTGCAAGTCCTTGTCGTCCAGGTCCCCAAGCGTAGTGCCCGTAATACGTTCCTGGTCGGCCGGCATGGAGCGCACTAATGCCTCCGCGGCGGCGAATTGTCGGGCGGCCACGAGTGCGTCCCACAGGTACAGCGGATTGGCGTTCTCCTCGAACTCTTCCTGAAGGGCAGCCATGTCTGTCGCCCAGCGGTCGAAGTTCCGGTGTTGGCGAACCTGAAGCGTGCGTTTGACGATTCCCAGCGAGTAGTCGTGAACGGCAGCGTTGTCGATTTCGCGATCGGCTTCATCGTAACGATGGTAGGTGACCAGGCTCCAGACCAGGGTTCTCTGCCAGAGCGGGTTCAATGGATCCATGGCGCGGGCCAGGCGCACGGACTTGATCTTGCCTTCGTAGTCTCCCAGGCGGCGCTCGATCCACGATTTCAGTTCCAGGACGCGCACATCTCCGGGCCGCAGGGCGTGTGCCTGCGAAATCAACTGGTAGGCCGGGTCGTAGTCTCTGAGTATGTAATAGGTGTAATACGCCTGGGCGACCAGGAATTCGGCTGACTCGGGGGCCAGCGATTGGATCTGTTCGAGGATGGTTTCCACCCGTTCGATCAACGCGGGATCGGGGTGGCTGAAGTACTCGAAACTGAGCAGCCCGGCCAGTTCGGCCCAGGCGCGGACGAAGTCCGGGTCCAGAGCCACGGCGCGTTCCAGGTTATCCAGGTACTCCGGGCTGTGGACGCTGTCGCTATCCCGGATTTTCATCGCCCCGTGATAGGCCCGGTAAGCCGCCATGTTGTCGGTCGGCAATGCGGACAGTTGCGAGGTTTCCCGTTCGGTCAGCGTGGTTTGCATGGCGCCCGCGATGGCGCGTGATATTTCCGATTGCATCGCGAAAAGGCTCTTTGGCGATAATTCACGATCGAAGGTCTGGGCCCACAAGTGTTCGTCGCTAGAGGCGTCAATGAGCTGCACGTTGATGCGAATCTGGTCGTCGACAGTCTGTACACGGCCTTCCAGGATGGCATCGGCGCCCAACTCGCGCCCGATCTCGCGCAGGTTCTTCTCGCTGTACCGATAGCCCAGCACCGAGGTGCGTGAAATTACCCGCAGGGCCTGAAGTTGCGCCAGCTGGGTGAGGAGGTCATCGTGCACGCCTTCGGCGAAAAATGCTCCGTCGCTTTCCTCGTGGGATGTTGAAAACGGCAAGACGGCGACCACGGGAGGGCCCTCGCGCGACGCCCCGAAACGCTTCGGGGGCGTTTGCTTTGACTGCCCGATCAACAGAAGGATGCCGACGACAGCGAGCGTTCCCAGTAGTGCCAGGGCCAGGTACTTGCGTCTGCCGGAAAAACGCATGCTGCCGCGTCGTGCTTCCGGAGCGGGTGGAAAATGAGCGATGTAACCGCGGCGGATGACCGTTTCGATATACGCCGACTTGTCGTCCGGGGACAGCAGTTGCCGCAGGATTGATATGCAGCGGTTGATGGCATCGTCGGAGACGACCCGGTTATCCCACACGTGCGCGATCAGTTCGTCGCGGCTGATGACCTGTTCCTGGTGACCCAGGAAATACTCGAGAAGCTTGCCAACCTGGGGTTCAAGACGCGTGGTGGATTGTGCGTCGGCGAGGTCGCCGGTATTGGCGTTGAAGTGCCATTGCCCGAACCGGTAATGTCGCCCAGTGTCCATTCCGCTCTTGAAAATCGTGTTTCCCTTTTCTGCCCACCCGCCGGCTTCCGCAAACGACCCGATGGAGTTTCACAAGCACAGAATCTGTCCGGTGCGCGGTCATATTCGCGCGCATCAGCGATTCATCGGCAATAAATCAGCCCTGAATCAGGTAATCCGGAAGTCTCCCTGAAACACTGATGCCTGCGCCGCGAGACCGGGCGCGCTAGTCATTGTAAACCGATTCACAGCCGGTTGGAGGATTCCATGCCAAGGTCACCCGTACGTTCATTGCTTACCTATTTCGCCCTCAGCTTGATGACGAATGCCGCCTTCGCAGGGGGAAATTCCTTTCCCGGGATCGTACCCGCATTGGACGGCGCCCCACCCGAAGGCTTCGCGATCGGCCGGTCTCACACTGCTTATAACGGATCGATCGATGGATCCATTTACAAGATGAACCTGCGATCCGGGGAAGGGGAGGTCCTGGTGCCGGCCGAACCGGGTTTCGACCTGTTCACGGATTGCTACAAGCTGGGTATGCGTGTCGACCGGCGCAGCAATTACCTCTTCGTCGCCGGATGCCAGAATGGCAATGCCTACGTGTTCGATGCGGACAGTGGCGAAGAACTCATGCAGTATCAACTGGCGCCGGAGTTGTCGACGGTGATCAATGATCTGACGATTACGCGCGATGCGGTCTACTTCACGGATTCATTCCAGCCGTTTCTCTACCGCTTGCCCCTGGGTCCCGGCGGACGCCTGCCAGCGCACGCGGACGCGGCAACCGTGATTCCCTTGTCCGACGACTTTATTAACGCCGACCCCTTCTGCTGTGCCGGTAACGGTATCGTTTCCACACCCGATGGCAAAACGCTGGTTGTGGGACATTCCAACAATGCCCAGTTGTTCAAAGTGGATCCGGCGACGGGGGATTCCGTGGAAATCATCGTCGACCCCCCGCTCAGCGGGTTTCTCGATGGAATCGCCCTGCACGATAACGTCCTGTTCATCATGACGCCTTCGTTCGGGCCCGAGCCGGAAATGGTCCAGGTCGTCGTGCTGGATGATGATCTGCTTACCGGTCAGCGCGTGGGATTCCTCACCGATGACAGCCTCGACGGTGTCGCCAGTGGTGGCATTTTCGGTGACTCGATTTACGTGAACAATGCCCGGTACTTCGATTTTCCGCAGCCCGATACCGAGTACTGGGTTACCCGGTTGAACCTCTTCGATATTCAATCGGATAACTGAGCAATGGAAGTGGCACCAGCTTCCGGGGCCCGCGGTATTCGCGGCCCCGGTCTGTTCAGGGTGGAAAATTAGACTCTGAGCCAACTCTGGCTCCAGCCTTCGGGGTATACGCCCGGGTTGGTTTTTGGCATATTGCCCATCGTTCGACCAACCGTTTCCGTAATGGTCACGGAGTCGAAACCTGGGCGTCAGGGAAGCTGACGAAGTTTTCAGAAATCGGAGCTCTCGCTTGCTTATCAGTATCAGTAGGCGGTTTGTTTTCGTTGCCAATTCCAAGGCGGCCTCGACGTCGATCGAGAAATCCCTGTCGCGGCATGCAGACGTCGTCTACCAGGGGTCGCCCGACCGGAAACATATCAATCTTGAAAACGCCCGGGTGGAATTTGAGTCCCTGTTCAGCGAAGTGGGGTTCCACCGGTTTTTCAAGTTTGGCGTGATGCGAGATCCGGTCAGCTGGATTCTGTCCTGGTTTCGTTACCGGAAACGCCGCAATAATCCCAACGCGCTCCCCGGGAAGATGACGTTCGACGCATTCTGGGAACGCAAAGACTGGAACTTCATTCGAACCGACGGCACAAAACGGCTGCAACGGGACTTTTTTGTTTCCAGCGACGGAAAGCTCCTGGCCGACTACATTATTCCGTACCATGAGCTGGAACCTCATTATCGCAAGGTGTGCAAGGCGCTGGGTGTTTCCGCTCGCCTACCCCGCGTGAACGTGAGCCAGCCCGGGGTGACCGAAGCGCAGCTATCGGGAGATACTCTCTCCCAGTTGCGCGAGTTCTACACCGAGGACTACGAACTCTTTAACCGCCTGGACAGCATCAATGCCAATATGCGCTGATCCGGGCTTCCAGTATCCGGCAATCGCCGGGTTGTCGATACCGTGGTTCGAGGCGGGCCGCCATTGTCTGTTGCCCACCGAAGCCCTTTTCAACGGTTCACGGCTCCCAATGCGGCGTATTGCGTCAGTCGGAACCCTGTATCGTGAGTGCGGCGAGGACCTGTAGATGGAATTGCACTTGCACCTGGGCGCCCACAAGACTGCGTCCACTCACTTTCAGCGCGTCATGTTGTGCAATCGGCGATTGTATGAACATGCGGCACATTACGTGCCATTGAATGAATTCAGGGCAAACGTGACCCGGGCTTCGAGGTTTCTGGACCCGCGTTGTCGGGGAGCGGTCGATGATTACCTGGTGCGGCTGGGAAGCACGCAAAGCCGGAGCCTGATTATTTCCGAGGAGAATATTCTCGGTGAAGCGAATGACGCGTATCGTGCCCGGCGCTTGTACCGCCATCTGGGCAAACGGGCCGGACGGTTGAAGGAGTTCGTGTCGGGGTTTGAGGATACGACGATATGGATAGCCGTGCGGAGCATGGATGAGTTTATTCCGGCCTTGTACTGCGAAGCCTTGCTTCACTTCAGGATCAGGCGCTTCGGTCGCTTTTTCTCAGGCCGGTATGAGCAAAGCTGGGTTCCGGTTATCCTGACCCTGCGTGATATTTTCCCTCAGACGAAGATTATCGTCATTCCCTATGAGACGTATCGTGAGACGCTGCCGCACTGGGTGGCTGCCATGACCGGAGTCGACACCGGATGGGACTTGCTGAGCGGAGAAAGGCCGCGCGAATCGGCGAATCATTTCGCGGTGAAGATCATGGGTGTGGTTCATCCGTTTTGTTCGCGAGCAAGAGCGCCGGTGGTGCTGGAAGCCTTGTCACGGCATTTTTACAGAAAAGGAATTGGCGGAAAGTTTTCGCCCTTTGGTGAATCGGTCCGGAACCGGTTGAGGTCGAGATACAAAAGCGACCTGCAGGAAATCGAGAGTCTGGGAGAGGGTATTTCCCTGTTTCAGAAGTCCAGCCGGTCCAGGAATAACGCCGGGTTCTGAGGATGATGGCAACGGACACCAAAGTAAGCGTCATCATTCCGGTGTACAACACCGCGGAATACCTGCCGGATTGCCTCGAATCCGTGTTGGGCCAGACTCTGCGGGAAATCGAAGTCGTGGTGGTCATCGATGGCTCGCCGGATCATTCAATCGATGTGGTGCGTGGTTACCAGCAGCGCGATAAGCGCATCGTCGTCGTCAACAAGCCCGTCAACGAGGGTTTGCCGGAGGCCCGGAACTCCGGTGTTGGAGTCGCTCACGGTCGATATATCATCCATCTGGACAGTGATGATTTCTGGCTCGAAGACAACCTGTTGCAGGATCTGTATGAATTTGCGGAGTCGGAAGCTTGTGATGTTCTGCGCTTCAACGGCCGCAACTACGAATCCGGCAGGTTGACGTCTCTGATCACCAATGAGCTGGACCTCATCAACGGGGCTTTTGACCGCGACCGGGAATTGTGGTGTTACCGGTCGGTGTTTTTGTATCTCTTCCGCAAGGAATTCATCGACCGCGAAGCCCTGTCGTTCGTTCCGGAAGTCGGCATCGGAGAAGATGGAATCTTCCTGTCCTCCGCCCTCACTCGGGCCGATCGCGTGTCCTCTACCTCGGCGTGTTACTACGCGTACCGGATTCGTCCTTCAGGGATGATGAAAAACACCTGGTCTCTGGATCGGTTTATCGAGGAGGAAACATCGGCCCGATTGATTGCGAATAATCTCTCCCAGCATGAAGACGCTCTTCATGATTACCTCTTTCGCAGGCTTTATACGTACTGGGTTTCAGTCGTTTGTCCCAAGGTCGCGCGTGAACTTCCCCGGGCTGAGCGGATGAAGTTGTATCTTTTCGCGCAAGACAACTTCCTGAAACTGCAGCCTGATTCGATGAGCTGGCTCGAACCCCACCACCTGCCGGGATGGCTGCTGCACCGATACTTCCTGTCATCCGATTTCACCAGGATGGATCGGCTCGTTCGCCTGATCCGGTACCTGGTCATTTTTCTGCCTTTCGGCAAACTCATGATCCAGTATGCGGAGCGGTTTTTCAGGTTGTTCCAGAGCGTGGTGCGAAGAGTGTCCGGAAAATTATCCGGTGTTTTCTGGGCGGTTTTCGGCAAAGAACGGCATTTTGAAAATCTCGAGTCGCTCGAGGAATACCCGGTCCGCCTTCCCAGGCGGCGCAAGACGGCGGGCGTGAGCGCCATGCTGCGGGTGAAAAATGAAGAGCGTCGAATCGAGGCGTGCCTTTCATCCATTATCGATGTCTTCGACGAAGTCGTGGTCATCGACAACGCGAGTGAAGATGCCACGCTCCAGGTGGTGCGCTCTCTGAGGGAGCGCGGAGGCGATTACGACAAAATAAGAATTCTTTCCTACCCGCACCGCGTGGCGCGGTGTGGCCCGGAGCACGCCTCGACACCTGAAAACTCGGTCCGCAATCTCGCCTATTACTACAACTGGTGCCTTGGTCAGTGCCATTACAGCGTGGTCTGCAAGTGGGATGCGGATATGTTGCTGACGCCGGTGGCAGAGTCCCGGTCGAAGTTTCGGCGGTGGTTGACGCGGTTTACGGACGGCACAGGTTTGTCGCTGGGTAGCTTCCCGGTTCAAACGGTTTACATCGACGGTGAGAATAGAGCCTACGAAGCTGTGGCCGAGATCAATGATGAAATCCGGGTTTTTCCCAATTCATCGCTGGTTTACTTCATCGGGGGGGAGTTATGGGAACAGCTGACGTGGGATCTTCCCCTGCCGGTCGCATGCCTGGCTGAGGTCTGCGCTTTCGAGATAAAGGACACGGCCGTCGATGAATTCGCTCACTGGTCAACAAGCCGGTTCAAAGGCCCCCGGAAGGTGCGAGAGTACAGAAATTTCATGCGCGTGAAGAACCGCTTGCACCGTGCTGGCGATTTCAGTCCCGTGCAAGCGGACCTGGCCCAATGGATGACACATGAACTTGATAGCACACATCGGAACCCCGAAAACCGGGACGACGACCGTTCAGGAGATGCTGTTCGCCAACCGGGAAGCCCTGAGGGCTCAGGGGTTTCACTTTCTGCAGTGTGCCGGCCCGAAGAATAATCGGGCAGTTCCCGCTTACTGTATCGATGACCAGAGTGTCGACGACTTTTTTGGCCGACGACGGAGTGCGAATCCTCAGCAACGGGCCCTGTTCAGAGAGAAGTTTCGGTCACGTTTCCATGACGAATGCGCGGCACTCGGTGAAGATATTCACACAGTGATCACGTCCAGCGAGCAATTTTCGACGCGACTGAAAACGGAAGAGGAAGTGGCCAGGTTTCGTGAGCTCATTGCGCCCCGGTTCTCCGGTGTGCGAATCCTGTGTTGGGTGCGTGAGCAGTGCGATGCGGCGGTTTCGCTTTACTCCACGTCGTTGCGGGGCGGGGGTACATCCGGATTCCAGGACTTCCTCAGGAAGTGCGTGCCGGAGAATCGTCGCTTCAATTATTACGCGATGCTCAATACCTGGGCGTCCGTTTTTGGCAGGAGTCGTATCGAGGTCAGGGTGTTCGATCCTTTGCGGGAGAGCCTGACCCGTGAGTTCTTGTCCTGCCTTTCCCCCTCTTTGGTGGGTATCCTGGACACGGACGTCGGTCGTCAAAATGCATCCATCAATACCGCGGGTCAACGCATCCTCCTGTCGGTAAACCGATTCATGCGCCGATACCCCCGCGCCGGGAACGCTATCAGGCCAAACCGACGAAAGATCGTCCGGCTGGTGGAGTCGTGTTTCGCCGGGCAAGGGCACAGGCCGTCCGTCGAGGACTATCGGAGAATTTACGCGGCCTTCGCCCCCTCGAACAGAATGCTGAACGAGACGTATCGGGGTGCAAGCGGCGACCTGTTCGAATTCCGGCCACCGAACCGGGGACGGCGGGCGGTGACTGCCTAGGCGGGTCCCGATAACCCGGCCACAGGTCGACCATTTGCTCCCCGAACCGGTGGCGAATGAACCGATAGGTCTGCGCATAATGCCGGGCGGCCTGTTTTGCCAGGTCGGGGGGTACTTCCGACTTCTCCAGGCTTTTGTTCCTGACGGTCGCGAAATCCGGATTCTCCAATTCCATATCCAGAAATCGCCCCAGGTTCGAGTACGAGCCGGGCGTGAAGAACCGCTCATAGAAGTCATAGAAAATATCGTCTGGCGGGAAAACTTTTTCCAACTCGGCGATGGTGCGATCGTAGCGCGTTCTCATGCTGGCTTCCGGGTTTGTGAAGGTAACAAGCGTGGCGACTCTCTTCTGGTTGGATTCCAGCGCTTTTCTGACTTTTGCGGCCTGGTGAAACATGGACCAGACTCTCTCGACCGGATCCCGCATCATGAAAATGACCCTGACCCGGAATCCCCGTTCATTCAGCCCCGAGCGGATAAACCGAAACGCATCGGCATCCAGCATCGAATAGCTCGGCGTGAAGTCGCCTACGGCCTGCGTTTGGGCGTTACGTTCGTATAGGTCGTGGAAATAATTGAAATAGTTGCCTGGATCTTCGAGGAAAGAGCGCAACTTCAGTTCCCGGGCGACTTGCTCACCGGCTTCCCGGCCCCGGTTGATTTTCTCCGTCAGTCCACGTCGATAGTTCGGCAGGTAGGGGGTGAACAACACATCGAACACGTGGTATTCCTTGCACAGGCCCATGTTGATCGATCGGTTCTTTCTCAGCTGGGCGTGCAGCCAGGTCGACCCGGTTCGTTGGGCGCCAATTCCCAGAATGAAAGTTTTCGTCATGATGTTGTCTCTGACTGAAAAGGATTTACGATAACCTTGGGTCGCGGGTCACGAACTGCCACGTCGGTCCGAACATGGCGCGCCACAGGCGGACACAGATCGCCGGTGCGGGGCTGTCGATCGGAGGAGGGTTGGATGAAACATATTGTTTTCCTGAACGGCCGCTTGGGGTACCGGGACCTGCCCAAGGTTGCCAGCACCAGCATCAAGGCCGCGATCTATCAACTCGAAGAAGGTGAGGCATTTTGTCACAAGAAGCTGGGTATGCACGTCCACACCTACATGCGGCGGAACAAGCGTGGCGAGATTTCAGCCTGTGAGAAGACATTTGTCGTGGTCAGGGATCCGATTGAGCGGGTCCTGTCGGCCTACAAGAACAGAGTTCTGTTTCACCAGGAGTTGTCTGAAGCGTTTGTCAGGGAAAACTTTGCTCACCACTACTGGGATATCCCTTACTTCACCCCGGGCCTGGGGCAGTTCATCGAGCATTTCGATGACTATCTGCTGATCAGACCCATTTTTCACCATTGTCGGCCCATGGTGGATTTTTTTGAAGGCCGGAATCTCGAAGACTACACCCACGTCTATAAAATGGAAGAACTCGGAAGGCTTGCCAAAGACCTCTCCTCGCTGACCGGCGAGGCGGTCGAGTTCGAGCGCAGACAGACCGGCGGAAAAAAATACTCCGTGCGGGACCTGACGAAATCGCAACTCGAAAAGCTGGTTGATTATTACGCGAAGGACTATGAATTGCTCGCGGAGCATTACACGGTGGACGAGGTCTGGAGCAAGTGGCGGGGCGTGGAGCACTCCCCTGAAGTGCCCCGTCCTGCGGAGAAAACGCAAAGTCTGCTCGGCAGGCTGCAGGCAAAAGTCCGTGCGGGTGTCTCCCGCCGGGGACCCCATCGAAGCTAACCGGCTCCACTCATTTCTTCATACATCCTGAACATGGCGGCGTAAATTCCGTTTTGCACGATCAGTTCGTCATGCGTCCCCGATTCGGTGATGCGGCCTTCATTAAGGACAAAAATCCGGTCTGCCATCCGCACGGTCGTGAAGCGATGGGAAATCAGAATGGTCGTTTTGTCGCGGGTGAGGTTTCTGATATTTGAGTAGAGATTGAATTCGGCCCGGATATCCAGGGCCGATGTGGGTTCGTCCAGAATGACCAGGCCGGGGTTCGAAGCCAGGGCCCGGGTCAGCGCGAGGTTCTGGCGCTGTCCTCCGGAAATGTCGTAATCGCCGAATTTGCGCCCGAGCAGGGTGTCGAAGCCTTGCGGCATTCCGGCGATCATCTCGGCTATCTGAGCCTGGTGAGCCAGTTCGGCCACGACGTCCGGGGCGTCGTGCAGTCTTTCCCAGTCGCCGAAGGCGATGTTCTCCCGCACGGTGGCCTCGAACTGAACCGCATTCTGGGTGACGAAGGAAATGTGCTTGTAAAGCCGCTCGCGGTCGTATTCCACAGCCGGGCGGTGATCTATTTCGATCTGACCGGCGGTCGGCATGTAGAGCTGGGCGATGAGTTTTGCCAGCGTGGTTTTTCCCGACCCGTTGGGGCCGACGATGGCCACCGTCTCTCCCTCGCGAATGGACATCGACAGGTTCTTGAGAACGGGCCAGGTGGTTCCCTGGTAGGTAAAGCTCAGATTCCTGATGTCGATATCGCCCAGTTCCCGCCTGGGTTGAATATCTCCACTTGGTGGCAGCGTGTTTTTCAAAGCGAAAAGTTCGCGCAGATTGAAAATATTGAATTCCGACTCCGAAATCGTAAAGAGAGCGGCACCCAACTTCGCCAGCGCCGTCTGAATACGCCAGGCGGCAACCCAGAAGGCGGTGAATTTTCCGATCTCGATGGCGCCGGTCGTGGTCTCCCGGGCGACCGTCAGAATCGCTCCGATCAGCGTGACGACGACCAGCAGCGTCGCACCCAGCGTGACGTAAGCGCGCAGGCGGTAGAAGCCTCTTTTGACCTGGTTGATCTCCCCCATGGTTTGCATGAATCGCTGCAGGAAAAGCGGTGCGATTCCGAGCGTCGTGACCGAAGGGATCATGCTCCGGTTGGTCAGGGTCGACGTGTAATACCGGCTCCACCGCCGGGCGGTCGTCTGCTTCCGCTGAATGTTGAAGTTGATCCGGGAGAGATAACGATTACCGACGAGAGCCGGAATGCTGACCAGCATGATGACGGTCGCCCAGCCCGGCGAGACCCAGATCAGAACGCCCATCAGGCCGGCGATGCTGAGCAGGCTGGATGTGACCGTGAACACACCGGTTGTGAATTGCAGCATGTTCATTCCGGGGGACTGTTGTCCCCGCTCGATGATGTCCTGGACCTGCCGATCTTCAATTCTCTCGAGATTGAGCGAGGAAATGTGGCTCACCACTTCGTGCTGCATGACCGCTTGCAGACGGTCGCGCAAACAGTTGGTGCAGTAGCGTACGGTTGTGCTGCTGGTCACCAGGAGCACGGTGATAACGGCCGCCAGGATGATCCAGGGAATGAGGGGGGCAAGATCAGAGGTTGGGCTCGCAAGCATGTCCTTGACGACGGTTGCGATTTTTCCGAGCAACAGGGCCGAGACCGGGGCCAGCAGGGCGGAGAGGATTTGGCCCAGGACGATGCATATGATAAGCGCCTTTCCGATGCGGAAAACGCGAGGCAGTGAGAAAGCGGCTGTCTGAAAAAACGGATTGGTTGTCAGTTTCATATGCATCACGCAACGGTAAACACGTCTTCCGCGGGCAGGGAGCCATGATGTTTCCAATGAAAAAGGGCTCTGGTGACGTCGCGAACCGCTGGCGGCATCGTCCCTTGAAGGGCTTCGTGTTGAGTGAGGCTGGAAGCCGGAACCAGTTTACCGCAACGCGATGGGTGGAAAGTTACCCGCTCGAGGATCGGGGGTTCCCATACCTCCAACGCGCCGCTTCACGCAGGTATCCGTAAATATTGGCCAGTTGCCACAGCCCCATCAGTAAGCACACTTTCGCCTTCCTGGAAAGGCCTTTCACCCTGGAGACGGGCGAGAGCAAGGTCGGAACGTGTGCATAGAACAGGAACTTGTCGAACATGCCGGACAGCCCGTTCTGCCGGCGCTGCATGTGGTAGACGTAGGCTCCGCGACCGTAACAATAGTACATATTCGCGAAGCTCCTGATGTTCAGAGTATGGTGGTGCTCCACCGAGGCATCTTCGGCGAAGTGCATGGCGCGGCCCGATGCGAGCCAGCGGTCACAGAACTCCCGATCCTCCGCTCCGTACGGTGGGAACTCCGTGTCACAACCTCCGAGTTCCAGGTACGCGCTTCGTTTCATCACCCAGTTGGCTCCAGCGAGAAATCTCGCGGATCGGCGCCCCCGGTTGCTGCGCCGGTACACCATGTCCAGAATCAGCTGGGCGGTGACCGAGCAGATGTTGTCCTTCAGCCCGTTGCGCAAGCGCCCTCCGATCAGGGAGTCGGGGAATCGGTCTGTCCAGGTATCAATCTTGCGGAGCCAGTTTCTGCTGGGCCGGCAATCGTCATCCAGAAAGATGAGAAAAGTCCCGCGGGCGTGTTCCGCGCCCAGATTGCGGGCCGCGGAGACTCCACCATGTTGGCCGCGAGCCACCGATACCGGGAAGGCACAGTCAACGCTCTCTGCGAGGCTCTTGACGCAATAATCGCTGCCGTCGTCAGCAATCAGCACCTCGAATGAGATCCCCGCCGTGTCCATTTCGGCTATGGACGCCAGGCAAGCCTTGAGATGAAACGGGCGGTTGTAGGTGGGGATGACGATCGAGTACTGCAAACGACTTTCTCCTGCAATTACTGGGCAAGTAAATACAGCCCTGACGACCCTGTCACGGTTTCCGAATGAAATCTTCGGGCCTGGGTGCCTGAATCCATGGCATTGGCCCCGGAAAATCGTTGCCCGGGGCGGTCATATAGTACCGAATTCAGTTCGCCGATGACGACTTGCGGCGGCAACAAGGCCCGCGCCCCCGCATTGCCGGTCAGCGACTGCAATCTGACGACAGGCCGGCTATTTCGAAGGTTGGCGTGGAAGAACCGTCAGGGGGTGCTCGCAATTTCATTCAGAGCGTCGAGCAGCTGCGTGACGTGCCGCTCGACCCGGCGTCGTCCCAACCGCCTGCTCGCACCTGCTGCGAGCATTCCCTGATCCGTCGCTGCTTGCCGGGTAGCGCATCGGTGTACCGACGGATCAGCCGTTCCTGCTGTGCCCGCGCATAGTGTCCCCGGCCTCGTCATGATCCATCCGCCCGGCCTGTCCCGTTCACTCGGGGCAGGCCGGTTTTTGTTTGATTGCAGGCGCAAGCACCTCAGCCCCTGCAATTCACGGGTCTTTGTGGGCGTGAGGAAACGGGTGATCCGGAATATCCTTGCCCAGGAAAGCGCACAGCTCGTTCCAGCCTTCGCCGTCGCAGATCCGCAGACGGAACAACCGATCGGGACGATTGGAAAAATGCTCCCGAACGGCATCCAGATGATTTTCGTAAGCCTGCGTTAGCCGGGCCGGCTCAAAGTCTGCCGTTCCATACATCTTGATTCTGAGCGCCCGTTCCATTGGCGACACGTCGCTGCCTCGATTCGCATAATGTCGCCGCATGGACTCAAGCCAGGTTTCGGGATCCCGCTCGGTGCAGATGAAGCGGCTGCCCGGGAACAGCCGGTCGAGCTTGCGGAAGATCGCCGCGACCGGGGTATCGGTTCCTCCGTCACGGGCGAGATACAGCCACCATAACCTCAGACGATCCTCGCGTACCGCGAGATCCGGCCGGGCGTAGTGCAGCATGCGATAGCCGAGGATGCCGAGAGCATCGGTCAGACTGGTTGTGCCTGTCCGTCCCGGACCAATGCCGAATATCTTGTTCCACAGGGTGTACCTCACGATGGTTATCGTGACCGATCCAGCATCTCAAGCATAGCCCGGAAACCGGCATTGGAATCTGTCTGCCTGCTGGTGCGCCGGCATCGCATCGGTCGAGGTTGGTCTTGAGTCGACGTGAAGCGGAGTGTCGGGCCGAACCGTAGAATACTTTGGCAGGGCATTCCGAACGAACCGTGCGGTCACACCGGGATGCTGAGTTCAGCGTTCCGACACACATGCCCGTTCCAGGTGCTGGTCTTTTTCTTCCCACAAGCGGTTCACCCATTGTTTGAGCCGGGCCCGGGATTTGGGATGATTGCGGAAATCAACCCCGCGCAGGTCCGGATCAATGGTCCGCAGCTTCGCGTCCACGGAAATTCTGCGCACCTGGCCGGAGATGAACTGCCAGAACGTCGGGATGCCGTCGGGATAGTTAATCGTCACATCGATGACTTCCTGCAACCCGTCGCCGAAAGAAAAAAGCACCTGGCCGAGGCCGCCGTAGCGTGGTCGCAGCAGATGGGAATACGGTGAATTCTGAGCATCATGCTTGGCCGGGGTAAAGCGGGTGCCTTCCGGAAACGACATCATCGACACCGGGATGTGCTTGAGCTTTTCACAGGCCCGCGCCGCATTGCGTAAATCCTTTTCGCGCAGGGCGGGGTTTTTCAGTAATTCCTCACGCGAGTATCGGCGCAGGAACGGAAAATCCAGCGCCCACCAGGCGAGGCCGATGAACGGTACCCAGATCAGTTGTTGCTTGAGCATGAAGCGCATGAACGGCGCGCGGCGATTCAGGCACGATTGCAGCACCAGGATATCGACCCAGGACTGGTGATTGCACAGCACCAGATAGCGCCCGCTCCGGTCGAGCCCCGCAGGCAGTTCCAGGTCCCATTTCATGCCCCGATAGCGGGATATGACGAATTTGTTGATGCCGATCCACAATTCCCCAACCGTCGATGAAAATCGCGCCACCATGTTCCTGGCCGCGTCGGTCGGTGCCAGCAACTTGGGAATGACCAGCAGCAGAACGACCACGGATATCACGATGGTGCTGAGTGAGATCACCAGCATGGCCAGTAATCCCTGGATGAAATAACGCATTGGAGCTACCAACCTTCGATCTGAATTCCCGGGCGGTCTACGATCGGCCGCCAGATGTTGACGTTGGGATGGTCAATCAGCCATTGGCGTAGAGAGTGCACATCCACCAAGCTCGGCACAGTGCAACAAAATCACCTATCAATCAACTGATCAGTTCGGCCCCGAAAAGCTTTGTGAACATCATGCTCGTCTGGTGACTGATGGACTCAAACAGCCGAAGAAATCCAGAAAACGGGCCAGGGCCCTGACCATACACAAGGGCGCGACCCCCGTCTCACTCAGCTATCGATCGAACATTTCTTCGCCTTGCCATGGAATAAATCGTCCGGCTCATCCGTTAGCGGGTTGCAAACCACCCAACAGGAGGTACGAACAATGGATTGCAACACGAAAATGGACCGTCTGAACATCGATCCGACCCGGCGCTGATCCGCAACGGCTGGAGCGAGGACTGAGACTGCCTTTCGGAGTTGCGGCATCCTGCGCCATCGAAAGTGGCGAACTCTCGGGATTCACGCAGCCGGGTTCTTGTCGTGAATTAACTACTCAGTTGGACGATTGATGCATTAATTTTGGTTATTCAGCCATAGTTAGAATATATGGCAATCCCCATAATGGTCTACGAATGCAAACTCTAGACCCCAGGGAGAATATCCAATGCAAACCCGTGATGTCGATGTTGCCGTGATCGGTGCCGGCTCGGCCGGCCTCGTCGCGTATCGCTCCGCCCGGAAATGGACGAAAAACGTCGTCCTGATCGAAGGCGGCCCCTACGGCACGACCTGCGCCCGCGTAGGCTGCATGCCCAGCAAGCTCCTGATCGCGGCTGCCGAGGCGGCGCACGCGGCGCGGGAAGCGTCGGAATTCGGTGTGAACGTCGATTCCGTTACGGTCGATGGCCGCGCGGTCATGAACCGGGTACGCCGCGAGCGGGACCGATTCGTCGGTTTCGTCGTCGAGGGTACCGAAAACATTCCGGAAGAGAACCGCCTGCGCGGCTACGCCAGGTTCCTCGACGATCACCGCCTGCAGGTGGACGACCACACCATCGTCACGGCGCGGCGCATCGTCATCGCCACCGGCTCGTCGCCGAGTTACCCGAAAGCCTGGGACGCGCTCGGCAACCGACTGCTGGTGAACGACGATATCTTCGGCTGGGACGACCTTCCCAGGTCGGTCGCGGTGTTCGGTCCCGGTGTGATCGGCCTGGAACTGGGACAGGCGCTGCATCGGCTCGGCGTCGACGTGAAGATGTTCGGCCTGGGTGGCCTCGTTGGTCCTCTCACGGACCCGGCGGTCGTCGAGTCGGCGCGCGCCGTGTTCTCGAAGGAGTTCTACCTCGACGCCGATGTTGACGTTCGGAACATGGAACGCGTCGAGGGTGGGGTCCGGATCGAGTATGTCGATCATGACGGACACCTCCAGACGTCGGTCGTCGATTACGTCGTCGCCGCCACCGGGCGTCGGCCCAACGTAGCGGGTCTGGGGCTGGAGAACACCCGTCTGCCGCTGGACGATCGCGGCATTCCGGTGTTCGACGACCAGACCCTGCAGGTTGGCCGCTCGCACGTGTTCATCGCGGGCGACGTCAACAACGACCGCCCGCTGCTCCACGAGGCCGCGGATGAGGGCCGCATCGCCGGTGGCAATGCGGGTCGTTTTTTCCGGGTCGAGCCTGGCAAGCGGACCGCGCCACTGGCCGTGGTTTTCTCCGACCCGCAGATTGCGATGGTCGGCCACACCTACCGGGCGCTCGAAGGCCAGGACATCGTCGTCGGCGAAGTCTCTTTCGAAAACCAGGGCCGCAGCCGCGTCATGCTCAAGAATCAGGGTCTGTTGCGCGTCTATGCCGACGCCGAAACCGGCTGCTTCCTGGGCGCTGAAATGATCGGCCCGCGTGCCGAGCACCTGGCGCACCTGCTGGCCTGGTCTTACCAGAGCGGGCACTCGATCCAGCGAATGCTTGAAATGCCTTTCTATCATCCCGTCATCGAGGAAGGTCTGCGCACCGCGCTGCGGGATGCGAACGCGAAACTCCAGGACCGCCTGCGGCGGGCCGCCTGAGTCACAGGAGAACCCTAATGTCGAATTCAACCGAGAGAAAAGTCGCCATCGTCGGTGGCGCAAGAACACCGTTCGCCAAGGCGGGCGCGCAATTGAAGGGCTACTCCGCGCTGGAGTTGGCGACCCATTCCGTGGACGGGGCGCTGGAACTCACCGGCCTCGACCCGGAGCAGGTGGACGAACTGGCCTACGGCACCGTGATCGTGGATCCTGCCGTTCCGCACCTGGCACGCGAGGTCAATTTCAGGAGCAGACTGCCGGCGGACGTTCGTTCGCTGACACTGACCGACAACTGCATTACCGGCACCTCGGCGATCCAGTCCGTGTACAACTCCATCGTGCTCGGCCGCGCGGATGTCGGCATTGCCGGCGGCGTGGATTCGATGTCCAACCCACCGGTGATGTTTACGCCCGAGGCGAGCCGCATCTTCCTGGACGCCTCTCGGGCGAAAACGCTCCGCGATCGCCTCAAAGTCTTTTCGAAACTGCGGCCGCGTCACCTCAAACCCTGGTCCTACGGCATCGCCGAGCCCTCGACGGGCCTGACCATGGGTGAACACACCGAGATCACCGTCAAGGAATGGGGGATTTCGCGCGAGGAACAGGACGAGATTGCCTGGCGCAGCCACAGGAATGCCCATGCCGCCACCGAGGACGGGCGGCTGAAGGCTGAAATCAGCCCGCTGGGCGGCTTCGACCGTGACCTGCTGATCCGGCCGGACACGACCCTCGAAGCACTGTCCAGGCTGCGGCCGGTGTTCGATCGCAGCGAAAAAGGCACTCTCACGGCCGGCAACTCCAGTCCGTTGACCGACGGCGCCGCCGCCACCGTGCTGATGGCGGAGGAGCGCGCGCGTGAACTGGGTTTCGAGCCCCTGGCCTTCATCAGGGACTTCATCAATGTCGGCATCAGTCCGGACGATGGCCTGTTGATGGGGCCCGGCATCGCCGTTCCGAGGCTGCTCGAACGCAACGGCCTTTCCATCGATGACATCGATATTTTCGAGATGCACGAAGCGTTCGCGGGGCAGGTGGCCTCGAACCTCAAGGCCTGGGAGCAAGGCTGGAAAGAACCGGCCATCGGCCGGGTCGACCGGGAACGGCTGAATCCGCTGGGCAGCTCCATCGCCGTCGGCCATCCCTTTGCGGCGACCGGTGCGCGAATCGCGACCACGCTGGCGAACGAACTCGCCCGCCGTGATGCACGCTACGGAATCATCAGCATCTGCGGCGCCGGAGCGACCGCGGTCGCGATGCTGCTCGAGCGTGCATAAGGCGCGGGCGATTGGAGTCATGAACGGCATGCGCCCGGCGATCAGCCGGGCGCACCGGTCAAAAAAATTCCCCGCCAAGGGCGGGGAATCTGCTTGCCGGGTACGGGCGGAGGGTCAGGCCGCGTCGCGCGTCACCTGGCTCAGGATCGGGTCCAGTTCGCCGTGGCGATCCAGTTGGGCGATGTCGTCAAAGCCTCCCAGATGGCGGTCACCGGCGAAGATCTGCGGCACCGAGGTGCGTCCGGAGCGTCGGCGCATCTCCAACTCGCGCCCCATATCGTGAGTGACATCGATGGCATCGTAGGCGACGCCCTTGCTGTCGAGCAGATTGAGCGCCCGGTTGCAGTAAGGGCACCAGCTTTTGAAGTAGATTTCGAGACGTCGCATCGTGATTGTCCTCTGGTTTAGCTAACGTACTTATTATTTTGAGGCCACTAAGTAGTTCATTCTATAGCTAAAAGCATATTTTTATGCTATTAAGTGTCTAAATTGTGAGTGATATGAGTAAAAAATGGAAGTTCTGACTGACATTCTCAATGGCTTGCGCGCCACGGGCAGTGTCTACTTCTGCGACTTTCTCGTACCGCCGTGGGAACTGACGTTCGAAGACGAGGAGCGCGCCACCTTTCACCTGGTGCGCCGTGGCCGCTGCCGGGTTCGCATCGGGGACGAATCCCACGCCCTGGAGACCGGGGATTTTATTTTCCTCGCGCCGGGTTCGGATCACAAGCTGTGCGGAGATGATGCTGGCGATCCCGACACGCTGTTGCTGTGTGGCTACTGCGCCTTCGACAGCGCTGACGATGACGTACTGACGCGGGCCCTGCCTGGTTTCGTGCTGCTGCGCCGGGATGAGTTGGACCAGTGGCCCTGGCTCTTGCGCACCCTGGACCACCTCGGCGCCGAGTATCAATCCGGCGCGCCCGGCAGTGAGTTGACCGTGAACAAGCTGACCGAGGTGCTTCTGGTTCAGTTGCTGCGGGCCGATTTCGGGCGCAGGCAGGATACCGGCATCATTTCCGCCTTGAGGGACAAGCGCATCGCTTCCGCTCTGGCTGCGATCCACGAACAGCCGGGTGACGACTGGACCATTGAGCGGGCGGCGGATGTGGCCGCGATGTCCCGGTCGGGGTTCGCGCGGCGATTCAAGGAGTTGCTCGAACAGAGTTTTTTCGACTACCTCACCAAACTGCGCATGCGCAACGCCCGCGACTTGCTGACGAGTTCGACCCTGAGTGTCGGTGATATCGGCGAGCGAGTCGGCTACCAGTCGGAGTTGTCCTTCGTCAAAGCCTTCAAAAAGCAGCATGCGGTCACCCCGCGAGCGTACCGTTTGCAAAGCAAGGCGGGATGAGTGATCCGATGCCGGGCCGGCATCGGGGTGAAATGTAAGCCGCCCAGTCCCGCTCTTACCCGGTGGGGTTCAACGGCACCGCAAGTGCGTTCGGGAGTAGAAATCATGAAGGCATTTTTCCAATGGCTGGCGTTGACACTGGTGGGTGTTGTCGCCTGGGGCGGAATCAACCTGCTTGCATTCGATAAAAGCTGGTTCGTCGAGTCTGCCGTGCCCGCCGGTGATCGGGAGGCTTTCGCCGCTTACGCCAGCGATCGCATCCGGGCGCAATCCAACGGTAATGCCGCCTTGCTGCTGCTCGACGCGGGCGTCGTGTCCCATGAGGTCAACCATTCCCGGGGGCGGCCGGTCACGGCCGACAGCGTCTTCGGCGTGTCGTCCGTGAGTAAATGGGTGGCGGCCATCGGTGTCATGCGCCTGGTCGAGCAGGGCAAGCTCGATCTGGATGCGCCGGTGTCGAACTACCTGACACGCTGGTCCCTGCCAGACAGCGAATTCGACAACAACGGCGTCACCGTCAGGCGCCTGCTCAGTCATACCGCCGGACTCACCGACGGTCTCGGGCATGACGGTTTCGCCAGCCGAAATCAGGTGCAACCGCTGACCGAGCACCTGACCCGGGCCAAAGACGCGGATCCGGATGTCAGCGGTGAGGTCCGGGTCGGTCTGCAGCCCGGTAGCTCCTTCAAGTATTCCGGCGGTGGCTACAACCTGCTGCAACTGGTGGTCGAAGAGGTGACCGGCATGAGCTTCGCTGACTATATGCAGCAACAGGTACTGATGCCGCTGGGTATGACCCGCAGCACATACGACCCCGATCGCGCTACCGATCCGGCTACCTACTTTGACGCTGAAGGCCAGCCGCGCGCCTATCCGTACTACACGTCGCTCGCTGCCACCGGTCTCCATGCCAGCGCCCGTGACCTCGCCAGGCTGCTGGCCTTTCACGCCACGGGCCAAACCGTCGCCGGCGCACCGCCGCCTGTCTCGCCCGAGACGCTGGAACTCATGCGCGAGCCGCACGCGCAGCAACTGGGGGCCGATATCTGGGGTCTGGGTACCATCCTGTACGCCCGGGACAACCACGGCAGCTTCGTCATCGGGCACGGTGGTCAGTCGCCTGCACTCAATGCTTCAGTGCGGTTCAACCCCGCCACCGGCGACGGCTTCGTCCTCCTCACCACCGGCAACCGCTCCCTGGCCGCCGATGTCGGCACCGAGTGGACCCTGTGGCAGACCGGCAACGCCGATATCTACCTGCAGGCCAACCTGATCCCCCGGGTTCTACTGCGCACTCTGATCGGCGCCGCGGTGATTGCCGCGCTGAGTGCCTTGTGGGTGGTGGTGAGGCGGCGGAGAAGGCGGGCTGAATCCCGGAAAGTGCGAAAGTAGAGTGACGTTCAGGAGGGCCCGGGCACCGATTGGGTGATCAAGGGTGTATCCACTCCGGAAACTCCCCGCGCTCGATCTGGCCGGCGAAATCGCGATTTTCGATCCAGTCGAAGCGTTCGACCAGGCTCTGACAGAGTTCAAGCAAGAGTGGTTTGAGGGACTCCTCGCCCCGCAAGGTCGTGATTATCCGGGGTTGCCGAGTGGCAGGGTTGAAAAAACTGTAACGGAAGAGCGGGTCGTCCAGATCCGGCTCGAAGATCAGAAAGTAGTACGCCGCGGTGGCCCGATAGTAGGTCGCCTGGAGCAGCCGGGTGGGGGTTTGTTCATCCTGCCATGCAATGAACTTCACGGCGGTGGCGTTCATGCAGTGGTTTACCTCGCCCATGCTGACCGGGTCATGGGTCTGGTGCTTGACGAGGTCCAGTTCGGTTGACGATCGGTTCTCGTCCCAGTAGCGCGTGTCTGCCAGGTGATAGATGCGGTCAGGGTCGAGGGGCGCATCCCAGGCAACGCCAGCGATGTCGGCCGGATCAGCCGGCCGCCCGATTTTGTGCAGAACCGTGGGCAGCACGTCGGCGCCGTTGATCCAGGTACGCGGTGTGGTGGCGCCGGCCGTGTTGTCGCGGATGAAGCACCAGCGCCAGTAATCCTTGGGCGGTGTCAGGCGATTGACGCAGTCACCGTGGTCGCTGAACACGAAAAACAGGGCGTCCGGCTCATCGAAATTCCACAGCGAAAGCCAGTCGGTCAGGGTTTGTTCGAGGTGCTCCAGCCAGGCCGCGGGATCGTCAATCTGCTGGTGGAAGTCATAAACGAGATCGTGGTAATGGGCCCATTCCACGTGCGTGTACGCCTGCCCGCCTTCGGCCTGGATCTGCTCGAAGTAAGCGGCCTCGTTGGCCATGAATTCACGGTATCGCCCGGGGTCCCGCCAATCGGAGAACGGCCGCCCGCTGACACTGGCCGCGGATACGATGATGTTGGCGTAGCGTGGGTGTCGCAGTTCGGGGCAGAGCTTGCGCAGAAAGGTTCGGGGCGACGGCCGGAAACCCGGCCGCCATTCCTCACCCAGGCCGTCGGGCAGAAAGGTGCGTTGTCCCTCGTGCACCTCGATGATGAATCCTTCTTCGAGCAGGATGTCAACGAGGAACGGGTCGCCCGGACGCACCGAATCGTAAACCTTGCCGTACAACATGGAGTTGATGCTGGCGGAGGTAAACAGCCCGTTGACCAGCAAATGAGCCGGCCGGAACCCGGCTCGCTTGAGCAGGTTTTCCGCCTGGCCGAACAACGGGGCCGCATCGATGTTGATGGTGTAGATTCGCAACAAAGGAGTTCAGTGGCCGGGTTCGTCAGATACTCTACTCTTCACCGCTCCATCATGCCTTCAAGGTGTCATACCAGCCGTTTTTCCGGAGATCGGTGACAGCGGATCCTCTGCATTACGACCAGTCGATCGCGATCCCGGACATCAAGCTGACCGGCTTCATGTATGGCCGCCGGGCACCGCTCACGGTGTTCGGTCCCGAAGGCATCGAGGAGATGTGCGACCACTTCCAGGCGGCTTTCACCTGGGATCTCGAGCAGCGCGGCCTGGTGGGTTTCGACTTGACCGGCGCTCGCTTTGAAGCCCAACTGGCCAACATCAGCCTGGCGGTGCACACCACGCCGGAGCAGGCGGGATACATCTTTACCCATACCGGGCCCCGTCTCGCCGTCTACTCCCACATTATTCCGCCCCAGACCACGGCCGAAGAACTTGCTGAAGTCACGGCGCCCCACTATTCGGGTCCGCTGTTGACCGCGGAAGACTTCATGACCGTGACCATCGGTGACGAGATCGTCATTGGCTCGGCGCGGGGTGAGGGCACTGCCGAGTACGAGAAATCCGATGTGGCGCCTGAATAGCGCTTGCTTCCAAAGCTGACCTGCGAGAGCCCGGTACGGGCCGGGGGCGCATGTTTCGGAGCCAATCGGCTCTAGTTGCTGGCCGCGCCCGGCGGGCCGACGAACATCCGGTAGGCGAGGTTGTCGCCCTCGAGTTTGTAGGGGTAGCCGGTGGCCTTGAGGAAGCGCTGGAATTCCACCTCATCCTCTTCCGGCACCTGGATACCCATCAGGACCCGGCCGTACTCGGCGCCGTAGTTGCGGTAGTGGAACAGGCTGATGTTCCAGTCCGAGTGCATGCCTTCGAGGAAGGTGAGCAGCGCGCCGGGGCGTTCGGGGAACTCGAAGCGCAGCATTCGCTCGTTGGGGACGTCGGCCCTGCCGCCGACCATGTGCCGGATGTGCAGGCGAGCCATCTGGTTGGTGGAAAGGTCGGTAACGGCGTAGCCGTTTTCCTCCAGCAGGGCGATGATCTCGTCCTTCTCCGCGATGCCGCCCTTGAGTGCGATGCCGACGAAGATGTGGGCCTCGGCCGGGTCGGCGAAGCGATAGTTGAATTCGGTGATGCCGCGCTCGCCGATGAGCTGACAGAAGCCGAGCAGACTGGCCGGGCGCTCGGGCAGGGTGACGGCGAGCAGGGCTTCGGTTTCCTCGCCGACGGCGGCCCGCTCGGCGATGTGCCGCAGGCGGGCGAAGTTGACGTTGGCGCCGGACAAAATTCCCGCGGAAACGCCCTGGGCCTCCGGGTGCTCGGCGAAGTAGCGTTTCATGCCGGCGAAAGCCAGCACGCCGGCGGGTTCGGCAATGGCGCGGGTGTCCTCGTACACGTCCTGCACGGCGGCGCACATTTCATCGCTGTCCACGGTCACGATACCGTCCAGCATCTGCGCGCAGATGGCGTAGGTGGTGTCGCCTACCCGCCGCACGGCGGCGCCCTCGGCGAAGTGGCCGACTGAGTCCAGGGTTACGGGTTCGCCGGCCTGGAGTGCGGCGTCCATGGAGGCCGATTCGGTGGCTTCAACGCCGAAAATCCTGATGTCCGGCTGCAGGTAGCGGGCGACCATGGCGACGCCGGCCGCGAGACCACCGCCACCGACCGGGATGAACAGGTAGTCGATGGGCCGGCCCGCCTGGCGGATCAGTTCCAGCGCAATGGTGGCCTGGCCGCAGATCACGTCTGCATCATCGTAGGGGTGGATGAAAGCGCGCCCTTCCCGTTCGGCGAGCTCCGTGGCATAGGCGCAGGCCGTGTCGAAGTCGCTGCCTTTGATTTCCACCGTGGCACCCATTTTGCGCACGGCGCTCACTTTGATTTCGGGGGTGACTGCCGGCATCACGACGACGGCGTCGATACCCAGGTGCCGGGCCGCCATCGCCACACCCTGGGCGTGGTTGCCGGCCGACGCGCAGACCACGCCGTTGCGGCGTTGCGCTTCCGTCAGGGTTTTCAGCTTGGTATAGGCGCCGCGCAATTTGAACGAGAATACCGGCTGCAGGTCTTCGCGTTTGACCAGGACTTCCAGTCCCAGGCGATCGGAAAACTGCGGCATCGGCTGCACCGGGGTTTCCTGCACGAGGTCTTCGAGCCGGCACTGCAGTACGGCGGGCAGGTAGCGGTCGAACAGGGCCTGGCGTTGAGCGCTGTCGGCGGCCGCGTTGGGATTGATGGCAACTCGAGTTGCGGGATGCGGCGCCGGCGGGTTCATGATCAGGCGGTCCGGGATGCGGCGGCCGCGCCGGTAAGTCGGCGGCAGACGGCCTCGGTGACGGCTTCGGTGCCAACACCTTCGGGCACCAGATCGAGAGTGAGTACGCCGTCGGACCAGCAATCGGTAATGGCGGAGTCCAGCGCGTCGGCGGCTTCGGTTTCATGGAGCGAAAGGCGCAGCATCATGGCGATCGAAAGCAGCATGGCGTAGGGGTTGGCGATGCCCTGGCCGGCGATGTCCGGAGCCGAGCCGTGTACCGGTTCGTACAGACCGAAGTCGCCATCGGCCAGCGAGGCGGAGGGCAGCAGACCCATGGAGCCGCACAGCATCGAGGCTTCGTCGGAGAGGATGTCACCAAACAGGTTCTCGGTCAGCATCACATCGAAGCTGGCGGGCTTGGAGAGCAGATGCATCGCGGCGGCGTCGACGTAGAGGTGCTCCAGGCTGACCTCGGGGAATTCCTCGCCGATCACCCGCTCGGTGACCTCGCGCCACAGGCGCGAAGTCTCGATGACATTGGATTTGTCGACCTGCACGATACGGCGGTCGCGCTGCATGGCCAGACGGCCGGCCTGCCGGGTCACGCGCGTGATTTCGTCTGCGGTGTAACGGCACACATCTTCGGCGACATCGCCCTCGCGCCGTTTTTCGCCGAAATAAATGCCCCCGGTGAGCTCGCGCACAATCATCACGTTCACGCCGTCGAGCCGTTCGGGGCGGACCGGTGAAAAGCGGTGCAGGGTGGGGTGGGTGACGATGGGGCGCAGGTTGCAGTACAGCCCCAGTTCGGAGCGGATACGCAACAGGCCCCGCTCGGGGCGCAGTTCGCGCGGTTGTGCATCCCACTTCGGGCCGCCGACGGCGCCCAGCAGCACGGCCTTGGCGTCGCGGCAGGCGGCCACGGTTTCATCCGGCAACGGATTGCCGGTCGCATCGATGGCCGCCCCGCCAATGAGCTGCTCGTCAATGTCGATGCCGAAACCGAAGCGGCTGGACAGCACGTCCAGTACCGTGCACGCGCTGGCGTACACTTCGGGCCCGACGCCGTCGCCGGGAACGGCGACGATGCGGTGTTGGTGATTGTCAGCCGGCGCGGCGTTGCTCATGTCGGGCGATGTCCTCTTCGTGTCGGATCAGGTAGTCGAGCTGGTCGATGCCCTCGGTGATGCAGTGCGCCGAGAAGCGGTCCAGCGGAAAGTCATAGGTGCCGAGTTCGGCGATATGGATCTGTGTGGCCGGGATGTCGATTCGCACTTCGTGATCGGGGTGTTCGATCAGGAACCGCGCGACTTCCTCGCTCACTTCCACTGGCAGCAGGCCGTTCTTCAGCGAGTTGTTGCGGAAAATGTCGGCGAACTGGCTGGAGATCACCGCGCGAAAGCCGATGTCGAGCAGGGCCCAGGGGGCATGTTCGCGCGAACTGCCGCAACCGAAGTTGTGGCCGGCCACCAGCACCTGCTGGCGCTGCGGGTCGTAGTCGTCCAGCGCGCCGGGCTGGCGCGGACTGCCATCCGGGTTGAAGCGCCACTGATAAAAGCAGAACTGTCCCAGGCCTTCGCGCTCGGTGGTGGTGAGAAACTGGGCCGGAATGATCTGATCGGTATCGATGTCTTCCTGCGCCAGCACGAAGGTGCGGGATTCGATAACGCCTTGCGCTTGTGTGCTCATGCGGCGCCCTCCATCGGTTCGGTCAGAAATTCACGCGGATCGGTCACCTTGCCGGTCACGGCGCTGGCGGCCGCGGTCAGCGGGCTCGCCAACACGGTTCTGGCGCCACGGCCCTGGCGACCCTTGAAGTTGCGGTTGCTGGTGCTCACCACCAGTTCGCCCTCTTGCGCGATGTCACCGTTCATGCCGATGCACATCGAGCAGCCGGCTTCGCGCCATTCGGCTCCGGCGGCGAGGAAGACCTCGTGCAGGCCCTCGGCTTCGGCGGCCTGTTTGGTGGCCTCGGAGCCCGGTACGATCAGTACGCGGGTGCCTTCGGCGATCTGCCGGTCGCGCAGGATGGAGGCGGCCGCGCGCAGGTCCGATAGCCGCGAGTTGGTGCAACTGCCGATAAACACCACGTCCACGTGCTCGCCGGCCAGCGGGTGGCCGGGGCGGAGCTGCATGTAGTCGAAAGCTTCGCGGGCGGCGGCATCATCGCGTTGCGGCACCGCGGAGCGGATGTCGATGACCATGCCGGGGTTGGTGCCCCAGGTCACGCTGGGCTGAATGTCGGCGGCGTCGATCACCACTTCGCGGTCGAAGCGGGCGCCTTCGTCGGTGGGCAGGGCCTTCCAGGCCTCGACGGCGCGGTCCCAGTCCTCGCCCTGCGGCGCCATCGGCCGGCCCTTGAGGTACTCGAAAGTGGTCTCGTCGGGCGCGACCATGCCGGCGCGGGCACCGCACTCGATGGACATGTTGCACAGCGTCATGCGGCCTTCCATGTCCAGTGCGCGGATGGTGCTGCCGTGGTATTCGATGACCGAACCCGTGCCGCCACCGACGCCGATCTCGCCGATGATGTGCAGGATGACGTCCTTGGCGGTCACGCCGGGCCGCAGTTCACCGTCCACCCGGATGCCCAGCGTGTTCGGCTTGCGCTGAAGCAGGCACTGGGTGGCCATCACGTGGCCGACCTCGGTGGTGCCGATGCCGAACGCCAGCGCGCCGAAGGCGCCGTGGGTGGCCGTGTGGCTGTCGCCGCATACGATGGTCATGCCGGGTTGGGTCGCGCCCATTTCCGGACCCATCACGTGCACGATGCCCCGGTGCGGGCTGTCCCAGCCATGGAGCTTCAGGCCGTATTTCTCACAATTGCGGTACAGGGTTTCCACCTGCTGATGCGCCTGCTCGGTCACGTACGGCCGTTCGCCGTTGGCGTCCGGCGGCAGGGTGGGCGTGGAATGGTCGATGGTGACCAGGCAACGTTCCGGGCAGCGGACTTTCAGGCCGCGCCGCTCGAGCTCGGAAAAGGCTTGCGGCGAGGTTACCTCGTGCACCAGGTGCAGGTCGATATAGATAATGGCCGGGGCGCCGTCGCCGTCCGCGGTCGACTCCGGCTTGACGACGTGGGCGTCCCAGATTTTCTCGAACAATGTTTTTGCCATGGTTGTGCCGCTCCGGTTATACCGCCGCCTTCAGGTCGCGCTGCTCGTCATCGAGTTCGCGGCCCTGGTGCTGGTGGTGGCGGTTCATGATGGTGACCATGGCCTTGGCCGCCGCCTCGACGATGTCGGTGGACAGCCCGGTGCCCTGGTAGCGGCTGGCGCCGATGATGGCGCGCACGGTGGCGCGGCCCTGGGCGTCGCTGCCGCCCGACACGGCGCTGACATTGAACTCCTCGACATGCATGTCGACGGACATGGCCTGGCGGATGGCGTTGACGATGGCATTCACCGGTCCGTCGCCACGGCCGCTGAAAATACGCGGGGCCTGGCCGTCGTAGCGCAGTTTCACGCTGGCCTCGGCTGACTGACCGGAATTCTCCACCTCGGTGTGGATGGAAATCGCATCCAGGTGCCACGGCCCGCTCTGCTCGTTGCCCAGCACCAGCGCCTCGATGTCCTCGTCGTACACGCTTTTCTTGCGGTCGGCCAGGGCCTTGAAGGCGACGAACAGGTCTTCGAGTTTTTCCTTGGTCACGGCAAAACCCAGTTGTTCGAGCCGGTCGCGAAACGCGTGGCGGCCGCTGTGCTTGCCCAGCACCAGCGAGTTTTCCGGCACGCCGACATCGGTCGGGCGCATGATTTCGTAAGTCTCGACGTTCTTCAGCACGCCGTCCTGGTGGATGCCGGACTCGTGCGCGAAGGCATTGCGCCCGACGATGGCCTTGTTGGCCTGCACCCGGGACCCGGTGACCGAGGTCACGAGACGGCTGGTCGGATACAGCCGGGTGGTGTCGATGCCGGTACGCAGGGCAAAGCGGTCCTGCCGCGTGCGCAGCGCCATGACCACCTCTTCCAGCGAGCAGTTGCCGGCCCGCTCGCCGATGCCGTTGATGGTGCACTCCACCTGCCGCGCGCCGCCTTCAATGGCGCCCAGCGAGTTGGCCACCGACAGGCCCAGGTCGTCGTGACAGTGGGCGGACAGCACCACCGAATCGGGTTTGTCGAGATGGTCGGTCAGGTGCTGGAACTGCGCCTGCAGTTCGCTGGGGGTGACGTAACCCACCGTATCCGGCACGTTGAGCACGTTGGCGCCGGCCTCGATGGCGGCCTGGAAGTACTCGGTCAGGTAGTCCATCTCGGTGCGGCCGGCATCCTCGGCGGTCACCTCGATGTCGTCGAACCATTGCTTGCCGAAGGCCACCGCCGCGGTCATCTCGTCGATGATCTGCTGCTGGCTCATGCGCAGCTTGTGCTCACGGTGGATGGGGCTGGTGGCGATGAAGATGTGCAGCCGCTTGTTGGGCGCGCTTTCCAGCGAGCGGGCGACAGCTTCGATGTCGCCGCGGCGGGTGCGCGACAGGCCGCAGATCTTGGCGTTCAGGCCCAGATCGCCGATGGCCTTGACCGACTCGAAATCGCCGTCGGAGGCGATCGGAAAGCCGGCTTCGATCACATCGACCCGGAGATCGTCTAGCGCGCGGGCCACCTGGAGCTTTTCCTTGAGGTTCATGGAACAACCCGGGGACTGTTCGCCGTCCCGCAGGGTGGTGTCGAAAATGTAGACGTAGTCGTTGCCTTTGTCGGCGTTTTCGTTCGTCTTCGTGTTCATGATTTCAGCTCCAGTTTCACCGCTTTCACGTTAAAAAACCGGCCGGGTGGGGCGGCGAAGCGTTCCGCACCCGGCCCGTGTCGGTCAGGCTGCGGACGATTCGTCCGCGTCGTCGGGCTCGATCCAGCTCATCTGGGCACGAAGATTGGCGCCGACCTTCTCGATCAGGTGCTCGTTGTCTTCGCGTTCCATGCGGCGGAATTCCTTGAGACCCGAACGGTACTCGTCGGCCCACTCCTTGGCGAAACGGCCGCTCTGAACATCCTCGAGGACCTCTTTCATGCGAGCCTTGGTGGAGTCGTCCACCACGCGCGGGCCGCGGGTGAAATCACCGTACTGCGCGGTTTCGCTGACGTAATGGTTCATCTTCGACAGGCCGCCCTCGAACAGCAGGTCGACGATCAGCTTGAGTTCGTGCAGGCATTCGAAATAGGCGACTTCCGGCTGATAACCCGCCTCGACCAGGGTTTCGAAGCCCTTGACCACCAGCTCGGTCATGCCGCCACACAGCACGGCCTGCTCACCGAACAGGTCGGTTTCGGTTTCCTCGCCGAAGGTGGTGGTGATGACACCGCCGCGGGTGCCGCCGATGCCATGGGCATAGGCCAGTGCGCGGTCCTGGGCTTCGCCCGAGGCATCCTGGTGAACGGCCATGATGCTGGGCACGCCTTTGCCTTCCTCGTACTGGCGCCGTACCAGGTCGCCGGGACCCTTGGGTGCGACCATGATCACGTCCATGGTTTCCGGCACTGTGATCATGTCGAAGTGAATGTTGAAGCCGTGCGCAAACAGGATGGAACTGCCTTCCTTCGCGTTCGGGCCGATGGCGCTCTCGAACACATCCGGCTGCTGCATGTCGGGTACCAGGATGGCGATCAGGTCGCCTTTGGCGGCGGCTTCGGCGGGCGTCATGACGACCAGGCCGTCCTGCTTGGCGCGATTCCAGGATCCCCCGTTCTCGCGCAGGCCAACGACCACGTCGACGCCGCTGTCGTGCAGATTCAACGCATGTGCGCGGCCCTGACTGCCGTAGCCGATGACGGCCACGGTCTTGCCCTCGAGGGGCTTGAGGCTGGCGTCCTTTTCAAAATACATCTTCGCGGTCATTTCGGTAACTCCTTGATCAATGGTTTCATGTAATGGTTTGGGGCAATGGTTTCAGTCAAAATCGGGAAAAGCGGTGACGGCGCCGTGCGAGGCGGACGACACCAGCCGGGCGTACTTGGCCAGCGCGCCCGAGGCGTACTGGCGCGGCCGGGGTTTCCATTCCTCCCGGCGTGCATCCAGGTCTGCATCGGTGTTGAGCAATTTGCGGTCGACATCGATGGTGATGGAGTCGCCTTCGCGCAGCAGTGCGATGGGGCCTCCGTGGGCGGCTTCCGGGGCGACGTGGCCGACCATGAAGCCGTAGGTGGCTCCGCTGAATCGGCCGTCGGTAATCAGTGCCACGTCCTTGTCGAGACCCTGTCCCACCAGGGCGGCGGACACGGCCAGCATCTCGCGCATGCCGGGCCCGCCGGCGGGACCCTCGTTGCGAATGACCATGACGTCGCCGGCGTTGATCTGGCGGGATTGCACGGCCGCGAACGCTTCTTCTTCACTCTCAAACACCCGCGCCGGGCCGGTGAATGAAAAATCGCCATGGCCGGCCAGCTTGGCCACGCAGCCCTCGGGTGCGATGTTGCCGTACAGAATGCCGAAGCCACCGCGTGGTTTCAGGGGTTGTTCGAACGCAGTCACGACCTGCTGGCCCGGGGTCTCGGAAACGTTGGCGCATTCCTCGAACAGGCTGCGACCGGTGACGGTCTGGGTGTCGGTCAGCAGGCCGGCCTTCTTCAGCCGGTCGACCACCAGCGGGGTGCCGCCGGCCTGGAACAGATCCGGGGCCATGAACCGGCCGGCCGGCTTCAGGTCGCCGATGATGGGCGTCTTGCGTGAAATCTCGTCGAATTCGTCGATGCTGAAATCCACCCCGGCCTCGCGGGCAATGGCCAGCAGGTGCAGCACCGCGTTGGTCGAGCCCGCCGTGGCGGTGACCAGTGCGGCCGCGTTGCGTAGGGAGTCGTGGGTGACCAGGTCACGCGCGTTGCGGTTCTCGCGGATCATCTCCACCACCAGTTCGCCGGCCTGTCGCACGGCGCCGGGTTTGTCGGGGTGCACGGCCGGGATGTCATTGAGGCCCATCGGTGACAGGCCCAGCGCGGTCAGCGCCATGGCCATGGTGTTGGCGGTGAACTGGCCGCCACAGGCACCGGCGCCCGGGCAGGCTTCGGATTCGATCTCTTTCAATTCAGCGTCGTCAATGGTGCCGGCCGCGTGGGCACCCACGGCCTGGAACACGTCCTGGATCGTGATCGGAATGCCCTTGTGGTTGCCCTGCATGATGGAACCGCCGTAGATCACCAGCCCCGGCAGACCCAGCCGGGCCAGTGCCATGCCGCCGGCCGGGATGGTCTTGTCGCAGCCCACCAAAGCCACCACGCCGTCCAGGCAGTGACCGCGTGTGGCCAGTTCGATGGAATCGGCAACGGCTTCGCGCGACATCAGCGAGCATTTCATGCCCTCCGAACCCATGGAGATTCCATCGGTGACGACGATGCTGCCGAATTCGACCGGGGTGCCACCGGCGGCGCGGATGCCCGACTTGACGTGTTCGGCCAGGTCGCGCAGGTGCATGTTGCACGGGGTGACGTCGGACCAGGTGTTGACGATGGCGATCATCGGCTGCGCCAGTTCCTTGTCCCCCATGCCGGTGGCTCGCAGCATGGCCCGGGCCGCAGCCCGATCCGGGCCTTTCTTGATCTGATCGCTTTTCATGGTATCTGTCTCGCTTGCCTGTGTTTCGTCCGGTGGTGTTGGCACCGATTCCCGTTGTCTCAAAAAAAAACCCGCACTTGCTGGGTGCGGGTTCTTCAGGTTGTTCCGGTTACTGCCTAGCCTGCGCCCGCGCCTTGTCCAATAATAAGAAGGAGCACAAGAAGCGCAGCCAGAGGCAGTACGTTCAGTCGCGCAGCCATCGCACCCGCCGGGCGGACCCGAATGGCGGACAAAGCGTGCAATGAACTGGTTTCCGAACGCATCTCCCGATAAGACCATAGGGTCGCCGGAGTGTCAACTTTTATTTTGGAGCGCTCGCCTCAAACCACCGAAACCAGAGCGCCTGCCAACAAACGACCAGAGTCAAAACGACCGGGGTCAGAGTAAAGGGACAGAGTAAGAGCCCGTTTACTCTGTCCCTTTACTCTGACCCCATTCCTCCAACACGGTGAAACGCAGCTGTCATGTTTATCGAATACATTAGAAGATGGTTCATCAGTCTGACGTTGCCGTGAATATCCTCTTTCTCTGCACCGGGAACTCCTGCCGATCGCAAATGGCCGAAGGCTGGGGCCGCCACCTGAATAACAATGGATTGGAATTCAGCTCGGCCGGCATCGAGGCACATGGAAAGAATCCCCGCGCCATCCAGGTAATGGCCGAAGCCGGAGTGGACATCTCGGGCCAGGAATCCACCATTGTCAGCCCGGCGATGCTGGACCAGGCCAATCTCGTGGTCACGGTGTGTGGCCACGCCGATGAGCACTGCCCGATTCTTCCATCCGGCGTGCGCAAGCTCCACTGGCCGCTCGAGGACCCCGCCCGGGCCGCCGGCGGCGAGGACGAGGTTCTCAACGTATTCCGCGCCACCCGCGATGACATCCGCGAGCGGGTCGAAACCCTCATTCGCGAACTGGTATATCGCGCGCATCCATAAAGTGGTGAAAGGCCGGGGTCAGAAAGGCCGGGGTCAGAGTAAAGGGACAGAGTAAAAGCTCGTTTACTCTGTCCCTTTACTCTGACCCCATTACTCCCTCTGGTCCCAAACTTCCCACATTCGTTCGATTGTCTTGAGCACTGAGCACCGGCCGCGGGGTCGGGCGCTTCCGGCGTTGCGGGGCTGGCCTTCGGTCGTTACACTAGCGCCTGAAATGAGAATTATTCGCATTTGAAAGCGCGCTTGTCCCGAGGAGAAAACCGCATGAAATCGTTGGTGAAACGCCGGCAACTCTGTGCCGCCGTATTGTTCAGTCTGGCCATTGGGACGGGCAATGCCGTGGCGCAGTTGGGCGGTGACGAGAGCGCCGAGGCGGAAGAGCGGGCGGGGGTGCTGGAAGAGATTCTGGTCAGCGCGACCCGGACTGCGCGCACTGACAAGGCGATATCCAACAAGGTGACCTTCGTTGAATCGGAAGAAATCCGGATTCAGCAGACCCTGAGCCTTAATCCAACGGACATGTTGTCGAACCTCCTGCCGAGCTACTCACCATCGCGTCAAAAGCTGACCGGATTGGGTGAGGCCTTTCGTGGGCGTTCGCCGCTCCTGTTGATCGACGGCGTGCCGCAAAGCAACCCCTTGCGCGATGGCAGCCGTGACGGCTTCACCATCGACCTGGCGGTGGTCGAGGAAGTAGAAATCGTATATGGAGCCAACGCCATACAGGGGCTGGGCGCAACCGGCGGCATCATCAACTACAAAACACTGAGTCCATCGCGCACCGGTGAACTGGAACAGCGGGCGGAACTGGGTTTCACCTCTGACGACGACTTCCACAGCAACAGCTCTGGATGGCGCGCCAATTACATCATCGGTCAGCGGGTCGGGCGCTGGGACTTCATCGCTTCGGCGACTTATGAAGACCGCGGGCTTTTCTACGATGGCGATGATGAGCCGGTGGGTATCGACGAGACCCAGGGCGACATCGCGGACTCGGAAACCTGGAATTTCTTCGCCAAGCTCGGATTCGAACCGGACGAAAACCAGCGAATTCAGTTGATGGTCAACTCGTTCAACCTGCAGATGCAGGACAATTACGTTTCGGTTGACGGTGACCGCAGTCAGGGCATACCGACCACCTCGATAAAGGGCAGCACCCCCGGTGAACCCGCCGAAAACGATGTCACCACGATCACCCTGAACTACGGCCATCTCGACTTCCTGGGCGGGCGATTCTCCGCCCAGGTCTACCGGCAGGATTTTTCAAGCAATTTCGGCGGCGGGACGTTCGGTATCTTCCAGGATCCGCTCATCGCTCCGGTCGGAACTCATTTTGACCAGTCACAGAACAACTCGGAAAAAACCGGCGTGCGCTTCACGCAGGTGTACAACCAGGTTTTCGATTCCCCGTTGTCGGTGATCGTCGGCGTGGACTATCTGGAGGACGAGACCGCCCAGGCCTTGATTTTCTCCGGTCGAGACTGGGTTCCCGAAACCAGGTTCAAGAACACGGCACCATTCGCGCAGCTCGATTGGGATGTGACCGAATGGATTCAGCTGACCGGCGGCGCTAGATTCGAGTCCGCCAAACTGGATGTCGCCGACTACGAATCGTTGGCGGGCAACCGTTCCGATTTTCAGCGCGTTCCCGTTCAAGGCGGTAGCCCTGATTTCGATGAAACCCTGATCAATTTTGGCGGCGTGGTCAGGCCCAACGAGGCGCTGAGCCTCTACGGCACTTACTCCGAAGGGTTTTCCATGCCCGATGTGGGCCGCGTCCTGCGCGGGGTGAACACCTTCGATACCCAGGTAGAGTCATTTCTCGACCTGGCCCCGCTGATTACCGACAACCTGGAGTTCGGCGCGGAATACGCCACCGACCGATTCAACGTGCAGGTCGCGTGGTTCGAGTCGACGAGCGATTTCGGCGTGCGACTCGTGCCTGATGCCGATGGAGTCTTTACCGTCAATCGTGAGGAGACCAGGATCGATGGCTGGGAAATCAGCGGCAAGTTCCGCTTCACCGATTGGGTCAGTCTCGGGGCTGGCATTGCCTTGCTGGACGGCCGGTTTGATTCAGACGACGACGGTAGCGTCGATTCGGACCTGGGAGCGCAGGATGTGGGCTCGGATCGAATGAACCTGTTTCTCGATATCACGCCACCGGGTAACTTCAGCTATCGATTGCAGTCGTTTACCTACTTCGACAACACCTTTCGCAACGCAGCCGGAGCCGCGACCGCGGAGTTCGACGGCTACACGACGGTGGATGCCCTGGTGGCCTGGGCGGTGCACCCGACGACACAGCTCAGCCTGGGCATCAGCAACCTGTTCGACGAGCAATACCTGACCTACTACAGCCAGGCGGGCAACACGCGAAACGATCGCTACAATGCCGGCCGTGGGCGGACCCTTACGTTACGGGCGAACTTCCGGTTCTGAGCCAGGGCAACGAAGCACCGTCGGCGAGCACGGATCCGGTCCGGTGAGCTGGTTACGCGCCCTGCATCGCTATATCGGCGTGGTGGCAGCGATCTTGCTGTTCATTCTGGCGGTAACTGGCGGTGTGCTGATCTTCAAGCAGGAAATCTGGTCGCTGCGGTTTCCCGCCTTGTCCGAGCCGTGGGTCAATCCGTCCGCCGCGCAGATTGCCGAGGCTTTTGGTGCCATTCAGGCCGAGTACGCCGACGGGATCCGGTTGATCCGGGTGCCGCAGCCGGATATCCGTGCCTACCATGTGTATCTGGAAACCGGGGAGGTCTTGTGGCGCCAGGACGGTGCGGGTGCTGTGGCCGAGTGGGCCTGGTTTGAATCGCCGCTGGGCGTCATAACCGAACTTCATCGGCACCTGGCAGCCGGAGATTTTGGTAATTCGCTCCTCGGTTGGCTGGGGCTCGTGGCCACGCTGATGGCCGTGAGCGGAATGATTCTGTGGTGGCCTGTGCGGCACCAGTTTCGAGTTGCATCACTGCGACCGCGCCGCCTCAGCAGATCCGCGCTGCTTCGCATGCACCGCGACCTTGGTGTCCTGACCGCAGTCCTCATCATCCTGTTCGCGCTCACTGCGTCGGCGGTCGTGTTCGGCCAGGGGGCAAGGAATCTGCTCAATCACCTGCTGAGTCCGGATGCCCGGGCATCCGCACCGGTGCGCGTCGTGGCCGCGGGGCAATTCGACCCGCCCAGTGGGGGAATGATCGAGCGGGTGATCGAGGCGCTCCCGGGGGCGCGACTGATGTCCTGGTCACCACCGCGTCCGGAAAATGCGGTTCATTATTTTCGCCTTCGACAGGTGGGCGAAGTGCACCCCTATGGTCGTTCCACCGTGCACATCGATGCACGAAGCGGCCGAGTGCTGGCTGTCTCGGATGCGACTCGCGCGCCAGTCGGGGATCGCGTCGCCAACTGGATGTATCCGTTGCATGCTGCCCGCTGGGGAGGTGTAGCGTACCGCGTCATCGCATTGGCCGCGGCGCTCGTCCTGGTATTGATGAGCCTGACCGGAATCATATGCTTCGTTCGTGGGCTGCGGTCGCGGGTTTCAAAAAACCACTGATTTACTTGAGATTCATTTCGTGTGGCGCTACATTATGGGGCGCCAGCCCTAAAGAGACAGCGCCTGAAGTGCTGCCGAGAAGGCTGGTAAAAAGGTTGGTTGCACGTCTATCCCGTATGCTCAGAATTCCTTTCACGGTATCTCCTGCATTCATTCCGGATGACTCCTGCAATTGATTAAGCAATTCGTACTGATTAAAGGTAAAAAAAATGGCTACAGGTACCGTTAAATGGTTCAATGACTCGAAAGGCTTCGGCTTCATCGCCCCGGCGGATGGTGGCGCGGACGTTTTTGTCCACTTCTCCGCGATCCAGGGAAGCGGCTTCAAGTCGCTGGCTGAAGGTCAGGCCGTAACGTTCGACGTCGAGCAGGGTCCCAAGGGCCCGCAGGCGTCCAACGTGGTTCCCTCCGGCTGAAGACGGCCGAGACCGGGGTGCGATCCGGCACCGCTCACACCGACGTGCCGATTGACTCGAACCCCTGATGAAAAACCCCGCCGCCCGGCGGGGTTTTTCATATCCGACCGATCGCCGAGAGGGTTTCGCGGGATCGGTTCGGAATGCATGTACCCTCGTCCGGGCGCGCTACCTGACGCGCCCCGATCCCGAATGATTGCCTGGCGCGACTACTTCCGCGCCGCCAAGGCGTTGCGGACACGCTGGCGCCACGGCGGGAAGTCCCGCTTTCACTCCTTGGCGCGTTGCATTACAATTTGCCTGTTCCTTGGGGGTGGCCCTTACGGGTCTGAGATCTGCGTAGCAGGAACCCTTCGAACCTGATCCGGTTAGTACCGGCGTAGGAAGAGGACCTGTTGTGCCCACCTTTCTCCCGTACCCCGGATCCTTGAACCTTTCGTCATTGGTCCGAGGATACCGTGAAAAAAAAACTCATACCCATTCTGCTGCTGCCTTCGCTGGCCTGGGGCGCGCAGGAATCTGAAATTTCCGGGCCGGAAACCCTGTTGGAAGAGGTGGTCGTTTCCGGCTACCGGCTGAGTTCGCCGCTGGAAACCGACACCAGCATCACCGTGCTCGATGCCGAAGCCATCGAACGATCCTCCATTCAGCATTTTGAAGAGCTGATTCCGCTGGTGCCCAACATGAATGGCTCGGGCGAGGCTTCGCGCATGCGCTACCTGCAACTGCGTGGGCTCGGGGAGCGTGAACAGTACGAGGGCGCGCCGAATCCGTCAGTCGGTTTCATCATCGATGACATCGACCTGTCCGGGGTTGGAACGGTCGGTGGCCTGTTCGACATCGGCCAGGTCGAGGTGCTGCGCGGTCCGCAGAGTGCGCGCTACGGTTCGAGTGCCCTGGCCGGCGTGGTGTACATGCGCAGTACCCGGCCTTCCGCGACACCGACCCTGGCGGCTGAACTGAACGGCGGCGGCGACGGCATGTTCTCCGCCGGTATCGCCGCGGGCGGGGCGCTGGCCGACGGCCTGAATGCCCGCATCGCGGTGCAGCACTTCGAGCAGGATGGTTTCCGCGACAATGCGTGGCTGGACCGCGACGATACCAATGGCCGTGACGAACTCACCGCCCGGGCCAAATTCGACTGGGCCATCTCGGACGACTGGAGCGCGCTGCTCACCCTGATGTACCTCGATTTCGACAACGGCTACGACGCTTTCACCGTGCGCAACGATGACCTCATGCACTCGGACAAGCCAGGCGAAGACCGGCAGGAAACCCGCGCGGCGTCATTGCGCCTCGAAGGGCCGCTGAGTGGCGCGGTGGACTTCGTCTCCATCACCAGCTTTGCCGATTCGGACATTCGCTATGGTTTCGACGGGGACTGGGGTAACGACGACTTCTGGGGAAGTTACGGTAACTACATCTACGATTACAGCTACGTCAATCCGCGCCAGCGCGATTCCCTGGCCCAGGAGTTTCGGCTGCAGTCCTCCAGCGCAGGACGCCTGTTCGGAGGCACGACCGATTGGGTGATCGGCCTACACGCCGACCGGCTGGAAGAAGACAATGCCATTTCCTCAACCGGAGTCTACGACGACAGCGGCGCGGAGAATTACTGCGCGCCGTGTCTGACCGATCGTCAGATCCAGAGCCGCTACCAGGCCGACACACTGGCGCTGTTCGGCAGCCTGGACGCCCGGTTGGCGCCAGCCTGGACCCTGTCCGCCGGTCTGCGCTACGAGCGTTGGAAGGCCGACTACCAGGACCAGTGGTCGGACATCAACTACCCGGGTGTACCACCGGAAGGCAACAGCTGCACCCAGTTCGACTGCCGGCCGGACGAAAACCTGTGGGGCGGTCATCTGGCCCTGAGTTACGATCTGCGTGACGATCTTCGAGCCTACGCCCGAGTGGCTCGCGGCTTCAAGTCGGGCGGCTTCAATCCGTCGCTGGCGGCTCTGCAAGGCGTGGCGCTGCTCGGGCCGGAGTTCATTCCGTATGAGCCCGAGTATCTGTGGAATTATGAACTGGGCCTGAAAGGCCTGTTCCTGGGCGGGCGCCTCGCCGCCGATTTCGCGGTCTTCACGATGGATCGCCGCGACGCCCAGCTCAGTCAGTCGAGTCAGCAGGTGGCTTTCGACCCGAACAGCTTCGTGTTCGTCACCTACAATGGGGACGCCCGGGTAAACGGCCTGGAGACCAGTCTATCCTGGAGCCTGACCGACGCCTGGACCCTGCACGGCTCACTCGGGCTGCTCGACAGCGAGATTCGCGAGTCGGAAAAGACCGCCGCGGTGAGTCCGAACGCCATCGACCGCGATCTCGCCCACGCACCTTCGTGGAATCTGAACCTGGGTGCCTCCTGGACAACGGACGGCGGTTGGTTCGGCCGTCTGGATTTCAATGCCAGCGATGCGTTTTATTTCGACATCAGCCACAATCAGAAGTCGTCGTCCTATCAGGTCGTCAACCTGCGGGTCGGCAAGGCCTGGGGCCGATGGTCGGTGGCCGCCTGGGGGCGAAATATTTTCGATGAGAACTATGCCACGCGCGGTTTCTACTTCGGTAATGAGCCGCCGTTGTTCGAAAACACGTTGTATACCCGTTTCGGTGACCCCGCGAATTACGGGGTGACCGTGCGCTATCAATTCTGACAAAAACCAATATCGGCGCTTCACGGATTCAAAGTAATGATGCACCGATCGGAGTCGAGGAATATCACACCATGATCATCACCGCAGAGCTCAGTCTCTACCCCTTGCGCGACGGCGCGATTTCGACCATCGTGGATTTCATCCACGACCTGCGCGGGCACCTGGATGCACACGCCAACGGTGGGGTCGAGATCGTCACCAATCAGCTCAGTACGCAGTTGTGCGGCGAGTACGAAGCCGTGACCGGGGCCATCAACATCTGCATGCGCCGGGTCATGGACGCCGACGGTACCGTGGTTGTGGTGGTCAAGTACCTGAACGTGGACAAGCCCATCGGGCAGACTCCGCGGGTCGACTGAGGCGGGTGACGGCGCGTGCTGGCCTGGGAACTGCTTGCCGTTGTGCTGGCCGTCACCTACCTGGTGCTGGCCATACGGCAGAACATCTGGTGCTGGGCCGCGGCCGCAATCAGTACCGTGATTTACCTGTTCATCATGTTCGAAGCGCGTCTGTACATGGAGTCGGTGCTGCAGCTGTTCTACCTGGCGATGGCCGCTTACGGCTGGCATCAGTGGCGCCGGCACGGACGACCCGGCGAGGATCTGAAGGTGAGCACATGGCCGTTGTCCCGTCACGCCTTCGCCATCGGCGCAGTGCTGGTTCTGGTGTTCGCCAGCGGCCACCTGCTGACCGAATACAGCGACGCGGCCCTGCCTCACCTGGATTCACTGACCACCTGGGGCGCCATTGTCGCGACCTATATGGTGGCACGGAAAATTCTCGAGAATTGGGTTTACTGGTTTGTTATCGACGCCGTGTCGGTGGGTCTGTATCTGAACCGCGGTCTGTTCCTGACGGCGTTGCTGTTCGTCGGCTATCTGGTGCTGATCATCATCGGTTACCGGAGCTGGCGGGCGAGCATGGCGGATCCGGACCCGGAACCGGAGCCGGTCGCATGAATCGCTTGCGCCCGCCAGGGGGGATTGCGCAGCAGGCGCCGCGGCGGGTGCGAGGCGAATGACATGAGCCCGCGCGAAGCCCTGCTGATGATTCCGGGTTTCGCGCACGCGCGTGTGCTCGGTCAGCTTGCCGACGGCCCGGCCAGCGCGTCCTGGCTGGTGGAGAACGCTGAGGGGCGGTTCGTGCTGCGTGTGGATACGCCGCAAACGAAAGACCTGGGGCTGGACCGCGCCGCCGAGACCGAGGTGCAGGCGGCGGTTGCGCAAGCCGGACTGACCCCGCCGGTTGTGTTCAGCGCGCCCGATCGCGGGGTCAGTCTGCGGCCGCACCTGGAGGGCCGCGCCTGGACGGCGGCGGACCTGGATTCCGACACCAATCTCAAACGGGTGGCCGCGCTGCTCGGAAAACTGCATGCCTTGCCGCCCGTGGGTCCGCGCTTCGAGCCGGGCAGGGCAATTCGCCGCTACGCGGACTCGATGGGAACCCCGGATGCCCGCAAGCGGGCCGACGAAGCCAATGTGCTGCTGGCCGAACTGCGCGACCCGCCACCGCGTGAATGCCTGTGTCACAACGACCCGGTTGCCGGCAACCTGATCGACGACGGCGAGCACCTGTGGCCGATCGACTGGGAGTTCGCCGGCATCGGTGATCCCATGTTCGACCTTGCGGTGGTGATGGAGCACCACGGTCTGGCTCCGTCATTGCGCGAAGGTCTGCTGCATGCCTATCTCTGTCGCGAACCACGCCACACTGAAGTACTGCGCATGAACGCCTGGTGTCATTTCTACCGTATTCTGCTGCACGTGTGGAACCGGCGAATCGGCCTGCCGGGCTGATTGCGGTATGCTTTCGGTGGGCGCATCGGCGTCAGCCTTGTCAGGAGAAGACCATGGGAACCGGTAGTGGCATACTCGGCCTGCTTGTCCTAATTCTGGACATTTGGGCCATCATCAAAGTCATTGGCAGCGGCGCGACCGCCGGCGCGAAAGTGCTGTGGGTGATCGTCATCCTGGTCCTGCCCGTGCTGGGCCTGATCCTGTGGTGGTTTCTGGGGCCGAAAGCGCCCTGACCACCGAGTGGTGAGGCAGGGGCTGAACGCCCCTGCCTGGTGGATCAGTAGTCGTAGGAGAAACGGATGCCGTAGGTGCGCGGACGGTTGGTGGTGATGCGCGGAATGTCGTCCTGCACATTGAAGAACAGGTCGGCCCGCTCGTCGGTCAGGTTGCGCACATACAGTTCCACGTTCCAGTTGTCGATCCAGGTGCCTACCGACAGGTCCACGGTGGTATAGCTGTCCTGTTTGCGGCGGTCGGCGGCGACGATGGAACTCCAGCTGTCGCCCGCGTACTGCACCGCGCCCTGGGCGTAGACCTGCATCGAGTCGAGGAACCAGTCGTAGCGCGCCCGCAGGGTGCCGGCGAATTCGGGGGTGAGCGCCAGTTCGCTGCCCACCGGAGCCAACTCGATGACGGTCGATTGGGTCGCCGTCAGTTCCGTGTCGATGTAGGCGAGTGCGCCGTGCAGAGTCAGGTTGTCCGTGGCGGCCCAGACGAAGTCGGTTTCGATGCCGCGAATTTCAGAATCCGCCGCGTTGTCGATGAAGGTCAGGATGGACACGTTGATCGGATCGAAACGGGAAGTCTGCATGTCCTCCCATTCCACGTAATACACGGCGCCATTCCACTGCACGGCGCCGCCGGCCAGGGTGGCTTTCCAGCCCAGCTCGTAGTTGATCACATCATCCGTGTCGTACGTGACCGGCACCGTCGGAAACGACGGATTGAACGACGGCGCGCCGCCGCCCCGGTTCCAGCCGCCCGAACGGAAACCCTCGGAGTAGGTGCCGTAAACCATCAGGTTGTCGGTCGGCCGCCAGGTTACGGTCAGCTTGGGTACGCTGCCGTCGATGTTGAGCGGTTCGGTCGAATGGCCGAACGTGCTGTCGTAATCGCGTCCGCGATCGGAATCGACCGAGCCCTGGAAAATGCCGTTGGTGAAATTGGATGAGCCGTAGAAGTCCAGGTCCATGTCGTACCAGCGCCAGCCGAGCGCGGCTGTCCACTGCTCGCTGATGTCCCACGTGACTTCGCCGAACACCGCCCACTGCTCCTCGGTGCGGGTGATGTCGTTGAAGAAACCGACGCCGACCGGACGCACGTTCGGGTTGATGTTGCGCGCGGTCGAAATCGGTGCGTTCTGCGCGAACCCGAGCGCCTCGCTGTTGCCCGGCGGCAGGTAGAAATAGTCGTCCTGGGTTTCCAGTTCGAAGTCATCGTAGAACACACCGGCCGTCACGCGAACCGATTTGTCCTGCGGCGAGAATAGGCGGAACTCGTGCGTATTGCGCGTGATGTCCTGTTGGCCCTTGAAGCCCTTGGTCGGATCCAGGCAGGTGCGCACGTCGGTGATCACGTTCGGATCGATGCCGTAATTGACGATGTAATCGGGGTTGGTATAGGTGCAGGTGTAATAGGCGATGAAACCGCCGACGTTGTTGTAACCGGTGTAGTCCACCGATTGCTCCACGTTGCGGTCGAGGTAGGCGCCGGTGTACAGCACCTCGAGCGCTCCCATGCGGCCTTCCAGGGTCCACGCGATCTGGTCGAACTCGTCTTCCAGGCTGTCCTCGAAGTAACGTTCGACCTGGAGATCGCCCACGGCCGGGTCGTAATCGAATACGCCGTCCGTTTCCAGTTTCTGGTTCATGTAGGTCAACTGGCCGGACCATTCGTCATTGAACCAGTACTTGGCGCTGATCCGGGCGCCGCGATAAGTGGCGTCGTTGAAATTGTCTTCGACCAGCACGGCGTTGTCGGCGACCGCCTGGCTGTAGTCGGCATCTGCTGGCAGCGTGGTGTTGACCGCCGGGTCGAGTTGGTACTGGCCGGCCACGTTGTCGATGTAGCCGCCGTAGCTGGCGTTGTAGACCACGGCGCGTACCGCGAACGTGTTTTCAATCACCGGAAAGTTGAGGAATGCCTCGGTGGTGTAACTCATGTCACCGCTCTTGGTGTCCGCCATGCTGGCTTTGAAGCCGGCATCGAATTCGGTGACATCGGGTTTGTTGGTGATCATGCGGATGGTGCCGGCCTGCGAACTGATGCCGTACAGGGTGCCTTGAGGGCCGGGCAGCACCTCGATGCGCTCCATGTCGGCCACGTAGACATCCAGATTGCGTCCGGGCGCGGTGATGGGTTGCTCGTCCAGGTACATGGCCACGTTCGGGGTCGAGCCCTGAGCGCCCGACAGCATCACCGTGATGGCGTCGATGGACATGCCGCGGATGTAAACCTCGTTCTGGCCGGGGCCGCGGCCGCCGGCGTTCACATTGGGCAGAAACCGGACGTAGTCGTCGAAGTTTCCAACGTTGAGTTCGTCCAGGGTTTCACCGGTCAATGCCTGCACCGTGATGGGGACGTCCTGCAGCGAGGCTTCGCGCTTGGTGGCGGTTACCGTGACTTCTTCGAGCACGCGTTGCTGGGCGGCGGCGGGGTAGGCGGCGACACTGGCCGCGAGGCCGCAGAGCACCGCGGCGCTCAAGGGATTGCGCTTCATTCTTCACTCCTCTTCGGGTGTGTACGAGACAGGCCGGTGCACATGCTTCGGCCCAATTTATCTATTGTACACAAATTAAACTGAAAGATTGAGGGTGGCCGAAATCGAGCGTAATTAGCGCTTATCATGCCGAATGGGTGAATTAATTCATTGAATTGAATGCGATTGGGTTCGTCGCACCGATTGAAAAACCCGGATTCATGCAGCGCCGTTACCGCGCCCGGACCGGGATGGATTTGGGCCCGGTTCGCGATATATGCGTGCCGCTCGGGAGCGGGTTATCATCCCCCCATGGACTCCGACGAAATCCTCGTTTCGCTGCGGCGGATCATGCACCGAATCGACCTGCACTCGAAGCAGTTACAGCGCACGTCCGGTCTGACCGTGCCGCAGTTGCTGATTCTCCACTCCGTCGCCCGGGCCGGCAGTCTTCCGGTGAGCGCGATTGCGCGTGAAGTGAGCCTGAGCCAGGGTACGGTGACTTCGGTTCTGGACCGGTTGGAAAAGCGAGGGTATCTGGTTCGCCGGCGCGACTCGCCGGACCGGCGCGTGGTTACGGTCAGTTTGACCGGGGCCGGAAAGCAGGCCGTTGAAGAGGCCCCCGGCCTGTTGCAGGAGGATTTTGTCGACCGCTACGACCGGCTGCCGGATTGGGAGCAGAAAATGCTGGCAGCGGCGGTGGAGCGCATTGCATCACTGATGGATGCCGAGACCATGGATGCCGCGCCGATACTGGAGGCCGGAACGATCGATCCGGCCGCGGACCCGCCCGACGCTTCAGCCTGAGTCCGGTTGCCGGGGCGGCGGATGCGCTCGCACCGGCAGATCCTGACTGAGTGCCCGATACAGTCCAAAGCACATCGCCACCAGGACCAGCGCGAAGGGCAGGCCGGTGGTGATGGCCGCGGTCTGCAATGCCAGCAAGCCACCGCCAGCCAGCAACACGGCCGCGACCACGCCTTCGGTCAGGGCCCAGTAAATCCGCTGGGCGACCGGCGGGTTCAGATTTCCCCCGGCGGTGATGATATCGATGACCAGTGAGCCCGAATCCGAAGAGGTCACGAAAAACACAAAGACCAGCAGAATGGCGATAAACGTCGTGATGGAGGTGAACGGGTACAGTTCCAGCAGTTTGAACAGCGCGGTGGCCATGTTGTCATTCACCGCGGCCGCCACGTTGGCGCCTTCGTACAATTCGGCGAAGATGGCCGCGCCGCCGAATACGCTGAACCACAGGAAACTCAAGACGGCCGGCACCAGCAGCACGCCGCCCAGGAACTCACGAATGGTACGTCCTTTGGAAATGCGTGCGATGAACATGCCCACGAACGGCGACCAGGCAATCCACCAGGTCCAGTAAAACAGGGTCCAGTTGCCTTGCCACTCGCTTTCCATCCCGTAGGTTTCCGTCCAACTCCCAAGCAGCATCAGGTTCTGCAGGTAATGGCCGGTATTCTGTACCGTGGATTTGAGCAGAAACAGGGTGGGGCCGCCGATCAACAGAAACAACAGAAGAATCACGGCCGCCACCAGGTTCAGTTCGCTCAGCCGGCGAATGCCGTGATTCAGTCCGGAAATCACCGAGGCCGTGGCGACCAGGGTAATGCCCAAAATCAGCAGCACCTGGACCTGGGCTGAAACCGGCACACCAAACAGGAAACCCAGTCCGCTGTTGATCTGGGTGACACCGAAGCCCAGTGAAGTGGCGACGCCGAACAGGGTCGCAACCACAGCGAGCACGTCGATGACCGTGCCGGCGGGCCCGTAAATTCGCTTGCCCAGCAGCGGATAGAATGCGCTGCGGATGGTGAGTGGCAGCCCGCGGTTGTAGCTGAAGTACGCCAGGCTCAGGGCGACGATGGCGTAGATGGCCCAGGCGTGAAAACCCCAGTGCAGAAACGTGAGATCCATGGCGCGGGTTGCCGCATCGGCGGTGCCGCCGGCCATCTTCGGGGGGTTGTGGAAGTGGATGACGGGCTCGGCCACGCCGTAAAACAGCAGTCCGATGCCCATGCCTGCGCTGAACAGCATCGCGAACCAGGTGGGGCGAGAGAACTGCGGCCGGGCGCCGGGTCCGCCAATGCGAATCTGGCCGAAGCGGCTCAGTGCCAGAAAAATGCAAAAAACCAGAAAGCCCTGCACACAGAGAATCAGGAGCCAGCCGAAGTACTCGGTAATCCATTGCTTGATCGCCAGGAAGACCGCTTCGGACGTATCGAGATTGAGCAGGGTGAGAAATACCACGCCAATGATGATTGCGGTGGAGACACCGAACACCGTCGGGTGCATATGCAGGTGCATGCCGCCGAACTTGAATTTCCTGGAAACGTGACTGGGCTCGGTGCGCGAAGATGAGTCATTCATCCGTGCAACCCTAGCAGAGCGCGAAGAACATTGCTCCTCGCGTTACCTTTGTCCGGTCTGCCCGGCACGGAGCCCGGGGCGCTGTTCGCGGATCATGGGCTTGCCACTGAATTTTACTTCCTGCGACCCCGCAATCCCGATCACACGTACAGGGCATTCACCCATTCCGCATAGCCGTTGAGGGGCAGGGTCTCGCGCCATTCGCCAGTGCCGATGCACAGTTCCTGGTGTTGTGGAATCCGGGTGTGGGCGTAGTTCGGGTCGACATTGCAGAGCGGGTCGCTCATGGAGGGCCGATTGGTCTCCCAGAATCCCGGGAGCGGTGTGTCCAGCACGCGAATCCGGGTGATGGATTTCACGCTTTTGGTCGCGTATTTCCACGGCACGACCAGTCTGAGCGGTGCGCCATGGCTGGTGGGCAGGGGCTTGCCGTAGACTCCGCTCGCCAGAAAAGTCAGTTCGTGCGCGGCTTCACGCAGGGAAAGCGTCTCGCCATATGGCCAGGCGGAGTAGTAGCCGGAGGCCTGCACGGGCGCGATCTCCGGCAAATTGAAACTTTCAAACCGCACGTAGCGGGCGCCGGACAGCGGCTTCACCCGCTCCAGCAGGGCCCGCAACGGAAATCCGGTCCACGGAACCGTCGCGCTCCACCCTTCGATGCAACGGAAACGATAGCTGCGTTCTTCCTGCTGCAGTCCTGCGATCAGGTCTCCGGCCTGCAGGGTAAGCGGATGCTCCACCAGGCCGTCGATGGTGATGGGCCAGTCGCGGGTGTCGAGCGCCTGCGCCTGTGCGGCGGCTTCAGCGTGCCAGGCGGAGAACTCGACAAAGTTTCCCGGGGGCGGCCGGGATGGATCACTGATCGCCTGTATGTTTGCGGAAGAACCGGCCAGCGCGATGCCGCCCCAGGCTGTACCGGCAAGGCCGGCCAGACCCACGGCGCTGAGGAATTCACGGCGCCGCCAGTACGCGGTCTCGTCGGTCGGGGCGGGGGCGTTGTGTTCCCAAATCTTCTTTGTGCGGATATGAGCCATTGCGAATTCCTAGGCGATGCGCTGATCAACAGCGGCGATGAGGCCGGGTGCCGTCTGCAGCGACAGGTACCGGGCCGAGCGGGAGGTTCGATCCAGCAGCAGGTTGCCGGTGGTGTTCTGCTGGTGGCGTGGCAGATCTCCATGCAGGATGCGAGTCAGATCCCCGTCCATGAGTGATTCGCCGGTTTCCGCCGGCAGCCAGGTCAGCCTGAACCGCAGATCATCCGGTTCCACCTTTGCCAGGCGGCGGCAAATCTCCCTGACGGTGGCTTGTTCGTAGGACCGCCGAAATCCTTCGGGGTCCACGGCGCGCGTCGTGAACGGAAGCACGCTTTGCCACATGGCCGACACCGGCCGGGGGCGGATTCGCACACCCGTGTGATCGGTGGCGGTTGCCTGGGGTGATGGGATGGTGCGGCCGTGCCGTGCCGCGATGTCGGTGGCGCGCTGACGCAGGGTTTCGGGGTCCGTGGAATGGCAGGAAGCGCACCACAACGGTTCATTCAGGCTGCTCAGGGCGCCGACGGGCTCCGCGGCCTCCTGAAAGTGATTGTTGATCAGGTGCCCCGCGATGCGCTGTGGCTGACTCCCGCGCATCGCTGCCAGGTGTTCGTGAATTTCGTGCTCGTTTTCGAAGCCGAATCCCACGAGATAGGCACGGTTTACCGCCCGGGCCTGATCGGAGGGAAGCGCGAATCCGCCCGGGTCGTGCAGGAAGTCCAGATACATCCGCAGTATCCCGAGAGATTCATCGGGCACGGCCGCAGCCGGTTCGTCCCGCTGGCCTGTTGGGGTCAGCGAATCGTCGCCGGATACGATCAGTGGGGCGCTGAAGCTGCGGCCGTCCGCCAATTCGAGTGATGTGATCCGGTTTCCGTCGCGGTTGACCGTCTGCACCTTGGCGGCTTCGCAGATCAGACCTCCCTGGCGGGAAATGCGATCCGTCAGTCCGTTGACCAGCAATCCCGCGCCGCCGCTGATCAGCGACATGCGGCTCATGCCGTAGACCAGTGCGGCCAGTGCCGCAGCGCTGCCCGTGCTCCGGATGTCGTGACCCAAGGCCAATGGCAGGTAGGTGAGCACGCAACGCAGTGCCGGATCAGGCAGGCCGAAATGATCCAGGGCCTCCCTCACCGTCATGTCGAACAGGGGCGAAGTGGACGTTCCCGGTGGAGAACGCCTGTAGCCTTCCGCGGCCTCGGGGTTCGCCAGGCGTATGACCGTGGATTCGAACAGGGACTCGCCCTCGGTCATCAGTGCCAGCAGGCCGCGGCTGTCCCGGCTGGCGAGTTGTTCGAACGTCCGGTCCGGATCGCGGTAGAGGCACAGGGGCGGGCGGTCGTCGAACAGGTAGGCCAGGGGTATTTCGGGCCGCATGGAGTGGACGGTGCCGTTTTCGAACAGCGTGGCTGCCGGTTCCGGGTGGTGCTCGCCCAGAATCCACCCTGCACCCAGTTCGTAGCGGTGGGACGTGAGAAAGGACTCGGTGCGAAACGGCCCGCCCAGTTTCAAGGCCGTGTCGAGCAGGGCAACGCGTTTTCCACGTTCAGCCAGCGAAGTCGCGAGGTTCAGTCCGTTCAGGTCGGCACCCAGGATCAGGACATCGAAAGAGCGGTTCATGAGGCGGCTCCTGCGCGCCTTTGGGCGACTCTGCGGGTGAACCATTCGCCCGGTTCGTGAGACCACCACGAAGGCCGTTTGCGGCCCAGCCGATCCATGATTACGCCGGCGGCGTTATACCCGGGCGCCAGCCACGACATCGCGGTCGGCCACACGGAGTTGGACATGTAGAGGTGTTCGACCGGCGTTTCGTAGGGGCAGCGGTCGAGCATCCACTGGCCTTCGATGAAGTCGCCTCCCACCGGGTTGCCATGAAGCGCGGCCGGGTTGGCGCGCCAGAAATCGAGCGGGGTCGCCATCTGATGACTGATGGCGCGTTGCAGTGGAATCGGATTGCGCGTCGTCAGGCTGGACAGCATCCGGTCGGTGAACGGCTGTCTTTTTTCTTCGAGTTCCATCGAATACGGCCCGGTTCCGTGACGGATGCGCAGGGCGTATTTCCCGGTGGCCGAATGGTCGTAAATGTTGTTCATCAGCGTCATTTCCACGTCGCCGTGAAAGGTGGCTTCTTCGGTGAGTGAATTTTCCAGCCACTGGACGCACTCGTGCCAGGTATTCCAGACGAGGTAAATACGCGGCGAACGCGCGAAATCCGGGTTGGCGGGTGCGGCCGTCCATTGGGGTGGTTCGGGCAGTATGAAGTCGTGAACGGCCAGGACGCGCTTCGCCATGCTCCAGTTTTTCAATTGCCGGTCGAAGGACTCGGGCAGAGGCGTGTCGCCCAGCATCTTCAGGGTCAGGCTGGCGCCGAGGTTACTGATCACGGCCTCCCGTGCGCGCAGCGACCGGGTCTGGTCGTCGTGATGGGTGCGAACCACCACGCCTTCGCAGCGGTTGTTGGACACGTCGAACGACTCGACCGAGGTGTTGCGGAGAATGTCGCCGCCATGCTGCAGGAACACCCGCTCCAGTGCGCGCACCAGGCTTTGATTGCCGGCCGGCGAAATACAGGCTCTGAGCAACAGTGCCCACAGCCAGGCCAGGGCACCCTGGCCGGGTACCGAGAGGTCACCGAACAGGTGCAGGGCCGGCAGCGGAATCAGGAAGATCCGGCTCTGCTCGGATTCGAACAGGGATTCCAGGAGCTGAATGCCGTTGGTGCGGACGAGTTCCTCGACGCTCATGTCCAGGGCGTCCGCGCTGATCTGCAGCGCTTCGTCGTACCTGGCGCGATCGGGGTGCGGGGAATAGAACAGGATGCGCAGGAGCCGGACCCAGTGGGGCTGAAGATTCTGCAGGATGGTCCGGAACCGTGCGGCGTCGCGTTTGGAGTAGACCTCGAGCTGACTGAGGTTGCGCTCGAGGTTGGGGTAGAACGTCATGTGATTGCCGTTGCCGTCGGTTACGGAATGCAGAATGGAAGGCAGCCTGGCGACGTAGCCCGCCCCTTCCAGATCGAGGTCGAGCATTGCCGGCGAAATGCAGGAAAAATTAACCGGCGAATGGTCGAACATGACGCCGGGGTGCAGTTCGTAGGAGTGGTAGAACTTGCCGGTGTCGACGCCACGCTCGATCAGCCCGACCTTGAAGCCGGCTTTCTGCAGGTAGGCGGCGGCCGGCAGTCCGCCGGCCAGGCCCGCTCCCGCGACGATGATGTCGTAGTCACTCATAACGCCATCCAATGGTTACTCCGTAAGTCCGGGGCAGGCCCAGGTATTCCATGGTGAACGTGGTCGGCGAAGGCGGGCCAAACGACAGGGTGGTCGTGCGATAGACCTCGTCGGTCAGGTTGCGGGCCCACGCGGACACGCGCCACGGACCCTGTTCGTAGGCCAGGCTTATGTTCAGCAGGCCGAACGCCTCCTGGGTCGTGCCGAGAGTCAGTCCCTGGTCCGGTTCGAAAAAGTGGTCGTCGATCCAGGAATAATCACCGCGAAAGCGAATCAGGCCGGCGCCGACCGGTTGTTCGAACGTTACCGCGGCGTTGAAGGAGTGTTCCGGCGCCCGGGGCAGGTCATTGCCGGTAAAGTCCAGTTCGTCGTCGAAAATGTATTCATCGAAGGTGGCGTCGAGATACGCGTAGCCGAAGTCCAGGAACAGGGAGTCCGTGATCATCCAGCTGCCTTCGACTTCGAGGCCCTTGGTTGTGGCGGCCGCCGCGTTGACCGTGGATATCGACGGGGCACCGCCGTCGCTGACCAGGGTCTTGGCAACCTGCAGGTCGCTGTAGTCGTAGTAGAAAGCGCTGGCATTGAGCCGCAGCCGCCGATTGAACAGCGACGACTTCATGCCGATCTCATAGGCCACGACATCTTCCGGGTCGAAAACCTCACGGGCTTCCTCGGCATTGAATTTGGCGAACTGGAAGCCGCCGCTCTTGAAACCTTCGCTGTAGGAAACATAGGTCATTATGTCGTCAGTCCATGCATAATCCAACGATACTTTGGGATCGAACGATTCCCAACTGGGTGACAACTCGACCGTGAACGGCAGAATGATGGGTGGGACGAAATCCCGATTGGACGTTCCCGTGTACACGCCTTCCTTGCGGTCGTGGGTGTAGCGCGCGCCCAGGGTCAATGACATCCGGTCGCTGAGATCGATGCTGGCCTGGCCGAAGAACGCGAGACTGGTGGTTTCCACGTTGACGTCGAGGAAATTGTCGATGTGCATCTGGCCTGGCGCAATCGGCGCCGGCGGGCCGCCGGCATCGATGGAGGCGGCGATGCGGGAAAATATGGAATCCAGCCCGCCACGGAGGTTTTCGAGGCGGTCGGGTTTTTCCACCAGGTAGTAGGCGCCGAAAATCCAGTCCACCCGGTCGTCGAAAGTCAGCCAGCCGCCCGGCGTGGACGAGAGCCTGAACTCCTGGCTGAACTGAGAGCTTTCCTCGTCGGTGATGTGCTCCATGCCGTCGACGGGCGTGGAATCGAGATCGCGCGCTTCCGACAGGTCGACTTCGCCGTAGGCCGTGATGCTGGTCAGGCTGAAATTGTCGAACGACCAGTCCAGTCGCGCGTTGATGCCGAACAGGTCCCGCTCGAACCGTGAGTCGGTGTTGTAGAACTCATTGAAACGGTCGGGTGTGGTTTCCGGTGGCGGCAGGAACCCCGGGGTGGCCAGCACCGGCAGACCACCCACGTACTCGCCCTGGAGACCGGCGTCCGGATCGGCCTGGTTGACATCCACGGTCAGTTTGATGTCCAGCGTATCGGTGGGCCGGAACAACAGCTTGCCGCGCACCGCGAACTGCTCCAGGGGCTTGTGCCGGGTGCCGGTGGTCAGGTTGGTGACATAGCCGTCGCGTTCGCGATAATCGAAGGCCAGCCGTCCGAGTACTTCGCTGCCGCCAATCGCGCCGCCGATGGCGCCCTGGGCCGCGATGTAATCGTAGTTACCCAGGCTCACTTCGGCATTGGCCGAAAATTCCTCGGTCGGCTGATTGGTGATGATGTTGATCGCGCCGCCAATCGTGTTGCGGCCGTACAGGGTTCCCTGCGGTCCCTTGAGAACCTCGACCCGTTCGATGTCGAACAGACCGGAAAGCCCCGCGCTGAAGCGGCCGACATACACCTCGTCGATAAATAGCCCGACCGAGCCCTCCGCGCCGGCATCGAACTGCCGGCTGCCGACTCCGCGAATGTAGAGCTGGGGGCGAGATTCGTTCTGCTTGCCGAAATACATCCCCGGTGTCATGGGCGCGACATCGTCCAGGTTGACGATGTTGGCCGTCTTGAGCTGATCCCCGGTAAACGCCGACACCGTGATCGGAACGTCCTGGATGCTTTCCTGTTTGCGCCGGGCCGTGACCGTGATTTCCTCCATCAGGCTGGCGGAAGAGGCGGGCGACCCGGATTGGCTGGAATCGGTCTGGGAGCCCGGTGCCGGCTCGTTCTGCGCCAGCAATGGCCCGGTGAGCGAAGTCTCATGGCTTGCATTGACGCGGCTGATTTTGGCGTCCGCCCCTCCCTGGCGCAGGGTGATGGTGCGGTCGTTCACGAACTCGAACGTCAGTCCGGTATCGCGCAGGAGGTCGTGCATCAATTGCTGGCCGGATATGAAATGGCTGGAACCCGTGGATTCGAGAGCATTGACCAGCTTCGGTGGATAAACGACCTGGTAGCCGGTCTTCTCGGCAAAAACCTTGAGCGCCGAATCCAGTGGCTGGGGATGGATGACATAGCGGGCGCGATCGGCGGCGAATCCGATTGCGCTGAATGTACAGCAGGCAAAAGTGACGAGGGTCAGGGTGAAACGTGTGCCAGACATGATGTGCTTTCCTTTGGGCGTGCGTGGGTTACAGGACGGTTCCTGATGCGGGTTCGGCCAGCTCCAGGATGAGCGTATGACCGTTGTTGCTGCGCAGAATCCGTACATTTTCGTATTGCTGCAGGTAATCGAGCAGGGATTCCGGATCATCGGCATTGAAAACGCCATTGATTCGCAGGGTTGACAGGTGGCTGTCACGAATCTCGATGACCAGGGCGTTGTAGCGATTGAATTCGTCAACGACGCTTGCGAGCGGCTCTCCATCGAAGATCAACCGCCGTTGCCGCCAGGCCACGACCGATTCCAGGTTGGCCAGGTCGGGATTGAGCACGAGGTCTTCGCGTACGATGGCCTGTTGGCCCGGGGTCAACAGGAGGCGGCTGGGACCCTGCCTGGTGGTCGCCGCTGATGGTTCGCTGAGATCGGGCGGCGTTGGCGCGGCAGCCGCTGGCATTGCCTGGCGTACCTCCACCTGGCCTTCGGCCACGGTGACCGTGGTGCTGTCGCCGCTGTCCCGAACATTGAATTCAGTGCCCAGGACGCGGACTTCGGCGTCCCGGTTGGTGACGATGAATGGTCGTGATTCGTCGCGGGCCACGTCGAAATAGCCTTCGCCCCGAATCAGCCGGACACGCCGTTCGGTGTCGATATCCAGAATCTCAAGCCGGGAATCGGTATTGAGGTGGACCAGGGTTCCGTCGGCGAGGGTGAAGGAAAGCTGTTCGCCCTTGGCGGTTTGGTATGCGCTCGCGCCGGCGGACCACGGAAACCCTCCGAGCCCCGCCAGGATGGCTCCGCCGGTGACGATCAGCACGGCGGCGGCCGCCAGCCAGGGCCGGCGCCGTGATTTGCGTTTCGCGGGCCCCGGCGTCTGCGGTGCTCGCGCGCCCGGACGGCCGGAGGGGTGCAGACTGACCACGGCATTGTCCATATCAGCCGCGGCCAGATCGACCGTCAGGTCCTTGCCGAGCATGTCGGTTTCATGCCACGCGGCAGCGGTTTCGAGATAAGCTTCGACATGCACCGGCGACCGGCGCAACCAGGCGCCAAATTCGCGGCGGACGGATGCGGATACCCCCGGTTCATGCAGTGCGATGCACCACTCGGCGGATTCTTCATAGATCAGTTTGCGCGAGGCGGCTTCTTTGTCCATGTCAGTTCGTGTCTCTCAAGGTTTCCCGGCAATGCGAAAGGGCTCGAACCATGTGTTTTTTCACCATGTGGGCGGATATCCCCATCCGGGTGGCGATTTCGGAGTAGGTCAGTCCGTCCCGCTTGTGCAGTACGAATGCCGTGCGACACGTGTGTGGCAGATCGCCCAGTGCACGTTCGAGTTCCCGCAGACGTTTTCCGCGATCGACTCGCACTTCGACCGAATCCTCTTCGCGCAACTGTGACTCGATTGGTGCCTGCTGCAATACGAAATCTTCGGAACGGCTGGCCTTGAGGCGATGTTCGTAGGCCACATTGGCGGCGATGCGGAACAGGTAGGCCTGCGGGTTGCGCAGAAAGTCGATGCGATCGACCCGAAGCAGACGGATATAGGCCTCCTGGGCCAGGTCCTCGGCTTCAGCCCGGGAATTGCCTTTGCGCTGCAAGTAGCGCAACAGGTCCTGGTTCCGTTCCCGGAACCAGGTTTCGACGAATTCACTGGCCTTGTCAGTCACGCTGTTGGATATCTCGGCATTTGCTTGTTCCGCTGCCCAAAGTGGACAGCTCCTGACTATAACGACTGACTTGCCCGAAAAACCGGGTACCATGATGATAGACGCGTTGCTTGTACTGTGTGACGGTGCTCTTGTGATTCCGGGGTGCGTTCGTGACCGTGGTGGTTCGCGGGAGAACAAAAGCAATTCCCGCTATAGTCACAGGCAAGTGATTTCGCGGGGGTTGACAATCAATATTCAATGGATGGATTATCTAACTAATGAATAGGCAGCTGCAAGCATGAGCCCTCGCGTCTATCGCAAGAACCGGCGGGCCGAGCACGAGCGCGAAACCCATGACCGGATACTGCGCGCGGCGGCTGACCTGCATGCCAGGCATGGCGCGACCGGCACCTCGTTTGCAATGATCGCCCGGCGTGCGGGGGTCTCGCCGCAGACGGTTTACAACCACTTTCCCAGTCTGGGGGAACTCGTCAAGGGATGTACCGGGCATGTCCAGCAGGGCGCTCCGGTCGTGGACGAATCCGTTCTGTCAGACGAGGACGATTCGGCGCGCCGACTGTCCGCCCTCACCCGGGCGGTGTACCGGCAACTTCACTACCTCGCCCCGTGGTTGAGGCTGGGTCACACGGAAGTCGAGCGCGTCCCTGAACTCGCGGAAATGTTCGAACAGCAACAAAAAGCTCTCGGCGGCCTCATTCGGCAAGCTGTGGTTGCGCCCCGGGAGCCGACCGACTCGTTCGTCGACGCAGCCCTGATCCTGTTGAGTTACCCGGCTTACGTCCAGTTCACCGCGTCCCGCGAAATTGAAGAAGCTGCTGATCTCGCCGCAAGCTGTCTGGTGAGTCTGCTCGAGCCCCTGACACACTGATCCATCGGAGTTTTCCCATGAATGTTGGCAACAGCCACGAGACCACGCGCATCGACGAGATCGCCGATGGTATTTACCGAATCTCGTCCCGCATCCCGCCCTCGGTCATTCCCAACGGGTTTACCTTCAATCAGTTTCTGATCGACGACGAAGAACCCCTGTTGTTTCATACCGGCGGGCGCAGGTTGTTCGATGCCACCGCTGACGCCATTGGGCGCGTTGTGCCCGTCGACCGGTTACGCTGGATCGCATACTCGCACTTCGAGCCCGACGAATGCGGCGCGATGAACCAGTTTCTGGCCGCCGCCCCCCGTGCCCAGCCGCTGTGCGGACGGATTGGCGCCATGGTGTGCATGCCCGATTACGCCGACCGCGGCGCCCGCGCGCTCGCTGACGGAGAAACCCTGGAGCTTGGGCGGCATACGGTGGAGTGGATCGATGCGCCGCATGTTCCGCATGGCTGGGACTGTGGCCTCATGGCCGAGACCCAAACCCGCACCCTGTTCTGTGGCGACCTGTTCACCCAGTTCGGTGATCGTCACGAACCGCTGACCGAGGGAGACATCCTCGGGCCCAGCGAAGACGCTCGCAAGGCTCTGGACTACTTCGCCCACGGACCCGCGTCGCCCGCCGTGATCGAGCGCCTGGCCGGTGGAGACCCGAAGACGCTGGCCTGCATGCACGGGACGTCTTTTCAGGGTGACGGGGCAGCACTGCTGCGAGCGCTTGGAAGCGCATTGCAGCCGTCGCAGAAAGTATCCGAAAACTGATCGCACGCGATTCCGAGAATTTTCACAGCCGGCCGCCAGTGGCGGCCGTACCCCAGATATGGAGCAGGAAATGAGTCAGGAAAATCAAGCGCCCGAGCACTCGTGCAGCGAGCACATGGGCATTTTCACCATTCCCGGTGAATTGCCGTTACAGGGTGCCTACCGGGATATGTGCTACGAACCGGTTCGGGGCAACATCTGGACGGCTTCCGAAGGCATCTATCGGACCATCTTTCTGGAAGGCCGGTCGAGCGTGATCGCGTTCGACACCTTCGGCACGCCGGGCACCGCCCGGGCATACGCCGGTGCGATGAACCGCGTATTTCCGCGCAAACCCATTGAGACCATCGTGTACTCGCACGAGCATCTCGACCACACGGGTTATGCATCCGACCTCGCCCCGGAAGCCCGCATCATCGCCCACGAGTACGCCGACGCGGTTGTCAAAGGGCGGCAGTCGGATGGACAGAAGCCGGCCGACGAGGTCTGGAGCGGTGAGCGCACCGGGTACGAAATCGACGGCTGCAGCTTCGAGCTGATCTATCCGGGTCCGACTCATGGCGACGGCAACGTCGCGGCCTATTTCCCGCAGCACAAGACTCTCTTCATGGTCGATACGGTGGCCGACGGTGCCGGGTACACGACCCTGATGGACTGGCATCTCACGCACTACGTGCCGGTGATGAAGCGTTTCCTGAGCCTGGATTGGGATCTGTTCGTGCCGGGACATTTCTGGGCGCTGAGCCGGCAGCGCTTCATCGAAATTCTCGATTACTGGGACCGCCTCTCCGAGTTTGCTCAGAAAGCCATTATCGACGGCGTCGATCCGCACGACTGGGATGGTCTAAATCGCTACACGGATGAGCATCTCGGGCCCCTGTATCGCAATGAATTCCGCTACGGAGAGTATGCGGCCATGAACCTGTACCGCTACATGCAGGAACACCTGACCGGTGGCTGGGGCATCGAAGGCAATCTGAAGCCCGACCTGAGCCCGCTCTGAGGAGACCACACATGATTGAGAATCGCGGAATGTTCACCCTGGATGCCGCCGAAGCCTATCTGGCGGCTGAACCGGACCTGCAGGTCGAGGCCCTGTCGGACCGTCTTTACACCGTCTCCGATGGCACGATCCGGACCGTGTTCGTGGCGGCGGATACCGGCACGATCGCGTTCGACACCTTCGGTACGCCCGGTCGGGCGCGGGCTTACCGGCGAGCCATCGAGGCCGCCGTGCCGGGCAAACCGGTTCATACCATCATTTACTCGCACGATCACCTCGATCATGCCGGGTTTGCCGACGACCTGGCGCCGCAGGCCGAAATCATCGCCGACGACCTGTGCGCCCGGGTGGTCAAGGCTCGTGGCGCCCAAGGTCAGCTTCAGCCGACCCGTGTTCTGAGCGGCCCGGCTCACGATCTGTCGATCGATGGCGTGAGTTTTCGTTTGCTCAATCCGGGTCCGACCCATGGCTCGGGCAACCTGGCCGCGTGGTTCGAGGATGAAAAAGTGCTGTTTTCCTCCGACACCATCCTGGCCAATGCCCGGTACGGCTTCATGCCCGACTACCACTTCCGCAACTTCGTGCCCTTCATGCGGGGTTTCCTGGAACTCGATTGGGAACGTTTCGTCCCCGGGCGCTACGAGCTGACCGACCGGGCCGGCTTCGAGCGGGGCTGCGACTTCATCGAGGCGGTCATGACCGAATGCCAGAACGCGTTTCAGAGCTTCGTGCCGATCTGGCTCTACGAGCCGATGCAGGCGTATGTCGGTGATGCCCTGCGTGAGCGATTTGGTGACCTCGACGGATTCGACGGACACATCGGCCAGATGGCCATCCGGGTGGTGCATCACTACCTGATGGGTGGCTGGGGGCTGGAGGACACCCCTGAACCCCGCGCGTTACTGGCCGACGAAGTGCCCTTGTGAGTCAATCCGGAGCACGTCAGGGCGCGGCCGCGACTTTCAGTGAGAAACAATCATGATGAAATTGAAAATCAATGGACAGACCCACGAGCTCGATGTCGAGGGCGATGTGCCATTGCTCTGGGTCATTCGGGAAGATGTCGGACTGACCGGGACGAAATACGGTTGCGGCAAAGGTCTGTGCGGTGCATGCATCGTTCATGTCGACGGCAAGGCGGTGTATTCCTGTGTCACCCCGGCCCGGTTCGTGGACGGAAAGGACATCACGACGATCGAGGGTCTGGGCCGCAATGGCGAGCCGCACCCGCTGCAAAGCGCCTGGGTGGAAGAGCAGGTGCCTCAATGTGGTTACTGCCAGTCCGGGCAGATCATGGCGGCGGCGGCGTTCCTGCGGGAATATCCCCGGCCGGATCGTGCGGCCATTCAGTCCGCGATGAAAAACCTCTGCCGTTGCGGCACTTATGTGCGGATTTTCGACGCCATCGAGAACGCCGCGCGCGCAATGGATCATGGCTGACGAGTCGCGCCCTGACTCGAGCCGCACGCTGTCCGGGAAATCTCCCATGAAACTGTCACGCAGAAAACTCATTTCAAACGCAGCGGGCCTGGGGTTCGGGTTTTCGCTGGCGCCGCTGGCTGTTATCGGAGCGGATCCGTCGCATCAAAACGGTGATGCGGCCCCTCCGGCCACGCCGGATGCCTGGGTCCGCATCGCACCGAACGGTGTGATCACCATTCAGACCCCGTCCGATGAAATGGGGCAGGGCTCCATGACGGCTCTGCCGGTCATTCTCGCCGAAGAACTGGATGCCGACTGGGAGGACGTGCGCATCGAGTTCTGTCCCCCTGACGATCAGGTCTACGGTAACCCCAACCTCGCCGGCCTGGTGCTGACGGTCGCCAGTTGGGCGGTGAACAGTTACTACGACCGAATGCGCCTGCACGGTGCGCAGATGCGCCGTATTCTGCTCGACAGCGCCGCGCGGCAATGGCGGGTGGCCGCTTCCGAACTGCACACCGGGCCCAGCCGTATCGTGCACGCACCCAGCGGGCGCACCATGACTTATGGTGAGGCCGCGGCGGTGACGGAACTCCCGGCTCAACCGCCGATCATCCGCGAAGAAGACCTCAAGCGACGCGACCAGTTTCGGTTGATCGGCACCGATCTGCCGCGCCGGGACATCCCGGCCAAAAGTGACGGCTCGGCGCGCTACGCCATCGATGTCCGCTTGCCGGACCTGGTGCATGCCACGGTAATCCGGCCTCCGGTGCCCGGTGCCCGGGTTCGCAAGATCAAAGTAGACAAGGAGAGTCCGAAGCACGGCATGGTGGAGGTGATCGACCTCGCCGACCGGGTCGCCATCGTCGCCGCGCGATACAGTTCCGTGCAGGCTGTTCGCGACTCCATTCGGGTGGAATGGGACGGGGTTGGCCGGTTCGACAGTCGTGACGCCCGGCGGCAGCGGACGGAGCGGGTTCGCGACCTGTCGGCCAGCGGATTTCCCTGGCAGGACGAGGGCAATGTCGACACCGCATTCGCCGCCGCGGAATCGATTCTGGAGGGTGAGTACGGCAGCGAGTATGTCTACCACGCGCAAATGGAACCGCTCAATGCCACCGCCCGGTTTCATGACGATGGCTCGCTGGAAGTCTGGGCAGGGACCCAGGCGCCGAGCCATTGTGTGCGTTCGGTGGCCGGGGCGACCGGGATCGACCCGTCCGCCGTGCGCCTGCACCGCATGTATTCGGGCGGTGCATTCGGCCGCCGGGGCGCAGCGGACCAGGACTACGCCGTCGATGCAGCGGTGCTGGCCAAACGCCTTGGCCGTCCGGTCAAAGTCATCTGGAGCCGCGAAGAGGACATTCACGCCGGGCGCTTCAAACCTATGTCCGCACAATATCTGCGGGCCGCGCTTGACGATTCCGGCCGACTGTTGGCCTGGCACCATCGGGTGGTCAGCGAGGAATCGTTGACCCAGGGCGACCCGTATCGCCACGGTGTGTGGGGGAAAATTCCGATTACCGGCATTCTCGGTGCCGAGCAGTCCGTGTACGACATTCCGCACCGGCGAGCCGAGCACCTGCTCGAACCGGCCCAGGTTCGTGTTTCGCCGATGCGCGGTGTCGGGGTGACCCCGAACCGGTTCGCCGCCGAGTCGTTTCTCGATGAAGTGGCGCAGGCGCAGGGTGAGGATCCGCTCGAATTGCGCCTGCGGCTTGCCGCCCAACGCCCGCGGGCCCGTGCCGTGCTCGAAGCCGTGGCCGCGATGGCGCAATGGCATCGGCCGCGTGCGCATACCGCCCTGGGCCTGGCCTTCACCGCCTACGATGCAACCCTGCTTGCCTGTGTCGCCGAGGTGTCCGTTGAGATGCCCGCAGGCCGCATCCGGGTTCACCGGCTGTGGTCGGCGGTGGATCCGGGGCTGGTGGTGCAGCCGGTCAATGCGCAGTCGCAGATCCAGGGCGGGTTGATGTTCGGCCTCAGCAACGCCCTGAAGGAACGCATCGATATCCGCGAAGGCGAAGTTCAGCAATCGAATTTTCACGACTACTCCATCCTGCAGGCCAGCGAAGTCCCGGAGGTGGAGGTGCGGCTGCTCGAAGGGGGCAGCCACCCGTCGGCCATCGGCGAGGTCGGTGTTCTACTGCCGGCCCCGGCGGTGGCCAATGCATTCACACGTCTGACGGGCAAACGCCTCCGCCATCTGCCCTTCAGCCCGGACCGGGTCCGGTCGCTGCTGGGCGGGTGATGCTGGTCGTGATTGGTAGCCGAGCAGTACATCCGCTTCCTTGTTGCGCACGGAGCCTGGGCGCGCATCGATACTAAGCAAGGGAGCCCGCCAGGCCATCAGAAAGGTTGAGCGCACGGTGGGCGGGTGAGTCCCGGGAGATGTCCGAAAACCACCGATGGCTTGACATGCATATTAATTGGATAGACTATCCATCTAATAAAAATAAATGGTGTTTTCAACAGATGTCTATGGGTAATCCGGCCCCGGAGGGTGCAAGCCGGACAGGTACGTGTCATCGGAATTCAATGAGGACTGGAAAATGAAAAAACTGCTTCAAGTCTCTTCGTTACTTGTGTGGGGTATGGCGGCAGGTGTTCCTTCACTGCAAGCACAGGACGACGGTTTTGTGTTGGAGGAAGTCATAGTGACGGCGAGAAAGCGGGAGGAGAACCTGCAATCGACGCCCCTGGCCATTTCGGCATTCACCGAAAAGGAACTGGAGTACCGTCAGATCGAATCCACCGACCGCCTTGGTGACATCACGCCGAATCTCACATTCGATTCGGTTTCTCCGTCTTCGGCGTCGAGCTCGGCGGCCCAAATATTCATTCGCGGTATCGGGCAGGTCGACTTCACTCCGGTAACCGACCCGGGTGTTGGTTTGTATATCGACGGCATCTACATGGCCCGTTCGGTCGGAAACGTGCTCGATTTCCTGGACGTGGAACGGATTGAAGTGCTGCGAGGACCGCAGGGGACGCTGTTTGGCCGCAATACGATCGGCGGGGCGGTGGCGGTTTATTCGAAACGCCCAGACGAAACACCCAGCGCGAGTGTGAAAGTGCAAGTGGGCGATGACGACATGTTCTATGTCACGGCGAAAGCCAATCTACCGGTATCGGACAATGTGCTGACCAACCTTGCGGTGGCAACACGTAATCGCGACGGCTATGTAACTCGAGTACATGACGGGATTGACCTTGGAGACGACGACAGTCAATCGGTCCGGGGGTCGGTTCTGTGGACGCCGCGCGAAGACCTGGAGGTGTATTTTACGTTCGATGGCACAAGGATACGCGAGAACGGCGCCCCGTCGGTCTCCGGTGGTGTCAATGACAAGGGAGCTTTCGCCACCTTCGGAAATGGTCTGCTCGACAGTTGTTCAGCCGTCAATATCAATCCGGACTTCGGAGTGGGAGGTCCGCCATCCTTCCCGCCTCCGGGAGTGGGTGCGGGCGGTGCGCCTGGCTGCTACGGGCCGGATTCGTTCATCGGGCCCTTCTCGTCGGAAGGCACCTTTCCGGTCAAGTCCGACCTGGATAACTGGGGCGCCAGCGCGGAACTCGTCTGGAATGTTGGTGACAACCTGACGGTAAAGTCGATTACCGGCTATCGCGAACTCGAAATGGAGTCCGCGCGGGATGGCGACAATACACCGGCCAATATTTTCGCGACCCAGGACTTTTACGATCATCAACAATTTACGCAGGAACTGCAATTTTCCAGCACCTTGCTGAATGACCGGATGAGGTGGATCCTCGGTTTGTACTACTTTACCGAGGATGGTTTCGATCACAATCCGGCGACGATGCCCGTTGGAAGCGTATTCAGTGGCGGTCTGTATGACAACGAGTCCAAGGCTGCATTCTTCCAGTCAACGCTGAATCTGACTGATCAGTGGGGGTTGACATTCGGGATTCGCCACACCGAGGACACGAAACGATTCACTCCCGACCAGATTGCCCTGGGTGACGCTTCGGCCACCGGGATATTCGACGCAACGTGGCCAAACTTTGCCGGTTTTTACCTGCCGTCCGCAGGGGCCCCGATTCCGGCCGGTGGACGCATGACTCCCTTTCAGGAATATACCGAGAAATTCGACGACACCAATATCATGTTGAATCTCGCCTACCAGGCAACCGACGAAGTGATGGCCTATGTTTCCTATTCCGAGGGATTCAAGAGCGGTGGATTTGATCAACGATTCACGGCTTTCACTCCCGAACCCAGCAGCTACGACCCGGAGTTCGCGGATACCTATGAAGTGGGCCTGAAAGCAGACCTGTTCAATAATCGATTGCGGCTGAACCTCGCTCTCTTCCACACGGATTATGAGGACCTGCAAATCATCATTCGTGAGTCATTCAACCCGATTACGTTCAACGGCGGTAAAGCTACGATCAAGGGTGGTGAGCTCGAACTGACCTGGGTCCCGACCGACCGATGGCATGTAACGGCTGCGGTGGGTTACCTGGATGCGGGTTACGATGAGCTCGATCCGAGTGTGACCGAAGAAAGCAACGCCACACCGATTTTCATCACCAACTCGCTGGTCAATACGCCAGAGTGGAGTGCGGCGGCAGGTGTGGCCTATACGCTGGACATCGGCAATTGGGCAACATTAACGCCGCGTGTGGACTGGTCGTATCACGGAGACCAGCACAACGATGCCATTAATTCGCCGCAACTGTTCCAGGACGACTACACGCTCCTTAATGCGGCCATTACCCTGCAGACCCTCGACGGCAAGTGGGAAGGGACGCTGGCGTTTCGGAATATCACCGACGAGGTTTACCTGATCACCGGGACATCCGGATTCGCAACCGCTTCTTCGTATGTGGAGCAGATTTACGGGCGGCCTTCCGAGTGGTTTTTGTCCGCTCAATACAACTTCTGAGCAAGCATTGCTGACGTATTTCTGATCGTGATTCATGCGTGGCGCCAGGCCGGCCCTGCGATTTGCCGCAGGGCCGGCCTGGCGCCTTGGGTGGTCGATGCCCCAGTCGCATGTCTCGCGGTGGATCCTGGCCGTAAGAAGGAACCTTGGCATGACTCGCTCCACTGCTGTCCGGACTCCCGAAGTTTCGCTGTACTCCTGGTACATGGTATTTCTTTGCACGGTCGCCTATGTATTCTCTTTTGTCGACCGACAGGTGCTCGCGTTGCTCGTGGGGCCGATCCGTGCCGACCTGCAACTGAGTGACACGCAATTCAGCTTGCTTCATGGCCTGGCGTTTGCCATTTTCTACGCCATCATGGGATTACCCATCGCGCGCCTGGCGGATACCCGCTCCCGGCCCCGGATTATTGCCGCGGGGATAGTCGTCTGGAGCATTGCCACAAGCCTGTGTGGTGTCGCCAGGAACTTCTGGCAGCTGTTTTTCGCGCGCATGGCCGTCGGTGCCGGGGAAGCTGCACTCTCCCCGGCAGCGTACTCGATGATCACCGATTCGTTTCCGCGGTCTCAACTCGGATTTGCGCTGGGTATCTATTCGCTGGGAACCTTCATCGGGTCCGGTCTTGCGTATCTCATTGGCGGTGCGGCTATTGAATGGGTTAGTCACATTGGTCCCATTGAGCTGCCTCTGGTCGGGGCGGTCAAGCCGTGGCAACTGACTTTTTTTGTCGTCGGGATTCCGGGCGTGATCATTGCCGCACTGTTTGTGCTGACGGTTCGCGATCCGGACCGGATGGGTCTTGCCGCCAACGATCGAGATGGGTTTCGGATCAGCCAGGTCCTGGGATACATTCGGGAGCACCGTGCGGCTTTCTTCACCCACTACGTGGGATTCGGGTTTCTGTCCCTGGCGCTTTTTGCATTGCTTTCCTGGTCACCGGCATTTTTGATCCGGTCTTTCGGCCTGGGGCCGAAAGAGGTTGGCGTCCACCTGGGGCTGGTGGTGCTGATCGCGAATACGGCGGGCACCTTGTCCAGCGGTTGGCTCATGGACCGTCTGACCCGTCTTGGGTATGAGGACGCGGCCCTGCGTTCCGGTGTCATTGGCGGACTTGGCCTGATCGTGCCGGTTTCGACGTTTGCGTTGTTCGAAGGCCTGGGCGGTGCTGTTTCCATGCTGGCCCTGGCAATGTATTTCGCAAGTTTTCCGGTGGCGAGTTCGGCCGCTGCCCTTCAATGCATGGCGCCCAATCGAATGCGGGCACAGGTGACCGCCTTGTTCTTCCTGTTCATGAATCTGATGGGGATAACGGGCGGTGCGACCCTGGTGGCCCTGTGCACGGATTACATCTTTCAAGACGATGGTTCGGTGGGTTTCTCGATTTCGATCATCGCTGCCGTGGCCAGTATTCTTGGGGTGGCATGTCTGTGCTGGGGTTTGAGGTACTTCCGGAACACGGTCCGGGAGCAGGCTGAAGTTCAGTGAACAAATCGTAGATCACAAGACCCGTCATTGTGTGGATCGGTGACTTTCGATCTGCTGGTTTCGCCTACAAATACAGGATCATCGAATCCTGAACGGCATCGCAATTGATCAGATCCACCCGTTTGTGTTGAATTCGGAAATCACCCGATACGTCGACCAGTTCATGACGATAGGTCCCCGCGTAGAGGGTCTGCTTGTCCCAGTACCAATAGGCGCAATGAAAATTCGAAGTGACCACGTAGCGCTTCGATGCGGGGTCCTGCTCAACGATGCGGATTCCTGAAATCAGATGCGAGGCTCGAACCTTGTAGTCCTTGGAAGCCGCGCGTGGGTGCACGAAATTGCGCCGGCGAATCTCCATCATGACCCGGTCATCGTAAAAGTGGGAGATATGGTTGAGCGGGTCGATCTGGTCTTCCGTGGCCGGCATCCAGTACGTTCCGTCTTCGGTATACAGTTCTATCCAGGCATCCAGATCCGGCCGGTCGAGGTAGGAAGCCTCGCGATAGAGGAATTCCCTGATCCGGGTCAATTGGGCCTCATCCACGATTGTCGCTGTCATTGGGTCATGTCTCTCCAAGCATGTATCGGCGCCACGCTCTGTACTGGGTCCGGATGTCCAGGTCGCTGGTGCACCGGTTGACGAGATGATCGCCGACAGTCTCGTCTCGGCCGTAATCGCGGTGCATTTCCACCCACTGATTGGCATTCGATTCCAGCCCTTCCTGCATGCGGCGGTAGGCCACAAGGTCATCCGGACCTACCATGGAGCCGCTGGAGTTGATCAGTCGTGAGTAGAGAATGGTTCGCTGGAGCAGTGAGTCTGGCGCACCTTTAAGGCGGAATGACCAAGTTTCAATGATGCAATGATCGGCTGCGACAGGTCTGACCACTCGAATATTCTGAATCGAGGACTTGATGGTCAGCGATGGGTAGTAAAGCGTGTTGTGTGAATTGAAAGTCAGGATTTCACGCGTCCTCTCCGGGCCGTAGGCTTCCAGCATCACGGTTTCGTAGTCGGGATCCACACTGTACTTCGCATGGATGGTGTTCTGACCCCGGTTGTAGTGATGGCCGTACGGAAAGGCCAGAATATCCACTTCGGAAAAGGTTTTGTAAGATGATCCGAAGGGTGGAATGATTTCAGCTTCGGCGCGAGAAGGAGAGTCCTCGGGCAGGGTCCTGATGTACTCGTTGGCGGCGTCGACCACCGAACGGTGTACGACCATGGGATGCATCGCGTCGTTCAGGTTCTCGTTGAACATCTTCCAATTGCACTGGTGATCGTAGCGGATGACACCGCCCGCAACCTCCACCTCGCCCTCGGGGGAGCGGTCGCAGAGATTGTCCAATACCGTGCGTGCCCCACCCAGCCATGTTGTCAGTTCCGGCGCATGCCGATCCCGTGATGCGAACACGAATCCCCGGTAACTCTGGTGCTTTTCCAGTTTCTGCATCGAATACTGGGGGTCATTCTTGTCAAAACCGGTATTCTCGTACCCTTTCAGATGTGGCACTCCGACCAGTCGGCCATCGAGTTTGTAGCTCCAGCCGTGATAACAGCATACGAATCCCCCGCCGGTATTGCCGCAGGAATTATCAACCAGTTTTGCTCCCTTGTGGCCGCACCGGTTATAGAGTACGTGGACGCCGCCGGACCGGTCACGAACCATTACGATCGGGATCTTGCCTATTTGCAAGGTGATGTAGTCTCCCGGTCCCGGGATCTGGCTTTCGTGCCCCACATAGATCCAGGCTTTGCCCCAGATTCGTTCCATCTCGAGGTCGAATACCGCCGGGTCGGTGTAGACCCGGCGGTGTACCCGCCTGGGTTCCACTAATGCAGAGAGTTCCGGATTCGACAGGCTCATGATTCATTCCTCAATGTCGGGTGCACGGGTCGGGCCACATGTGCGTGAGGTCGATCCGCTTGCGGCCCAAACGGCATCCTCACAGGGTCAGGGATCCCACGCTGGTCCCCCCGCAGACAAACAGTGCCTGCCCCGTGATGAAACTGCTTTCCGGCGAGGCGAGAAAGTGAGCGGCCGCTGCCACGTCTTCTGGCCGGCCCAGACGCCGTACGGGTATCGAGGCCGCGAGCCGCTGTGCTTTCTCACTGTTCTCCGGAATGTGCTCGGTCAGCATGTCGGTAATGATGGGCCCGGGGGCGATTAGGTTGGCCGTGATTCCCAACGGGCCAAGTTCCAGTGCCCACGTGCGCACCAGGCCCAGCTGTCCTGCTTTGGTCGCCGAGTATCCGGTTCGTGTTTCCAGGCCGACCATTGCCCGCGACCCGATGATGATGATGCGTCCGAATCCCGCGGATTTCATCGCCGGAACAGCTCCCTGGACCAGGATGATGGCGGCATTCACATGTAGCCGATGGAGGTAGTCCACATCGGAGATTTCAACATCCTCGATGAGGTTCGGCCGCATCACACCGGCGTTATGTATCACGGTCGTGATGGTGTGTTGTGCGGCCAGTTCCGATACGGCCTCCCGTGTCTGTTCGGTATCCGTTAAATCAACCGGCCTGTCGATCAAGCGATCGTGCTCCAGATTTGAAGACTGGTGCGACAGGTTTAGAACGGTGTAATCCGCCTGAAGAAACCGGCGGCAAATGCTCAGTCCGATTCCCGTGCTGCCGCCGGTAACGAGTGCAACCTTCCTGTCAGTGCTCATGTACGGATATCCTCTCGCTCGATAGCCAGGGGGTCTTCCCTGTATCGGCTCAGCGTTTCTTCTGCGTATACCCCGGCCGTGGCAAGTTCGAGGCCCTGCTGCAGTGCGTGCAGGATGGTCGACGCCACGCGGCCGGGTGTGACCCCTGGCGGATCTGGCTTGCGCCCAACATCTTCGTCAAGCGGCCCGTACAGCACGTCGATCACCTTGACCCCGGTGCCGGCGAATTCGGCGCGCAATGCGCGGCTGAGCGCCCAGGCGGCGGAATGGCTGACCGCGGATGTGCCGAAACCCGAGTTTGCGGCCAGGGCATGAGCGGAAATCAAATTGATCCAGGCGCGTGCGGGGGCCGACACGTGGTTAGGACGGTCTCTGAGCAGTGGGCCGAACGTTTTGGCAAGGCGCAGAAAGGTCAGGAGATTTGCGGCGAGTTCTTCCTGGGCGGCGGAGATATCCGGGCGATTCGGGGGCGAGTCTCCGATAATGTCTCCGGGCTGCAACAAGCTCACCCGGTGAATTACGATGTCGACGTTGTGTCCAATTTTCGTTGCCAGGGCATGCACCGACCCGTCGTCCATCAGGTCCAGTGGCGCCGGCTGCATTCCATTGGCGCGATTCAGAAGTCCACCGCCGTGAATTCGTTTGACGCCGGCCTTGACCAGGGCATCGGCAATGGCGGATCCCAGTTCGCCGCGGGCGTCACTGATGAGTACCGTGCGGCCTTTGGGATCACAGGTCAGTGAGCGCAATTGACGATCCTGTATCAAGGCGTCAGGAGTCGCGGAACTCTCATTGCGGGGGCTGGCATTGACAGGCAAGGCCGCCAATACTCCCTGCCCTGAGATATCCGTGCGGGCAATAACCTGAACGCGTTCGTGCACCCTTGTTTCTTTGTGCAGGTGTGCGAGGACCGTTGGACCCGTGTCCAACTGCACCGTACCCACTCGCCACGGAAGGCCGGTTGCAAAGTAGTCATTGATGCTGCCGTACATGGTTGAATCACTCAACAAGGTGCCAAGGCCAGGGACGTCGACCCACCGGAGTTCCGCCGACCAACAATCGGGACAGATCTCGCGGGCCGGGTAGCAGAAGTTCTTGCAGCGGTCGCACATTTGAAGCTGGAAACGCCCCTGGGCGGCGGATGCGGAGAGTACGCAGGCGGCCCGGCTTCGGGTGGAAGACGGGGAGTTAATCATGGCAGCGCTCATGCCTGACCCTTGCTGAGTAATGCAGCGGCCGAGCACAGGCCGCGGTCGAAGATGATCATTCCGAAACCGGTTACTGCTGCAATCTGCGCTTCGGGCACTGCGTTGGTCGCCGCTTTCCCCGTCAGTTGTCGCACGGCTTCAACCAGGCCGAGAAAACCACCGGCCGCTCCTGCCTGGCCGATGGACAGCTGTCCCCCGGATGTGTTGTGAGGGAAACTGCCGTCGAACGTGAACGTGTGTTTGCGAATAAAGCCGGCGATGTCGCCATCGGGACAGAATCCAAGGTTCTGGATCTGCATGGCGCTGATGGCCGGGTAGTCATCGTAGGTTTGCAGCATGTCGACCTGGTCGGGTGTCGTGCCGGCCAGTTCCCAGAATTCATCGGCGTCCTGCGCCCACCCGCTGCGATATTGAATCGGGTCGTCCGGAAAAGCGTTGTGACGTTCCAGGGTTGACAGGATTCGTACAAATGGCAGCTCCCGGTCGATTGCCATTTGCTCCTTCATGACCAGGAAACCTTCGGCCCCCGCGCACGGCATCACGCAGTCGAACAAGGCCACCGGGTCGGCGACCATTCGGGCTTGGAGGTATTGCTCCAGGGTCGACGGTTTATCCACCAGTGCGTAGGGCACATGCGTGGCGTTTTCCCGCTGCGCCAGCCGGAGTTTGCCGAAATCCTCGCGCTCTACTCCGAAACGCCGCATGTACTCTCGCGTAATCAGGGCGAAACTGACGTTGGGCCCGCCCGCTCCGTAGGGCAGGGACGCGTCCTGAGCGCTGCGGCTGAACCGGGACATCAGCTTGCGAAATGTATCCGGTTGGCTGGTATCACCCGCGACGCATGCAATCACCGAGGCGTCACCGCTCTGTACGGCGCGCGCGGCCCGGCGCAGTGCAATTACCCCGGAAGCGCCACCCACCGGCAGGTCATCCAGCCATCGTGTCGTCATTCCGAAGTGTTGCGTGAGGCCTACTCCGGAATCCGGGCTGAGCGTGAAGGAAGACACACACAATCCGTCGATCTCTTTCGAATCCAGATCGGAATCCTTCGCCAGCTCAGCCAATGCACGCCCAATCCACCAATGTGCGGGCCGAGTCGAGTAACGCTGATAGGGGATGCTCACGGGGCAAGCGATCACCACCCCGTCGTAGCCAGCGCGCCACGGGCGGGATTGGGTGCCTATGACGCACCTCGCGTTTTGAACTGTCGGAGATCAAAGGGCGTGTCTGCCAAAAGCGCCCGGTTCGCCATTTGTTTGATTTCGCCCCGATTGATTTTTTGCGACGAAGTCAGCGGCAACCTCTCGACGAACACAATGTAACCTGGAGCCTTGTAATACGTGAGGGTGCGTAGCGTCTGGTCAAACAGGTCACGCGCATCGTGGGCAGAAACCCTGGTCTCGTCGACCGGGACTACGAATGCGAAGACCTCGTCTCCCCGAATTTCGTCCGGTGCCGAAGTGACTGCGCAGTTTTCCACCGATTCAAGCTGCAAGAGTGCGGCTTCGACCTCGACCGCGGAGATGTTTTCCCCGCTTCGTCGTATGACGTTTTTGCGCCGGTCCACGAAGAACAGTGATCCGTCCGGACCCTGGCGCACGATGTCGCCCGTGTGCCACCATCCGCCGCGCCAACCGTCCCGGGTTGCTTCCGCGTCGCGGAAGTAGCCCGAGAAAAAACCCTTACGCGGTTCTTCGCCGCGCCTTCGAACCAGGAGTTCGCCGGGTTGGTTCGGCGCTACATCTTGCTCGTTCTTATCCACGATGCGGAAAGCCACGTGCGAAGGTGGACGTCCGATGCAGCGCTGCCCGACATGTCGTGGTTCATGGTTGGCGACGACGATGCCTGCGCCGCCTGTTTCCGTCATCGCCCACGCCTCGATGAGGGGAAAGCCGAACCTGCGTTCGAATAGGCCCTGATGTTTCGGGTCGCTGCCCGCACCGAATCCAAATCTGACCTGACCGCTGAAGTCATCGTCCTGACTCTCGGGAAGCTTCAGCAAAATGGCTGGCATCACGCCCAGGTAATGAATGATTGTCGCCCTCTCCTCACGAACCGTTTGCCACCAGGTCCGTGGATGAAACCGGTCTGCCTGAATCACGCAACCGCCGCACAAAAGCATCGCCATGAACGAAGTCGCCAGTGCATTCATGTGGTTCGGCGGCAGGGGGGTCAGTAATCGGTCCTCAAAACCGACCGAGCACAGTCCGCCGAGTCGGTTGTATTCCTCGCCCATCGTGACGAAATAGTCGTTCGACAGGATGCACCCTTTGGGACTTCCGGTGGTTCCAGAGGTGTACAGAAGGGCGGCCTCGGTGTTTTCGTCGCCATATCCCGGTTCGATCGGATCTGGAGCATTCGGCGTGCGCAATTCGAAGTAACGGATGCGAGGTTCTGTCTTGACCAGTTTCTGCAGGCGCTCGGAATGCTCCGGTGCACCGCTGGTCCAGCGGGATTTGCTGTGCAGAATAATGTGTCGCAATTCGGAATCGGTACTTCCCATGTTCAAGGGGACGAGGCTCGCGCCCTGTGCGTTCAACGCCAGTAGATGAAGGTAGACATCCAGCCGGCTGTCGAAGGCCAATGCCACCCTGTCGCCAGGACGGACACCCAATTCGTGGTAGGAGGCGCGCAACCGTTCGACGGTTCTTTGAGCCGAGGCATAAGTGTATTCAACGGCACAATCGCCATAGACGGCCATGGCGCTTGATGTCGAGCGCAGGAACGGACGGTCGCCCCAACGAGTGCATGCTCGCTGGAACTCACCATACACCGTGCGCTGGTGCGACGAATCAGTCATCTTCGGTATTCACGCGGTGACCAGGCCCCATGATCCGGAACGAATTTACTCAGGCAGGAGCCGGATGATGTATCCAGCGACCAGCGCCGCGGCTTCATCCGTACTGCGTGATTGGGTGAACTGCGCGAAGGCCGGATAGTTCAACATGGTCAATGCGGCATCCAGAAAATCCGGGGTGACTCTGTCTGCTTCGACCACTGCTTGCGCAAGTAACGCCCTGAGCGCGGCTTGCTGGCGCTGAAACAAGTCTGCAAGCTCTGGTACGCGTTCAACTTCAGTGTGGCCCAGCCGCAACCATGGAGCGAGATAATCCAGCTGTCGATAGACAGCTGCCGTCAGGTCCGTGAGTCGTTCCTCCGAACTTGCCTTGTCTTTCAGGACGGATGCATCCACAACCGGCGCTTTTTTTTGCACATGTTGCGTGCAACTCGTCACCAGTTCGCCCAGGTTCGGGAAATGGTTGTATACCGTTTGCGGCGAGACCCCGGCCAAATTGGCGATCATGCCGAAAGACGTTCCGGTGGCGCCGTGCTCGGCGTGCAGTTGCACCGCGGCCTTGAGAATCTTTTCGTGCATTTCCAATTCTTGTTGCGCTCGACGGTTCTTGCGGTAGGTGCGGGGGCTCATACTCTCGTATCCATAATTTAATGGATGGATAATCCATCTAAAAATCGTTGTTGTCAAGAAGGATGCATGCGAAAAAATATGCTGTTCAGCAAGCCTTGCAATGGACGGCGATTCCATGCCTGGTGCACGAGAAACGGACTTCGGATTGTCCTGGACGGGGCTTGCATCAAGGGGCCTGATCACACCGCCGAAAACCGGCGACCTTTTTCGCCACTGGTCAGAACGCCGTGTCCCGGAAGTTGAAGCCGGGGGTAACGGTTACCGGCTGGGCTCTGTTGGTTCAGCCGGAGGTCTTACGCCGACGGCGCTCCAGGTCGATCAGGCTGCGCTTGCGGTCCAGTCCCCAGCGGTAGCCACCCAGTTGCCCGTCGCCGCGCAGTACGCGGTGGCAGGGGACCAGTATTCCGACCCGGTTGGCGCCGCAGGCGGAGGCCACGGCACGCACGGCTCGCGGCTTGCCGATGCCGCGGGCGACGTCGCCGTAGCTGACCACATCGCCTTCCGTCACGCTCAGCAGGAAGCGCCAGACCTGGACCTGAAAGGCGGTCCCTCGCAGATCCAGCGGCAGATCCGGCCGGGGTCCGTGGCCGGACAGGTGATGATCGAGTGCGTCGATCCAGGCATCCAGTTCCGGTCCTTCGCTCGCGGGTGAGGCGGTGAGTTCGGCCTTCGGGAACTCGTCGTGAAGCTGCTCCAGCAAGCTGTTCTGGTCGTCGCCAAACTGGGCGAAACAAACCCCGCGGCCGGTGGCCGCCATCAGCAGCGGGCCAAGTGCGGTTTTCCGGCAGGCGTAATGGATGCGCTCGCCGTCTCCGCCCGACCGATAGACGGCTGGCGTCATGCCCAGATTGCGGGCGGGGTGACCGTAGATACGGCTGGTGGAACCGAATCCGGCCGCGAAGATCGCGCCGGTCACGTCTTCTCCGGCTTTCAGATCGGCTTTGAATCGGTCCAGGCGCACCGCATCCTGGTACTGCCGGGGTGACACACCGAACGCGGTTTTGAAGGTTTTCTGCAGACGGCCGGGAGACAGGCCGGCGACGGCGGCCAATGTCGCAAGACTCAGCCGCTCATCCGCGTGCTGCTCGATATGGCGGGCAATCCGGCTCACGCGCTCGGCTTCGTGGGTTGCACGGTCGGGCCGGCAGCGCTTGCACGGCCGGAAGCCGGCCTGCAGGGCCTCGTCGAGCGTCAGGAAAAAGCGCAGATTCTCCGGCCTGGCGCGCCGCGACGGACACACGGGCCGGCAAACCACGCCGGTTGTGACGACCCCGTAGAAGAACCGGCCGTCGTAGGCCGGGTCGCGGTCCGCGACGGCTTGCGCCATCTGCGCCTGCGAGGGAATCGTCAATTGTGTCTGTTCCGGTCTGGCGGTGTTCATCACTCACTCCCGTTGCGGTTGGGAATGGCGCTATTGGATACCGGTGCCATCCACGTGCCCATCCGGTTCCTGCCGGGGAATCTCGCATTCATGATAGCCGTCCCGGCATCGCCGGAGGGACGGACGGACGAGTGAACCCGCTGGCAGCGGCAGTGGTCCAAGTTGGAATTGAACTTGCGGGGAGTCGATGGGGTGATGGGACCAAGCCGATATTCCAGGCTGAGCGGCCTGGCCGGACTGCTGCTGCTCGGGTGCGTGGTGAGCGCGCCAGTTTGGGCTCAGACCCGGATTTCCGGGCTGGATCGCTGCCTGGGTGACGGCGCCCGGCCGTTCCATTTCGACATCACCGACCTGCAGGCGGATTTCAAGGTGATGGTCAGTGAGTATGAAGTCGAGCCCGATCTGACCATTCGCCTGGTCAGCCATCCGATGAAAGCCGACCTGGTGTTGTCTGATGGCCTTGGCGGGGCCGACGTCGCGGTGTGCCGCTCGCCGACCCGCTACCGGTCGACCACCCTGTACGTGGCCCGGTTCGTCACCCAGCCCGACATCACGATCATGCTCAACCCGCGGGCCTGGCACGCGGACTTCACTTTGTACGTGGATTCCGGGATTTACTCGGCCGAAGAGGCCGCAGCCCTGTTCGCTGCTTTCTGGCGCAAGGCGCGGGATTGAACAGGGTGAAATGATGCGGGACGAGCCCGGGAAGACTCCCGGGCTCGGCTGCTGGGTCGCAGTTCCTTACCGCTCCGCCGACCACGGATCGAATTCCTTGCCGTCTTCCAGGCGAATCGCATGGGTCCAGGCCGCCGCGGGGCGCCCATCTTTCATCGGGTGGGCGGTAATGGTGATTTTGGTACCGGGCGGAAAATCCGACTTGCGCACGCCGGACAGGCGAATCCGGCTGGGCCCTTCGGCCTCAAAGCCCCAGGTGGTGACACTGCCGTCCTCGTTGGTGACATCGACGATCAGCCAGGAGTGGGGATTGGTGTACTGAAATTCCTTGACCACTCCCGTGAAAGTCACCTCTTTGTCCTTGTCGAACATGGTGCCGGAATGGTGCGCCATGGCGGCACCGCAGGTCAGCAGGGTCACAAGGGCTCCCGCGGCTGCACGCAACATCTTTCTGTTCATTCTTCCTCTCCTGTCTGGTCGTCTTCACTGGTGAAGTCGAAGTCGATGAAGTTGGAGTTACCGTCCTCGGTCATGTACACATCGTTGTTCTGGTTGCCTTTACAGGCCCAGTGGTTGATGCGGAAAAACTTCTCGGGATCATCGATTTTGGTGTAACTCTGCTTGGTGTACCAGGGCTCGACGAGATTTGGCGGATCGAACACCCACACATCGGCTTCGATGGTGTTGTCATCTACCTTTTGCCACACCTCGACCGTTTCGACCTGTTCACTGTAACGGGGCTGGGTGCGCTCATAGTAATGAGCCATGAGCTGGTTGGTGTGAATAATTAGCTTGTCGCCGTCCCAGATGCCAATGGAATCGCCATTGTGCGTGGGGTAACGTTCTTCTTCCGGCACGTGCCCACGTCCGTCGGTATAGATACGGCGAACGCTGTTGTACGCTTCGGCGATCATGATGGTGGTGCCGGTGGTGACGTAGAAATCCCGCATGAACGGCATGTCCAGCCAGCGGGGGATGCCTGGCGAGAGGCAGGTGCTGATCGGGTCGAACTGGATGCCCTGTTTGGTTTTCTCGATGCGATCCATCATTTCCGCGTGCGCCGCCGGCGTCAGTTTGGCGGTGGGCAGCTCCCCCCGGGCCTGGTCGGGGTCAAAGTTGGTGCCGCCGCGCGTACGCCGGAAAACACCGGACCAGTCGGGCAGGGTTGCCGGTGTCAGCGGTGTGCCGCCATCGGCCTTCTTCACCAGTTCCTGGTACAAGTCCCAGGCGGTGTCGAACTGCTCGCCGTACTCGATCATCTCCTGCTTTTCTTCGGGTGTGTAGGTTTGGGCCTGCACGGCGGCCGGTACGAACGCGGCGGCCATTATCAGGGCCAGGCCTGTGCGGGAGGCGTAATGCGGTGTCATCATGGCAAGTACTCCGATTGATCACGGACAGACCGCAAATACGGTCATCGTGATAGGAATTATCCACAACCTCAAGCGCCAAAACTATCCGAGTAATGCTACGGGTTGGTGCAGTCTCAGGACAGACGGATCCGCCGGTTCTCTCCGATAGCGCCAGTCGTGCGATGTTCGGGCTGCGATCAATTCTGCGCAGTTGGGACAGACTTGTGCATTGTACGGATAGGCGCTATCGGCCAGCACGGCGCTTAATAGTACGCGTCGTCAAGGGATGTCCCGTTACACCCCCACCCAGAACCCTTCCAACCGCATGGTTGGCCGTTCTGCTGTGCATCGTAGCAGTGACGTTCGTGGTGACGAGGCACGTATAACAACTCGAAGCACGCAACTGAACACCTGTAGGAGTGAATAGCATGCTAAGAAGTAAATTCAACTGGGCGATCGCACTGGCCCTGCCGATGACCGTGCTGGGCGGGCCAGTCGAGGCCCAGCAAAGCGCCAGCGGTTCGTCGGCATTGGAAGAAATTGTCGTGACGGCCCGGCGCCGCGAGGAAAACCTGCAGGAAGTGCCGGTTTCCATTCAGGCGTTTTCGGGCAATGAGCTCGAAATGCGGGGTCTGGAACGCGTCGAAGACGTCGTCGCCGCCGCACCCAATGTGATGGTCAGTGCCAGTACCAATACCGCCTTGAGCACATTCGCCATGCGCGGCATTCCGCGTGCCGGTTTCTTCATCGACGACGTGTGGCAGCAGAGCAACGTGTCGCTGGCGCAGCAGTCCGTGCTCGAACTCGACCGTGTGGAAATCCTGCGCGGTCCGCAGGGTACGCTCTATGGCCGTGACACCACGGGTGGTGCGATCCGGCTCTACACCAAGTTGCCGAATGAGGAATTCGGTGTGCGCGCCAATGCGACCATCGGCAATTACAACCGCCGTGACCTGTCCCTGTTCGCCGATCTGCCGATTTCAGACACCCTGTTGTCCAAGATTTCGGTGAGCAGCGCGACGCGCGACGGCTACGTGGACAGTATCGTCATCGATCGCTCGTTTGGTGATCTCGACGACCAAACCATCCGTGGCGATCTGCTGTGGCGGCCCAGCGACAAATTCAGCGCCCGTCTGCAGATCGGCGACACGCAGTTCGAAGGCAGTGGCGCACAGGTGATTCGCGCCATTTATGATCCGGGCGAGCCCGGACTGGATCCGGGTTACCGCGATCCGGTGGATCCGGGCCGGACCATTTTCTGGGTGCCCAATTCCCAGTATTACGCGGTGGTGGGTGTGCCGTTCAACTGCCACACCGACTGCATGGATTATCCCGGTGGCCTGGTCGGCGACCTGGAGAATCGTTCGCCGCATGCGGGTCCGGGCATTCTGCTGGACATGCAACACGCCAACCTGGATATCAACTGGGACATCACCGACAACATCAGCATGCGGTCGCTGACCAATTACCACGATCAGTGGACCTGGGATTACAGCAACTTCGTGCCGTCCACGGTGCAATTCTTCACCCAGGGCGATATTCGTGAACGCAGCGGTTGGACCCAGGAATTCCAGTTCAGTGGCGAACACGACCGCATCAGCTGGGTGGTCGGCCTGTACGGCTGGGAAGAGAAGACCGAGCGTCACTTCATGCGCTGGGCATTGTGGGAGTTCGCGACCGGCGAGCTGGACTTCGCCGACGTGACCAACTCCGCGGCCTGTCAGTCGTGGGATCCCTCCAGCGGCCTGGCACCCTGCATCCAGGTGCCGCCGTCGCAGGATTCCCTGTTCCGCAGCCAGGAAGAGGGCTTCGCGATCTTCGGTGAAGTGACCTTCGATGTGACCGATCAATTCTCGGTGACCGTGGGTGCGCGCTACCACGACCAGGAGAACCGTGAATGGAACGGCACATTCGGCGCCAACACGGCGCGCCGCCCGGACGTTCCGGGAACCCTGCCCGGCGGTGATGCGCTGGGGGACATTACCTGGATCAATCCGTTGGAGAACGACTTCAACCAGGATACCTATCGCCTGGCGGCCAGTTACGACTGGACCGACAGCGTGATGACCTATTTCGGTTTCTCACAGGGCTACAACGCCGGTGGTGTGTCGCGAATCCAGATTTTCGATCTGGACAACAACGCCATCGCTTTCGACTTCCCGTACGAGCCCGAGCAGATCGACAACTACGAGCTCGGACTTCGTTCGGACTGGCTGGACGGCAGCCTGCGGTTCAATGCCACCCTGTTCTTCACCGAGTGGGATCAGATTCAGATCCAGGGTACGGTCACCAACCCGTTCACCGGCGTGGTGCTGCCCACCTTCCTGACCTCGAATGCGGCGACGGCCGAAGCCAAAGGCGCGGAAATCGAGGTCACCTGGGTGCCGAACGACAACTGGCAGTTCGACCTCGACCTGGGCTTCCTGGATACCGAGTACACGGACATCGCGGAAGGCTCCGAGCTGTCGCTGGACGCGCAATTCGGCATGGCGCCCGAGGTGCAGTACTCGTTGGGCGGGCAATACAACGGCGTGCTCGGCGAGCGCACCGATTACTCCCTGCGTCTGGACTACATGTGGACCGACGGTTACAACCGCACCTACATTCCGGGTGACTGGAGCACCCGTTACACGGGCGGCAAGTACGAGCAGCCCTCGTTCGGTCTGCTCAATGCCCGGCTTACCTTCTATCCCGCGGACAACTGGGAAGTGGCGGTGTTCGGCACCAATCTCACCGACGAGCGTTACGTGGACGGCGGCTTCATGAGTCCGCTGCTGCAGGTCGACGACGCCACCGTCGGGCGCCCGCGTGAGTACGGCGTGACCGTCCGGTTCGAGTGGCAGTAAGGCCAGGCATCAAGACCCGCGGCTGACTCCCTTGTCAGCCGCGTTTTTCACCGCAAGATGGCGTTCCCGATCCGACCGAACGCCGAGGGCCTGAAATGGGCAAGACCTACCAGTCCATCGTGATCCGCGCGACCGCGGATCGCGTTTGGCAGGCCATCCGTGACTTCCACGACATGAGCTGGGCGCCCAGCGTCATCACCAGTATCCAGCCGGTGGGCGATATCGCAGGCGATCAGCCCGGAGCCGGCCGCATCCTCAACGGCGCATTCCACGAGACGCTGCAGAAGCTCGACGATGCCGAACGGTATTTCGAGTACCGCATGGTGGACGGTCCGTCACCGGTCTCGAAAGCCGATGTCCGTCAGTACCGCGGCTGCGTGCGCGTCAGTCCGGCCACCCAGGACAGTGGCACACTCGTTGAATGGTCCTCCTGCTGGCAGCGTAACGAAAAGGCCGCAGCCGAGTTCTGCCGTGCCGTGTACGCGGCGCGGCTGGAGGATTTGAAGGCGCAGATGGAAGCGCATTGAGTCGCGTTCCCGCCTGACACTGCCATGTAGTCCGGCCAGGGGTTTATCGGAACGGGACCAACCGGCCGCGGATTCCTATTTCGGCATGTAACGCTCGTGGCATCCGGCGCAAGGCGGGTAGAGCGCGTCGTTGCCGATGTTGAACAGGGCTTCTTCGTCGCGTTGCTCGACGGCGATGAGAATCTGCCGGGCGGCGTCGATCATCTGCTGGTTGAACGCCTGCCATTCAGGCTGTGCGATCCAGGCCTGTTCCACCTCTGAAGCACCACCGCCGGACAGGCTTTCGCCCGCTTTGACCAGTACCCGGGCAGCGTCACCGACCGGTTTCCATTCCGCATCCGTCGCCAGCTCGCTGGCACCCCAGATGGTGTCGCTGGCGGGTACGACCTGTTGCGTCATGATGTCTTTGACGGTCTGTGTGTCAGCAGCCTGTGCGCTGGCAGGCCCGAAAGTGGTCAGAGTGGCACTGGCGAGCAGAACGATAACGATGGCGGCTGATCCGGTCGGGTGCATGGTGATTCCTGTTTGATGCGGAACGGGCGACCAAAAGGCTGTCATGAACGTCCGCTGGATGCCCTGATTCAGGTCACTTGAGCAGCATACGCAGCGGGCAGCCGGGCGACAGATACCGCAGCCGGTGAGGCTGATGTCAATCCACCGGCCCTGCGAGCTTCCCGGCCGGTTCCAGAAGAGGCAACACCCAGGGTTTGTGTTCCTGCAGCTCGCTGCGTGTCAGGCCGGTCAGTTCGTAGGGCAGGACCAGCCATTCCCCGGTTTCGTGCAGATAGTAATCAGGGATACGCCCGGTCCTGTTGTTGCCGGGTTTGTAGAACGGCACCGCCACGCGGGTGTCTTTGGGCATGTTGCGTTTGGTTTTCATCCGCAAGCGCTGGATGACGGCTTCGACGTTGTAGCCGGTGCTGAACACGTCGTCGACGATCAGCAGCGCGTTGTCGTGGTTCAGGTTCTCGTACAGATACTGCAGGCCGTGCACCCGAATCATGTGCGGTTCGTGCAGACGCCTGAGGTAGTCCTCCATGCCGCGGTACGAGGTACGGATGGCGATGTGGTCGGTTTCCTGGCCAAGGTATTGCAGGCATTCCTGCACGTAGATGCCCACGGTGGAGCCGCCGCGCCACAGGCCGACGATGAAATCCGGGCGGAAGCCGCTCTGCCAGATCTGCACCGCCAGCCGATAGGAATCGTTGAGCAGTTCTTCCTCTTTGACAAACGTTTTCTGCATGGATTGCGGTGTCATGTCGGTCGCCTGCGGGTCCGGAATCAGAGTGCGGATTGGGTCATTTCAGCCTGCGCGGGATTGTGTCACAGTATCGCCCACACCATCGTCACTCCAATCGGTGACCGGGCTTTCGGATCGCGTATTCCGCCCGTACACTGGGTTCGGGCTACGGCATCACGAGAGCAGCGCATGACTGACAAAGTTTACCTGTCCGCGCAGGACTTGCTGGAAGACTCGTTCCGCCTCGGTGCCCGGGTGCTGGAGAGCGGCTTCCGGCCGACCTTCATCACTGCCATCTGGCGCGGTGGTGCACCCATTGGTATCGCGGTGCAGGAACTGCTGGCCCGGTCCGGCGTGGAGACCGACCACATCGCCATCCGTACCTCGTCCTATGCCGGCATCGATGACCGTTCGTCCCGGATCCGCATTCACGGCATGGACTACCTTATCAAGGCCATCACCCACGAAGACCGTCTGCTGATTGTCGATGACGTGTTCGATACCGGCCATACCATCAACGCCGTGATTGAGCATCTGCGCGAAAAGGCGCGGCGCAACGCACCGCACGATATCCGCGTGGCGGTTCCGTACTACAAACCCACGCGTAATCAGACCGACCGGGTGCCGGATTACTACCTGCACGAAACCGAAGCCTGGCTGAAGTACCCGCATTCACTGGAAGGCCTGAGCGTCGAGGAAATCGCCCGGCACCGGCCGGATCTGTACGACATCCTCGAGCCCTGCCTGCCGGAAAGGGCGGATTGAGCCGCCCGGGCGGCGAGATCACCACCTTGCCGTCGTCGTGGATCAGAAATGGTCCGCGGTTGTGAATACTGATTTTTCCCGCGTGACTCGCTCGAAACCACATCATTCAGCGTGCATCCCGTGCGAGAACGGTTCTTGCCGGCTCTGATTGCGGGAAACAAAAGCATCGACCTGTCGCTTAGGACAGGTGTTTTCACGCTGTGCTGCTCCGCGTGCTGTCCAAATTGCCGCCTGCCCTGTCCAAATTTTCGATTGATGTGGCCTGGAAGCCAGCGGTAGTTTGGAATGACGAGCTCCAATCCGCGCATGAATACTGGAATCTCGCGCGTGGGCATCCCGGAAACGGGAGCGAGAATCCGGACCAACGGCAGAGGAAAAACGATGGCACGAGTGACCGGGAAGGCAATCAAAATTCAGCTCAGCGCGGCGGTTGCGCTGGCTTGCGCAGTGGCTGGTACAGCAGTGGCACAGGAACAGCAGCGACCGGCTCGGGGCATGCTCGAGGAAATAGTCGTGACTGCGCAAAAGCGTGCGCAGAACATCAATGACGTCGGCATTGCCATATCGGCTTTCGACGCCCAAACCATTCGTGAACTCGGGTTTCAGCAGCCCATCGACGTGGCTACGCAAACCACGAACTTTTCAGTGAACCAACTGGTAACGAGCATCCCGAATTTCACCATCCGCGGAGTGGGTGTCAACGATTACGCAATCAATCAGGCGACTTCGGTCGGCTCGTACGTGGACCAGGTGTTCATCGCCTCCCCGGCGATGATGCTGTTCCAGATGTTCGACACCGAACGCGTGGAGGTTTTGAAAGGTCCGCAAGGCACTTTGTACGGTCGCAATACGACCGGTGGTGCCGTGTTGTTCATATCCAAGTCACCGACCGAGGAGCCGGAAGCCTCGGTAGATCTGGAGATCGGCAGCTATGGTTACTACATGGTGGAAGGCGCCGTCAGCGGCCCGCTCAGTGACACCGTCCGGGGCCGCCTGGCATTCAACACGACTCAGAGCGACGGGTACCAGGAAAATATCTTTACCGGTGAGGATCACGGTGGTTATGACCGCGTGTCCGCCCGGGCCATCCTCGACTGGACGCCCAGTGACTCGGTAGACGTGCGTTTGAAGGTGCACGTCGGGAAAGACAATTCGAGCCTCAACAGCTTCAACGTACCGGGAGTCGGCAGTAACGACAGTTCCTCCGGCACGATCGATACCATCGATGGCGTGCCATACCGCGACAACGATTCCAAGGGGGCAGCACTGACCATCGACTGGGATCTGGGCAACCTGGTGTTGACATCGGTCAGCAGCTACGACCAGTTGGACCGCTTCGAGTATGGCGATACGGACGGGCTATTCGCGGATGGGCGCATCGACCAGGTGCTGATCAGCGATATCGACCAATTCACGCAGGAACTTCGCCTGGCTTCCAACGGCGACGGTCCCGTCACCTGGGTCGGCGGTTTGTACTACAGTGAGGACGAGATCGAAGACGGCACGATCTACGAGGTCACCGGCGCAGGCTTCCCTCCGTTCGTGTTCGGCGTTCCCTCTTCGTATGCGACCCTCGATGAATTGGGTAACACGTTCCAGCAGAAATCCCAGTCGGCAGCCATATTCGGCCAGGTCGAGTGGGACGTCGCGGACAGGTGGCACCTGACCGCCGGACTGCGTTACACGCAGGAAGACAAAGAATTGAACAACGTAACTACGCCGTGGCGCGTCATGCCAGGACCGGGTGAGTCGGGTCCGGACGAAGTCGGGCTGTTGTTTCCGCCAGCGTCCTTCGACGAGGACTTCGACGCGGTTTCCGGCAAGTTCGGTGCTGATTTCCGGCTGAACGAAGACATCCTGTTCTATGGCAGCATCAGTAAAGGATTCAAGTCGGGCGGTTTTCAGGGAACCCTGGTCTTCAGTCCTTCCAACATCATTCCGTTCGATGAGGAAACCGTGCTCGCCTACGAGGTGGGTTCGAAGATGACCCTGGCCGACGGCCGCGTGCAGCTCAATTCCGCCTTCTTTTTCTACGACTATGAGAATCTGCAGGCGCAGGGCACCATTGAAGGTGGCGCCGGCGGCGTGGAAAACCTGTTTGCGCTGCAGAACATCGGTGATGCTGAAGTGCTGGGCTTTGAAATCGACCTGACGGCCGCCCCGACGGAGCGGCTGAATCTGGCGCTGGGTGTCGGCTACCTGGACGCCGAGATCGTCGACCCCTTTATTGCCGAAGTACAGCCTGATGGCAGGCCAGCCATGTCGCCCAAGTGGAATCTGAACGGGCGTGCGCAGTTCGTCGTACATGATGCGGGCAGTCATTACTGGTTCGTGCGCGGCGATTTCAACTTCCAGGACGACGTGTTCTTCGACATCTATGAAACTCCTTTCCTGCTGGAAGATTCCTACTGGTTGTTCAATGCAGCGGTGGGTGTAACCTCCACGGACGGGAGGTGGCGTGCCGAAATGTGGGGCCGTAATCTTGGTGATACGGATTACCGCATCGGCGGGTTCACAGGCGGCGTCGCCGGACCGGTCCAGATCTTCGGTGAGCCACGGACGTACGGCGTCAGTTTTTCCTACCTGTTCGATTGACTGGCTGTGCCCCCGCTTCGGCCCATGAAGGTTCGGGCGCGAAGTGGGGGATTACCGCAGACCTCCATATGTATCCTGTGACCAGGCGAACATCATGAGAATTGGCGTGGACGTGGGCGGCACCAATACGGACGCCGCCCTGATGCAGGGTGACGCCGTGGTGGCGAGTTGCAAGCAGCCGACCACCGACAACGTCAGCGACGGCATCGTGAGTGCAATCCGCACCGTGCTCGGTGAGTCCGATGTGTCCGCAGCGGACGTGCAGTGCGTGATGATCGGCACGACGCATTTCACCAACGCGTTTGTCGAGCGCAGAAACCTGCTCGATGTCGGCATCATTCGTGTCGCGTTGCCGGCCTCACGCGGAATACCGCCGTTGATCGACTGGCCGGAGGGCCTGCTCGCGGAAATTGGGGATCATCGCTACCTGGTGGGTGGCGGTTACCAGTTCGACGGTCGGCTCAACTCGCCGCTGGACGAGAAGGCGGTGGCTGAGGCTGCCCGCGAGCTGAAAGCCAAAGGCATTCGGACGGTGGCCATTTCCTCAGTGTTCTCACCGGTCAACGGCGACCTCGAGGAGCGTGCCGCCGAAATTGTCGCGGACGTCATGGGGGATGTTTCCATGACGCTGTCGCACACGATCGGGCGCATCGGCTTGCTGGAGCGTGAAAACGCGGCCGTCATGAACGCCAGCCTGGCGGAGCTTTCGCAGCGGGTTGTCGAGTCATTCCGCGCGGCGTTGCGAGAACTGGATATCGCGGCGCCGTTCTACATCTCTCAAAATGATGGCACGCTGATGAGTGCCGATTTCGTCGAACGCTACCCCGTGCTGACATTCGCCTCGGGACCCACCAACAGCATGCGGGGCGCGGCCTATCTGTCGGGCCTGAAGGATGCGCTGGTAGCCGATATCGGCGGTACGACGACGGACATCGGTATGCTGAACAGCGGATTTCCACGGGAATCGTCCGTGGCGGTGGATATCGGCGGGGTGCGCACCAATTTTCGCATGCCGGATGTCATGGCGCTGGGACTGGGCGGCGGCTCGCTGGTGGTGGAAGCGGACGGAGAAGTTCGGGTGGGGCCGCGTTCCGTAGGTTTCAAACTTCCTCAGAAGGCACGGATTTTTGGTGGGGAAACACTGACCGCGAGCGATATCGCTGTGGCCGCGGACTATGCCGATTTTGGAGATCCGGCGCAGGTGAAGCACCTTTCACCCGAACTGGTCGAGGCTGCGGTGCAGCGCATCCATCGCATCGTCGCCGACGGCGTCGATCGCATGAAAGTCAGCGCCGATCCGGTGCCGCTGGTACTGGTCGGTGGCGGGTCGGTGCTGATCGACCGTGATATTCCGGGGGTATCCGAGGTCATCGTTCCGGAATACGCTGGCGTGGCCAACGCCATCGGAGCTTCGATCGCGCAGGTCAGCGGCGAAACCGACCGGGTTTTCCTGTATGAAGACACCGGCCGCGAAGCCGCACTGGATCAGGCCCGTCAGGAAGCGGTTGCGCAGGCGGTACAAGCCGGTGCCCGGCCGGAAAGTGTGGAAGTACTCGACATCGAGGAAGTGCCCCTGGCATACGTGCCGGGTGGTGCCGTGCGGCTGCGGGTCAAGGTCGCGGGGTCATTGGCTTTGGAAGCGAGCGAGGCGGTGCAGGCCAAGGGCGCTCAGGGGGGCGGGCGATGAAACTGAGTATCGAGGACCTCGTAGACGTCGGCCGCGGCGCGGCCTTTCTGGGTACCGGTGGTGGGGGAGACCCTTACGTCGGTCGCATGCTGGCGACCCATGCCATCCAGGAGTTCGGCATGCCCGAACTGGTCGCACCCGAAGATGTGGCGGACGATGCACAGCTCTGTACGGTAGCCATGCTGGGCGCGCCGACGGTGCTGACCGAAAAGGCGGCCTGTGGCGATGATGTCGATCTCGCGGTGCGGCGCATGGAGAAATACCTGGGCCGGTCCATAGATGCCATCTTGCCGGTCGAGATCGGGGGGGTGAATTCGATGTTGCCGATCATGGCCGCTGCGCGCTGTGATCTGCCGCTGGTCGATGCCGACGGCATGGGTCGGGCATTCCCCGAAATCCAGATGGTGTCGTTCAATATTTACGGCGTGTCCTGCACGCCGCTGGTCGTCACCGATGATCACCTCAATTCTCTGGTCGTGGACACCGGGACTGCGAAGCGGGCGGAAGACCTGGTGCGCGTCGCCTCCATCGAGATGGGATGCAGCGTGATCCTGTCATCCTATTCGATGAGCGGTGCCGATATGAAACGAACCGCTGTCCACGGCACCATGAGCCTGGCACTGGAAATTGGACGGGCCATCGCGCGCGGCCGGCACAACGGCAACCCGATAGACGCGTTGATCCGGCACCTGCGAACCACGCCATATTATTCGGAGTGCCGCGTGTTGTTCACCGGCAAGGTAACCGACTTGCGGCGTGAAACGACGCGAGGCTTCGCGATTGGTCATTGCCGGCTGTCCGCGCTGGACAGCTCGGACCGCGTCATGGAAGTGACGTTCCAGAACGAGCACCTGGTAGCGCGCGAAAACGGCGAGGTGCGCGCCATCGTGCCGGATCTGATCTGTATGGTCGACAGTGAAACGGCCGAACCCATTCCGGTCGAAGCGCTGAAGTATGGCCAGCGTATCCGCGTCATCGGCGTCAGTGCGCCGCCGGTGCTGAGAACGCCTGAGGCGCTGGCCGTGGTGGGACCACAGGCCTTCGGCCTCGAAGACGCATTCGTGCCGATCGAGAATCTGCCAGAATCGTCGACCTCATCGGCAAGCCCCCGAGGAACACAGAAATGAAATCCACGATCCATGTCATTACGCCCATTACCACGACCGGGTTCCGCACCGAGGAAGACTTCAATGCCTGCGAGCGATCTGACCTGAAAGTCACCAACAGCCTGCTGGAACGAGGACCCGCCTCGATCGAATCCGAGTTCGACGAGGCGCTGGCCATCCCGGATACCATCCGGCTCGCCATCGAAGCCGAACGGGACGGCGCCGACGCCATCGTCATCGACTGCATGGGTGATCCCGGGCTGGCGTCATGCCGCGAAGCGGTGTCCATCCCGGTGCTGGGTCCGTGCCAGACGGCCTGCCACACAGCCGCCATGCTCGGTCACCGTTTCAGCTTCATCACGGTGCTGGAGCGCCTGCGCCCCATGCTCGACCACATCGTCGGCGGTTACGGCCTGGCCGGTAGTTACGCGGCCTTCGAAGCCGTCGATGTCCCGGTGCTGGATATTTGCCACGATGTCGACAAGTTGGGCGGGTTGTTGGCCGAGAAAGCCATCAAAACCGTGCGTGAGGATCACGCTGGCGCCGTCGTGCTGGGTTGTACCGGGTTCATGGGCCTGGCTGAGGTCATCGCCGGTACCTTGAGCGAAGAGGGATTGGAGGTGCCCGTCATCGATGCGATTCCGCTGACCATACGCGTGGCCGATTCGCTGGTGAAAACCGGTCTGACCCACAGCAAATTCATTTACCCACGGCCAGAAAAAAAGGCCATCACCGGCTACCCCATGCCGGACCTTTGGGACTGAGCCGGGCGTGACATGAGAGCGGCCAGCGATGTCGGCGGGACTTTTACCGATCTCGTTTACTATGAGGTCGACCCCGTCACCGGCCGCTGTGGTGAAGTAAAGAGCACCAAGACCGACACGACACCTCCTCGCTTCGAGGAAGGCGTCATGAATGCGCTGACCAAGGCCGGGGTACCGCTGGCCGAGCTGGATTTCTTCGCCCACGGGTCCACGGTAATCATCAATGCGATCACCGAGCGCAAGGGTGCACCCACGGCGCTGATCACCACAGCGGGATTCCGCGACGTGCTGGAAATAGGACGCGGCAATCGGCCGGACCTGTTTAACTTCCGTTTTCGCAAACCCCAGCCCTTCGTCGAGCGTCACCTGCGCGCAGAAGTGCGTGAGCGGGTCAACTACAAGGGCGAAATCGAATGCGAGCCCGATCTCGACCCGTTACCAGAGTTGCTGGAATATTTCCGTGCGGAGGGCGTGGAAGCCATCGCGGTGTGCTTCCTGTACGCGTACCTGAATCCGGAAAACGAACGCCATGTCGTGGAGCGTATCAAAGCGCTGTGGCCGGAGGTTTCGGTGCTGGCCAGCCATCGGATCAGCCGGGAATGGCGTGAGTACGAGCGCAGCAACACCACGGTGCTGTCGGCGTATGTGCATCCCGTCGCGCGGCGTTACATCGAGTCGCTGGAGCGACGCCTTGCCAGCGGTGGCTACAAAGACACCCTGTACATGATGCAGTCCAACTGCGGCATCACGACGGCCGCGGCGGCCAAGGCCAATCCGGTTTCCATGGTCGAGTCCGGTCCGGCCAGCGGAATTCACGCCGCTGCGTGGCTGGGGCGGGCAATCGGTGAGCCCAATCTCATTGTGCTCGACATTGGCGGCACCACCGCCAAGTGCACGCTCGTGGAAGCGGGCAATGTACGCGTGTCCACCCAGTATCACATCGAGAAAACCCCCACCGATCCGGGCTACCCGATTCAGACTCCGGTTTCTGAAATCGTCGAGATCGGCAATGGGGGAGGCAGCATTGCCTGGATCGACGAGGGTGGCAAGTTCCATGTCGGCCCGCAGTCGGCTGGCGCAATGCCGGGGCCGGCAGCTTACGGTCGCGGTGGCACGCACGCCACCACCACGGATGCGAATCTGGTGCTGGGGCGCATCGATCCGGAGAGTTTCGTGGGCGGCGAGGTCGAACCCGACTGGGACGCGGTACAGGCGGCATTCGCGCCGCTGACCGAGCGCCTGGGCGTCGATATCGAGGAGGCGGCGCGTGGCGTCGTTCGTGTTGCCAACGCCAACATGACGAATGCGCTGCGCCTGATATCGGTAAACAAGGGATTCGATCCGCGGGAGTTCGTGCTGGTCGCCTTCGGGGGCGGTGGCGCGATGCATGCCGTGGCTCTGGCTGAAGAACTGCGGATTCCCAAGGTCATCGTACCAGCCAATTCGGCGGTGTTTTCGGCCTGGGGCATGCTGCTGACCGACCTGCGACGGGACTATCTGTTGACCCGCCCGCTGACACTCGACGCCGGTGCACGCGACCGCGTCAAGACCGGATTCGCGGAGCTCGCGGATCGCGCCCGGCAGGATTTCAGTGACAGCGGAATCGCGCTCGGTGACGAGGACGCGGGCAGAGCGCTCGTTTTCGAACAGTGGGTCGACATGCGCTATGTCGGCCAGGAGCACACCGTGAACGTGCGCCTTTCGCACGACGCGGAGGGACGGCCCGATCTTTCGGCTTGCACCGACGCGTTTCACGCGGCGCACGAAAAGCAGTTCACCTACCGGCTGGACAACGCCGTGCAGATTGTCAATTTCCATTTGGTCGCGATGGTCGAAGTGGAAAAACCGGACCTGGCGCGCAGGGCGCGTACCGGCCGGACCCTGGAGGACACCGTGCTGGGCAATCGCCGCGTTGATTTCGACCAGCACGGCGTGCACGATGCCGCCATCTACGACGGGCTCGCGTTTGAGCCGGGCATGGAGCTGACGGGTCCGGCCGTGGTGCAGGAGCCGTCTGTGACGCTGGTGGTGCAGCCCGGGCACCGGGTGCTGGTCGATGACTACGGCAATTATCATGTTCACATGGACTTCGTGGCGGACGGAAATGGATAGGTTCACCGAAGAGATCATCAAGGACGCACTGGTCGCGGTCGGTGAGGAAATGTTCAACGCGATGATCCGGACCTCGATGAGTCCGATCATTTACGAGACCACGGATTTCGCAGTTGGCATCACCAGCGCGGACGGTGAACTGCTGGCTCAGGGCAACGGCATCGCGGCATTTCTGGCGACCCTGGATACCGCGGTCCAAAGCACCCTGCAGCACTATCCCTCGGCCGGCGACGTGCGGCCCGGTGATGTGTTCATCACCAATACGCCCTACGAAGGTGGCGGCAGTCACCTGTCCGACGTCGTCATCATCGTGCCCGTGTTTCATGAAGACACCTTGATCGCCTGGGCGGTCAACAAGGCGCACTGGACCGAACTCGGCGGTGCCAATCCGGGAAGCGCTTCGACCGAGGCCACCGAAATATTCCAGGAAGGGCTCCAGTTTCACTTCCTCAAGTTGTTCGAGGAGGGGGTCGTGAACCAGGCCTTGGTGAGCATGATTCGAACCAATGTCAGGCTGCCCGAGAGCACGATCGGTGATATGTATGCCGGTGTGGCAGCCGCCCGGGTCGGTGCGCGGCGTATCCTGGAGCTCGCCGACAAGTACGGCCAGGCGAATCTGTTGCTGGCCATGGAAAATCTGCTGGACTATGGCGAGCGCATGACGCGGCTGGAACTGGCGGCCCTTCCGCAAGGGCGTTACGAGGCGGAGGACGTGGTCGAGGATGACGGCCTGGGCAACGGCCCGTTCCGTATCCAGGTAGCGATAACCATCACGCATGAACGGATGATCGCGGACTTCACCGGCACCGATCCGCAAGCGCCGGGGCCGATCAACTGCTCCTACATCGGACTGGTGACCGGTGCGCGTTGCCTGTTCAAGGCCGTGACCAATCCGGACATTCCGGCCAACGGTGGCTGCTTTCGGGCGCTGGAGGTCATATGCCCGGAGGGTACGGTACTCAGCGCAACATCTCCTGCGGCGGTTTCGCTTTACTACGAGCCGTTGATTGCATCCATCGATGTGATGTGGAAGGCGCTGGCAAACGCGGTCCCGGAACGGCTGCCGGCCGGGCATCAGCGTTCGGTCGGCGCGACCTTCATCTCGGGAACTCATCCTGATACCGGCGAGTTTTTTGTTTTCGGTGAGCCACTGGTGGGGGGCTGGGGTGCTTCGCTGGATAGCGATGGCGACAGTGGTCAGTTCAGCTGTGGCAACGGCGAAACCTACAACGTGCCGGTAGAGTTGTTCGAAAGCCGCTACGGTCTGCAGGTGGAGCAGTATGCGCTGCACAACGAAGACGGCGGCGCCGGTCAGCACCGGGCTGGCAAGGGTGTGGTGCTGGACTACCGTGTACTGGGTGACGAAGCCCGTATCACCTACGCCGCATCGCGTACCGTTTCACGTCCCTGGGGGCTGCGCGGAGGGCAGGATGGCTCCAATAACTACCTGCAGGTTCTGCGCAACGATGGCAGCGTGGAGCGCCACCACATGGTCACCGGGCTGCGCGCGGAGCGGGGCGAAGTCTTCCGGCTGACGACCGCAACCGGAGGTGGCTTCGGCGATGCGCGCCAGCGTGCCCGCGATCTCGTCGCGCGCGACCTGAAGAACGAATACATTACTCCCGAACAGGCGGCCCGCGAGTACGGCTACGAAACCTGAGCCGGTCTCACACCAGCTTCTGCTGGCGCGCTACCGTGACTGCCTGCAGCCGGCTGGTGACATTGAGCTTCACGAAGATATTACGCAGATGGAAGCGGACCGTGCTCTCGGACACGTTGATTTTGCGCGCGATAACTTTGTTGGAGAATCCCTGCATGAGTTCTTGCAGGACTTCCTGCTCCCGTGGACTGAGCAGCGCTTCTTCGACATCCTTGGTGCGTGCGTCCTCGAGCCGTTCCAGTATTTGCTGCGCGCTTTCGTGATGCCGGGCACCTGTTGATTGGGCGGTTTCGGAGAGATACGCGGTGAGCGCGACCTTCAATTCGGGTTGGTGTTCCAGGAAGGGCCGGACATAACGGGACCGTTCGTACAGTTCCAGCGCGCTTTCGAGGTGATGATCCCTGGCAGTCGCATCGTCACGGTGGCCATGCGCGATCGCAAGCAGCAGCTGGTATTTCATGCGCGCACGCATGTGGCCGGCATGCCGCGCCTGACGTGAGAAATGGCGGAGCTGGTCAAGGGCTTCTTCCAGCCGGCCTTCGCAGATCAGCAGGTGCGAAATTGCCGCCACGGCTGTATCACGTTCGCGCCAGGCGATTTGGTCTTCGGCTTCGGACATGTAGTCCCCGATGGTGATGCCCGAGTGCTGCAGGACACTGCGGGCCTCGCTGATCTTGTCGGCTCGCAGCAGAAGTTCGATGCGCAGGCAGGCCAGCAGGCGGGTTAGCCGGAACAGCCGGTTGAGTTCCGCGTACTCGACGGCCCGATCGACAATGGCGAGGGCGGCGTCGATGCCATAGTCGTCCAATTCTCGATGACACGAGGCCGAGTATCCGGCAGCATAGATGTCGAACCAGGCTTCGTGGCGCTCCAGCAATTTTGGGATGGAGCGCGCGATGGCGGGAATTGAACCCACGTCGCCCAGCTCGTAATTGAGTTCCGAGGTCAGGATGCTGCCCACCAGCTTCATGCCCTGATCGTCGTTGAAATGCTTCCTGGCGAGATCCAGGCCTTCGGCGTATGACCGCGCGGCATCTTCGCTGTTGCCTTCTGCAAAACTGATGTCGCCCAGATGAAAATGGATGTAAGCCGTGCCATACAGTGACCCTGCGGCCATGAAGGCGGGAATGGCCAGTTCACCGTAGCGGCGCGCCTCGCTGAACTCCCCTCGCTGGAGATATCCCACACACAGAAACGTGAGCAGGTTGCCTCGAATGGCGAATTCCTTTTCGTCCAGGGATGCGACTCGGGCTTCCAGTTGTCGGCATGAGGCCTGCGAGATCGGCTTGCCCTCGTAGATGGATATGCCCATCTCGAGGATGGCAAATTCATCGACCTGGTCGTCGGCGCCAAGCTGGGAGAGTCCGGCGAATTCGATGTCGGCGCGTGCGGTTACTGAGTCGTACAGCTGTCGTGCCTGGTGGACCTGACCGTCCTTGATGTACAGCAGGCAGCGAATCATCGCCAGGCGCCAGTCATCGAATACGGCCTGGTCCTCCAACAAGCGCATTACGGCGCGCAGCCGCGTCAAGCCTTCCCTGAACCAGATCATCACGCCACCAACGCGCTGGATAATTCCGATGGCATGCTCGGGCTCTCCGGCCAATACGCAGTGGCGCACCGCTTCGACCAGATCTTCGCGAGAGGAAAACCAGTCGGCCGCACTGAGGTGCAGGGTCTTCAGCCGGTCGGGACGGCTCGCGGCCAGTCGTTCGTAAAGATGCTCGCGGAACAGCGGGTGTAATCGAAATGTGCCGTCCATCGTGTCCACTGGCAGCACCAGAGTGTCCAGCACCCGGGCCCTGCCAAGCAGGACATGGCTGCCGGGCTGCCCTCGAAGGTAATCGGCGAACTCAGTGTCGATACGATCGACCAGCGAGATATCCATCAGGAAATCCCGCAGTCCCTCATCGAGGTTGCTGAGGATTTCCTCAGACAGATAGGACGCAATGTTGGTCGCGTCGCCCGTCAGGTCGTCCATGATGCGCTCGACGTCTTTTTCGGATTGGACCGCGCTGCGAATCATCTGGATGGCCACGGGCCAGCCTTCAGTCACCTTGAACAGCTTCTGGATGGTCTGGTTATCCAGTTCATCGGCGAGAAAGTCATTCAGCTCCATCGGCGTGAAGCGGAGCTGGCTGGCGCCAAATCGGACTGCCTGGCCTTTGACTTCCAGGCTGGAAACTTTCAAATGGCTGTCGTCCCGGGTGGCGATGGCGATATGCAGATTGTCAGGGGCATATTCCAGCAAGGGGTGGATGACGGAATCGATGACTTCGGCCTTGAGATGATCGAAATCATCGAGTATCAGCACGACCTGGTTCGGGTGTTCGGCGGCCCAGTGAATAATCAGGCTGAGCAGATCGCGTTCTGACAGTTCGCTCACCGTGCGGTCGAAGCCGGCGCTGTCGGAATCGAATGCCACACCGCCTTCGACCAGCGAAAAGGCGATGTAGATCAGCAGATGCAGCGCCTCATTGTCCTGTCTGTCCAGGGACAGCCAGCATACCGTGTGGCCTTCGGCGAGCAGCAGGTCGCGCCAGTTACTCAGCAGGGTGCTTTTGCCGTATCCGGCCGGCGCATGGATGACCGAAACAGTCGCATCAAGCGCCTGGTGCAGCTTCAGCGTTAGCGACGGACGTTCCAGCAGATCGACGCGTTGCCGGGTGGGAGATGTCTTGGAGTGCAGGAGCCAAACCGGAAAGAGTGCGGGTTTGTCTGTGGCGGTGGCAGGTTTCATGGGACGGTCTGTTGGCTGCGGTGCGCGGGCCCGGCTCTGGCTATCCCGGGTATCGTAAAGAAATTACCCCGCGCTAGCCATGGCTTTGGCCGGCCTGCTCTGTCTTTTTGGACAGGTGCCCTGTGCGCCCGTTGCAGTGGGGGCTGTCCAAAATCACCGCCGGCCTGTCTGCATCGCGCATTGCCGTGCGAGCTGGTGGCAGGTAGCGTGTTGAACATGCCTCCTGCTAGAGCGCAACTGCCCTTCAAGCAGGTCCGGTTGGAGTCCATCGCAGAGCGGCCCGACCAATCCGTGGCCGATCATCTCAAGGCGGTGTCTGTACCGGATCTTCCCGAACCCGGGCCCGACGAGATGCGGGTACGGACTTTGCTCTCGCCGGTTCACCCGTGTGACGTCTTGTGCGCAGCCGGACTGGTGCCGAAACGCTATGGCGCTGCGGACGGTTCGGACAGCGATCAGTTCGTACCCGGCATCGAAGCCGTGGCGCGGGTGGAAGAAGTCGGGGCGAATCTGGCAGGTGATTTCCAAACGGGTCAGCGCGTGTTTGTCTGCTGCTGGGCCCCGTGGGGGCGCTGGGATCAAGCCGATGGCGTATGGTCGGAGTACCTGCTGGTCCGGCGCGAAAACGTCATTGCCGTGCCGGAAGACGTCAGCGACGCCACGGCGGCGATGTTCATGGTCATACCGGTCACGGCTTACGTGATGATGCTGGAGGAACTCGGCCTCGGCGAAGGCGACTGGCTGGTGCAAAATGCCTCCGGATCGGCCGTGGGGCGGTGGGTCATCGCATTGGCCGAGGAACTCGGCATCCACACCATCAACCTGGTGCGGCGAGAAGAGCAGGTTGAGGAGTTGCGGGCCGAGTCGGGTGCCGAACACGTGTTGTGGTGCCCGTCTGATGGCAGCCGCGCCACGGAATTGCAGCGACAGATTCATGACATTGCCGATGGCGCGCGCATCAAAGGCGCGCTCGATGCCGTGGGCGACGGTGTCTTCGCGTCGCTGATGCTGAACACACTTTCGCGTTACGGCACCATCATCGTGTACGGCGTACTTGGCGGAGGTTCGTTCACCGTCCCGTTTGAAACCACATGTCACATCCCGCTGGAATGCCTGAGTATTCGGGGCTTTTCGCTGCAGAACTGGTGGTTGCCGGATACGCCGGATCGCGTCAAGCAACGCATCTTCGACGCGGTGTGGAAACACATACGATCGAACGAGGCGTTGAGGCCGGCGGTCGCCGAGGTGTTTCCTTTCGAGCGTGTCGGGGATGCGATTCGCTCCAGCCTGGAGCGGAAGACCGGCAAAATTCTGCTGCGGCCACGTGTGGAATGAGTTGGCATGTCCCGAGTCGATCAAGGAGTTGTAAGCATGCGCATAGGCGTTGATGTTGGCGGCACCAATACGGATGCCGTGATCATGGAGGGAAGCCGGGTGCTGGCCTCGGCCAAGCGGCCGACCACGGAGGATGTCGCCGGCGGTATGGTCGCGGCGATCCGAGCCGTGCTGGACGATTCACAAGTGCCGGTCTCAGACATTCATTCTGTGATGGTGGGAACCACCCAGTTCATCAATGCGTTTGTTGAGCGCAAGCATCTGTCGGAAGTGGCGATCATTCGCATCGCGCTGCCGCTGTCCGAAGGCATACCACCGCTCGTGGACTGGCCGGACGATCTGCGCGCCGCCATTGGCGAACACATCTACATGGTCGGCGGCGGTTGTTACTACACGGGTGCCGAGTACATGCCCCTGGACGAGGAGGCCCTGGTCAAAGCCGCCAGAGACATTCGGGACAAAGGTCTGGAGGCGGTTGCGATCACGTCTATTTTCGCGCCCATTCGCCAGGACTACGAGGAACGTGCGGCTGCCATCATCCGCGAATATGCCCCGGATGTGGCCATCACCCAGTCCAACCAGGTTGGCAGCCTGAACCTGGTGGAACGTGAGAACGCGGCCGTGATCAATGCCTCGCTGATGAGACTTTCGCGCCAGGTCATCGATTCCTACCGAAAATCACTGGCCGCGCTGGACATCAATGGCCGGCTCTATGTCACGCAGAACGACGGTACCCTGATGAGCGCGGAAGCGGCCGAGCAAAACCCCGTCATGACGTGCTCGGCCGGGCCCACCAACAGCATGCGCGGCGCGGGTTTTCTGTCGGGTCTCAAAGAGGCGGTCGTTATCGACATCGGCGGGACCACGACGGACGTCGGCTTTTTGCATCACGGTTTTCCGCGCGAGACCACGGACGCCAACGATATTGGTGGGGTGCGCACCAATTTCAGCATGCCGGATGTGCTATCCATCGGGCTCGGCGGCGGCAGTATCGTCGCGGGGGATGCCGAGGTGACCGTAGGTCCTGCCTCGGTTGGTTATCGCATTCTGCAGGAAGCGAGGATTTTTGGAGGATCAACGTTGACGGCCACCGACATCGCGGTTGCCTCTGGTCAAGCCGACATCGGCGACGCGAGCGCCGTCAGCACTCTGCCGTCCGAGCTGGTGGAGAATGCACTGAGTGACATGCACAGCAAGATTGAAACCGCGCTCGATCGCATGAAGACCAGCGCCAGGGCAGTGCCGGCCGTGCTGGTGGGCGGCGGACATGTACTGGTATCACGTTCGCTCAAGGGTGTGTCCGAACTGCATCGCCCGGAGCACGCTTCGGTGGCCAATGCCATCGGCGCGGCGATCGGCCAGGTGGGGGCGCGGATCAAGCGTATCGTCGAGTACGGTGATTCCGGCCGGGATGAAGTGATCCGGCAAGTGTCGGAGGAAGTGAAACGCGATGTCGTCGAGGCCGGGGGGATACCCGAAACCGTCAAGGTCGTGGAAATCGAGGAGATGCAGATGACCTATCTGCAGGCGAATGCGGTGAGCCTGAAAATTCGGGCCATTGGCGACCTGGCGACGGGAGACTGAATCACATGGAGATCAGAAACAAGCAGGATGTGCGTGACATGGCCCGCGGTGCGGCATTCCTCGGCGTGGGTGGTGGTGGCGACCCCTACGTCGGCCAGTTGATGCTGCAACAGGAAGTCCTGAAGGGCCGCTACCCGCGTGTGATCAAGGCTGATGAACTGGACGACGATGCCCGAGTGCTGTCCGTGTGTGGTATCGGGTCTCCACCGGTGCTGGTGGAGCATCTGTTGTCCAGTCGATTGCTGTCTGAATTGATGGACCGCATGGAAGAACATTTGGGCTACTCGATCGACGCTTTGATCTCGGCGGAAATCGGTGGACTCAATTCCGTGATGACGCTCGGGGTCGCCGCGCAGCGGGATTTGCCGCTGATCGACGCCGACGGCATGGGCCGCGCCTTTCCAAAGCTCGAACTGGTGACCTTCAGCGTCTACGGCTGCCCGGCAAGTCCGGTCATGATCATGGACGAATTGGGCAATATGGCGATCGTGCAATCACGTGACGACGCGACCGCCGAGATGATGAGCCGGGCCATATCCTCCAGCCTCGGCGCGATGGTGTATTCTGCGCTGTACCCGATGACCGGGCGGCAGGTTAAGGACTTCGCCGTGCACGACACGATTTCGCTGTGCTACAGCATCGGCAAGTGCATTCGCGAATCCCGCGAGGAACTGGACAATCCGTTTGACGGTTTGCTGGCGCTGCTGAATCGGCCGGAAGAGGGCCGGCACTGTCGCCTCCTGTTCGATGGCAAGATCGTGGATCTGGTGCACGAGATTCGCGACGCCTGGCACTTCGGCACCATTACCATGGAGGCCAACGGTAACCCGGACGATGTCATGGTGGTGGAAATGCAGAATGAATACCTGGCGGCGCGTCATAATGGAAAGACCGTGACGATGGTGCCGGACCTGCTGTGCATTCTGGATGCCGAAACGGCGGAACCCATTACCGGAGAACGGCTCAAGTACGGCCAGCGCATCAAGGTGGTGGGGCTCAGCGCAGCGCCGATCATGCGCCGTCCCGAATGCCTGGCCGTGTTTGGCCCGGGCGGTTTCGGTTACAAAGAGGAATTCAAGCCGATCGAAGAGCTCAACCCGTGAAAACTCCCCGGGTGATCCCGCCTGGGCGGAACACATAGTCTTGGGCGCCGCAGACGAGTCAGCAAACAAGGCGCCGGCTCCGCAGGTGGGCGCGCAGCACCTTCACGCGCCGCGCGATGATCATTCCATTGAAGCGGTTCCTGCGGGAGAGACTGTTCACGGGCTGCGTGTCGCATTGGTGCTGATCGGCATTGCGATCACGATACCGGCCTTTCTCACAGGGGCCGAGCTCGGTCTGGCGATGGGGCTGGCCGATGTTGCTGTCGCCATCCCGGTGGGTTCCGCTTTCCTGTGCATGATTGGCTGCCTGGCGGCGGTTATTGCCGCTCAGTCGAGGCTGACCACCTACATGATCATCGAGTTTTCGTTCGGGGTGCGCGGGGCGAAGCTCGTGAACGGTATTATCTCGATTACGATCTTCGGCTGGTTCGCCGTTACGGCCTCGTTTTTTGGTGAGTCCATCTACCAGGCGGTCCAGGATATGTGGGGTTATTCCGCCGACCTCGATACCCTGATCGTGGTCGGTTCCGGCCTGGTGATCGCCACCACGATCTTCGGCTTCAAAGCCATCGACAAGCTCGCCCTGATAGCGGTCCCGTTGCTGTTCGCGGCCCTGTTGTGGTTGGTCACACGGGCATTGGCCGACGCCACGATTTCCAGCCTGGCGGCCTACAGTAGTGACACCATGACCCTGGGTCAGGGTATAACCGCGGTAATCGGTGGTTTCATCGTCGGCGCCATTATTCTGCCGGATTACTGCCGGTACGTTCGCAATACGGCGCACGGCCTGTTGGCCGCAGTTCTGCATTTCGGCGTGGCTTATCCGCTGATTCTGTTCATGCTGGCGGTCGTCTCGATCCATTCCGGCGAGAAGAATTTCATCAGTATTCTGACTGCGCTTGGCTTCGGTGCTGTCGGATTGGTGGTGCTGATTTTCGCTACGTGGACCACAAACACCGGCAACCTGTACTCCAATGCCCTGGTTCTGAAAACCATCTTCACTCGGGTTCCCCTGTGGATACTGGTGCTGCTCGCCGGCAGTTTGGGTACGGTGCTGGCAGTGGTTGGCGTTACTCACTACTTCATCGACTTTCTGCTGTTCCTGGGAATTTCTATTCCGCCTGTCGCCGGCATTTACATTGCGGACTACTTTTTCGTGCACCGTCGTAGTTATCAGCTCGAGCGTCTCAAGGCGCAGCCGCCGATCGCCTGGGCGGCATTCCTTGCCTGGACCATGGGGACGGTTGTTGCCTGGATGACGACTTATGGATATTTTCGGCTGACGTCCATTCCCGCCTGCGACGCCATTACCGTCGCATTCCTGGTGTATCTGATTGATAAGCGGATATTACGGCCCGAACGCACCCGGTCCGTCGAGTTGATCGACAGTTAGCTCGAACAGGGTATCGAACAGAAAGGCTGGGGGTCAGGGCAGAATTTCTGCCCTGACCCCGCTATCAGGAAAGGTGCTCAGGCAAAGCGGCGGAAGCCGACGAAGCCCACTCCGAGCATCAGCAGGGCCAGCAATGCCAGGCCGTACTGGTTCAGGGTCGGGATGCCCTCGTAGAACACCGTGTTGGTGATCGTGCACTGGCGGCCGTTGCCGACGCTGATCTCGAATGTGCCGCAGTTGTTGTCCACCTCGACCGCGGGATCCCAAACGGTTTCATCAACCGTGCAACTGGACGACGGGTAGCCCGGAATCACCGACGCGTAGAGAGCCAGGTCCGTCGGCTCCGCGAGGAAGTTGACATCGAACTCGACCCAGTAGGGGTACGCACCACCCTGCGGGGACTCGGCGGGCGGCTCAGGCGAAACAGAACCGATGTCGGCGTCGATGATTTGAGAGTCGCAACCAAGGAATACCTGGAAGTCGGGATTGATTCCGTCGAGGGTGCTGCTGCCTTCGATCACCCAGAGCTTGTCGATTTCGACTTCGACCGGTGCCGGGTAATTGCGGATCACGCACAGGGTGTCCCAGTTGGACTGGTCAGCGCCGCCACTCGGTGACAGGTTCTCGTACACGCAGGGTCCGTCGAAGTAGTCGTCGACATCGCCATCGATGAAGGCGCCGCTGTACACATCGAATTCGTCACCGGCGTCACAGGTGCCGCCCACGTCGTTGTCGCAGTTGTAGGACGGGATGTAGCCGGGAACGGGCGTCTCCCAAACGGTGCAGTCGAGTTCGCCGTCGTCGAAGTCCTGTACGACGAATTCAACCTCGTAGGTCTGGGGCGAGCCCAGCGGGCCGGGCTTCAAGGTCGCGGTGCGCGACTGGTCCAGCGGCAGACCGGTGTTGCAGCTGATGTTCAGCTCCACGTCGGTGTTGTCGTTGCCGTCCATGAACAGCTTCTGCACCGTGAACGTCACTCGGGTTTCGGCGAAAGCGATGTTGCATTGGGTGTTTTGATCATCCAGGCCCGGATCACAGTCGCTCGATGATACGGCGTAACCCGATGGCGTATTCACGGGCACGGCCGTGCAGTTCAGCGGATCGGTGTAGTTGGTCACATCGAAGGTGACCATGCCGCCGACGACAGGTTTGGTGTCGTCGTCGATCGTTCCGTTACCGTTGCAATCCAGGAAGATTTCAACCGGAGGGTTGTCGCCGCCCGGGAATTGCACCAGTACCGTCAGGGTGACGTCGTCATCGATGATGGTGCCGGTGCCGGTGGCCGCAGGTTCAGCGGGGCCGGCGGGATTTTCTTTGACGCCCGGCGTTTCGAACAGGTCCACGTAGAGAGTTTCATCCCCTTCGATCTTGGTGTCCTGCACGATATCGATGGTGATCTGCTGGGTGCTGTCACTGGAAAAATCCAGGGTGCCGGATTTCGACTTGTAATCGTCATCCCCGTTTTCGTCCTCGGCGGTTCCGTCGCGGGTCTGGTAATCCAGTTGCACGTCGACGCCCGCGCCGGCCGGGTTTTCCTGACCGGGCGTGACCGTTACATCCCAGGTTCCGGTGCCGGCACTTTCGTTCACCGTAAAACCCACGATTTCTACAGAAGCCCATGCGTTCGCGCTCATTAATACGGCGCTAATCAGGGTGATTTTCTTGATCGCGTTCATGACGTGACCCCAGGATGCCAGCTAGTCGAAGGATAGTGATGTGCCCGTTTCGGCGCACAGACGAAGACGACTATAACCTAACTTGGAGTGTACTTCAGTCCATCCGGCAAAATTAATCGAGGGACATGAAGGAATTACGGCGGTATCGTGGCCCTGGGTCGATGGGCGGTGGCTTGCCCGCTCATCACCTGCTGTTCGATCCAGGCATACGTTTTCTTCAGTCCTGCCTCGAGCGGCTGCGATGGCGCCCAACCCAGTTTTCGGGCAATGAGGCGATTGTCGGAATTCCGCCCGCGAACACCCAGCGGGCCAGGAACGTGCTCCAGGGACAGATTCTTTCCGGCGATGCGCATGGCCAGGCGAGCCAGTTCGTTGATCGAAACCATCTGGTCGGACCCGATGTTCACCGGCCCCGGCCAGGCCGAACGCATCAGCCGCAGACTGCCCTCCAGGCATTCGTCGATGTACAGAAAAGAGCGGGTCTGCAGGCCATCGCCCCAGATTTCGATGGACCCGCCGTCCGCTGCTTCGGCCACCTTGCGGCACACCGCGGCCGGCACTTTCTCCCGCCCGTCGTTCCAGGCGCCCTCGGGGCCGAAGATATTGTGGTAGCGCGCGATGCGTACCGGCATCCCGTAGTTGCGGCCATAGGCCAGGTACATTCGTTCGCTGAACAGTTTCTCCCAGCCGTACTCACTGTCCGGTGCGGCGGGGTAGACCGTGCCTTCCTCGGTAGTGGGCTTGTCCGGGTCGGTCTGATTGTGTTCGGGGTACACGCAGGCGGAAGAGGAATAAAACACGCGGCCGGCTCCGTGCTGCCGGCAGGCTTCCAGTATATTGAGGTTGATCTGCGCCGAGTTGTGCATCACCTGCGCATCGTTGTCGCCGGTGAAGATGTAGCCGGCGCCGCCCATGTCGGCGGCGAGTTGCCAGACTTCACTGAATTCGCGATCGAACGCTTCGGCGCAGAGGGCCGGGTCTCTGAGGTCACCCTGGATGAAATCGTCGGCGGCGGTGGGGCAGAAAGGCGGGTGCTTCAGGTCGACACCACGCACCCAGCATCCTTCCCGTTTGAGGCGCTTGACCAGGTGGGAGCCGATAAAGCCGCCGGCACCGCATACCAGTACGGATTTCAAGGGTGTTCTCCTGTCGGAATCAGCACAAGCCGGCATCTTCAGCGCTGCGGCCCGCAGTGGTCAAGCGGTGATGCGAGCGCCGCCGCCTACAGATACCAGAGGTTCGCCAGACGGTATTTCTCCATTTTGTGCTGCAGATCCTGCGTCCAGCTGCAGTGAATGACGAACGGATCGGGCGGTAACCGGTCCACGTCAGACCGGCTGAACAGGTGGCCGTTGGCGAAGTCCGCCTCGGGCAGAATGTCCACGCGCAGCCCACGAAAATAGCGGTTCACCAGCAGCATGTTGACGTGGCGCTGCTGTCCTCCGTAGGCGTAGACCTTGTCGAAGTGATCGAAGACCTGCTGCCAGAACGTGCGGCTGCGTTCGTTGTTGCGGAGGAAGAAAAATCCGCTGTTGGCGTGCAGCGGCGCGTAATTGGGATTGGGGCCGTCGTACATGAACTGCGCATCGAGGATGTTCCGTTCGGGCTGCAGCAGGAATTCGCCCGGGTCTTTTTTCCAGACCAGGTCGACGTCCTGGAACAACACATCGTGGCCGATGTTCAGCAGGTCCTGAACCAGTGCGGTTTTCGGAAACATCATGTCGCGGAATATCCGGTCGCCGAAGACCGTGGCCGCGTCCGGATCGTGTTGGCCGTACGCCGGGCTCGCGAGGTAAACCGTGAAGCCCAAAGCCTCGAACTGCTGTGCGGTTTCCTCGTCCATCGCGGCAATCAGGGTCCACGATCGAACCTCGATTCCGTGGCGGTCGCAGGATTCGACCCAGTTGAGCAACAGGTCCGAGAATCCCCGGTTCAGTGTCATGGCCAGCACGGTGTTGAAGCGGTGCCGGTACTTGAGCAGGCCGCGCAGTTCCCGTTGGCGTTCTGGACGGCCTGCTTCGAAGGAGTCGCGCAGTGCCTGCGCCCGTTCCACCTGCCATTTCCTGTGCTTTGCCACATGGTCTGGCCGATCGAGCCATTCGGCCGACGAGAAACGAATGTCCTCATTGCCGGCACCGGGAAAACCGCCGGGAGGAAATCGATGGTAATAGGAATCGCTCATCTGTTCGCGGAATTCGCCCTGGGGCGCCTCGTTTTCGCGGCGTGACTCATGCCCGGATTGCCGGTATCGTACCGAGTCTGATGCCGACAGACCACGCGGCGCGTGTGCGCTGCCGAATTCCAGCCATGAACGGTACCCCCCGAATTTTTGTTGCCATTGCTGCTTACGCGGACCCGGAATTGCCGCGTACGCTTGACGACTGCATGGCGATGGCGGCGCGGCCGCGGGACCTGAGCTTCGGCATCTGCTGGCAACGGGACCCGGATCATCCGATCGATGTGGACCGCTTCCGCACCGACCCGCGTTTTCGCTTTATCGACCGCACGGTCGCCGAAAGCCGCGGCGGACCCTGGGCGCGTAATCAGGCCCAGTCGCTCTGGCGCGGTGAGCCCTACACCCTGCAGGTCGATTCGCACATGAAATTCGAACCCGGGTGGGATGATCGGTTGATCGACATGCTGGAGTCGCTGCCGGCCCGCAAGCCCGTCATCACGATGAACGCCCCGTTGTTTCATTACGACGAAGAGGGTGTGCTGCACCGCAGGTTCGAGATGGGGGTTCCCACCACCCGGGTCAGTGACTGGCAGGCACGTTCCGGTTGGTCGCCCTGGTTCGACTTCGGTCCGCCGAATCAGCAGACACCGGGCCGCACCCGGTTCATCAATGGCAATTTCGCCTTCAGCCGCGGGCAATGGTGCGTCGAGGTGCCGCAGGATCCGGAGAGTTACTACTGGGGCGAGGAATTCAACGTCACGGTGCGCTCCTACACCTGGGGTTACGACCTGTTTCTGCCCAGCGAAGTGGTGGTCTGGCACATGCTGCATACCAACGGGCCGCCGCGCCGGCACTGGGAGCAGGGCGAGGCGGTGGTTCAGCAGCGCAACCGGGAAGCCTTCGAGCGCCTGGACCGGCTCATCTACAGCGGGCAGGGGCATTCGTTGGGACCCTATGGCCTCGGGCGGGAGCGGTCTCTGCGCGACTACGAGGTTTACGCGGGGTTCGATTTCGCGAACAAGCGCGCGCACCCCGATGTATTCACGGGCGCCAATCCGGATCCGGTCACCATCCGTTGCGATGCGGATTGGGCGAAATGCATCAGCGCCGAGGAGGCGCTCGCCGAATCCACCTGATCCCCGGTATGTCCAAAGCGGGCTTCGGAATCAAGGTTTTACTGGGTTCGCGCGGTCGTGCTAGTATCCGGTGACTGCTTTGACTCCCAAAGCAGAATTGCGTGGCGGCAACGGGCTGGCATCCATGAGCGACTCAGATAAAACCAAACAGCAACTCATCGAAGAACTCGAGGCCCTGCGCGGTCAGGTCAAATCCGGCAAAGCGGCTGATTCCGATGCCGGGGCGGAAGCCCCGACCGGTGGCCTGACCCGGCGCGACGTGTTGTCAGGCTGGGTGGCGCCGGTGATCCTGACGGTGCCGTTGATGCCACGAGCGGGCCGGGCGCAGACTCCGGCCGGCGATCCGCAGGCCGATTTCGCCGCGTTTCCGACCCGGCTGAATGTCGAGGCCGGCACCGCCGAGAACCCCGAAGGCACCGCGTTTCCGACCAGTTTTCCCACCAGTTTTCCGACCACGATGGCGCCGACACAGCAGCCGACGGCCAGCCCCACGGCTCCGACCGCCGCGCCCACCACGGCAGTTCCGACTGCCTTCCCGACTGCGTTCCCGACGGCATTTCCGACTGCCTTCCCGACGGCATTTCCGACCGCATTCCCAACCGCCAGTCCGACTGTGACGATTCCGGTCGAGCTGACTGAGTTCGAGGTGAACGGTTGAGATGAGCCGCGCGAAAGCGGCCGCCCGGAGCGCCGATTCCCCGGCGCCAGGCAGCGATAAGTCCAGCAACAACCCCGCATTCGAAACACCCCTGGAGACCTTTCCGGTGCGTCCGCTCAGGCGCAGCGGTCCTGAATTGCACGAGGTCCTCGACGAGTCCGTGTTGGTGCCCGCCGAGGGCAGCGACATTTTCGCCCTCAACGCAACCGGGGCGGAAATCTGGAAAATGTGTGACGGTCGCCATTCCCTGATGGAGATGCACTCGGCCCTGTGCGAGCGCTTCGAAGGCGATCCGGTACAAATCATGGCCGATGTGACAGCGGCCCTGTTCCGTTTCAACGCCCTGAACCTGCTGGATTCGAGTTCGCTCAGCGATCCCGACCTGTCGACCCGGGGGACCATCGTGCTGGCTCCGCGCCAGGATACCGGCACCCGCGTGTATATCGTGCACGGTGTGGAGGATCGCCCGTATTTTCACTGGCAACTGGGCATCATGTTCGAGTCACTGGTTGGCCAATTGCCCGAGGGCTGGGCCATCCGGGTGGTCGTGTGCAACAACCACCAGCCCATCTCGCCGGAACTGCAGCATATTTTCGATACCTACTCTGTGGAGTATTTCACCGGGGAGAGCCACGCCGACAACCACCACCTGGATTTCGCCGGCGGCGGTGATCGGTATGTGCCGATGAACCGGGTTGAAGCCCTGAACGTGGTTTCACACCATGTGCGCCCTGAAGACATCGTCTGCCTGATGGATACGGATATTTTCCTGTACGGCAATCTGCGGCAGGATCTGTTTCCCCGCGGCAACGCCATGGCCAGCAACTGGATTGTCGCGCAGGAACGGTTTTTCCAGTTCTCCACCCAGGACACCAAGGGGCTGGCGCTGCCTAAACTGCTGGAAGCCCTCGGTGTGGAGCAGGAATTCAAGCCGGGCGGCGTGATGGTGTTTCTCACTGGCGAAGCCCTGCAGCAGAACGACCGCAAGGTCATACGCGATTGCTTCCGGTTTCTGCAGATACTCTACCTCGCCGGCAAGATTCTCGAGTTGCCCGAGCACGGCGTATGGGTTGCCGAAATGGCGTGCTTCGCAATGGCCACGTACCCGAACGGCATCGACTACGAGTTACTGGATATCGAGCAGTTCGCGGTGCAGGAACAGCATGCCGACGAGTTGCCGGATGGCACTTTCTTCCATTACTACACCGACATCAACGACGCCGGCAGCCGGGGGCCGTTTTTCGAATCCCAGTGGCACAAGCAACTCTTCGCCGAGCAGAATTTCCTGCAGGCGGACATCGACAGTTTCCTGGAGGTCGCCCGGGGCCAGGCGGAAATCCGTTTCATGACCCTGGCCCGGCAGGCACGGGAGCGGTTGTACGGGGCGCGCGATGAGCGGTAATCCGGAGCAACGCACGGTCTCCCGTGACGTATTCGCCCCGCCGGACTGGCTGGTGGAGCAAACGGCCAGGCAGCAGGCCATGGCGCCGTACTGCGGGCTGGGCTTCAAGAAAGGGCGACTGGACAGTGACCTGCACGCGGGCATGGTGGAGAGGCTCACGCACAACGCGGAACGGTTTCGTCCCGAAACGGCGATTGACGAAATCCAGACCACCGAGCCGGGTGTCATTCCCGTACTGTTTCACGAGGATCCCGAATTCAACCGGGCCGTCTGCGAGGCGCTGAAACCCATGCACGAGACCTGGGCCGGCATGCGTCTGACCGAATCGGCCTGTTACGGCTTCCGCGTGTACCAGCGCGGGAGTTATCTGCACAACCACGTGGACCGCACGCAGACGCACATCATCAGTTCCACCATTTGCGTGGACAGCCGCCTGGACGAACCCTGGCCGTTGTATCTGGAGGACATCGAAGGCCGTCCTCATCAGGTCAACCTGGAGCCGGGCGAATTCGTGTTCTACGAAGGGGCCAGGCTGATCCACGGCCGGCCCTGGGCGCTGCAGGGGGACTATTACATCGGCATGTTCGTGCACTACCGTCCCCTGTCCCTGGCGAATCATTCCGCAGGCACGCCATGAGACAGCTTTACTACACCAACTACCAGTCGGGCCAATCCGGTCTGAGCAATGCCATCATGTCCATCGAATGCGGCGTGGTGATGGCTTTTCTGACCAATCGCCTGTTGTTGCTGGACGGCAATACGTCCCCGCCGGCCAATGTGGTCGAGTACGAGGGGCGGGTGGACAACACGGTAAGAAGCCGGGTGACCGACCTGATCGACCTGCCGGTCGCGTGGACCGAGCCGGACGAGCGCGAACTCGAGGGCCTGGAGAGCCGCGAACTGACCGAACAGAGCCTGATGGATACCGTGTTCTACGTGCCGGACACCGTGGATATCGACTCGCAGGACGCGGTTCATTTCGCCCGGGGTCGTGAAACCTGGATTGGCGGTGACGGTGAAGTGCAGGAGATCCCGTTGCTGCGGGTATCTGAAAAACCTTTGGTTCCCGGTGGCAAATACCACCGCAACAACCTGTGCTTCTACTCCTACCTGTTCTACTTCGACAACGAGACCCGGCGTTCCGCCTACCGCATGCTCGAGCGCATGCAGGCGAAAGCGCCGTATACCGAGCTGGCGCGCAAGGTCGCGGCGGACCTCGGCCGATTCAACGCCGTGCACATGCGCCGTGGCGACTTCAAGGTCACCTACGGTGTGACCGTGCTCGACCGCCAGCCCTGGGAGGCCATCGAGGCACTGGACAAGCATTTCAGCCGTGACCAGCGTCTGTTGATCTGCACCGATGAGCGCGATGATCCGTTTTTCACGGAGCTGAAGAACGCTTGGACTGATCACGTTTTCATCGACCATCACATTCTCGATCACTTCGGCGACGAGTTTTTCGCCCTGCCGCGGCATGACAGCATCGCTCTGGCCTACCTGTCGCAACTGGTGGCGGCGGAGTCCGAGGACTTCATCGGCACCATGACCAGCACGTTCACGTCCATCATCCAGCGTTACCGGGGCAACCGGGGCAAGGCGGAGCCGTTCAAGTTCCTGTGGAATGAACTGCCCGACCCCGGTGAACGCTACGAGCGGGGACGCCATCCGGTCAGCGAGTGCGTGCCGCTCGAGGACGGCATCATGGTCGAGGAGTTCGAGGGGCCGTATTCCTGGAATCGCTACAACCCGCGCATCAACCCCGCCTGGATGCGCGAATGGCCGGAGAGTTTTCTGACCGGATCCGTGCTTGAAACCGGTGCGCTGGCCGGCGACGAGCTGCGGCCGGTGACCAGCCCGCCGGAAGCGGTCCGGCAAACCGAAGCCCGGTTTCAGTTCGAGGGTCTGGGCGTGAATGTGCGCAGCACGGTTCCCGGACTGGCCTTCAAGGTGGCAGAGGTTTTCGCGCCGGGCGCGCGCGACGCTCAGGGCAGCAACATCGCCAGCCTGGAGATCAAGGCGCGCGGCAAGGGTTATGGGCTCATCGCCAATGGCAGCGAGGTGGCTGAAGCGCCGTCGCGGCAACGAATGCTGGTTGAATTGATCCGCTACCTCGTGCCCGTGCTGTGTCGCGCCCGCCGCGGCCACGTCTGGTTGCGCGGCATGCTGTTTCGCAAGGATGGCCAGGCCGTGATCTATACCGGGGAACTCGGGCACGCGAACGATCCGGTCGCCGATGCGCTGTGCACTTCCGGCTGGGAGTTCCTGGGCGACGAGGCCATTCCGTTGCGCGCAGACAGCCTGGAAGCCGTGCCGTTCGCACGCCTGGCCTGGCCCAATGGTGCGGCGGCCCGGCTGCATTGGCAGCAGGCGAAGGTGAAGGCCATCGTGCACGGGCAGCACCGCCTGCTGGTCCGCGCCGGGCTCCATGGCCTGCCGCCCTCGGTGGCGGCGGCCGAACTCATGCAACAGTCCATCGATTTCCAGTTCGACCGCCAACGCGCTGTCCAGCGCGTGTGCCGCATCGCCTCGCAGATTCCCGTTTACAGTCTGAGCTTCGGTGAGTCCGAGGCTGTTCCCGGGCTGCTTGAATTCCTGTCCACGCCCGAGGGCGATGCCGTGTCTCCGCTCAGACGTGAAGGCCGTGTCAGCGCCGCCTGAACCCGCCCGGATGATTTCCGTGCGCCTGCAACTGGAGGGCGGTCAGGAAATCAGTCTGCGCCTGGCCGAGAACGCGCCGGAACTGATGACCCTGTTCCAGATACTGGGTAGCCGGGGCGGCGACGTGGAACCGATGGAACAGTTTCTGCAGCTGCCGCTGGAAGGCGGCGAGGCGGCCGCTTCCTTCCATTCCCGCCAACTGGTCTCGGTGATCACCGAGCCGCCTGTGATCGTGCGGCTGGAAACACCGCAGGCAGCGCACCCGGCGGCCGACAGACCGGCGGAAGCGCAACCTGCGGTGGTGCACACGCCGCGTTACCTGGTCATCGAGGACTTTCTTTCCGTCGACGAGCACGAGGACATGCTGGCCTACGCGCTCCAGCACGAAGAAGAGTTCGAGAGCGGGACGGTCGAAGGAAAAGCCTCTCCTCACCGTCAGAACCAGGTCATCATGGGTTTCGCGGAGACGGCCCATTCCCGACTGCTGCAGAACCGCCTGCTGACCTGGCTGCCCCATCTGACCCGTGAACTCGACCTGGCGCCGTTTCCGCTCCGGCATGTCGAATCCCAGCTCACGGCCAGCAATGACGGACACTATTACCGCCTGCACAGCGATGCGGGCGGAGATCAGGCCGGCGCCCGGATGCTGACCTGTGTGTACTACTTTTTCCGGCAGCCGCGCCCGTTCAGCGGCGGTGCCCTGCGCTTGTACGACGTGCTGGAACAGGGCGAGCGGCGCATGCCGATGACGAGCTACCGGGAACTGGAGCCGGTGTCGAACCGCTTGCTGGTGTTTCGCAGCCATGTCCACCACGAACTCATGCGCATCCGCTGTCCTTCGCGGCAGTTTGCGGACAGTCGTTTCGCGGTGACCAACTGGCTCATTTCGACCGATCAGCCGGACCCGCAGGCGGGATTCGGCTGGGGCCAGCTTCGCTGCGGTGCCGTGCCGGCCCAATTCGAGGTCTGAAGGTTGGCGCGCCGATGATCATCACCGTTTTCGTGAGCACCCATTCCGCCGGCGACCAGTGGCGCGCTGAACTGCTGGAGCAAGCCTGGCTCGAGTCCGGCCAGCCCGGTGAACTGCTGCGCCTGGTGGCCGCGCCGGCAAACGCCGCGCTGCCGATGCACGGCACGGCGCGGGTGGTGCGAACCCTGCCATACGACCCGCATCCCTACCTGCCGGACCGGTTTTCCGGGTACAAGCTGCCGGCGGCCCTGCTGGAATGGCTGGTCCGTGAGTCCGTCGATGCCAGCCTGTTGCTGCTGGACCTTGAAAGCGTGCTGTTGCAGCCGCTTGACGACGAAGCCGAACCCGGTGGCGCGGTGGGCCACCGCTGGAGTGACTGGCCGGAAGGAGAGGGTCCGTTCGGACTGGCCGAAGACTTCACCGGGCTGCAGGCCTGGTGCGTCAACCGGACCCTGGAGCCGCCGCGCGTGACATTCCCGGTGATGATCCATTCCACGGACCTCAGGAAAATGGCTGCCCGCTGGCTGGAGTTGACGGGCCTGATCCGGAATCTGATTTCGCCCGATTCGGAGTTGGCGAATCAGGCGCACCAGGTGGCTTATGCCGTGGCTGCCGCCGAGTACCGCATTCCGCACCGGGCGAAAAAGCTGGCGGCCGCGAGTACGGACCGCCGCGCCGGAGCGCCGGTGCTCGACTACGGCCAGCCGATCGTGTCGGCGAGAAAAGAGACCGTCTGGGATGCCGCGACCTACCGGCCCTGGACACGGCCTGATGCAACCGCGGCACGGGCCGGTGCCGGGCGCGATTTTCTCAGCTTCCTCGAGGATTACGTCACCCGGCGGGAATCCGGAGCGTTGCTCGCCACGCGCCGTCCGCGACGCTGCCACGGCGTGCGCGAAGCCCGCCTGCCGGATCGCATGGTACTGGAGGTGCCCGGCGCCGAAGAGCTGCTGCAACTCAACGCCTCGGCCGGCGCGATCTGGAATCTGTGCGACAATCAGCGAACCCTGGCCGATATCGCCGACGTGCTGCAAGAGCAGTTCGAGGTGCCGGGCGATGTCGTGTGTGACGATGTCGAACGCACGGTCATCGAACTGCACAGCCAGGGCGCCCTCGAACTGGATAAGGCTTCCCCATGAACAACGACCCGGCCACGGCCCGCATCTTCGTATCGGTGGCCTCCTACCGCGATCAGTTTCTGCCGTTTACCCTGCGTTCGGCAATTGCCCGTGCGGCGCACCCGGAGCGCCTGAGCTTCGGCGTCTGCTGGCAGGCCGACGAAACGGAAAATCTCGATGAATGGCTGGAAGACCCGCGCTTTCGCATTCGCAAGTATCCGTACCATGCCAGCCTGGGCTACGGCTGGTCGCGCGCCGAAGTGCAGAAGCTGTACGCCGGTGAGGAATACCACCTCCTGATCGACTCCCACACCTGGTTCGCCGAAGGCTGGGACGTCAATCTCATCGAGCAGCTCGAAGGCAAACCCGGGCCGAAGCCGTTGCTGACCACCAGTTCGCCCCCGTTCACGTTCTCGGACTCGGGGGAGGTGGTGATTCCCTGGGCCGGCACCGGGCGGGACGGCGTGCCGCTGATGAAAGCCGCGGTGATTCCTCCGGTTGGCTGGATCGACATCCAGATGTCGGAGCAGCGCAAGTCCGAACCGCACGAGACGACCGCCCTGGTGTGCTGCAACTTCGTATTTACCCACGGGCGCTGGATTACCGAGGTGCCTGAGGATCCGGCGATGATCAACGCCGGGCACGAGTCCGCGCTGTCGGCCCGCACCTATACCCACGGCTATGACATCTACCTGCCGGACGAAGTGCAGATCTGGCACCTGGATTACAGCAATTATCCGAACGGCGACCGCAACAAGGTCTGGCAGGCCAAAACCGACCGCTGGCAGGCGGAGCACACCGACGGCATGATCCGGCGCTTGCGCGCCCTGTTCTACGGCAAGGAAGACCCCGCGATCCTCGGTCGTTATACCCTCGGCAAAGAGCGCTCGCTCGAGGAGTGGGCCCGCCTCGCCGGCCTCAAGCTTGAAATCTGAGCTGCAACTCCTGCCGGTCGACCAGCCGGTCCCTGCGGTGTGGGACGGGCAGGCCGCAACCTCGCTGCTGGACATCATCGTGTTCAGCAAGGATCGCCCCGCCCAACTGGATGCCCTGCTGCGCAGTGTGCGTGCGTTCATGCCGTACCCGCACCGTCTGCACGTGCTTTACACCACCACGACCGCGGGGTTCGAGTCGGGATACGATCGCCTGCGCCGCTGGCACCGGGGCGTGCGCTGGCGGCCGGACGAGAATCAGTTCCGCGGGGCGTTACTCGGTTTGTTGAAAACGATCAGCAGCGGCCCCGGCCGCTACCTGATGTTCGCGGTGGACGACATGCTGTTCACCCGCCCGTTCACCGCAATGGATCTGATGCGATCGCTGGACGAGGATGAGGCCATACTGGCCGTCTCCCTGCGCCTGGGCGAGGACATCCGCTACTGCTACCCGCGTGACTGCGAGACGCGGCCGCCCGATTTCAGCGATGGATACCGCTGGGCCTGGAAAGAAGCCAGTCCAGGGTACTGGAATTACCCCATGTCGCTGGACGGTCATGTGTTTCGCACCACCGACCTGGCCGTCCTGATACCGAGACTGAATTTCGCCGGCCCGAACAGCCTCGAATCCGCGCTAGCCGGGCATCCGCTGGCACGCCCCGACCTGGTCTGTGAGGCTGTTCCCACGGTGCTCAATGTCGCGGCCAACCGGGTGCAGGAAGTTGTCGCCAACCGCTGTGGAAACCAGGACGCCGAGTCCCTGAACCGGTCTTTTCTGGACGGTAACGCGGTCGATGTGCGGGCGTTTGCCGGCAAGCGATTCAATGCCTGCCATGTCGAGCAGGAGTTGCCGCTGATGGTCGATGAGCGGGAGCCGGAGCCGACGGGCTGGAAACGGATCGCGCGCGATGGCCGGGATTATCTGCGTATCGACCTGCGCGAAATCCCGACCTTCATTCTCAATTGCGCCGATGACGCCAGGAAGCGTCTGCTGATGGTCGAGCAGATGGCGGAGCTCGGCCTGAATTACGAGTTCATTCCCACCCTTCGGGTCACGCCCGGCTGGGTCGGAGTCGCGCTCGGGCATCTGAAAGCATTGCGACTTTCCCGCGCGCGTCCCCCGTTTCTCGTGCTTGAAGACGACTGCGTGTTCGACGAGCACTTCCGGCCCGTTATCGAGGTGCCGGCGCAAGCCGATTGCCTGTACCTCGGCGCTTCGATTTTCGGTCTGCGCGAACCCGGGCGGATGAGTTGGGGCCGCGCAGGCGGGGTGTTGTGGGAGCGCTTCGACAAGGACTATCTCCGGGTGTACAACATGCTGGCCCGGCATGCCTTGCTGTACCTGAAACCGGGTTTTCAGCAGGCCGTGATCGAGTCCCAGGTGGAAGCGCTGACCAACCGCCATCTGCCGCACATGGGCGACATTGGCCTGGCCATGCTGCAGCCCGCTTACACGGCTCTGCTGACGGCCCGCAGCCAGTGCCGGCAGTTGGACCGTGATGCCACCGCAGGTGATCTGGCAGATCTGCTGCCCGGCAATGAGCAGGTCGGCGGCAAGGCTATCGCGCCGGAACAGGGGCTGGCTCGCCTGCCCACGGCGAAATTCCGCTCCCCCGGGGCTTCGTGCCTGATTTCGCACAAGTACCGCTTCATCTATTTCCAGATTGGCAAAAACGCCAGCAGTACCTTGAAGGCGGAATTCTTCAGGCCACGGTACGAATGCGAACAGGTTCCGGTCAATTCCCTCGACGAGGCCACTCTGGACGCCTACTTCACGTTTACATTTCTGCGCGACCCGGTTACCCGCCTGGTATCCGCCTACCAGGAAATCTCCATGCGGCATGAAATGAAGGACTCGGCGATCGGCGCCAAGCCCTTTCTGGAGATGGAAGAGGGTCCCGAGCGCTTCGAGGCCTTTCTGGACGAAGTCGAAAAGGACAAGTGGGACAAGCACGTGGCCACGCAGACCAGGCTGCTGGGATCTTTGCCGGTGGATTTCCACGGCCGGGTGGAAACCCTGGCCGCCGATCTGCAGCAGGTTTTCGACACGCTGGATCTGGGGCCGTGCCCGGACCTGCCACGGCGCCGGTCGCGCAGTGGCCGCCAGGCGAATTTCGGTTATACCCGGTTCAATCTGGATCATCACGAGCTGAACCCGGAACAGATTGCCCGGATTCGACGCCTGTATCGGGAGGACGTGGATCGGGTGGAAGCGCATTGCCCGGTGCCGGCGCTGTTCACGGGCGAGTCCCGGGGTGGTCCGTCCAGTCAGGCACGTGCGCTCTCGATTCTCGCCGACGAGGATGCGGCGCCATCCGAGCTTTACACCCGGGTCAACGAACAGCACGAAGCGTGTTTCGTTTACGTGTTCGGCAACCGGGGCTTCTATGCGGAAGTCTCGACCGTGGTTCGTGCAATGATTTACTGCTGGGCGCACGGCTACCGACTGCTGCTGGACTCCTCCGCATCCGCCTGGGCGCACGAACAGGGCTGGACAGACTACTTCGAACCATTCGGCGCGGAGTCGAGTGAGGTGGCCGCCGGTCAAATCGTCGAGCGCTGTGACTTCGCACGCCGGGAGGACCGTCCTGTCTGGCGCCGCCTGATCCGGTTCGCGCCGCGGGAACTGGATTTTGGCCGGGAGACGATTCGGGGTTTCGGGAACATCATGGCCTTCTTCACCAGCCTGGCGTTCCGGCCAACACCCGAGTGTCAGGCTGTGGTCGACCGGCTCACCGACTCCCTGAACCTGTCCGAGGACTATGATGCGATACATGTGCGGCGTGGCGACAAGGTGGAAGATGAGGACATTTCCTATCCGGCGCAGGCCTACCTCGATCGGCTGACCCCGTTACGTTCCGGGCAGACCCTGTTCGTGATGAGCGACGATCGGGCAGCCGTCGAGGAAGTGATCGGCTACCTGCGGGATCGGGGAGACGCGGTCCGCGTTGCCAGTCTGGCCGAGCCCGAACGAGCGGGTTTCAATGTGACCCGATTGTGCGAAGGGCGACCCTTCATGGGTGACGACAGCGGTCCGACGGACGGGTCAGGGCACCGGGAGTACGTGCGTGACGCGACCCGGATGCTGATCGCCGAAACCCTGATCGCGGCGAGGTCCCGGCGCTTTGTTTCCACCTGGCGCTCCAATGTCGGCCGAATGATTTCCTGCCTGCATCGCGATCGCCAGAGCTGCGAACTGCTGCACCCGGAGAGTCAAGCCGCGGCGCAGCAAGGTTCAGGGGGCGGGGCCGGCGAGGGCAGGTCCGGCCGGCGGGCAAATGCCACGGCGGAAAGCACCTGGCACGGCGTGGTGCAAATGCGCGACGGCACCGTGCACGAGTTCGATCTGCCGGCTGATTCTCCGTACATCGAATCTCTGCGCAAGCGCATTAACCGGGGGGAGGGCGCCCGGTGCGCCGGTGACGCGGGCTTGTTCCAGGTGCCGCTCCATCACGGCCGGGCGGCGCTGACGTTCTCCGGCGCGGACATTCACTTCGCCAGCCTGGTGCCGCCGGCGGAGGACGGGACCCCCCATCACCCGTTGACCCACGCGGCCGAAGGCCATCTGGGTGGATATCTGCGTTCGTGCCACCCGTTGGCCGATCGATACGGCACGCAGCACGGCGACCCGGCGACCTACGCCCCGGAGCTGTGGCAATGGGTGCTGGACACGCTGGGCGTGAAGTCGGTACTGGATGTGGGCTGCGGCGAGGGCCACGCCGCGGCGTACTTCCGCGATCACGGTTGTACCGTGCTGGGCGTGGACGGCAGCGCGCAGGCGGAGCGGGATACCGTGATTCCCGGCCTGCACCGGCGACATGACTACACCCGCGGCCCACTGGTGCCGCCCGGTGAATGGGACCTGGTCTGGAGCTGCGAATTCGTCGAGCACGTCGAAGAGCGTTTCAGCCCCCATTTTCTCGCCACGTTCGCCTGCGCCCGAAAGTACGTGCTGATGACGTTCGCGCCACCGGGCCAGACCGGCTGGCATCACGTCAACTGCCGGCCGCAGGACTATTGGGTGGAGAAAATGCGCCGCCTGGGATTCGGTCTGGATGAAGCGCTGACCCGCCAGGCCCGCGACGTGGCCCGGGCGGGACATTTCAAGTGGCGCGGCCTGGTGTTCGTGCGCGCATGAGCGGAATCGAACATTGCCAGGTACTGGGTCCTTTCAATTCCGGCACCGTGCTCATGCAGTCGTACGTGAATCATCTGTTTCGCAATGTCCGGCACGACGGATTCGCGTACTGGAAACATTCGCTGCCGCCGCGCTATCAACGCAACTCCGACCAACGCATCCTGATGCAGGACGCCGTCGGCGAGTTTCCCGGTGTGCTGCTCATCTGCATGGTCCGGTCGCCGTATTTCTGGCTGCCTGCCACCTGCAGGCGGCATTACAACTTCCGGTTCACGACCCAGAGTTTCGATCTGGGCCAGCGCCTGCGCAGCCCGGTGTACCTCAAGGGTGAACTGTTCATCAACCTGGCGCGCGCGTGGAACGGCTACTACCGCGGTTACGCACACTACCTGGAGCCGATGGGGCGGGTGATCTACGTCCGTCTAGAGGACCTGGTCAGGAACCCAGCCGCGACGATTCAGCGGCTGGAGACCCGGCTCGAGCGCAGACCGGAAAGCGACGTTGCTGCCGTGGTTGCAAAACTGTCCCGCCGACCGTCCAAATCCGACAACGCCTTCGGATCGGCCTGGGAGGAAAAAAACCGCCTGGAGCATGTGACGCGAACCCTGCGCCGCCAGGACCTGTCGTTCATCAACCAGCAGATCGACCCCGAGCTTCTCAAGCGCTTCGACTATCCCCTGGCATGGCCTGCCCCGGAGTGCGCCAGACCCGGATTAGGTGCGAGCGCTGCCGCGCGCTGATGGGTCGTGCGGGAATCCGCCGCTGCGTCGGTGCGGAACAGATCGCTGCCAGAGTCCGGCTCAGTCGGCCGCCGGAACCGTCGGTTTGGGCTTCGAGGGATGGATGGGGGTAATGCGCTTGCGCTCGCCCGTCAGTGAAATGCTCTCGATGTAATACCAGTAAGTCGTGTCCGGCTCGATGTCTTCATCGACGAATTCGTAGTGGCGGGTCAGGTCGGTGGTGCCCGCGCCGGGGATGATCTCGGCATTGACCGCGGTGAAGGGTCCGTTCTCCGAGAGCCCGCGGTAAACGTCGTAGCCGAAACTGCCGTGCTCGCTGGCCGTGCTCCAGGTAATGACATTGGGTTCCGGGGCGGTGGTGGTTTCCGCCGCTTGCCGTCCGGCGGCCCGTAGTTCTGTGGCCTGCCGGCCTGCGGACTCCTGGCCACAGGCCCCGGTCATGAGGCTCAGCAACACCAGCAAGGTAATCGCGTATTTCAATGGAGCGACTCTCCGTCTTTCGGTTCAGGGATGTCACGGTTCCGGCCGGGCCGGTTTTCGATAAACGATGTTTTCAGCGCTCGTCCGCCAGGCGCAAGCCGAGCGCGGGATCGCCCAGCAGATTATACGATTCAACCAGTGCGCGTTTGGGCTCTGCGCGTTTGGCGCGCAGGATGGCCTCGCCGATGCTCTGGCCGGGTTGCACCAACTGGTCCAGCAGCAATCCGCTGAACGACCTGGATGCCGGTACCCGCCAGGAGGCCGCCAGTACGCCGGCCGCTCCGCCCGTCGGCATCATCAGCAGGGCCTCGGCCATCGAACCCGCCTCCGGGTGATCGAAAGGGCCCGATGAGCAGGTCATGCTGAGCACCAGTGGCAGTCGATCTGAATTACCGAGCCGCTGCAGATCGGTGACGGAGAACAGATCGCTGCTGTGCTTCAGGTCGGGTGGCCCCGTGCGCCAGACAAAACGCCCGCCGTGGCCGAGAAAATGGATCAGTCCATGGCCTTCATTGAAGGTCCTGATCAGGTCTGTCTGGTCCTGGTGGGCGGTGCCTGCCGCCGAATCGGGAAAAACGGTGCTGACGGCCAGACCCTGCGCGGCCAGGTCGGCGGCCAGTTCATTGCTGATGTCCTGGAATTCCGTGCTCGCATCGGAGATCAGCGCCGCCCGGCCGAGCCACGTGGCGTCCGGTGCGCCACGGGCGTGGGCCAGAAGTTTCCGCACGACCGCGGTGAGTTCATCCGGATCGCCGGCGGGGATGCGGCCGATCGCCAGGTCCGGCCGCCAGTCGTCCCCGCGGATCGTGACAAACCCGTTGTCGCTGGCCGCCAGTTCGTCGTGGGCCTGTACCTGCAGGGTCGGGATCAGGTTGGGGCGCGGGGATTCGCCGCGCACCGCCCAGGACGCATCGCCCACCAGCAGTACGAAACGTGCTGCGGGAGGTGCGCGGTGCTCGCTGGCGTGCCGGATGAAATCGCGAATCGCGAACGGCGACACGATGCCGTGATTGAAAGCATCGTAGATGTCTTCAACGTCGATGACCGCGACTGCGAGGCCGCGTGAGGCATGGAAGGCCGACAGTGGAGCGATCGCTTCCCGCAGGGATGGGTGGACGATCATCAGGTAATCCGCCTGTGCGGTGGCGGCACGCAGCACGGGTGCTTCGAAGGGTTTGATCCACACGGGTGTGTGGACTCGGGCGTCCGTCAGGTAACGGCGTTTTCCGCCCGGCCCGGTAAAGGCTGGCAGGTCTGCGACCGCGTGGCTCGGATAGTCCAATTCAATCCAGTTGAGCAGAACCACGTCGATGACCGGTGCCGTCCGGCCGGGGAGGGTGCGTTTCGGTACGCGCAGTTCCACGGTGAGCGCCGGTTCGTTGTCGGATGCGAGTGTCGGCTTGCGTGCGGGATCGTGTACGGGGTCGTGTACGGGAATGGGCGCCGAACCGAGTGCTTCGGCATCGGCGTTGAGTTCGATCATGGCCTGACCCTGCCACTCCGCGCTGGCGACGATCCGGCCGTTCACCAGCAATTCCACCCGGTGTTGAGGCGCGCCGGCGGCAGCAGCCGCCTGGTCAGCCGACAGGCCGGCCAGCGCAACGCGAATGCCGGCGGGCGCCGGACCGTCCGGCAAAGCCAGCCGAAACGGCGCACGGTCCAGGTGACTCAGGCGTTTCCAGAACCAGGTTTCAGGCGACTTCCCGTCGGGCGCGTCGAGGGCCGTGCGGAAGGCTTCGTGCTCGAGATGCCGGGTCACGATCGAATCCCGATGCACGGCGGTCTCGGGTTCCGGCGAGGCCGGGTCTTTGTTCCCGCGCAGGCGCAGCAGATAGATGTTTTCGGCCGACCAGGGATTGAACCAGGAATGCTCTCCGGCGAGGTGCAGGCCCATGAAATGCAAGCTGTCTCCAGGTCCGAAACGTCCATCGCCTCCGTCTTCGACCTCGAAAGCCACCGGACGGCCTCCGTTCGTCAGGCTCAGTCGCGACGTCGCGGGCGGCGGACCGGAGAACCCCAAAGCATCGAAGTCCACCCGGTACGGGCCGTCCTCGGTCACGGCGATCTTGAAGGCGAAGTCATCGGCGTGGAGTGACGTGCTGGCCAGCAGAAGGCCGCAGACGGTCACCAGTACACGGAACGCCAAAGGCGCTGAGCGGAAGCGGCGATCGGTGCGCATGCAATACCCTGGGTCTGGCCAAAGCGCCAGAGTAAACCGAGCCGTGCCCGGGTTGCCAATCACCGTGGAAGGGGACCCGGCGCCGGCTCCGGATCGATGCGGTCTGGATGGGCTGGACGCGAAGCCGGGAGGGGCATGCCCCATCGGCTCTTGGAGCAAAATGGCTCATAAAGTGTCATAAGTGACATGTTAAGCTACTGAAATCGGTAATAAGCGACAAAATTTACACCTTAAAAGGTATTGAAAAGTTCTAATAATATGTCAATTATGGCAGTATGATTGCTCTTATAGGGTAATTAGTGACAAAAGTGGCGTGTTATGGATATCATGCAAAACACCTCCGACGACGCGGCCATCCGGGAACTCGGTGAACGACTTGCCCGCTACCGACTGAACCGCAACCAGACCCAGAGCGCACTTGCCGAGGAAGCCGGGATTTCCCAACGCACGCTGATCCGGTTGGAACATGGTGAATCGGTTCAGATCACCAGCTTGATCCGGGTGTTGCGCGCCCATGGGCTGCTGCACAATCTCGACGCCCTCGTGCCGGCGCCGCCGCCCAGCCCCATTCAGCAGGTCAAGCTGCAGGGCCGGGTGCGTCAGCGGGCTTCCTCGCGGGAATCGAAGAGGCGCGAGAAAGCTTCCTGGTCGTGGGGAGATGAAGAGTGACCACCGCGACGGTGAGGCTGTGGGGTCGTGATATCGGCGCGGTGAGCCAGGATGCGGATCGGGCCTTGTGCCATTTCGAATACGATCCGGCTTTTCGCCGCAGCGGAATCGAGGTCGCGCCACTCACCATGCCCCTGTCGGACCGCATCTGGAGTTTTCCGGCGCTGGCGCATGAAACCTATCAGGGACTTCCCGGTTTGCTGGCCGATTCCCTGCCCGACGATTTCGGCAATGCGCTGATCGATGCCTGGCTCGCCCGCCAGGGGCGCGCGCCCGACACCTTCAATGCCGTCGAACGGCTTTGCTACATCGGCGTGCGCGGCATGGGCGCGCTCGAGTACGCGCCCGCGGCCGGCCCGTTCCGTAACCGGTCCGCCGAGGTGGATGTCGCCGCCCTGGTGGATCTCGCCAGCGAGATTCTGACCCGGCGAAACCGGTTGTCCGGCTCGTTGCTGCCCGACGAACGCGAAGAAACCCTGCTCGACATCCTGCGCGTCGGCACCTCGGCGGGCGGCGCGCGTGCCAAGGCCATCATTGCCTGGAACCGGGAAACGGGCGAAGTGCGTTCCGGGCAGGTTGCCGCCGGAGACGGCTTCACCTACTGGCTGCTCAAGTTCGACGGGGTGTCCGGCAATCGCGACAAGGAACTCGAAGACCCGGCGGGTTACGGGCTGATCGAATATGCCTATTACCTGATGGCGCTGGAAGCGGGGATCACGATGAACGAATGCCGCCTGCTCCAGGAGCAGGGGCGCAATCACTTCATGACCCGGCGCTTCGACCGCACCGACAGTGGCGGCAAAATCCATATGCAGACGCTTTGCGCCATGGCGCATTTCGATTATCGACGCCCCGGCGCGTATTCGTACGAACAGGCGCTGCAGGTGATTCGCGAGCTCGGCCTGCCGATGGAGGATGTCGAGGAGCAGTTTCGCCGCATGACATTCAACATCATCGGCCGCAATCAGGATGATCACGTCAAGAACATCGCTTTCCTGATGGATCGCAGTGGCCGGTGGTCGCTGTCGCCGGCCTATGACATGACTTATAGCCATAACCCGGCCGGCGCCTGGACCAGCACGCACCAGATGAGCCTGGGTGGCAAGCGGGATCATTTCGTGCTCGAGGACTTCAGGGCCTGTGCCGCGCTCGCCTCGATGAAGCGCGGGCGAGCGGAGGAAATCGTGCGCGAGGTCCACGCTGCGATCGCGCGCTGGCCGCAGTTCGCCGAGCAGGCCGGCGTCGCCGAAGACGAGATGCGCCGCATCCGCAACGCCCAGCGCCTGGATATTATTCAGGCGGCGTGAGTTCGATCATCAGCGGTACCGGTGTTTCCGCGGGTGACGCTCGGCCCTGGGTCGGTCCAGGTGGACACCGAGGCAACGGTCAGGGGCAATAAGTCCCCCAGACCGGCAGCAGTCGTGCAATCGGCATGGATCCCGACTGGAATCCCGCGGCGCCGGTGGTCCAGGTCATGGTGCCCGCGTGACAGGTGTCGAAGGATACCGTGATGCTGCCCCAGGGGACTTCCTTGATTTTGGCGGGATCCCAGGCGGGTGGAAACACGCCGCCTTCCACCTGAAATGCCGAGTCGAATTGAACGGTGTTACCGGACACGCTTCCCAGCGCGCAAATCCAGGTGGGTTCCCCGGCAGGGTCGAAGGTAAACCAGCACATCCAGGCCGTGGTCGCATCCAGCAGGTGCATCATGATCCCATGGCCGCTCTCGCTCGGGTTGTACCAGGACGTGGACATGGAGGGGCCGAGAACATCGCCGGTCTGGCCGGCGATGGCTCGCGCGAACAGTCCGTCAAACAGCCCTGCGGCATCGGCTGTTTCGCCTCCAGGCTTGCTGACACCGAGGATGATCTTGATGCTGGTCACATTGTGACCGGTGAAGAACACGTCGGTGACGCGCGTCCAGACATTCACTCCATTGGCTGACAATTCGTGGGTGGATGCCTTGCTTCCCTCGCAGTCACCGCTCTCGTAGGTATAGGCGAACAGATAGGCAGTGGTCTGGTCGGGTTGGTTGGCAGGAATCTGAATATGACCACCGACTTCGTACTGCGTGTCGGGCCGTGCCGGGATGCACTGCTCAATCGCCAGTGAAACGCCGCCGTTGCTGGTGCCGGTATTGGTGAGTTTGGCCGAGCCTGAACTGTTGCTGCCTTCATGGTCGGCCGAGTTCCATTCGGCTGGCCGGTCGTAAGGGTTCAGCCAATAGTCGATGTTGTCGTCCAGTTCGGCATTTCGAACCAGATTGATCTGGGCGGAAAGGGCTTGGCTGAAAGCCAGCCCCAGGAGGCCCAGCAACACGGGCAGCATTTTGGATTGTTTGGTGATTGCGATATTCATGGTGCCGCCTCCTTTCACGAGCAGTCGGCGCCCCACAGGGGCGTCAGTCTGGCTATGGGCATCGAGCCCGACTGGTATCCGGTGGCGCTGGTAACCCAGGTCATGGTGCCGGAGTTACAACCGTCGAAGGTTACGGTAATGCTGCCCCACGGTGTTTCCGTGATCTGATCCGGGTCGAAAGCAGGCGGAAAAGCGCCGCCCGAGACGGTGAATGCGTCGGCGAATTCGATGGTATCCCCGTCAATGGTGCCCAGTGCGCATATCCACGCTCGGTCGCCGCCATCGTCGAATGCGAACCAGCACATCCACGCCGATGTGCCGTCGAGAATATGAATCATGATTCCGTGTCCGCTTTCGTCCGGGTTGTACCAGGATGCCGACATGGACGGGTTCAGGTAACTGGCACGGCTTTCCCGTTCATGCAGATAAATCTCATCGAGATAAGCCGTTGCATCGGCTGTTTCTCCGGAAGGTTTGAACACGCCCAGCGAGAGTTGAAAACTGTTGCCGAACTCACCCGTCGAAAAGAACTCCGAGCGGCGTTGCCAGCGATCCGAACGGCTTCCCAGATCAAAAAACTGTTCCGTATCGCCGACACAATTGCTGGTCTGGAACGTGCGGACGGTGATAACGGCTTCGGTGCCTTCAGGTTGTCCGTCGGGCACGCGAAAGTAGCCACCAAACTCGTAATCCACCATCGGGGTGGCGACGATGCACTGACTCAATGACAGGGCGGTGCCACCGTTGCTTGTCCCGATATGCATCAACTCCACGGCGCCGGATGCCGGATTATCGCCCGAATCCGTATCGATCCATTCGGAGGTTTCGTTTGAAAGTACATCCCAACCGCTCAGGTCGTTATTGAACGCGGCATTATCCAGGAAGTTGATTTGGGCCGAAGCAGTTGCGCTGAACCCCAGGCTGAGCCAGAAAATTATCCCGTATTTCCAGCCGTCGCTGAAACGATGCATCATCGGTCTCTCCCTAACCATTATTCGAAGCCAAGCTAATTTAACTCAAGGAAATTGGACGGTAAACAGCATGATGTGTGAGTGCGTTATATGTGTGAGTGCGTTATATGTGTGAGCTGCCTGAGTCAACGCTCTTCGAAGCCGTCCAGAAAGAGTGCCCCTGGGGCTTCGTACGCCCCCATGTCCACCCCGTATCCGTCCCACCAGTACGCCACCAGACTCCTTTCTTATTCTGTCCCTTTACTCTGACCCCGCTGATTCCTCTGTAGTTTGGGCCAGCAAATTACTAATTCCAAGTGAACCCTTTCCTACAAAGATCGAAGTTCGGCGCGGATCGCCTCCCAGAACTCAAGGGTGCGGTTGACTTGTGGGTTGTCACCTGCGCTTTGCACAACCAACGGAAGATCGCCGTCTCCGTCAAGCTCCCGATCAAGAATTTCTAGGATCTTCTCGCGGGTCTCCTTTCGACATATCCGCGCAAGATCTCTGCCCAGAATACGAGCCCCCGCAACTTGAAAATCAAAATCTTCGTGGTGTAAGAGGTCATCATGTTCATCCCAAAGTCGCTCTTCGTTTCCCGCTTGCAGGTAACTTCGGATGAGTATTCCTAGGTCAATTGCGTCCTTGCTTTTGGGTCTCCGGTCATTCCAGGAAAAGATCTTTAGCAAAACTAGTCCAGCGGCACTGGCAACCCTCGCCTCTGTGTGTGGATCGCGGCTCACAGTCACTGGGATCGCATGATCGAAGGCTTCATCGAAACCTGTTAGATCAAGTTCGGTGTCTTCATCAGGCTGCCATCTGATTTTGGTTTGAGAGTCAGCGATGGGACCAAACGGCAAAACGTCTACATGAGTAATGCCACGGAAACTTAAACGCTGTCCCGTTCCGATCGGATTGAAATTTTCCGTTTCAGTAAGTGCTCCTCGCAACTCTTCGTATTGATCCCACGAGGCGACCCTGAAACCAAGGTCGACGTCTCTTGTTGCGCGGCCAGGCTCTATTCCGAATCCGTGTCGGAGTATCAAATCTCTAGCAGTTGCGCCAACAACGAAAAAGGGGATTCCTAATTCGCTCGCGATTGCAGAAACGTGCTGCAAAATCTCAACGATTATTGGATCGTCGATCCTATCCGAAATATCCATCAAGGAAGTCCGTGCGGATCATTTTGGCTGTTTCGATATTCCGGTCGTCGGCAGTCGCAATGAGGTCGGCGTATATAAGCAATGGAGGTACTGTGACGGGTGGAATCTTGTCGTGTGCTTGATTGTCATCGAAAAGGTCTGGCTTCCAGAATCTCTCAAGTATTTCAACGTTTCCTTCCGCTTCTCTGGTTAGCTTGTTCTTCACGATCAGCTTTGCCGGAAGGTTGTCGGCATAAATAACGGCGTTTTCTGGAACGAGGTATTTCGTGAGAATGGCGGCAGCGACTTCTCCTCCCCATTGTGCTTTGTATTGCTCGATGTCTACGTTATGCCACCAGCGTGGATTAGTTGTTAGATATTTCCCAAGCCTCAGCTTTGGCCTGAGTTTATCGGGGTACGCGGTAACCCACTGTTCAATGATTTTTGCTTTCTGAACGAGTTTTCGTTCATTGCCTTTGCCTTCATAGAGGTACCCATGGTCTCGCAGATCGGTTAGAACCCAGCCCACTGTTCCCAGAGCCACATTGGTTGCCTTGGCAATGTCACGATAGGGCTGTTGCAGAAGTTCCGGCTTCAATAGAAGCCCAAAAAGCACCTTGAGCCCAGTGGCCTGGAACGCCCTTGTGGGTCTGGGGTTTTTTGCTTTCTCTGGTTTATCCTTGGCACGGTTGCCTTTGATGTAGATGAGGATTGGTTTTTCGTTTAGGTAGGCGTTGCCAGCTAGGTCAAGGAACGCAATGCCCATTCTTCTCAATCTTTCCGCCATGTTCGGGTTTACATACTCGGTAATCAGCATCCCTTTGTAGGGGGTGTTTTTCAGTTGCTCCACCACCAAACCCAGTGTTGCAGTTGTTAGGTGGCGCTTCGTTTCAATGGCGTAGGTTGCTGTATGGTCCGCTGCCTGGACATCAGCGAGTGCATCGAGATATTTGCCCTTTCCAATGGGGTGTTCGTGAGCGAGGATCTTTATTTGCACGCCGGTGTCGGCAGCAAATTTGTCGATCGCCTTGCCTATCAGCGCCTCTGCCGTGTTCTCAGGTCGTGTTTCCATGTGCAGGCTATATGTTCATGAAGTTACTTTGTTCAGTATTATCGAACATCTCTATGAAGTGAACAAGTCTTATCCATCTGATCGGATAATCGGGCTTTCTAAGCGCCAATAGTGTTCTAAGTTACTGTAAATATTGATATAAATAGAATTCAGCTGGGAATTATCCCGAATTTGTGTTCACATAATTAATCTGTTCAATAATATTGAACATATCGGATCAATGAACACGGACTGGGGTGCGGAATGGCTTCGGTGGATGGCGGTAACTATCGAAGTCCAGCTGTAAGGGTCTGAGAAAAGGATGAATACCCAGTCAGAAGTTGTAGTGAAATTGGTCTGAAATTGGGGTCGGGGGAAATTGAAATTGGTTGAAATTGGGGTCGGGCCAATCCAATCCCATTTGCTGAAATTGGGGTCGGGCCAATCCAATCCCATTTAATCTACGGTTTTACCGAGAAAATGTAATTGAAACTGTCCATTCCTGGCGCTTAGAACCACTATTTCAGCGCTAAGATCGTTTACTAAGCCTGTGTGAATGGAGCATTGAGGGAGTTGTCTTTTTAGAACACCCATTCTTACCCAGAAATTAGTCCTTTAAGCCGTAATGCGCCGCATAAACGGGTTCATTCCCTTGGTATTTCTGAGGCTTGGGTAGGCCCGACCCGATTCAATCTGAGTCAGCGCTCTTCGAAGCCGTCCAGAAAGAGTGCCCCTGGGGCTTCGTACGCCCCCATGTCCACCCCGTATCCGGTCCGGCGTGGATAGCCCGGTCCGCGTTGATCATGCTCAAGGGGGTCTTCGGCAAAGTCCACGGCAAGTGCGTCATCGCCGGCATCGATCGCCGGACTGCTCTCGCCCAGTGCATGGCAGTCCGTGGGGCCACCATTGGCCTGCAGGGGGCCGAGCAGGGGGTCCTGGCCGATGATATTGCCATCCTCGTCGGGGTTGGCGGCGTCCAGCCCGCATGCCGTGACGCCGGCATCGCTCAGCAGACTGTGTTTAATCGTGACGTTGATGTTGAAGGATCGACAATCGCCACCGTCCGGGTTGGCACTGAATACGCTGTTGTTCAAACGCAATGCGCCTGAGGAGTTGGCGATTCCCCCGCCGGTGTTGCCGGTCACCGTGACATGGGTCAGTTTCATCAGGCCACTGGCAACGTAGATGCCGCCACCCCCGGCCAGTTGGGCGCTATTGCCCGACACGGTGCTGTTGATGAGTACGACCTGGCCGCCATTGCTCAGGTAGATCGCGCCACCGTCCAGGCTGGCGGTGTTGTTCGTGAACAGGGTTCGTTCAACGATGGCAGTGCCGTTGTTGTTGTAGAGTCCACCGCCCCGCTGCGTGCTGTTGCCGGCGAAAATGGAATCGGTCACTGTGACCGTACGGCCGGTGCTGTTGCCGATGCCTCCGCCGCTGGCGCCCAGGCCGGTGCTGGAGTTACCGAAGATCGAGCAGCGCGAGACCGTCAGTAAACCGTCGTTGTGGATGCCTCCGGACGTGTTGGCTGTATTGTTGGCGATCGTGCAGTCACTCAATGTCAGGATGCCCGCATTGAATATCCCGCCCGCCAACTCGCTCGGGGGCGCGTTGCCGTTTTCGATGGTCAAATCGGTGACGTGGACGGTCGATACGTAGGCGATGTACAGCGGTCGCACGCCCGGAAGGTTCTGCGCATCGAGCGATGCACCCTGGCCGTCGATCACGAGTTCGACGCCCTGGTTGCTGTTGTCGATCGGGCTGGTCGAAGCGGTGAGCAGAACGTCGCCGGCAAACCGGATGCCGAAAATGCAGGGGCCGGGCTGGCTGTTGAATGAGGCAATTGCGGTATCGAGTTCCGCTTCTGAAGAAACGTCCGTGTAGCCACCACAAGCCGCCGCGACCGTGCCTGGCGTGAGCGCCAGCAGAGTCCAGACGGCGAAAATCAGCCACAACGCAACGCCGCCAGTATTCCTGGGCGAGTTCATCTGTGCATTCTCCAAGTCCCCCCGAACCGGGTTGTCGCATGACCATACCGAAACGGATTATCGGGGTCTACTGGGGGCGAACCAACCGACTGTGTGGCAGGTGAAGACCGTGTTGTGTGCGGGGCTTCGATTGGGTCTATCGATGCTCCATGGAGGGATTGGGGTCGGGCCAAGCCAATCCGATTTAATCTACGGTTTTACTGAGAAAATGTAATTGAAACTGTCCGTTCCTGGCGCTTAGAACCACTATTTCAGCGCCAAAATCGTTTTTTGGGCCTGTCTGAATTGAGCATTAGGGAGTTGCCTTTTAGAACACCCATTCTTACCCAGAAATTAGTCCTTCAAGCCGTAATGCTCCGCATAAATGAGTTGATTCCCTCTGTGTTTCTGAGGCTTGGGCAGGCTTGATCAGGCCCGACCCGACTGTGGTTTACTTTGGCTTATCTGAGGGTGCGCAGGTCAGAAAAGCAAAAAGCCCTTGCGTTTCCTCAAGGGCTTTGAGCTTATCGACAGATAGCTGACAGAATATTCCGAGCACATGGTTTACACATGACTGCATTTGGGGAGAACCCAAA
>NZ_JAZHOG010000004.1:324535-368347 GCF_037892215.1 Elongatibacter sediminis | reverse complement strand
TTTGGGTTCTCCCCAAATGCAGTCATGTGTAAACCATGTGCTCGGAATATTCTGTCAGCTATCTGTCGATAAGCTCATCAAAGGCCTGCGAGAAATCGCGGGCCTTTTTTTGTTTCAGTAAAGCCCAACACCCTTCGCGCTCTCCTGCGAGCATCAGGTGCAATTTGAATTATCAATAGTCGGCATCGAACAATTGAATTGTACTTTTAAATAAGCAAACCCTAATATTGACGTTGCCCCGTCTTCCGACTTTCTATCTCTGCAGGACGAACTAAAGTGGAATCCCTCGACCCGGTGCTTCTCGCGCGGATCCAGTTCGCGTTCACCATCAGTTTTCACATCGTATTTCCCGCGTTCACCATCGGTCTGGCCAGCTTTCTGGCGGTGCTCGAAGGATTGTGGCTGGCGACCGGGCGCGAGGTGTTCCTGCGGCTGTTCCGGTTCTGGTTGCCGGTGTTCGCGGTCGGCTTTGCCATGGGGGTCGTATCGGGCATCGTGATGAGCTACCAGTTCGGTACCAACTGGGGACCGTTCTCGGAGATGACCGCACCGATTCTCGGCCCGCTGCTGGCCTACGAGGTGCTGACGGCGTTTTTCCTGGAAGCCGGCTTTCTCGGCATCATGCTGTTCGGGCTGGAGCGGGTCGGACCGCGGCTTCACTTCACGGCCACGGTGCTGGTGGCGGTCGGCACCCTCATTTCAGCCTTCTGGATACTGTCGGCCAACAGTTGGATGCAGACACCGACGGGCTGGCTGCTGGAGAACGGGCGATATGTACCGGAATCGTGGCCGGCGGTGATTTTCAATCCGTCTTTCCCCTACCGCTTCATCCACATGGTGCTGGCCGCCTACCTGAGCACCGCATTCGTGGTCGGTGCGACCGGTGCCTGGCACTTGCTGCGCAACCGCGCCAGCGAACCGGCCCGCATGATGTTCGGAATGGCCGTGTTGATGGCGGCAGTGGTGGCGCCGGCACAAGCGGTGGTCGGCGACCTGCACGGACTCAATACCCAGCAACATCAGCCGGCCAAAGTGGCGGCCATGGAGGGACACTTCGAAACCCGCCGCGGTGCGCCACTCATTCTGTTCGGCATGCCGGACATGGAGGCCGGGGAAACCCGCCATGCACTGGAAATCCCCAAGCTGGGCAGTCTGATACTCGCGCATGACCCGGACGGCGAGGTCACCGGCCTGGACGCTTTCCCGCGCGCGGACTGGCCCAACGTTCCGATCGTGTTCTGGACCTTCCGCATCATGGTCGGCATCGCCCTGCTGATGATCGCGTTCGGTCTCACCGGCGCCTTTCTGGCCTGGCGCCGCCGGCTGTTCGGCTCGTCCACGTTTCTGCGCTGGGCCATTGCCATGGGACCGCAGGGGTTCATTGCGCTGTTGGCCGGATGGTTCGTCACCGAGGCAGGCCGCCAGCCATACCTGGTATACGGACTGATACGCACCGCCGATGTGGCTTCTCCGATCGGCGCACCGGGCGTGGCCGGTTCGCTGCTGGCCTTCGTGGTGGTCTACCTGCTGGTGTTCGCAGCCGGTACGTTCTACCTGCTGCGTCTGATGCGCCGCATACCGGAGGAAATCGGCATGCGCTCGCTGAAACAGGGGCCACTGCGCAGCGGCGGCCCCGGCGAGGCCGCGGTCTCCGGCCATCATGACGATCCGGAGGTGACGTCATGAGCCTTGACCTGCCCACCATCTGGGCGCTGTTGATCTGCATCGCCATCCTCGCCTACGTGGTTCTGGATGGCTTCGATCTCGGTATCGGCATCCTGTTTCCGCTGGGGCGTAACAAGGAAGAACGCGACACGATGATGAACACCGTGGCGCCGGTCTGGGACGGCAACGAGACCTGGCTGGTGCTGGGCGGTGGCGGGCTGTTCGCGGCTTTTCCACTGGCCTATTCGGTGCTGCTGACCGCCTTCTATGCCCCGGTCATCGGCATGCTGCTCGCGCTGGTGTTCCGCGGCGTCGCCTTCGAGTTCCGGTTCCGAACCGAGCGTTGGCGGCCGCTCTGGGATTTGGCGTTTACCGGCGGCTCGACCCTGGCCGCATTTTTCCAGGGGGTGATGGTCGGCGCCTTCGTGCAGGGTATCGCGGTGCAGGACCGGGTCTACGTCGGTGGCTGGTTCGACTGGCTGACACCGTTCTCCATCCTCACCGGCATCGCCCTGGTAACGGGCTACGCGCTGCTGGGCGCCTGCTGGCTGGTCATCAAGACCGACGGCAGCCTGCAGCGCCGGATGCGCGATCTGCAGGTACCGCTGGGAACGGCTGTCGTGGCCCTGATCGGGCTGGTCAGTTTCGGCACCGTTCTGGAAAACGACGCGGTGCGTGATCGCTGGTTTGCGCTGGGCTCGTTGCTGATCCTGTGGGGCATTCCGCTGGCCACCGCCGCGATCGCGGCGGCGTTTTTCCTTGCCGTGAAACGGGGACGCGAAGTCCTGCCGTTCGTCCTCTCACTGGGCCTGTTCGCGGTTTCTTTTGCCGGCCTGGTCGCCAGCCTGTACCCCCACCTGATCCCGCCCCACATCAGCTACCGGGAGGCCGCCAACGCGGATTCCAGCCTGAGTTTCATGCTGGCCGGCACCCTGGTGCTGCTGCCGGTCATCCTCGGTTACACCGGGTACTCTTACTGGATTTTCCGCGGCAAGGTTCGGCCCGGCGAGGGATACCACTGATGCCGCGCGAACAGGACGCGCCCCCGCGATCACCGGCCTGGAAGAAAGGGCTCTGGTTCGTGACGCTGTGGGTCGGCGGTGTCGTCGCCGTTTCGACGCTGGCCTGGCTGGTTCGGCTGCTGATTCCCGCCACTTGACCCCGGCTACCGGAGGTCCACTCATGCCCGCTTGCGGTCGGTCGCGGCCGCGGCGAAAAATGTTTTTGCGCGAGTGCCGGCCGGGCGGCTACAATCCGCACGCCGTCCGGGCCGACGTGCCGGGTCGTTCTTCCGGTGTCGCGAACCGGGATTAGCGCGCCGCCCGGATGGCTTTCGCATTAACCCCTGCTCCACTTGCCGGCGAGCCACTGCCGTCTGGCCCGTCAGCGCAGGCTCGCGTATCGTTCCCCCATGGGCAAAATTCGCGACAGCGGTATGCCGGAAGCATCCACCTGGGACGGATTTTTCGCCCCGGAACGAATTCTCGATGCCCTCAATTGCCGCGATCTCGAACACGACATCGTGGATTTCGGCTGTGGCTACGGAACGTTCACACTGGCCGCGGCACGGCGCACGGCCGGCACGGTGCACGCGCTGGACATCGAAGCTGACATGATCGACCGGGTTCGTGACCGGGCGGGCGTGGAAGGCCTCGCCAATATTCGCACCGAGTGCCGCGACTTCATCCGCAACGGGACTGGCCTGGCGGATGCCTCATGCGACTACGCCATGCTGTTCAACATCCTGCACGCCGAAGCACCGCTCGAACTTCTGCGGGAAGCCGCCCGCCTGCTGCGGCCCGGAGGGCGGATCGGCATCGTCCACTGGGTGCACGACCGGCCGACGCCGCGTGGCCCCGATCCGGCCATCCGGCCGCGGCCGGACCAGTGTTGCGCCTGGCTGGAGGCCTGCGGTCTGTCCACGGAAGTCCCCGGCTTGCCCCTGCCGCCACATCATTTCGGGGTCGTCGGCCGCCGCGCCCCAATCACGCGCTGACCGGCGTCAAGGCAAAAAATCTAGGCTTCGAGCCAGTTCGGTACCGGCAGATCTTTTTCCCGGAGAAAGGCCGGGTTGTAGAGTTTCGACAGGTAGCGCTGGCCGAAGTCGCACAACACCGTGACCACGGTGTGTCCCGGGCCCAGTTGCCGGGCCAGCTTGATCGCGCCCGCCACATTGATGCCACTGGAGCCGCCCAGGCACAGACCTTCTTCCTGCAGCAGCGGGAACAGCACGTCCAGCATCTCCGCGTCGGTTACCTGAAACGCATCGTCGACCGGCGCGCTGCCGATGTTGGCGGTGACCCGGCCCTGACCGATGCCTTCGGTGATGGAGTTGCCCTCGGCCTTCAACTCGCCGTGCTTGAAGTGATTGAACATGCATGAACCCATTGGGTCGGTCAGGGCAATGACCGTCCCGGGATTGCGCTCCTTCAGATAACGGCCGACGCCTGAAATCGTGCCACCCGTGCCAATGGCACAGCAAAAAGCATCGACGGTTCCGTCGGTGTCGCGCCAGATTTCCGGCCCGGTGGAGCGGTAATGGCCGTCGCCGTTGGAAAGGTTTTCCCACTGGTCGGCGTAGAGCACGCTCGCGGATTCACTGGCGCGAAGTTCATCAGCCAGCCGTTCGGCCACGTGCACGTAGTTTTCGGGGTTCTTGAACGGCACGGCAGGCACTTCGTGCAATTCAGCCCCCAGCAGTCGCAGCGCGTCCTTCTTCTCCTGCGCCTGGGTGTCGGGAATGGTGATGACGGTGCGGTAACCCCGCGCCCGGCCGACCATCGCCAGTCCGATCCCGGTATTGCCGGCCGTGCCTTCGACGATGATGCCGCCAGGCTGCAGTTCTCCGCGTTCCTCGGCATCGAGAACGATGAATTTCGCTGCGCGGTCCTTGATCGAGCCGCCCGGGTTCATGAATTCGGCCTTGCCGAGTATCGTACAGCCGGTTTCCTCCGAGGCCCGCCGCAGGCGGATCAACGGTGTGTCGCCGATGGCATCGAGCAGGTTGTCGCGTACGTCCATGGAAGTTCGTCCCCCGTGAAGCTCTGTGAGCCCTCTGCGTTGCGAGGGTCGATTGTAGCCAAGACGGGCGCCGAAAACAGCATGGCGACCGACCATTGGAACGGTGGCCGCGGCGCCGGGGAACGAGTGAAAACGGGCGCCGCGGCCAACCAGCGGCTCAGCTCTCCAGTGCCAGGTTCGCGGCGGACCCGGACCGGCTCACCGGACGTGTGCCCAATGCGAACGCGCCCGCACCCAGCAGTGTCTGGACCAGGGACATAACGGCCAGCAGGAGTGGATACTCCCAGCCGCCACCGGCATTGGAGAATACCCAACCATTACCCGCGTGCGCCCAGGTGGCGCCGAGCATGACCGGAATCAGCGCCGCCGCGGCCAGGCGTACGCGCCAGCCGGCCAGCAACATGAATCCGGCCGTCACCTCGATGGCGAATACAAAATAGGCCAGCCAGGCGGGCAAACCCAACGAAGCGAAGTACTGAGCAGTGCCTGGCAAGGTGAAAATCACGCCTTTCAGATACAGGCTGTGCGTCAGTGCCACCACACCCAGAGTCATGCGTGTCAGCGCGATACCCCAGGATTGAAGTTGTTTATCGTTCATGACCAATCTCCTTTCCAAAGTCAGTGGCTGAAGTTTGCAGGTTGCGTTACTGCAAGTAAATTCGCAAAATATGAAAATGAATATTGCAAATTTGCAAACTCTGGACTGGGATGATCTGCGTGTGTTCAACGCCATCGTCGGCGCCGGTTCGCTGAGTGGTGCCGCGGAACAGTTGGGGGTCAACCACTCGACGGTGTTCCGCCGCCTCCGGCGCCTCGAGCAATCCATGGGTGCGCGTCTGTTCGACCGCCTGCCCCAGGGTTACGTGCTGACCACGGCCGGGCATACGCTGGCCGAGCATTCCGGGCGGATCGGCGAGGAAATCGACACGCTGGAGCTTCGTCTGCTCGGCCGCGACTACCGGCCCAGCGGCACCATCCGGGTCACCGCACCCGACAACATCGCCTACAACTACCTGCCCCGCCACTTCGAAACCTTCCGCGCCCGATATCCCGACATCCGCATTGAACTCATCGTCGGCGCGGCCTCGCTGGATCTGTCACGCCGCGAAGCGGATATCGCGGTTCGCGCGACTTCCAAACCGCCCGAGCACCTCGTCGGTCGGCAAGTTTGCCGCTTTGCCTGGTCCTTTTACGCAGCACCCGCCTACCTCGAAGCCATGGGTCGTGTCGACGAACAGAGCCGGCTGGAGGGCCACCGGCTGATCGCCGCTGAGGGTTCTCTGACCCGCCTGCCCGCACTGCAGTGGATCGACCGCAACGCCGCACACCAGGTGGTAGCCCGCTGCAACACACTCAACGGCATAGCCGCATTGGCACTGAGTGGTCTGGGGATCGCCCTGCTACCGGACGATCAGATGCGACCCGGCCTGGAACGGCTGTTTCAGCTCACCCCGCGCGTCACCAGTGACCTGTGGGTCCTGACCCACCCGGAACTGCGTCGAACCGAGCGCATTCGTTTGTTGATGCATCACCTGAGCGAGGAGTTGGGAGACGAGAATTCCCGGCTTCGCCAGGCGCCGGGCTGAAGGAAGTGCAGAATGCGGCTGACAATCGGGCCGCAAACGTCTGATTACACGCGACAGAACGGCCCCGGGCAGGACGGGAAGGATCACATCGCCGAACCCGCCAATGGAACGGTCGGTATGAATGTGCTTAACTTCGCAATCGTAAACCCGGCGGATTCCGGCGGAGCCCGGAACCAACCCGGGCTTCAACGGTCCATCCCGGTGCCCCATACCTGACAGGAGAACACCATGCGCCAGACCGCGCTCACGATGATCGGATTGTTTCTGTTGCTGTCTGAGACGGCCTTCGGCGCCTGGGAACCGGACGCCAACAACCAGATGGAACTGGCCGTCCAGGAAGCCATTCTGGCCATCAAGGAAAAAGATCCCGGCATGAACGACTGGTTCGCCAATTCCGCCGGCTATGCCGTGTTTCCCAAAGTCGGAAAGGGCGGTATCGTCATCGGTGGCGCACACGGAAAGGGCCTGGTGATCGCCAATGACCAGGTAATCGGCGAGACCTCGCTGACCCAGGCATCCATCGGCCTGCAACTCGGCGGCCAGGTCTACTCCGAGTTCATCTTTTTCCGCGACCAGACCGCTCTTTCCGACTTCCAGCGCGGCAATTTCGAACTCGGCGCACAGGCTTCGGCGGTCGCGGTAACGCTCGGTGCATCGGCGGACGCCAGCTACAACAAGGGCGTGGCCATTTTCACCAACGTTTCAGGCGGGCTCATGTACGAAGCCTCCGTTGGCGGCCAGAAATTCAAGTACGAGAGTCGCTGAGCCAAGGCTGAGCCTCCGGAACCACGGGTCGTGACCTGCGGCCCCGGCCATGACGAGTGCCGGGGTCAGTTCCCGGCCGACCCGGCCGAAGCGGAATCACCCGGGTCTTGTGGATCCGGCGCGACCAGCGCCGGAGTAACCTCAACCGCGTGCAGATAGAACCCGGAGCCGGCGCGGCTGAGACGCACGTTGACCCGGCCCGCCTGGGTCGTGCGAATCCCCACCAGAACGTGCGTCAGTGACCCATCATCGCTCACCTCGAGATCGGCGCCGTCAGCGACGATCGAGTAGATCCCTGAATCCCAACCGTTAACCGCGAAGTCCACCAGATAGCCACCCCCGGCCTCCGCGTTGAGGCTGAGTATCACCACGCCTTGCCCGCCCGTGGCGAAATGGGCGCCATGCACGGGATCGACCCGGTGCGGGTCCTGCAACACCAGATGCCCGGCCGCGGCGTCGAGCGAATGAGCCGGCGACATGCGGATCGTGCCTCCAGCGGCGGAATCGAACAGGTCCGTAACGATCCCCGCACGTTGATCCTCGGTTAGCGCAGCCGGCGGGCGGGGACGTTGAACACCCGGTGCGGCGGGTGGCAGCACGGCGGGAATCCGCATGGCCGGCCGCAGCTCGACGACTTCAGGCACGTTCGATCCCGGCGGCACGGACTTCGCAGCCCCGGAGCCGCCCCCCTGCGAACTCACTGGTATCCCGGCCAGCGCGATCATCACGCCCGTCAGCGATAGCCAACCCACGATTGAACTCACCGCGCTCTCCCATCTGCAGCAGATGCGATCAGACTAGAACGGGTCCCGGGCCGGTGCAAGCCAGTATCAGAGGAAGCAGAAGTCGGCCAGTCACCGGGTTCGGGCCATGCTCAGCGGCAGAAAACCCTCAGCGCGCGTGGCAGGCAGCGCATTTCCGCCGGCATGGTCCCGCGGAACTCACCATCCGCCATCAGGCCGAGGCCGGCCGGCGCGACCAGGCGGATTGCGCGGGCCCGCAGCATGCGAACCTCCGGGCGTTGCACGTGGCGTCCCGTAAACACCATCGGAAACAGCCTCAGCAGCTTCCACCGCGGCATGCGGGAAACCAGGGTAACGTCGAACTCACCGTCATCGCAGCGAGCCTGAGGCGCGATCAGAAAATGGGTGCCGGTGTAGCGGGTGTTGGAGATTTCGGCGAACAGAAGATCCTGGTCGAGCACCCGGCCATCCAGCTCCAGGCGAAAGCGATAGCTGCGCAAACCCATCAGGCGCCACAGCACGGCCCAGGTGTAGGCCGAGCGGCCGAAGGCTTTCAGGCCCTGCGCGGTCCGCCCGGCGTCGACAACGAATCCGGCACCGATGACATTGACCCAGTAAAAGCGGTCGGCGCCGGTTCCGTGATCCAGGGAACGGTATTCGCCGACATCCACGAGCCGGGTTCGCCCCGCCGCCAGCAGGTCGACCGCGCCGCGCCAGTCACCGGGTTCAAGACCGAGATCGCGGACAAAGGCGTTGCCGGTTCCCACCGGAATGACACCCAGCACCGGCCGATCGGCCGGCGCCAGGCGCATCAAGCCATTGACCACGCCGAAGACCGTGCCATCGCCGCCCACGGCGACCACCGCATCGTAGCCGGACAGTGAATCAGCGCGCAGGCCGGTGGCCAGACCGGCGTCCGCCACCGACAGGACGTCGAATCGGAAATCACACGCGCTCAGAGATTGGCGAATGGCTGGCAGCAAGCGGCCGGCCCGGCCCCCGCCCGCCGCCGGATTGGGCACCAGTAGAAGCTTCATGCCCGCGCGGGCGCCAGGAATCGAAAATCTAGAACCGGCATGCCGGAAACTCCCGGTGGGTACAGATGGCGATGATTCTATCCTGATACTCTGGAACGATGGAAAAGCCGCCAGAATCCAAGGGCCCTGGCCGCCTGTCGCCCGGGCTCCGCCGTGCGACACGCATCATGCTGGCCAGCCTGCTGTTGACCGTCGCCTGCGACGGCCGGGAGCCGCCTGCCGGAGACGACGACGCAAGCCTTGCAAACGAACGCGCTCCGCAGCAAGCAGGGGGATTCGAGCGCACAGGCGTCATCGACTCACCAGAACTGGACGAGATCAGCGGCCTTGCGGTGACCGGCAGCGAGCACTATGTCGTGCACAACGACGACGGCCCTCCCCGGCTGTATCTGCTCGACAGTCTCGGCAAGCTAGTGCGCCGACTGGATCTGGCGCCGGCGGAAAACCAGGACTGGGAAGACCTGGCCGTTGTGCCGTCAGCAAGCGGCTCGCTGCTGGTGGTGGGCGACATCGGTGACAATCTGAAAACACGGGATTCCATTCAGCTGTATTTCACCGAACTGCCGACGCCACCCGAATCATTCACTGCAGCCGCCGGGGACGAGGCCGGTCCGCTTCCGGTGATTCACGGCCTGCGACTGCGCTATCCGGATGGCGCCCACGACACCGAATCCCTGGCCTACGAGCCGGCGTCACATCGACTCATTCTGCTCACCAAGCGCGATCAGCCGCCGCGCTTGTATGGCATCGGCGTGAATACGGCGCTGCACACCGACGAAGCGGTGCTGGAATATCTGGGTGAACTGAAAACCTTGCGCCCGCCCACTCCGGCCGACCTGCTGCTCGACCCACTGCGTGGCGCCTGGATATCCCAACCGACGGCACTGGATTTCAGCCGCGACGGCCGCACGGCCGCCGTGCTGACGTATCGCAGCCTGTATGTTTTCCGGCGCGAAGCCGAAGAGGATTGGGCCTCCGCCTTCAACCGCCGCCCGGTGGAATACACCGGTCCGCCCGACACCCACGACGAGGCGGTCGCGTTCGATGGCGCGGGACGAATCGTGGTCACGACCGAAGGCCGGCCGGCGCCGCTGTACCGCCTCGTGCTTCCCGAGGACAGCGGCGCGGTTCGGTCCGCTCAGTCCGAATCGAGACCGTGATCCGCCAGCAGGCCCCGAAATTCGTCGTCATCGATGATGCGTACGCCCAGCGACTCGGCCTTCTCGCGCTTGGAACCCGCCTCTTCGCCAGCCAGCACGACGTCGGTTTTCTTCGACACGCTGCCGGTGACCCGCGCGCCGAGTGATTCCAACAGGTTTCTGGCCCGCGCCCGGGGCATGGACAGCGTGCCCGTCAACACCCAGGTCTGCCCGGCCAGAGGCTGCTCGCCTTCCGGAGCTTCCGGTGCCTGTGGCTCCACACCCGCTTCCTTCAGCGCGGTGAGCACATCGCGGTTGTGTTCTTCCTGAAAAAACGCGTGCACATGGCTGGCGACGACCGGTCCGACATCGGGTACTTCCAGCAGGTCGTCGATCCCCGCGGCGGCCAGTCGTTCCATGGAGCCGAACTGCCGGGCCAGCGATTGCGCAGTCACCTCACCGACCTCACGGATACCCAGCGCGAACAGCAGCCGCCCCAGTTCCGGTGATTTGCTGCGTTCGATTTCGTCCAATACGTTGCGGGCCGATTTCTCGCCGATCCGTTCGAGGGCGACAAGGTCATCGAGCCGCAGGCGATACAGGTCCGCCACCGATGTCACGAGGCCGGCCTCCACCAGTTGATCAATCAGTTTCTCGCCCAGCCCCTCGATGTCCAGCGCCTTGCGCGAGGCAAAATGCATGATGCTTTGTTTGCGCTGAGCCGGACACACCAGGCCACCGGTGCAGCGCGCCACGGCCTCGCCTTCCACCCGCTCGACGGCGGATCCGCACACCGGGCATTCGCTGGGCAGTTCAAAAGGCTCGGGGTCGCCCTCACGGCGTTCAGGGACCACCCGCGCCACTTCGGGAATGACGTCGCCGGCGCGGCGAACGACCACCCAGTCGCCGACCCGGACGTCCTTGCGGCGAATCTCGTCGAGATTGTGCAGGGTTGCATTGGTCACGGTCACCCCGCCGACAAAGACCGGCTCAAGGCGGGCCACCGGCGTCAGCGCACCGGTTCGGCCGACCTGGACTTCGATGGCCAGCAGCCGGGTGATTTCCTCCTGGGCCGGAAACTTCCGGGCCAGCGCCCAGCGCGGTGCGCGGCTGACGAATCCGAGGGTTTCCTGGTCTCGACGGCCTTCGACCTTGAACACGACCCCGTCAATGTCGTAAGCGAGTTCCCCGCGTTTTTCGCCCAGGTCACGGAAATAGTCGAGGCACCCCCCGGCATCGCGCACCCGCCGAACTTCCGGATTGACCGGAAAGCCCCATCCGCGCAGGGCTTCAAGCACTTCGAACTGGCTTTCGGGCAAGCCCGTATCCGCCACCGCGGCATAGGCGAAGAACGCCAGCGGACGGCGCGCGGTAAGCCGTGAATCGAGTTGCCGCAGGCTGCCGGCCGCCGCGTTGCGCGGATTGATCAGTTCCTTGCCGCCCTCTACCCTGGCCCGGGCGTTGTATGCCTCGAAACCTTCCAGCGGCATGTAGATTTCACCGCGAACTTCCAGGTCGCCGGGCCAGCCCTTGCCGCGCAGCTGCAGCGGTATGGCGCGAACGGTACGCACGTTGTCCGTCACGTCCTCGCCGGTCAGTCCGTCGCCCCGGGTAGCGGCCTGAACCAACCGGCCGGCGTCGTAGCGCAGCGAAATCGCCACTCCGTCCAGCTTGGGCTCGGCGACGTAGTCCGCATGCTCCACTTCAAGACCACGCAGCACCCGGTCGTGGAAGGCTTCGACTTCCTCGTCCTCAAACGCATTGGCCAGGGACAACATCGGCCGGCGATGGCGCACTTCCTCGAATCCGGAAGACGGCGGCGCACCGACCCGACGCGTGGGCGAGTCCTCGGTGGCCAGGTCGGGAAAAGCCGCCTCGATGTCTTCCAGTTCGCGCAGCAGGCGATCGTACTCGGCGTCGGGAACGCTGGGTTCATCCAGCACGTAGTAGCGGTAGTTGTGACCTTCGATTTCGCGGCGTAACTCCGCTGCGCGCCGCTCCGCGTCATCGCGGCTCTCCGACGCACGGTTCCGGCCAGACGGATGATCCGAATCCGGGCTCACGGACGGTGACGCTCGTCAGGACAGGGACTTGCGAGCCTGTTCACGGTCATACACCCTCATCTCCTCGCGCAAGGCCACTTCTTTCTGCCGCGTAAATGGCTCGTGCTGGTCATCCTGGATTTCGGCATTCAGAATTTCCGACAGCCGGCGCGTGGAAGCCAGCATGGCGTCCCAGGCGTCCAATGCGAGCATCGGTCCCGGCAGCGGCATGAACACCGCCAGCGCCTTGGTCTCGAAGGTGTTCCACGCGTCCCGGTCGAAATAGCCGGGCTTGACCGCGTTGGCCAGGCTGAACAGCGGCTGGTCGGACCCTTCCGCCTGGCGATGAAAGATATCCAGATCGCCAAACTCCAGCCCGGTCTTGATCGCGGCTTCCAGCAATTCCGCGCCGGATATCACGTGATTGTCCCGGGCGAGCAGGAACAGGGTGACGATTCGGTCGGGCGGCGGACCCGTGGGTCGGCTCGGACGGCGCGGCGCCGGAGCCGGTTCGCCGGACCCGGGGGTTTCGGAAGACCCGGCAGTCTCGACGCCACCTTCATCGATCGGCAGCTCTGCCTGGCCCTGTACCGGATCAGGCCCGGCAGAATCCTCCGGCCGGGCATCCGTGCCTGGCTCAGCGCTGGCCGCGCACAGGGTGGGTTCGCGCCGCACGCCGGCCGGCTGCGGCTTACGCCGCGATGCCCTGGGCTTGCGCTTGCGCTCGGGATTGCCGAACAGAAAGATCGAGATCAGGATGACGGCCCCGATCGCGATGATGATCCATCTCAAGGTCGCTGAGTCCATAGGTTTCGTCTCATTGGCCCGCAAAGGCCCGCGGGCCCGGTAAAATCGCTAGCTCGCCGCCAGCTGGGCCGCCTGGTCGATATCCACCTGAACCAGACGCGACACGCCGGGCTCACGCATGGTCACGCCGGCCAGTTGCTGGGCCATTTCCATCGTGATCTTGTTGTGCGTCACGAAGATGAACTGCACGGTTTCCGACAATTCCTGCACCATACCGGAAAACCGGGCGACGTTGGAATCATCGAGTGGCGCGTCCACCTCGTCCAGCAGACAGAACGGAGCCGGATTGAGCTGGAAGATGGCGAACACGAAAGAAACGGCCGTCAGCGCCTTCTCACCACCAGACAGCAGGTGAATGCTGCTGACCCGTTTACCCGGGGGTCGCGCCATGATGCTGACACCGGTCGTCAGCAAGTCGTCTCCGGTCAATTCCAGGTAGGCGTGACCGCCGCCGAACAGGCGCGGAAACAGTTCCTGAACACCCTTGTTGACCCGCTCGAAGGTTTCCTTGAACCGGGTGCGGGTCTTGCGGTCGATCTTGGCGATCGCCTCCTCCAGGGTGGCCAGAGCCTGGCACAGATCCTCGTTCTGTGCGTCGAGGTATTCCTTGCGCTGCTTTTCTTCCTCAAACTCGTCGATGGCCGCGAGATTGACCGGCTCCAAGCGGGTGATGCGCTCGCCCAGGCGCTCGAGTTCGGCCTCCCACTCCGCCACCTCGGCGGCATCGGGCAGGTCCGCGGCCAGGGCCTCGACATCGCCGTCGAGTTCCTCGATCTGACGTTCCAGGTTTCGTGCGTTGAGTTCGAGTTCCTGCTGTGCCAGGCGATCGCGCTCGAGTTGCTGGCGGATTTCATCGGACTGTTGCACCGATTTCTGCCGCTCGGCGTCGCGCTCCCGGTAGGCTTCCTCGAGTTGCTGCAATTCTTCGCGAGCCGCGGTCAGGCGGGCTTCGGTATCGGAACGCCGGGCTAGCAGCGCATCCATATCGGCCGCATGCGCCTTGTCCGGGTCTTCGGCACGGGCGAGTTGTTCACTGAGCGTTACGTAGCGCTGCTGAAGCTGACTGAGCTGCGTGTCCATGCGCTCGAGAGACTGTTGCAGGGAGTCCAGGCTCGCACGGCGGGATTCCGCCTTCAGGGCCAGGTCGTGCCGCCGGTCGCGCGCTTCGCGCACCCCGTTGCGGCTGGCGTCCCGACGCGCCATCAACTCGCTGCGTTGCGCATCCAGGCCGTCGCGCTCCTGCTTCATCGCGGCCATTTCCTCGACGTGCTGCTCGAGGATCGAACGGGCCGACTTGATCTTCTGCTGGTCGGCATCCAGTTGCTCACGCAATTCCGCCACTTCCTCTGCAATCGCGGCCTGGCGCTTGTCCATCATGGCGATGCTGGCGCGCCGGCTCTCGGCCCGGCTTTCGACTTCGCTGCGGCGTTGGTGCGCGCTGTTCACCGATTCCTGCAATTCACGGATGGACGCTTCCAGCCGGCCCAGTTCGGTCCGCTCCGCTTCGATGGCTGTGGATTGTTTGGCGACCTCGGCCGTGAGTCGCTCCACCTCGTCCCGCAAGTCCGCGATCGCTTTTTCCCGGGCCAGCATGCCTTCTTCGCCCGGCTGACCGCGTGCGACCCGGATCCAGCCCGACCCCAGCCATTCACCCCGGGGCGTGATAAACGACTCGGCCTCGTCGAGGTTTTTGCGCTCTTTCCAGGCCTGTACCAGCTCGTCAGCGACACGCACACGGTTCAGCCAGTCGACGACCACGTCCGGCGCGCCCTCAACATGTTCGGCCAGGGTACCGGACCGTGGCGCCACGTTGCCGGCGGTGTCATCAAGCAGTTCAACCAGCGAACCCTCGAGTCCGGCAAGCGCGCTGATGTGCCGATCGTCGTCGCGCGTCAGCACCGACTGCAACCACTGACCCAGCACGGTCTCGACCGCCAGTTCCCAGCCGCCGGCCACGCGCAATTTTTTGGCCAGGCGGGCAGCGTCGGCCAGGCCCTGCGCCTGCAGCCATTCGTCGTTTCCGCTTTCGGCCAGAGCCGCTGTCTGCACGGCCTGCAGGGACTCCAGCCGGCCCTCGCGGGTGTGGAGTTCGCGCTGCCGTTCCTGCACCTGGCGCTCGGTTGCGCGCAAATTGTCACGCCGCTCGGTGAGCTGCGAGCGAAGCTCGTCCAGTTGTTTCTGGTTCGCCGACTGTTCCGAGGCCAGCTTGACGGCCTCCTCCTCCAGGGCCGCCAGAGCCTTGACGAAGTCCGAGGTATCCGCCGTTTCGGTTTCCTGTTCCAGATTTTCGAGCCGGCGCGCGGCGCGGGCCATGCGCTCGTCGAGATTATTGATTTCGGCGCGTTTCAGATCGGCCTGGCGCTGCGACTCGGAATTGCGGTGATGATGGGCTTCGAAGGTTTCCTGCCACGACTGCACCTCCGCCTCGACAGCGGCCAATTGCGTATTGGCTTCCTCTTCTGCCTCGATCGCCGTTTTCAGAGCCGGCTCCACTTCGGCGAGCGCACGAGTCAGTTCCTCCACCTGGGCGCGGTCCAGCACAATGTGCTTTTCGATGTCGTTCAGCGCTTCTCCCGTTTCGTCGTAATCGGCGCGCTGCCGCGCTTGCAGTTCCCGGGCATGTTGAATGGTTTGTTCCAGGCGGGCGATTTCGCTGCCGACCGAGTACAACTCCCCCTGGACCTCATTGAAACGTTCCCCCGCCTGCCCCTGTTCCTGGTGCAGTTTCTCCAGCGCCGCCTCGGCATTACGCTGGCCGGCGATCGACTGCTGCAACGCGGTCTCGCGCTGCGCCAGTGCGGTGGAACCGGCATCGGCCTGCTCCTTGAGGGCGCGCCAGCGCAAGGCCAGCAGGCGTGATTCCTTCTCGCGTTTTTCCTTCTTCAGCTTGCGGTAGCGCTTGGCGGCCGCGGCCTGACGCTGCAGCCGGTTGAGATGCTTGCCCACCTCATCACGCAGGTCGGACAAACGCGCCAGGTTGTCGCGGGTGTGGCGAATGCGGTTTTCGGTCTCACGCCGCCGTTCCTTGTACTTGGATATGCCGGCCGCCTCTTCGAGGTGACCGCGAATTTCCTCGGGCCGTGCCTCGACCACCTCGGAAATCATGCCCTGCTCGATGATGGAATAGCTGCGCGAACCCAGCCCGGTTCCCAGGAACAGGTCGCGAACGTCCTTGCGCCGGCAACGGGTGCCGTTGAGGAAATAATTGGACACGCCATCGCGGGAGACCTGGCGCTTGACCGAAATCTCGTTGTAACCGGCGAACTGACCGGCCACCCGCCCGTCCGAATTATCGAAGATCAGTTCCACGGTCGCGGTACCCACCGGCTTGCGGGTCGATGAGCCGGAAAAGATGACGTCGGCCATCGACTCGCCACGCAGAACCTTGGCCGAACCTTCACCCATCACCCAGCGCACGGCATCGATGATGTTGGATTTGCCGCAGCCGTTCGGCCCGACAATGCCGGTCAGGTTGGTGGGCGCATGAAAGACGGTCGGGTCAACGAAGGATTTGAACCCGGAAAGCTTGATCCTGGCCAGCCTCATGCTGCACCGGGGCGCATTGGAATCGTATTCATTAAGTGGCTAAACTGCGTCGCTTGTTGAAGGGTTTATGGTAATTTTCCCAGTTCCGGCGAAAATCCACCGGTAAAATTCGTCAGCGCTTTTGTCAGGAATATTCAGGAGTTACCGTGAGCACCCGGCCCAGTACAGAACTAGAGGTATTTCCCAACCCGAAACCGACGCGGGATTATACCATTCGGATCGAGTCTCCAGAATTCACCTGTCTGTGCCCGAAAACCGGCCAACCGGATTTCGCCACCCTGCTGCTCGAGTACATCCCCGATCAGCGCTGCGTGGAGCTGAAATCGTGGAAACTGTACCTGTGGAGTTTCCGCGATGAGGGGGGATTTCACGAGGACCTCACCAACCGGATTCTCGACGATCTGGTCACCGCCCTGGATCCGCGCTACATCCGTCTCACTGCCACATTCAACGTCCGGGGCGGAATTTATACCACGGTCGAAGCCGACCATCGCAGTCCCGGCTGGAACGGCCCGGTCCCGGCCCGCACGGCCTGACCCTCAGTCGCCAGACCCGTCCGGAACGCGCGCCTCGATGGTCAGCGCGTGGATGTCGGTTTGCATCAGGTCTCCCAGGGCATCGTAGATGAGTCGATGGCGCCGGATCATCGGCAAGTCTTTGAATTCCGCCGCGGAGAGCCGCAGCCGGAAGTGACCGCGGCCGTCCCGTGCGCCGGCATGGCCGACATGCAGGTGGCTTTCGTCAATGATTTCGACCGTTCCGACCGTCAGCGCCGCGCGCAAACGCCGCTCCATTTCGGCTGCCCGCGCCGGCGCCCGCTCGGCCGCCCCGCTCATTTCGGCAGCACCCGTATGAACGGCGTCACTTCCACATCGGCGTACACGCCGGCGGCCACGTAGGGATCGGCATCGGCCCAGGCGCGGGCGTCATCCAGTGAATCGAATCGCGCGACGATCAGTGAGCCGTGGAAGCCCGCGGGCCCCGGGTCGGGAGCATCAATCGCGGGACGGGGCCCGGCCACCAGCAAACGGCCCTGGTCCTGCAGTTCGCGCACACGCTCGAGATGCGCCTCCCGGACCCCCGGCCTGCGCGCCAGTCCATCCTCGGCATCCCTGGAATAAATCACGTACCACATGTTCGGCTCTTCCACCTTCGCAGTCACTGGCTCAAACGAGGCAGCTTACGCGCAGCGCGCACCGCGCTCAAGCCGTTCGCAGCCGGGATGCATCAAGGCCTGTTCAACAGGCATGCACAGGCCCTAAAATGGCTTCCTGCAATCGGTAGAGTCCCGCACTTGAGCGAACGAATCGACATTGGCCAGCGCGGCGTCAATCCGCGACACGTCGACTACATCGCCGGCGTTCTCATTCGCGGCGGATTGATCGCGTTGCCGACGGATTCCGGCTACGCATTGGGCTGGCGGGCCAGCAGCCGCAAGGCCAGAGAACAGGTGATCCGGATCCGCCAACTGGATCGCAACCACCATTTCACCTACAGCTGCCGGTCGCTGTCGGATGTCGGTCAATTGGCGCAGGTCGGCAATACCGAACACCGCCTGATCCGCCAGGCGACGCCTGGCCCTTTCACCTTCATACTGCCGGCCACGCGCCAGGTGCCGCGATGGGCCCAGCAGGGCAAGCGCCGGACCATCGGGGTGCGCATTCCCGATCATGACCTGGTCCAGGCCCTGCTCGACGCCATGGATGAACCCATCCTCAGTTCGTCGCTGCTGTTGCCCGAGCAGGACGAAGAGATTCTCGACAACGAGGATCTGTATGATGCCGTGCACGGACTGGTGGATCTGTTCGTTGATGCCGGCTATTGTCCACTGGAACCGACCACCCTGGTCGATCTCACTTCCCAGCCCCCGGTGGTCCTGCGCCAGGGGCGCGGCGTGATAGACTTCTGAGCTGTAATCGCAGCACCCGCGAGCGGATGACCGCGCGCTTTCGCCTCGATTGAAACGCGGCCCTGACTGAAACGAGACACCTATTGGAAGCCCACGCCGAATCTGAAACCCCGGCCGTCGAAGCGCACCAGGAAGAGATGCCTTTCGCCATCGTGCAGGGCCAGCCGGTCACGCAATTGCCGCAGGACCTGTACATCCCGCCGGACGCGCTGGAGGTGTTCCTGGAAGCGTTCGAAGGTCCGCTGGATCTGCTGCTCTACCTGATCCGGCGCCAGAACCTGGATATTCTGGACATTCCGATCGCCGAGATCACCCGCCAGTACATGGGCTACATCGACATGCTGCGTGAGCTGCAATTCGAACTGGCGGCCGAATACCTGGTGATGGCCGCCATCCTGGCGGAGATCAAGTCGCGCATGCTGTTGCCGCGACCGCAGACCGAGGACGGGGAAGAAGAGGATCCGCGCGCGGAACTCGTCCGCCGGCTGCAGGAGTATGAGCGGTTCAAACAGGCCGCCGAAGACATCGACGCCATGCCGCGGCGGGAGCGGGACTTCGCGGTACTCGAGGCCTGGGTCGAAGACCGGCAGGTGATCCGCATCCCGCCCGAAATCGGCCTCAACGACATGCTGAGCGCCCTGCGCGACGTCATGGGACGGGCCGAGCTGTTCGGTCATCATCACGTGGAGCTCGAACCACTGTCGGTGCGCGAACGCATGACCCGAATCATCGATCGCTTGCGCGATATTTCACACTGCGAATTCACCGCGCTGTTCACCCTGGAAGAAGGCCGCATGGGTGTGGTGGTAACGTTCCTGGCGCTGATGGAATTGTCCCGGGAGCGCCTGGTCGATCTGTTTCAGAACGAACCCATGGGTACCATCTATGTGCGCCGGCCGGGTGCTGACGGCGCACTGGCCGATTGACGTCAGCCTGGAGACCCCGCCGCATGAATCATCCGAAATCATTCATACCCGCACAGCCGAAGGTCCCGGAGTAGAAGCCGCCATGTCCGAGAATCCAGCGTCCAGCACGGAGCTGAAATGCATCATCGAAGCCATTCTTCTCGCCGCGGGAGAGCCGCTGACCGTCGCCCGGATCGCGTCGGTATTCGAGGAGAAGGAAGCACCGGCGCACGGCGATATCGCCCAGGCCCTCGAGGCTCTGTCGACCGACCTTGAGCACCGCGGAATCGAACTGGTCGAAGTGGCCTCGGGCTTTCGTTTGCAGACGCGGCCCGAGCTGGCACCATGGGTGCAGCGCTTGTGGGAAGAGCGCCCGCAACGGTATTCCCGCGCCCTGCTGGAGACCCTGGCGCTGATCGCCTACCGCCAGCCGATCACGCGTGGAGAAATCGAAGAGGTCCGCGGCGTATCGGTGAGCTCCAGCATCGTTCGCACCCTGCAGGAACGCGAGTGGATCCGGGTCGTGGGCCATCGTGACGTACCGGGCAAGCCCGCGCTGTTCGGTACGACCAAAGCGTTTCTGGACTACTTCGAACTCAAAAGCCTGGATGATCTGCCGACCCTGGCTGAAATTCGCGACATGGAAAACCTCGAACCGGAACTCGCGTTTGAAGGTGCGACGGAGGGTGCAGCCCCGGAATCCGCGGAGGCGGCCTCCTCGGCCGATACCGATGAAGTCACGGACGAAACGGACGCCGTGGAAGAGAACGCCGGAGACGAAGAGGACGGGTATGCAGCCGCACCCTCGGAAGACACCGATACATCCGGCGCCGGGGAAGACGAATCGATAGCCGAGGCCGCTGAAGGCGACGCCTCGGCCGAACCGTCCGGGGACCCGGGCGACGACACCACGACCGAAAATTCCGGGGAGCAGGACAATGATCCGCAAACCGAAGACCAGGCGCCGGGTGACCGTACCCCGACCGAAGCCTGAAGTACCGGTTTCGCGATGAGTCCGAAGCGCAAGATGGCCGCGGGCCGAAAGGGGCGCGGCCCGGCGCGCCGGCCGGGCCGGCAAGCCGCCCCGGGCGATGAGAGCCGGCCAGAAGCCACGCCGGAGCGGCTGCAGAAAATCATGGCCGCATCCGGACTGGGTTCGCGCCGCGGACTGGAGGAGCGAATTCGCCAGGGCGCGGTGAGGGTGAATGGACGCAAGGCCGAACTGGGGCAATCCGTCGGGCCCGGTGACCGAATCACCTACGGCCACGGGGACTGGACCGTGACCGCGAGCCCGGTGACGCAGCGCACCCTGCTGTACAACAAGCCCGAAGGCGAGGTCACGTCACGCGCCGACGAAGCCGGTCGGCCAACGGTGTTCGACCGTCTGCCCCGGCTCAAGGGGGCCCGCTGGGTCGCCATCGGCCGTCTCGATATCGCGACCACGGGATTGCTGATTCTCACCACGGATGGCGAACTCGCCCACGCGATGATGCACCCGTCGAACCAGGTGGACCGCGAGTACGTTTGCCGGGTTCGCGGTGATGTGAGCGAAGACGAGGTCGAAGCGCTGCGCACCGGCGTGGAACTGGAGGACGGCCCGGCCCGATTCAACGACATTGACCGGCTGGGCCATGCCGGCACCAACCCCTGGTTCCAGGTCACCCTGCTCGAAGGGCGCAACCGGGAAGTCCGGCGCCTGTGGGAATCACAGGGCCACCAGGTCAGCCGCCTGAAACGGGTGCGCTACGGCGCGGCACGCCTGCCCCGGGGCCTCGCCCTGGGCCGGTGGTCGGAACTCGGCCCGAAGGACCATCGAGTGCTGCGCACAGACGTGGGACTGTCCGCGGCGACCCACCGGCTGACCCTCGAGCCTCGGGGCGGCAAGGGTTCCGAAAAGCGGTCGTCACCGCGATCGCGCAAGGGAGGGAAACGGTGAAACTTCAGGAATTGCAGGATCTTTGCGAAGGATTCGTGAGAAGAGTCGAAGCGGCAGACCACGCACACGACATCGGACACGTTCAGCGAGTGGTGCGGAATACGGCATGGCTGACCGGTGAAGAAAATGCCGACCCGTGGATCACCCTCCCCGCCGCCTGGCTGCACGATTGTGTCGCCGTCGCCAAGGACAGTCCACTGCGCGCCCAGGGCTCACGCCTGGCCGCCGATGCGGCCGCCGAATTCCTGCGCGGCATCGGCTATCCGGAAGATCAACTCGACGCCGTTCGCCACGCCATCGAAGCGCACAGTTATTCCGCCGGCATTCCCGCTGACACCCTGGAGGCCCGGATCGTTCAGGATGGAGACCGGCTCGATTCCCTGGGCGCCATCGGCATCGCCCGCTGCCTGCTGGTCGGAGGACGCCTGAACCGGCCGTTGGCGAGTGCCGACGATCCGTTCTGCGATGAGCGCGATCCGGACGACAGCCTCTACACCATCGATCATTTCCACAGCAAACTACTGAAACTGCCGGATTTGATGCAGACCGACGCCGGACGGGCGGAAGCCCGGCGCCGCGCTCAGCGGATGCAAGACTGGCTGGACGACCTGCGGGCGGAAATGCTGGAAGGCCACCGCGGCTGACGGACGGGGGAATCGCCGCCGCGGAAGCGCCGCGACGGCCGTGAACGGCCCGCCCCGTTCGCCCGTTCAGGATTGACCGGGATGGTAGATGGCACCCGCGCCGTCGGCGTATTCGCTCAACACCCGCGCGGCTTCGGGCCGCATCAAGTCAAGGCGCACCGCGATGCCGCGCTGCTCCAGGCTGGCAGTCCAGTTCTCGGGCTTGTCACCCTCGTCAAAACCCGCGGCCTCGGCATCTTCGCGCCGCGCACCGCAGACCAGGCTGTTGATACCGGACCACGGCACCGCACCGAAACACATGGAACACGGTTCGCAGGAGGTCACCAACTGCATCGGCCCGGCCTCGGCCAGATTCCAGGAACCCACCGAACGCTGGGCCAGGCAGAGCGCGATGATCTCGGCATGCCCAATGGACAGGTTTTCACTGGTGACCACGTTCACGCCCACGCCCACCAGCCGGCCGGTATCGTTATGAACCACGATGGCGCCGAACGGCCCCCCGGTCTCGCGCCGCACATTCTCGGCGGAAAGGCTTACCGCCATCTGCATCCGGTGCTCCGCCGAATCCAGTGCCATGCCACGCGCATTGAGCCAGTGGCCTACCCAGGAATCTACCCAGGCCGGCAGCGCGGCTTCAAAATGATGATGCAAACTCATGGTTGATTCACTCGCCAATCGGTAAGAATCCAGGCGTCACCGTAGCCGCACGAACACCCGCGAGCAAGACATGAAGATCTCGAGCGCTTATGGCCGGCCGGTATCACGCTGACGGACTGCTTCGAACAAACAAACAGCGGTGGCCACCGAAACGTTCAGGCTGTCCACCGAGCCGGACATCGGAATCGACACCAGATGGTCGCAGTGCGAAGCGGTCAGCCGGCGCAATCCCTTCCCTTCCGCGCCCATCACGAGCGCAAGCGGGCCGTTCAGGTCCATGCGGTACAGCGACTCGTCACCGCGATCGCTGGTGCCGACCAGCCAGATGCCTGCATCCTTCAGCTGGCGCAGCACACGGGCGAGATTGGGCACCATGACCAGCCCCAGCGTCTCGGCCGCCCCGGCAGCGGCCCGGCGCACCACCGGCGTGATACCACTGGCGCGATCGCGGGGCAATACCACGAAATTCACCCCGGCTGCATCGGCCGAACGCAGGCAGGCCCCCAGGTTGTGGGGATCCTGAATACCGTCGAGCACCAACACCAGCGGCGGCCCTTCGACGGCCTCCAGCAAGGCGGGCACATCGGCCTCGCCGTGAATATTGTCCGGGCGGAACCAGGCGATCACATCCTGGTGCCGCTGCTGATCACAGGCGCGATCGAGATCGTGGCGCGGATGGCGCTCGACCGTCACCGCGGCCGCCCGGGCCGTTTTTTCCAGCTCGGCCACGCGGGAATTGCGGCACTCGGCGGCGATCCACAGGCCGGTGACGGACTGCGGCGATGCTTGCAACGCGGACGACACGGGATGAATGCCGATCAGCAACTGACGGGCTTCAGAACTCATTCTTCGGCGAGATGGAAATCAACCTTGCGCTCGTCCACATTGACCGCCATGACGCGCACCCGCAGCTTCTGCGCCAACTGAAACACCCGTCCCGCCCGGTCGCCGGTGAGCCGGTGGACGACCGGGTCGAAGTGATAGTAGTCGTTCGGCAGCGACGTGATATGCACCAGGCCGCTGACCCGGTATTTCTCCAGTTCGACGAACAGACCAAACGATGTGACCCCGGTGACCTGGCCCCGAAATTCATCGCCGATGTGTTGCTGCATGAACACGCACTTCAAACGCTCGGCCACATCCCATTCGGCCTCCTCCGCGCGGCGCGAGGTGTGCGAACAATGGTCGCTGAGTTCGCCGATGTCCTTGCGGCTGTACCGGTAACCATCCGCCTTGCGATGTTCCAGTACGTGGTGGATCGCGCGGTGCAGCAACAGGTCCGGATAGCGCCGGATCGGTGAGGTGAAGTGCGCGTACGCCTCCAGCGCGAGACCGAAATGGCCGGCATTGGTTTCCTGGTAGGAAGCCAGGCTCTGGGAGCGCAGCAACATGGCCATGATCAGGTCCTTGTCATCGCGGCTCTTGATCTGCTGCACGATGCGTTCGAAATCCATCGGCTCGGGCCGGTTCTTCCAGGTCTTGCGGATTCCCAGCCCGGCCAGGAACTGCTCCAGTTTTTCGGTCTTCTCCGGCGGCGGCGGCTCATGGGCACGAAACGGCGCCGGAATACGCTGCTGCAGAATGAATTTGGCCGCCTCGACATTGGCGGCGATCATGCATTCCTCGATCAGCATGTGGGCGTCGTTGCGCTCATAGGGCTGAATATCGCCCACCGCACCGCGTTCGTCGAAGACGAAGCGCACTTCCGTGCTTTCGAAATCGATCGCGCCGCGGCGATTGCGCGCCCGGCGCAGGGCCTTGTACAGGCTGTAGAGATCACGCAGGGAAGCCGAGACCGCAGGCAGGCCTTCACGGATATCGCCTTTGCCGTCGACCAGCCACTCCCAGACCTGGTTGTAGGTCAAGCGGGCCTGGGAGCGCATGACGGCGGAATCGAAGCGCGCACGCGTGACCTGCCCTTCTTCGTTGATCGACATGTCACAGACCAGGCACAGCCGGTCGGCCTCGGGATTGAGCGAACACAATCCATTGGACAGCGCTTCGGGCAGCATGGGTATCACGCGGCCCGGAAAATAGACCGATGTCGCCCGGTTCTGCGCCTCGTCATCCAGCGGCGATCCTGGCTGGACATAGCTGGCCACATCCGCGATGGCGACCACCAGCCGCCAACCATTCTTGCGGCGCTGGGCAAAAACGGCATCATCGAAATCCCGCGCATCCGCACCATCGATCGTCACCAATGCGAGATCTCTCAGGTCGCGGCGGCCCTCGATCATGGATTCGTCGATCTTCTCGCCGAAAGCTGCCGCCTCGGCTTCCACCCCGTCCGGCCATTCGTGCGGCAGGTCGAAGTTTCGAATGGCGATTTCGGTGGCCATGCCCGGCGCGCCGCTTTCACCAAGGATTTCAACGATTTTGCCCAGGGGCGGCTTGTGTTCCGCGGGCGGGCGGACGAGTTCCGCCACCACGACCTGGCCCGGTTTGGCCTCACCGGTCTGGTCGAGCGGAATCAGAACATCCTGGTTCAGCCGCGGATCGTCCGGCACCACGAAAGCGACTCCACTTTCCCGCACGAAGCGTCCAACGACGCGTTCGTGCGCGCGCTCCAGCACCTCGGTGATCGCCCCTTCCCGACGACCACGGTGGTCGATTCCGGTCACGCAGGCCAGCACCCGGTCGCCGTGCATCACGCTGCGCATCTGGCGCGGCGACAGATAGAGATCGGACTCGCCGTTGTCGGGAATCACGAAGCCGAAACCGTCCTTGTGCGCGGTCACCCGGCCACGCACCAGGTCCATGCGTTCCGGCAGACCGTAGGCACCGCCCCGGTTGCGGACGAGTTGGCCGTCGCGCAGCATGGCGCGCAGGCGGCGGCGCAGAATTTCACGGCTGTCGGTGGACTCCACCCCGAGCCGCGAGACGATGTCCTTGCGTTTGAGCGGACGGCCGTGATCCTCCAGCAAATCGATGATCGTCTGCCGGTCCGGTGCTTCCGCGTCGATGCGGCCTGACGGGCTATCCCCGCCACTCTTACGCCGGTTTCGGCTCATCGGGTTGTTCCTGGCTGTTTTTCAGTTTTCATGGGTGCATTGTATCGTGAATGACCCCGCCTTCCGCGGGTTTCCGCCCAGGCCCCTCATCCCGGCCGATACCGGGGCGCGGCGTCCTCCCGGATATTGACAGGCCGGGTCCGAATCACTACAGTACGCACCGGTTCGCAGGTTCCCCCCTTACCTCGAGCCAACCGGGCAGAGGCTCACCCCTTGCCTCTGCCCCCTGCCCAGGTGGCGGAATTGGTAGACGCGCTAGCTTCAGGTGCTAGTTATCGAAAGATAGTGGAGGTTCAAGTCCTCTCCTGGGCACCAGTTTCCGACTTGCGAAGGCATGTCGAACACCCGAGAACAAAAACCCGTATCCGGTGATGCATTAAATTGGACGGCCCCGCGAGGGGCCGTTCGCGTTTACGGCCGTGGCAGGCGCAATCCCACCCGGGTAATCCGGTCATCGTCGATTTCCCGCACCACCAGCCAGGCCGAGCCCAGCGGGACGCTGTCACCCACCACGGTGCGCTGGTGAAAAGCTTTCGACAGCCACTGGTGCAGGGTGAGTTCGGCCGCATCGCGCGGAACCTCGACGCCATAGACAGCCGCAACGTCACCCAGGGTGGCGTCACCGTTGAGCGTGAATTCTCCGAAGAACCGGCTTTCGTCCAGGTATTCCGGTCCGGCGTGCGGGTCAAACAACGAACACAGAAAATCCACGTGCTGGCGGCGGGCGATCAGGTACACGAAATCACCCGTTTGCAGCGCCGTGTCGTACTGGGGTTGAGGCTGCCCGTCACGCAGAAGGGCGGAGGCCACGACGCCCTCAGGCAATGCCAGCGCGGCGATGTGGCGTCCGCAGGCCGGGCAGTCCGGTTGAACCGTGAACCCCACCATCTCGTGTTCGTAGTGTCCGGGAACATCCAGTGTGATGCGCTGGGCCGGCCGCGGCACCGGCGGAGCCTCAATGCCCAACAGCCGTGCGGCGGGGGCCACCGTCATGCCCTGAAACAGCAGGGAAACCAGTACCACGAAGAATGTGATATTGAAATAAAACGATGCGTTTTCAAGGCCATACATCACCGGAAAGGTTGCCAACACAATGGGAACCGCACCACGCAGCCCCATCCAGCCGATATAGAGTTGTTCACGCCACGGAAACCGGAACGGCAGGAGACTCAGCGCGACCGCCACCGGTCTGGCGATTCCCATCAGGAACAGGGCGATGGCCAGGCCCTGCCAGGCGGTATCCAGCAGATCCGACGGGGTGACCAGCAGGCCGAGAATGAGAAACATGGCGATCTGGCTCAGCCAGGCCAGGCCGTCGTGCACCCGCAGGACGTTTTGCCGCGACTGCAGGCGCGCGTTGCCAAGCACGACGCCCGCCAGGTAAATGGCCAGAAATCCGCTGCCGTCGAAATGCGCGGTGATCGCGAAGACCAACAACCCACCCGCCGCGGCGAGCAGGGGATAAAGACCACTGATCAAGTTCAGCCGGTTGATCAGCAGCACCAGGACCTGGCCGCCCACAACGCCCATCACGCCGCCGATCAGGAATTGCCGGGCCAGAGAGGACAGCAGGGCCAACGCGTCGAGGTGCACGGCCCCTGCCGCCAGCAGTTCCAGCACCAGCACGGTCAGCAGAATGGCCATCGGATCGTTGCTGCCGGATTCGATCTCGAGCGTCGCCGCAACGCGCTGTTTCAGGCTGGCGCCCTGGGTACGCAGCGTGCCAAACACCGCGGCCGCGTCGGTGGACCCGATGATGGCGCCCAGCAACAGGCCTTCCAGCCACGAGAAACCGAACAGAAACGCCGCGAAGGTCGCCAGCAGGGCGGCGCTGACGAACACCCCCACCACGGCCAGACTGATGGCCGGCCACAAGGCCACGCGAAAACGGGACCGCCGGGTTCGCAGGCCGCCATCGAAAATGATCACGGCCAGGGCCACCGTGCCGATGGCGTATGCCGTTTCGAAGTCGCTGAAAGGGATGCCGCCCGGTCCGTCCTCGCCGGCGATCATGCCGAGAACCAGAAAGACGAGAAGCAGCGGAACACCGACCCGGGTGGAAATCGCACTGGCGACGATGCTGGCCAACAGCAACGCCGACGCAATGAGCAGAGCTATGTTCCAGAACTCCATCCGATCGAATCACCCGTGAAAGCGACCGCCCGCGAGGGCCAGGCCCGGCGTTCGGATCACCTCGAATTCCCGGCTCAGGTATGGCCGGAAGTGCTCACCCGCTGGCGGCGGGCCGGGCTTTCAGGCGAACGGATACTGCCGGACGATATTTTCGTTGCGTTCGGGACCGGTTGATACGATATGCACCGGCGCACCGACATGGTGTTCCATGGCTTCGAGGTAGCGCCGCGCATTGGCCGGCAGATCCTCCAGGGATGTCGCGCCTCGTGACGAGTCGGACCAGCCAGGAAATGTTTCGTACTCGGGTTCCAGATCGCTCCAGCGATCGGCGTCGACCGGCGTGGATTCCAGCGCTGCTCCATCGAGCCGATAGCGGACACAGATCCGGATTTCGTCCAGACCGTCCAGCACATCGAGCTTGGTGACGCACAGACCGGTCACCCCGTTCAGCTCCACCATGCGGCGCAGCGCGACCGCATCCAGCCAGCCACATCGCCGTGCGCGGCCGGTGGTTGCGCCGAATTCGTCGCCCTGCCGGGCCAGGTGACTGCCGGTATCGTCGAACAGTTCGGTCGGGAACGGCCCTCCGCCCACCCGGGTCGTATAGGCCTTGGTGATGCCGAGCACGTAGTCGATGGCATTCGGACCCACACCGGCTCCGGTGCACACGCCACCAACCGTCGTATTGGATGACGTGACATAGGGATAGGTACCGTGATCGATGTCCAGCAGGCTGCCCTGGGCGCCCTCGAACATGATGCGTTTGCCGGCTTCACGCAGGGTGTGGAGACGCCGACTGATGTCGGCCACCATGCCGCCGAAGTACTCGCCCAGCGCCAGCGCTTCGTCGACCACCCGGTCGAACTCCAGCGTCTCGACGCCGAATCGTTCGCGCAACACGAAATTGTGGAAATCGAGCACGTCGCGCAGCTTTTCCTCCAGCACGCTGCGATCCAGCATGTCCGTGATGCGCAGTCCGCGGCGGGCCACCTTGTCCTCGTAGGCGGGACCGATTCCCCGGCAGGTGGTGCCGATGGCCTGGTTACCCCGCGCGGCCTCCCGCGCCCGGTCCAGCAGTTCGTGGTACGGCATGATGATGGCGCAGGCCGGCGAGATCCGGATGCGGTCACGGATGTCGAAACCGCGAGCTTCCAGCGCTTCGATTTCCTGCTTGAGGGCGCCCGGCGACAACACCACACCATTACCGATCAGGCATTCGACGCCCGGCTGCAGAATGCCCGAGGGCACGAGATGCAGCACGGTTTTCTCGTCGCCGATGACCAGGGTGTGGCCGGCATTGTGCCCCCCCTGGAATCGCACCACTGCATCGGCGTCGCGACTCAGAAGATCGACAATTTTTCCCTTGCCTTCGTCACCCCATTGGGTGCCCAGCACAACGATGCTCTGGTTCATTCTTCACTTCCAAACTGCGGGGTTCTACGGACCGGCAGTGTCGTGGGATTCAATGCAGAAACTGCAGCAACAATGCGCCGGCCAGCATGCTTACCGCACCGGCCACGCGAATCGTGCGCGTGCTCATCCGCGTGATTTCGGCCAGGTACCGCTTCCACGCAGCCGGTGCGATCGCAGGCATCAGCCCTTCGATGATCAACACCAGCGCAATCGCGGTGAGCAGGTCCTGGCCCATGGACGGTCGAATCGCGCCGCCGCTATTCGCTTTCCGTGGCGTCGGATCCGAAATAGTCGAAGAACCGCGAGGACCGATCCAGCACCATCACATCCTGACTACCGCCAAACGCATTACCGTAGGCCTGCAGGCTGCGGTAGAAAGCGTAAAACTCCTCGTCCGCGCCATAGGCCGCCGCGTAGGTTTCCGTTGAAACCGCGTCACCTTCACCCCGGATCTGCTGACCGTCACGCTCCGCTTCGGCGAGAATGACCCGAACCTCTCGATCCGCATTGGCGCGAATGCTCTCGGCTTCTTCCCGTCCCTGGAAGCGCAGCAGGTTGGCTTCTTTCTGACGATCGGTCGCCATGCGCTGGAATACCGACTCCCGCACATCGTCCGGCAATTCGATGGATTTGATGCGCACATCGACCACTTCGATGCCGAACTCGTCCGATGTCGCAGCATTGGCGGCACTCTGGATGTCACGCATGATGTTGGTCCGCTCGGCCGAAACCACGTCGACCAGGGTTCGGGATGCGATCTGGGCGCGCATGCGATCCTTGATGATCTGCTCCAGCCGATTCAAGGCCATGCGTTCGTTGCCCTGGGTCGATATGTAGAACTTGGCCACATCGGTGATGCGCCACTTGACGAACGAATCGACGTTGACGAACTTCTGTTCCGAGGTCAGCATCTGCTCCGATGGCGTGTCCAGCGCCAGAATCCGGCGGTCGAACGTGCGCACGTTATTGAAGAACGGCAGCTTGAAGTGCAGCCCGGGCTCGTAGTCCGAACTGACGATTCGGCCCAACTGGAACTTGATGGCGTATTCGGTTTCCTTGACCACGAATACACTGGACAGCCCGAGCACCGCCAGGGCCACGACCAGGATCAGGATAATGGGTCGGTTCATTGTCGCCCCTCCCTTCTGGGATTGCGATTGCTGCCGCTATCGGCACTCTCGTTGCGGTTGTCCGGACCCACCAGGGGCGGCATCAAGGATCCCGCGCCGGTTCCGCCTCCACCACCCAGCTGATCCAGCGGAAGGTACAGCACGTTACCGCTGGAATCGGCGTCGAGCAGGATTTTGTTGGAACGTCCGAACACGTTTTCCATGGTTTGCAGGTACAGCCGTTTGCGGGTAATCGCCGGGGCCTTCTGGTACTCCTTGAGCAACAGACTGAAGCGTTCGGCTTCACCTTCGGCCAAAGCGATCGTGGCCTGCTTGTAGCCTTCGGCTTCCTGCAGGATGCGGGCTGCCTGGCCGCGCGCCTCGGGCACCACGCTGTTGACGTGTACCCGGGCCTCCTCGATGAATCGCTGCCGATCCTCGCGGGCCCGGTTGACGTCCGAAAACGCCTCGCGCACCTGCATCGGAACATTCACGTCCTTGAGTGTGAACTCGGTGATCTGAATGCCGGCGCTGTACAGGTCGAGCATGTCCTGCAGCAGAACCTCGGTGTTCTGCGAGATTTTCTCTCGTCCGGCACCGGCCAGGATCGTGTCCAGGCCGTTGGTGCCCAGGGATTCACGCAGGGCGCTTTCGGCCGCTCCCTGCAGGGTCGGTTCCGGATCTCGCACATTGAACAGGAATTTCTGCGGGTCGAGAACCCGGTATTGAACCGTGTAGTTCAATTCGACGATGTTCTCGTCCTCGGTCAGCATCTGGCCCCGGTCCTCGACCGAACGCACATTGCTCACATTGACGGGAATCGTAGTCTCGAACGGGCGCGGCAAGGTCAGATTGAGGCCCGGGTCCAGGGTCCGGCTGTATTTGCCAAAGCGCAATACGACCCCCCGTTCCGCCTCATCGACGATGTGCACGGAATCCCAGCCGACCCACAACAGGGCGGCGATGACCAGCACCGAAATCAGGCCGCCGCTGCCGGCGCCGGACGAATCTCTACCGCCACGACCGCCGCCACCGCCTCCGAACAGGCTCTTCAGCCGCCGGTTGACGTTACGGAATACTTCTTCGAGATCGGGTGGCTCATCCCCGGAACTCCAGGGATCTTTATTGCCCTTTCCGGGCTCTTTCCAGGGCATTACAGCCTCCTGTTCTGAATTCGTGACGGCGCCAAACGCAAGCTTGGGTTAAAAGGCGCGGGTTTCAAGACACGACAGCCGCTTTACGCGGCTTCGCCGGCCTGGGGCAACAACTGTCGGCGGATGACGCGGCCTTCCGCGCCCGGGCGACGGGCCAGCCGGCGCGCGACATCCAGCGGGACATCGACCCGCAAGCGCCACGAACCGTCATCGGCGATGCGTTCTTCGTGCACCGCGCCCAGATCGAACAGTTCGGCGCGCAGACGGCCCTGGCGGCCGGACAACTCGATCCACCCGTTTACGCGGGACACGGCGAGCCGCGCCGCGATGGCTTCGCGCAGTTCTTCCATGCCCTGGCCACTCGCGGCCGACACGGTGACGCTGACGGGACGGCCGAGGTCATCGGTCAATACCTGCACCGGCTGGCCGGTGCGGTCGATCTTGTTGAGTACGCGAATGACCGGGATATCACCGGCTTCGATGGATTCCAGAACGTCCTCGACTTCGTGCTGCCTCTCTGCATGATACGGGTCGGATGCGTCCACGACGTGCAGCAACAGGTCCGCCTCGCGGGCTTCCTGCAGGGTCGCGCGAAACGCAGCCACCAGTTCATGCGGCAAGTCACTGACGAAGCCGACCGTGTCGGCGAGCAGCACATCGGCGCCGTCGGGGTCTTCCAGGCGGCGGACCGTTGGATCCAGCGTGGCGAACAAACGGTCCTCGGCCAAAACGCCGGAACCGGTCAGGTGATTGAACAAGGTGGATTTTCCGGCGTTGGTGTAACCCACCAGCGCCACCAGCGGCGCCTGTGAGCGTACCCGGCGGCGGCGGCTCTGTTCGCGCTGACGCGCCACTTTTTCCAGCCGGCTGCGTAGCTGACGAATGCGCACGCCAATCAGCCGCCTGTCCGTTTCCAACTGGGTCTCACCCGGACCGCGCAGGCCGATACCGCCCTTCTGGCGTTCCAGATGCGTCCAGCCGCGAACCAGGCGCGTCGACAAGTGTCGCAGTTGGGCCAACTCGACCTGCAGCTTGCCCTCGTGCGACTGCGCGCGCTGCGCGAAGATATCCAGGATCAGGGTGGTGCGATCCAGCACGCGACACCCGCAGGCTTTCTCGATATTGCGTTCCTGCACCGCGCTCAGGGAATGGCTGACCAGCACCAGATCGGCACCTGCCTGCTCAACCGCCTCGCGCAGCTCCTCGATTTTGCCGCTGCCAACGTAAAAGCGAGCGTCCGGCCGGTCACGCGGTGCCGTGACCACACCGGCGATTTCCGCGCCCGCGGAAACGGCCAGTTGGTGGAATTCGTCCAGCGCTTCCGGACCGGTCAGCCGGAATTCAGGGTGCAGGATGACCGCGCGGTCGCCGCGCTCGGCACGGTCAAACAAGGAAATGCCTGCCAGCGAAGAAGGGCCTATTCATTTTCCTCGTCGAACACACGCACATTGCGCGCCGGAACAACCGTGGAAATGGCGTGTTTGTAAATCATCTGGCTGACGGAATTCTTCAGCAGCACGACAAACTGATCGAAGGACTCGATCTGGCCCTGCAGCTTGATGCCGTTGACGAGATAAATCGAAACCGGTACGCGCTCCCGACGAAGCGCATTCAGGAAGGGTTCTTGTAGTGACTGACCTTTTGACATGGCCGCTCTCCTTTATTGTGGACCCCGACCGCATGACCCAGACGAATCGAGACAAGTCCTATTTTGGTGCGACGCCAGCCTGATTCAAGGACGAGAGGCAGCAAGAAACGCGCCAACATCGTCGAACACCGATTCCAGCGCGGCATCCGTGGCTAAATCATACCACAGTGCCTGACGCTCCTGCCGCAGCCACGTCAACTGTCGTTTGGCCAATTGCCGGGTCGCGGCCACGCCCTCTTCGACCATTTCCTCAGGGTCCGTTTTGCCTTCCAGATGCCGCCACACCTGCCGGTATCCGACGCAGCGCATCGACGGCAGATCGGGAGTGAGATCACCCCGCTCGCGCAGAGCGCGGACTTCATCGATCAAACCCGCTTCGAGCATGATCCGGAAGCGTCGCTCAATGCGCTGGTGCAGGACCCGGCGTGATTCCGGGCACACCACCAGGCGCAGGACATTGCAGCCCAGCGCATCTTCCGCCTGGCGGCGGTGTTCACGCTGAATCTCGCTCATCGGCCGGCCGGTGATTTCGATGACTTCGAGCGCCCGCTGGATACGTTGCGGGTCATTCGGATGGATTCGGCGCGCGATCACGGGATCCCGTTCCGCCAGGCGTTCATGCAGGGCCGCCCAGCCCAGGCGCCGCGCGTCCTCTTCGAATTTGCGCCGCAACCCGGCGTCGGCCGGCGGCATCGGCGCGAGACCACCACTCAGCGCACGAAAGTACAGCATGGTGCCGCCGACCAGCAGCGGCACCCGGCCGGAACGGTGGATCTGTGCCATCTCGGCGAGGGCATCCTCGCGGAACTCCGCGGCCGAATAGGATTCGGCCGGATCCCGGATGTCGATCAGGCGGTGCGGTGCGCGGACCAGGGTCGCGGCATCGGGCTTGGCCGTGCCGATGTCCATGCCGCGGTAGACCAGCGCCGAATCCACGCTGATGATATCGACCGGAAATCGTTCATGCAGCGCTACGGCCAGCCCCGTTTTCCCCGAGGCCGTCGGCCCCATCAGGAAAATGACCGGCGGGCTCGATGACGGCATCAGCGCCCGCGCAAAAACAACCGATCCAGCGACGCCATGTCGAGCTGAACCCAGGTGGGACGGCCATGATTGCAATGCCCGGAACGTTCGGTTCGTTCCATGTCGCGCAGCAAGGCATTCATTTCGGCCACGTTCAGTATGCGATGAGCGCGCACCGAACCGTGACAGGCCATGGTCGAGAGCAGTTCGTTGGCTTCCTGACGTACGCGATCGCTGCGACCGTGACGCGCCAGGTCGGACAACACATCGCGCACCAGGCCGGCCGCATCGGCCCCGGCCAGAAGGGCCGGCACTTCGCGCAGCAGCAAGCTGTCCGGCCCCGCCCGGTCAAACACGAGACCGAACTCCGCCAGCGAATCAGCGTGTTCTTCTGCGAGGTCCGCCTCGGCCTCGCTGATATGAACGGAAACCGGCACGAGAAGGCGCTGAGTGCGTATGCCCTCACCTTCAAAACGGCTTTTCAAGCCCTCGTAAGTAATGCGTTCATGGGCGGCGTGCATGTCGGTCAGGACCAGACCGTGCGCGTTCTGCGACAGGATGTAGATACCGTGCAACTGGGCGAGCGCGAACCCCAGCGGCGGAATCTCCGAATCCGAATCTTCCGGATGGGGCAATGTCGCGGTGGCCGCCTGCGTGGTTTCCGTCGCCGGCCCGGGTTCGGCCGGCCGGTACAGGGCCGCCACTTGCGCCAAAGGCAGCCCCATGCCCCCCTGCGAAGGTTCGCGTTGGTGCTGCGGCGCCGCTGGCCGCAGCGCTTCGATGCCGCCGCCGGGCCGTGGCGCCCCGGCACCCGTCCCGCTGTCCGCCAATGCACGGTGCAGCGAAGAGAACAGAAAGTCATGCACCGCACGACCATCGCGAAACCGCACTTCCGTTTTTTGCGGATGTACGTTGACGTCGACCAGTGAGGGCGGCACTCCCAGATACAGCACGAACGCCGGATGACGGCCGTGGAACAAGACATCCTGAAACGCCTGCCGCACGGCATGGGCGGCGATGCGATCCCGCACGGCGCGACCGTTCACGAACAGGAACTGCCGGTCGGCCTGGGCGCGGTTGAAGCGCGGTTCGGCCACCCAGCCACCCAGGCTCAAATCACCACGCTGCTCATCGATCGACAGGGCGTGCGCGGTGAACTCGTCGCCCAGAGCGGCACGCAGCCGGCGCTCCCGCGAAGTTTCGTCGTCAGCCGCGTCGTACCGGGCGACGACCCGGCCGTTGTGCTCCAGCACAAAGGTCACGTCGAAACGGCCGAGGGCGAAGCGCCGCAACACGCCATCGACGTGATTGAACTCAGTGCGCTCGGCGCGCAGAAACTTGCGCCGCGCCGGGGTGTTGTAAAACAGGTCCGCCACCTCGACCCGGGTGCCCTGCTGCAGCGCATGCGGCTCGGGTTCGGAAATCGTGCCCTGGCGGACCCGTACCGACCACGCGTGCGGATCGTCCGCATGACGCGACGCCAGGTCGAGCCGGGCGACCGACGCGATGCTGGGCAGGGCTTCGCCCCGAAAGCCCATGGTCTCGACCTGTTCCAGGTCGTCCAGCGAGGTAATTTTGCTGGTGGCATGGCGTTGCAGCGCCAGCGCCAGTTCCGCAACCGGAATGCCAACGCCGTCGTCGGTTACGCGAATCAGATCCTTGCCGCCCTGTTCCAGGCTCACGACCACGGACTGCGCGCCCGCATCCAGCGCGTTCTCAACCAGTTCCTTGACCACGGAAACCGGTCGTTCAACGACCTCGCCGGCAGCGATCTGGTTGACCAGGTGATCGGGCAGTTGCTGGATGGTCATGCGGACATCGGGAACGGCTTCACGGGCCCCGATTATAGACCGGCGGCGAAGAAAATCCGGCCCTTGACCCGCGCAAAATGCAGCTCCGACTCGCGGCGGCCGTTCACCACGCCGGTTGTGATACGCCAATGCGGCGTCAGGTCGTCGGAATGAGAAGTTCGGTGCCGACCCGGATGATGTCGCCCTTCAGGCCGTTGGCCTGGCGGAGACTGTAGACGGTTACCCGGTAGCGGTCGGCGATACCGCCCAGCGTGTCGCCCGCCATCACGCGATAGCGCACCGGCTTGCGGTTGGCTGCGATCCAGGTCCCTGGCGGCGGGCTGAAGACGAAGTAGTCCTGCACGCCGCGTGCAATGGCGCCGGCCATCTTGCGTTGCCATTTCGGATCTTTCAGCCGTGCTTCCTCGGCAGGATTGCTGATGAAAGCCGTCTCGACCAGGATGGACGGCACGTCCGGCGACTTGAGCACGAGGAAATTGGCCGCCTCGACCCGGTTCTTGTGGGTCTTGCCAACCTCCCGCATGGACGAAAACACGCTTTGGGCGACCAGGCTGCTGGCCTCGAGGGTCGCGCTCTGGGACAGATCCAGCAACACCGAGGCGAGCATGTCGTCCTTGTCTTTCAGGGTCACGCCGCCGATCAGGTCGGAGCGGTTTTCGCTGTCGGCCAGCCGGCGCGCGAATTCGCTGGACGCACCGCGATTGGAAAGGATGAACACCGACCCGCCAGCGACCCGCGGATTATGAAACGCATCGGCATGAATCGACACGAACAGATCGGCACGATGCTGCCGCGCCTTTTCATAGCGATCACGGTGGGGAATGTAGTAGTCGCCGTCCCGGATCAACACTGCCCGCATGCCGGGGAGGTTGTCGATGGCTTTACTGAGTTCCTTGGCGATGGCCAGCACCACATCCTTCTCGCGCGTGCGCCGCGGGCCCAATGCTCCCGGGTCTTCACCGCCGTGGCCGGCGTCGATGGCGACGACGACATCACGCTCAGAATTCCGCATGTCGGCGTACTGCCGCACCGGAACGGCCCGGGCTTCGCCGGTTTCCGGATACAGATCGATGACCAGGCGGTGACCGTATTGCCCGGTTGGATCGAGCATGAAACTCTTCAATTTGCCGGCTTCGGACAAGTCGAATACGACCCGGAGCGTGCCCTCGTCGGGTGCGCCGTGGCGGACTCCGGTAATGATGCCGGCGTGTTCCTGCTGAAAATCCAGGGAATGTTGTAATTCTGAACCGTTCAGGTCAATGACGACCCGGTCCGGATTCTTCAGGGTGAACAGACGGTATTCGGCACGTCCGCTGAGATCCAGCACGGCGCGAGTTTTGTCGGGATCCGTCCACACACGGAAGCCACTGACTTCGGCCGCCGCAGCAGTCCGGATCAGGCCCCCTTGTGCCAGCGTCCCCAGGGCCATCCACCCTACGATCCAGGCCATGACAAGGCGCTTTGTCATTGGATTCATCAACCTCCCGTGTCGATGGGGTCAATGATGAACAGAAAATCGCGAAATTGCAACAGTTTCTCTTATAAAACCGCTAGATAGCCAGAAAACCTAGAAATCTACTTGTCGAATCCTTGCTGCAGCGCCCGAACCCGGTCCCGCGCCGCGCCCGTCCGCGCCGACAGCGCCACCACGCGCCCGGCTCCGTCGTAGTCGAACCTGAGTTCCAGGTCGGGCGCCGGCAGGAAGCCCTCGCCCCGTTCCGGCCATTCGACCAGCAGCAGTCCGTCGTCGCCGAACAGGTCGGGCAAGGCGAGGTATTCGATTTCGGCGGGAGACTCGATTCGATACAGGTCGAGATGCAGCACGGTGCGGCCGGGCAACCGGTAGGATTCGAGCAGGCCATAGGTCGGGCTCTTCACCCGGCCGCGATACCCCAGTGACCGAATCAGGGCGCGGGCAAACGTGGTTTTGCCGGTCCCGAGGTCACCGCTGAGGTAGATGACGAACGGACGGGGCAACACAGCGGCCAGCGCGGCCGCAAAGGACTCGACGGCCGCCTCGTCGGGCAGCACGCGGACCGGTTCCGCGAAATTCATATTCGGATCAATGGTCCGGATTCAGCACGCGGGGCAGGCGTGCCGTGATATCCGACGCGATCATTCCGCGCTCGCCAATCTCCCGGGCCGCGAGGTCACCGGCGAGCGCATGCGCGACAACCGCCGCCGCCGCCGCGGTCCACAGATCGAGGTGCTGCGCCACCAGCGCTCCCACCACGCCCGCCAGAACGTCTCCGGTACCGGCGGTGGCCATGCCGGGATTGCCCAGCGGACAGATGGCGTAACGGCCGGACCGTTCGGCCACCACGGTGCCGCATCCCTTGAGTATGACCGTCGCGTCGAAGCGTTCGGCGACGGCCAGTGCCGCGGCGATCCGGTCCTGCTGGACTTCCCGGGCCGGACAACCCAGCAGACGCCCGGCCTCCGCCGGGTGCGGCGTCAGCACCCAGTTTCCCCGTGGAAGATCACCAGCGCGCCCCATTTCCGGGTACAGGCGGGCCAGGATGTTCAAACCGTCGGCATCGAGCACGATCGGCACTTCGGTTCGCATGCAGGTCTTGAACAGGTCCTCCGACCACGAAGTCTGCCCCAGGCCGGTGCCGATGACGCTGACGTCGACCTGCCGCAACAGGGTCTTCAATTCCTTGCCGCGCCGCACGCCGCGGACCATGAGTTCGGGACAGGTCAGATTGACCAGGGCCGCATGGTCCGGGATCGTCGCCAGCGTTACCTTGCCGGCACCCGCCCGCAATCCCGCCTCGCCGCACAGGCGGACCGCGCCACTCATGCTGCTGTTGCCACCGATGCCCAGCACCCAGCCGAACGACCCTTTGTGCGAGTTCCGGTGCCGTCGGCGAAGGCTTTGACGGATAATTTTTTCGTGTAACAGAATTCCTGAATCAGGAACCGCGTCGCGGACGGTTTCCGGCGTTTCCAGATCCGAGAAGGTAATCGCCCCGGCATAGTCCGGGCCATCGGCCGTGTACAGGCCTCGCTTGTTTCCAATGAAGGTCACGGTCGCCCGGGCGCGCACGGCGCGGCCGCGAACCACACCGGTATCGGCGTCGAGGCCGGAAGGAATGTCCACCGCGAGGACCGGGAGTCCGGCCTTGTTGATCCAGTCGATGGCGGTGGCGTAGTCACCTTCCGGCGCGCGGTCCAGCCCGGTACCCAGCAGTGCGTCGATGACGAGATCGAACCGGTCGGAGGGATCCGGCGGCAACGGTTGGGTGGCGCCATCGGCCTGCAGCCAGCGCTGCGCCGCCACGGCGGCGTCGCCGCTCAGATGATCCGGAGGCCGGAGCGCGCAGACCTGCGCGGACAAGCCGGCCTCCTGCGCGAGGCGGGCAATGATGTAACCGTCACCGGCGTTATTGCCGCCACCACAGAAAATCTGCCAGCGGCGTGCCTGCGGAAAGGCCCGGCGCGCCGCCTCGAAGGCACTGCGGCCCGCCCGCTCCATTAGTTCGATTCCGGGGATGCCATGCGCTTCGATCGCGCTGGCATCCAGCCGCCGGACCTGCTCCGCGTTATACAATCTGTCTGCACTCGCCACCATGTGGAAATTATAGCCATGATCGATAGCGGGAGTGACCCGCAGAGTCCGGCCACGGAATCCGGCCACGGCGCGGAGTGGAGCGAACAGCGGCTGATATCCATCAAAGCCGACATTCAGCGCTGGAGCACTGAGCTGGGTTTCCAGCAGATCGGCGTGGCCGACATCGAGCTCGGAGACCACGAAAAACACCTGCACGCCTGGCTGGCCCGGGGATTTCACGGAGAAATGAATTACATGGAACGCCACGGCACCCGCCGCAGCCGGCCGGCGGAGCTGGTGCCCGGCACGGTGCGGGTCATCGCGGCGCGCATGAACTACCTCAATGACGAGGCGCGAAGGCCACAGGATTTGCTCAACGAGACGGGTAAAGGCCTGATTTCCCGTTACGCTCTGGGGCGCGATTACCACAAGGTGATGCGCCGCCGCCTGCAGAAACTCGCTGATCGCATCGGTGAGGCCGTGGGCCCGTTCGGTTACCGGGTTTTCGTCGACTCGGCCCCGGTGCTGGAAAAAGCGCTCGCCGCCAAGGCGGGACTGGGCTGGATCGGCAAACACAGCAACCTGCTGCGCCGCGACGCCGGCAGCTGGTTTTTTCTCGGCGAAATCTTTACCGACCTGCCGCTACCCGTGGACCGGCCGGTGGATGACCATTGTGGCCGCTGCACGCGCTGCCTGGACGACTGCCCGACCGGCGCCATCGTCGCGCCTTACCAGGTCGATGCCCGTCGCTGCATTTCCTACCTCACCATCGAACTGCGCGGATCCATTCCCGAGGACCTGCGGGCGCCGATGGGGAACCGGATATTCGGTTGTGATGACTGCCAGATGGTGTGTCCGTGGAATCGCTTCGCCCAGCACAGCGAGGAAGACGACTTCCGGCCCCGGCCGGGTCTGGATGCCGGTGAGCTGATCGAGTTGTTTGGTTGGAGTGAGGAGGAATTTCTGCGGCGCACCGAGGGCAGCGCGATCCGCCGCACCGGTCATGTCGGCTGGCTCCGCAACATTGCCGTGGCGCTCGGCAACGCGCCGCATGACGACGCGGTCATCAGCGCCCTGCGACGCCGCAAGGATCATCCCTCGGAGATTGTCCGGGAGCATGTGAACTGGGCGCTGAAGCGGCAGCGGGAAGCCACCCGAAACCCGTAAATACGTGCTGGACCAGCCGGGGCTGTGGTATCCTAGCCGCCTTCTCACATGCGTTCGCGTATGGCTCCGACCTTCCTGTTTCGTGGCCTGCGCGATGGTTCTTGCACAGGAGTCGTCTCCCATGGCCAGCAAACCCCTGCCGATTATCGATGCACTGAATGAACTGAGAACATTTGGCGGCCCGGGCCGCACTTCCGGGCTGTCGGACGAGGTGATAGAACGGTTCGCACGCCTGGACAATCGCCTGCAGGAAGTCATCCAGGAGGCGACCGAGGTCTTCCGGCACTTGTGCGACGAAGAACCGGCCCTGATGGCCATGGACGAGGACGAGCAGATCGCCGAAGTTCAGGCCGGGTTCATCAACTTTTATCCCGATGACGCGATCAAGCCGTATGTCGCGCTGGTGGCCCGGGGGCCGTGGATTATTACGATCAAGGGCGCCGTCATTCACGACTCAGGCGGCTACGGCATGCTCGGAATGGGTCATGCACCGCCAGCGGTGCTGCAGGCCATGAACGGCCGCCAGGTGATGGCCAACATCATGACCCCGAATCTCAGCCAGAAACGACTGCACGAAGCGTTGAAACGGGAAATCGGCCAGACGCGCGGCACCTGCCCCATGGACCGTTTCCTGTGCCTGAACAGCGGTTCCGAAGCCGTCAGCCTGGCAGCCCGCATCTCGGATGTGAACGCCAAGATGATGACCGATCCGGGTGGCCGCCACGCCAATCGCCAGATTCGCATGGCCAGCCTGTGTGGCGGTTTTCACGGCCGCACGGACCGTCCGGCGCAATACTCCGATTCCAGCCGTCAGAACTATGTGCGCCACCTGGCGAGTTTCCGCGATCAGGACCGACTGCTGACCGTCGAACCCAACAACGTCGAACAGCTCGAGCAGATTTATACCTGGGCTGATTCGAACAACATATTCATCGAGTCCTTCTTTCTCGAACCGGTCATGGGGGAAGGAAATCCCGGACAGGCCATCAGCAGGGAGTTCTACGATGCCGTCCGCATAAAAACCCGTGAACACGGCTCGCTGATGCTGGTCGATTCCATCCAGGCGGGTCTGCGCACACATGGCGTTCTGTCGATCTGCGACTACCCGGGATTCGAGGATGCCGAGGCGCCCGACATGGAGACTTACTCCAAGGCTCTGAACGCCGGGCAGTACCCCTTGTCGGTGTTGGCACTGACCGAAGAAACCGCCGGCCTGTACCGCAAGGGGATTTACGGCAACACGATGACCACCAACCCGCGCGCCATGGACGTGGCCTGCGCTGTGCTGAACGCCCTGACGCCGGAACTGCGTCAGAACATTCGCGAGCGCGGCCGGGAATTCGTCGAGAAATTCAAGGCGCTTCAGGACGATCTCGGCGACCGGATCACCCAGGTTCAGGGGACCGGCCTGCTGTTCAGCGTTGAGCTGAATTCAAAACTCTACAAATGCTTCGGAGCCGACTCCACCGAGGAGTACATGCGCATGCAGGGTTGCAACGTAATCCATGGCGGTCAGAACAGTTTGCGCTACACGCCGCATTTCGCCATCACCTCGGAGGAGGTAGATCTGATCGTCGAGGCGACCCGTGATGCATTGCTGAATGGTCCGATGCGCGCGAGTGCGGGCGAGGCTGCCGCCGCCTGAATCCAACCTGCGCGCAGTGGGTGCCCAGCCGGGCCTGATGGCCACCCCACTGCCGCAGGCGGCAGCGGATAGTCCGTCACTCGCCACCCGTTGCGCCCCGCCACGCCCTGCGATTGCCCGATTCGGGGCTCAAAATGCGCAGCGTAAGCCACCAACAACAGAGCGTGAGCACCATGAAACGATGTTTCCATCGCGCGGCGAAGCTGAAAACTGTCGCGCTGGCCGGCACTACCGCCCTGGCTATGGTCGCGCCCGCAGCCGCCCAGACCTGGCTGCTGAACGGCTCCGGGTTCGCGGACGTCGAGGCGGCGTGCCTGGCCGTCTACAGCACCCGCAACGACAGCTGGCTGATCCACTCCCGTGAGCAATGTGAAACACCACTCTCTCCGTGCTCCACCTTCAAAATACCCAACTCCCTGATCGGTCTCGATGCCGGTGTCCTGAAGGGCCCGGGCGACACCTTCACCTGGGACGGGACCGTGCATTCGCGCAAAGTGCTGAACCAGGATCACGACCTGGCCAGCGCGGTACGCCATTCAGTGGTCTGGTATTTTCAGCAGGTCGCCCGCTCTGTAGGCCCGGAACGCATGCAGCAGGCCCTCGACCGGTTCGGCTACGGCAACCGGGACATTTCCGGCGGCATCGACCAGTTCTGGCTCGGCAGCAGTCTGAAAATATCCGCGCTGGATCAGATCGACTTTCTGCGCCGGCTCAATGCCCGCGAACTGCCGGCGGATCCCGGCCACCAGGCCACCACCCGGGAGTTGTTGCTGCAAGACTTCGCCATTCCCGAGGATTTTCGCGGCACCCTGTACGGAAAAACCGGCAGCTGCCCGATGCCGGGTTCTGATCACGGCTGGTTCGTGGGTATCGTGGAGCGCGAAGAGGACACGCTCGTGTTCGCGGTCAATGTCATTGGCGAGAACCGGTGGGGACCCGAGGCACGCCGAATCGCCATCCGCATGCTGCAGCAAATCCCCTGATCGGGCAGAATGCGGCTTTTCCCAACCGGAACTGCATATGGCCCACCTTGACCCCTTGCCGGCTGAGTCCACGCCGGAGCTCAGCGAAGACTTCGCACTGTTCGAACAGATACTGGGCTTCGTACCCAACAGCCTGCTGACCATGCAGCGCCGTCCCGCCATGGTTCGCGCCTTTGGTGAACTGACCCGTTCGGTGATGGATCCGGACGGTGATGTCGACCTCGGTTTCATGCGCCTGATCGCGCATTTCGCCAGCCGTGCGGCCGGCTGCCAGTATTGCGAAGCCCATTCGCTGGTCGCGGCACAGATTCACGGCATTAGCCAGGAAAAGCTCGACGCCATCTGGGACTATGCGAGCAGCCCCCTGTATTCCGAAGCCGAACGCGCCGCACTGGACTTCGCGCTGGCCGCCGGCGCAGTTCCGAACGGAGTCGACGGTGCCGTGATGGACCGGATGAAAAAACACTGGACGGAAAACCAGATCGTGCAGATCCTGGGCGCCGTGTGTCTGTATGGTTTTCTCAACCGGTGGAACGATTCGATGGCCACCGATCTGGAGGACTCACCGCGCTCGATGGGAGAGCGGGTGCTTCGGCGGGGGGGATGGACCGGGGGAAAGCATGTTGGATAAGCACTCCGGTTTCAGCAAAGTGTCGCGCCTTCGCTTCCCTTCTTCACTCCCCGACTCCGTCGGGTTGTGAAACCGGCTGCGCTCAGTCACGACGATTCATACTGCACGTTGCTTCTCGACGAGCACTCC
>NZ_JAZHOG010000004.1:208929-324438 GCF_037892215.1 Elongatibacter sediminis | reverse complement strand
GGTTTCAGCAAAGTGTCGCGCCTTCGCTTCCCTTCTTCACAGCCCGACTCCGTCGGGTTGTGAAACCGGCTGCGCTCGGGCGAGAAGAAACCGCGGGCGGCGGAGAGGTGCCGCCCGCGGAGCGCCCGGGAATTGCAGGTGGCGATCCGCCTTCCGGGATTCAGGAAATCAGGGTGGCGATGGTTGGCAACAACAGCCAGCAGCAACCGATAAGCGCGATGAATCCGGCTGCGTTTGCCACGACGCCTGCGCTGGTGCGCAGGCCCTGTGCCCATGACGCGCTCCGGCGTTTGGCTGGCGAATGTGCCGGGCTGGCCTGAGCCTCGCGTTGTACGCGGCTGGCCGGGATGGCTGGTTCGGGGCTGGCGCCGGGCGCCAGGAACAGCAGGAATGAGTGAATCATCGCGGAACCTGTGGTCTGTCAATGCTTGCAGACCATTGAATCAGGTCGGGTTCTCAAAGCATGAGAACCGCGAAATATCGGCGGGCGCTGTTCAGTCGTCCGGAGCGTCGTAGCGCTGCGCGGTCCGGCGGGCAGCGGCGGCCACCGCTTCACGCAGAAAATCCGGAGCCCTGACCTCGACGTCAGGACCGTAGCGCAGAATGTCCATGGTGAGTTCCCGGGCGCTGCTGAACGGCAGGCGCAGCACCCAGCGCCCTTCCCCGTCGAATTCGCCCTGCTGATCCGGATGCCAAACCTCTTCGGCCACCCAGCGTGACATTTCCGGGGTGAAACGCAGTTCAGCCGTGTGTTCAGCCGGGCCGGAGAAAATACCGTAGGATCGATCGAAGTGTTCCGCCAGGGCCCCGGCGGGAACATCCCGGGCCGGTTCATCCAGCCGTTTCTGCTCGCGAATGCGTTCCAGCGCAAAGCTCCGCAGCCCTTTCGCCTGGTGGCACCAGGCGTCGAGATACCAGGCGTTGCGGTACTGCGTCAGCCGCTGGGGTGAAACCGTTCGTTCGCTAACTTCGTCGCGCCGCCGGCCGTGGTAGCGCAGGAACAGTCGCTGCCGCTCCAGCAGGGCCCCGAGCACATCCTGGAACATGCGCGCCGGCACCACCCGGCCGGCCACGTGTTGAATGTGGATGCGGCTGTCACCACTGTCGGTGTCCACGCCCTTTTGGCGCAGCAGTGCCGATATTCGGCCCTGCAGGGACTGCAATTCCCCTTCCAGCAATCCGGGTTGCACGTTGGACAGAACCTGGCGGGCCGTCAGCAGGGCCTGAAGTTCCGCCGGGCTGATCCAGATGCCCGGCAGGTCGAAGGGCTGCTCCAGGCTGCGGTCGTAGTAGAAACCGCGGGATTCCGGGTCCTGTTCGATCGGCGCGCCCAGATAGTCGCGCAATTCGGCCACCAGGCGGTACAGGGTCGCCTGCGAACACTCCAGCCGCTCCATCAAATCCTGCCGGGAAATGGGCGTGCGGCGCTGCTGCAGAATGTTGTGCAGGTGATACAGACGTTCGACCTTGGACACCTTCCGCTCCCGCGCTCAGACCGTTTTGCACACCGGCTCAGGCACCGGCGGCGGCCCGGGCCAGGATGAACTGCAACGCCCGCTCGATGCGCCTCAGGCTGCGCTCCCGACCGGTCAGCCACAGAGTCTTGTCAATGGACGGCGAAGCCGCCGTGCCGGTCAGCGCCACCCGCAGGGGCTGGGCCACTTTACCCATGCCCACTTCCAGTTCCCCGGCGACCCCCCGGATCGCCTGATCCAGACTCTCGGGTTCCCACCGCGCCAGGTCCTCCAGGCTGTTGCCGAGGGCGCGCATGACCGGCTCGGCCACCGGCCGCAGGTGCTTTTTCGCCGCCCCCGCGTCGTAGTCCCCGAAGTCCTCGTAGAACACCCGGCTGGCGTCCACCATTTCGCGCAGGGTCTTGACCCGGTCGGCCTGGACCCCGATCAGCGCCTCCAGGCCGGGGCCGCTTTCGGGGTCGATTCCCGCCTTCTCGAAATGCCAACGCAGATGACGCGCCACTTCCGCTGCCGGCAGGGAGCGCATGTAGTGCTGGTTGAGCCAGTCGAGTTTGTCGCTATCAAAAGCCGCCGCCTTGCGGTTGACGTTGGCGATATCGAAGGCCGCCACCATCTCCTCCCGGCTGAATACCTCCTGGTCACCGTGCGACCAGCCCAGACGCACCAGGTAGTTGGTCAGTGCCTGGGGCAGGTAGCCGTCGTCGCGGTACTGGAGCACGCTCACCGCCCCGTGGCGTTTCGACAGACGCGCGCCATCGTCGCCCAGGATCATCGGCACGTGGGCAAATTCGGGAAGCGCCGCGCCCAACGCCTCGTAAATATTGATCTGCCGGGGGGTGTTGTTGATGTGATCGTCCCCGCGAATCACCAGGGACACGGCCATGTCGGCGTCGTCGACCACCACCGTGAAGTTGTAGGTCGGGGAACCGTCCGGCCGCGCGATGATCAGGTCATCCAGTTCGTCGTTGGAAATGGTGATCGGGCCGCGTACCCGGTCGTCCCACGATACAACGCCGTCCCGCGGATTACGGAACCGCACCACGGGCTTCACCCCTTTCGGGGTGTCTTCGCGATCGCGGCAGAGGCCGTCGTAACGCGGCTTGAGCCCCTGCGCCATCTGCTCTTCGCGCAAATCCTCCAGGCGCTCCTTCGAACAGTAGCAATGATAGGCCTTGCCTTCATCCAGCAACCGCCGGGTGACTTCCGCGTAGCGATCGAAGCGTTGGGTCTGGTAAAACGGCCCCTCGTCGTAATCGAGGCCCAGCCAGTCCATGCCGTCGAGAATGGCCTGCACGGACTCCGGGGTGGAGCGCTCGAGGTCGGTATCCTCGATACGCAGGATGAAAATGCCGCCGGCGGCACGCGCCTGCAGATAGCAGAACAACGCCGTGCGGGCGCCGCCCACGTGCAGAAAACCGGTGGGACTGGGGGCGAATCGGGTACGAACCGTCACAGGAGCTCCAAAAAAATTGCCGCCTCGAATGAGGCGGCAATTCTAGCAGATGCCTGAGCACCCGCGGTGCCTGGGCATGGCCGAAGCCTCCCGGCCCGCGTTTCGGATCTGCGTCAGCAGGAATCCTGCTTGATGACGATGTCCGCGCCGCTGACGTCGGACTTCGGCAGAGTGAACCGGGTCCAGTTCTGGGTCGGATCGGATCCGCTGTGATTGGTTCCCTGGATCACCAGAGTATCGCTGCAGGCCACCAGAATCTTGTTGCGCTTGAAGTAGTTGTACACCTTGATCCGGGGATTGTTGGCGCCGGTCGGGACCACGCACTCGAAGCCGACGCTGGTCCGGTCGCATTGCGCTTCGGAGACTTCGATTTCCACGTCAGCGGCTTTCACCCCGCCCACGGCGGACAGGATGCTGCCGGAAACATCGAATCCACTGGTTGGCGGCGGCGGCGTGGACGTCGCGGCCAGGGCGTACATGTCGTAATCGCGCAGATTACCAGCGTACCAGGGATCGATGGGGTCGGTCGCGGTCAGGCCGAGATTGCCCCGGTGCGATTCCGCATTGATCTCGGAATAACCGTAACCGCTGGTCAGGTCCGCGAACCCCCGGCTGTGGGTATTGTTGTCACGCACCGCTTCGTTGGTCACGTCAACCGGGTTGTTGTTGGGGGTCTCGGTCCAGCGCGCCAGCCAAGTCAACTGGACATCGTAGAACGGAATTACCTCCAGCGGAGAGTTCGCGCCCTCAACACCACATTCGGAACCACTGCCACCGTCGTCCATGCACGAAACGATGTCTCTCAATACGTCGCTCATGTAGTCGATATAAATGCCGCGATTACGCAACTGCTGGTTCGCACGGGAACTCGACATGGTCGTCGCATTCTGCTGCTGACTGGCCGGGAACGTGACGGGCTCCGCCATATCCTGAGGCTGCATCAGGGTCGGCGGACTCTGCTCGTAGCCGTTGCCCGTGGCATCCTTGAAAATCGACACCGCGTCAGTCACGTACTGAGAATACTCTTCGATCTCCGCGTCTTCATCCAGGTAGTCGTCCGGGAAGCTGTTGTTGCCTTCCTGGCGCAGGTCCTGGGCGACCCGGAAGAAACCGTCCTTGCGCACCAGCCGGCAGGCTTCGACGTAGGTGTTGCCGACTGTCGCCAGGGTGAGCGTCCCGTTGTTCGAGCGCCGGTAGTGCTTGTGATCGCCGATCAGGCCCGTCTGGCCGTCCGCTGACGTCCAGTACTGGCTGGACGGGCGGAACGGGTCGGTCAGCGACCGCCCCGGATCGTTTACGTCGTCCTGGGTGCCCGTGCCCCCATCATGATGATCCCGGCAGCAGATGGAACAGAAATCGGACTGCTGGTTGTTGGCGCTGACGCCGTAGGGTTTGGCCACCCATTCCCCTTCCGTGTAATCGGTGCCGTTCCAGATCGTGGGCCGCAAACCGCCGTCCCCCGGATCGGTCGCCGCGCGCAGGGTGCATTCGCAACTGACGGCGCGGAATTCCTCACGCCGAAGAAAGGTCGCGCCCTCATCGCTCTGCGAGTAGGTCACAACATCGAACGACGTCTCCACCAGTTCATCCGACCGAATCACATCGGGCAACGGCGTGGTGGATTCCTTGAAACGGTTGTCGCCGAGCTTGATCGACACGATGTCCGGATTCTGGCCCGGCGTGTAGTCGACCGGAGGTCCGTACAGCTCGTTGGTGGTGCTGTTCAAAACCACCTTGCCGCCGGATGGCGATGTGATCGAGGAGATCATGTCGGTCAGCACGATCGTTCCGGTGCCGATGTCTCCGGAAACTTCGTCCTCATCGATCTGGAAGGTTTGACCAGACCCCCAGGTGACCGCCAACTGCAACCGCTTGAGATCCGCATTGACGATGGTGCTGTTGGGCTTGGACGTGCTGAACGAACCGGTGGCCGGATTGTAGTAGTAATCCGTAACGGTCGAAGCCACGGTGTAATTGATGCCACCCCGGCTCTCGGTACGGGTTCCGCTGACGATGTTGTTGAAGGCGTTTGCGCCCGGCCCGCCGGTGACCTGCACGAACGTTCGCGCCGCCTCGATGGTCTCCTCGGCGATGTTGATCGCAACCGTGCGCGCATTGGAGTCGGCGCTGCCTTTGCTGAGGTTGCCCTGCAACTGCGCCAGGGCCATGATGCCAACGGCGAAAATAACGATGCCGACCAGAACTTCAAGCAAGGTCGTACCGGCCTGATTGCGCATCCGTGTGCTGCTAATGTTCATTTCCGTGTCCTTGGTTAGCGCCAGTCCGGATGGAAGTCCGCCCATCCACCGATGACGTTGCCGAGACCACCACCGCCGGTGGCGTCGCCAATGGTGTTTTCGTTGTAAACCACCTGGAAGGTACCCTGGTAGCTGCCCAGTGTGGCATCGACGATAACCTGGCCGTAGATCGTGTTATTGCCATTCGAATACAGGGTGGCGTTGGATTTCTCGGTATCGGAGATATAGACGACACCGTATACCTGCGCGCCGCCGTTGAAGCGCGTCTCCGTCGCTGCTGAAATCAGCAGCACCGGTGCGTCCGGCGATCCTACGGTGGTGTTCGAGTTAACGCGACATTCGGCGCCGCTGATCCAGTAGATCCCGTTCGAATTGGGCCCCAGAGTAGAGCAGTCGCTCAGAACCTGTGAGAAGCCCTTGACGATTTCGTAGTTGGTCCTCGGCACACCGAAATAGAACTTGAACAGGTCACAGGGAAAGTTCTCATCCTGGACCAGATCGATGCCGAGAGTGTCGGAGGTCCCATGCGTGTAACTGATGGATTCGGACTGACTGCAACTGCAGTTTCCGGGGCAGGCATAATCGTCAGGCATCTGGTCCACGCCATACCACTCGTGCATTTCGCAGGTTGCCCAGGAGCCACTGCTCGGGTCGATGATCGATCCGTCGGCATTGCAACTCGTATTGGCGTTCATCCACACGGAAATCGGCACGCCCACGCCACCCGAGTTCGGGTTCGGGACGATTTCGGCCGTACCCGAGGGTGGAAAGGTGCTCTTGGTGACCAGGGGAACCGACGGTGCCTGCCCCCCGGCGGTTCCGCCGAAGTTCGACACCTGTTCACGCACCAGTGCCTCGGCGCGACAGGTCGTGCCGTCACAATCGGACTCGCCCCGGCCAAGCAGGGTGATCATGAAATGATCGCCGTCGACCACAGTCGTATCGGTGCTACAGCCCTGGACCGGCGTGACCGCGTCATAGTCGATGTCCAGAACACAGAGCAGCGCCTGCACGCTGGCCTGCTCGGTGGTTCCGGGAAGCAGTGTTTCGGTGTCGACCGGCACCTCGGTGGAGTTGGCAAACGAGTAGTAGTACAGATCGGAGCGGCGGTCCGGGTTGGGCTCACCGAAGCAGGGATGCGACCCGCTGCCCGACGACAGGTTCAAACCCGCGCCGCTGCACGGCTGCCAGCGTTCCGCGCCCGTGGACAGCCACCCGTCCGCGCCATTGGGCAACAGATCGGTCACGCTGGAGGCGACCAGCACCGAATTCGCCAGAAAATACTCCTTCGCATGCTGAATGGCTGACTCGGCCGCGTGAAACGCGCGTTTCTGCCTCAGGTCGTTGGAGGATATACGCTGATCGAACACGCCGACCCGCAACGCGAAAAACACCATCAGGGTCAACAGCAGGAGAATCAGAACGGCTGTAAACGTGGTCATCATGCCGGTCTGCCGCACGCCCCCCGCGGCGGAGCCGGATCGTTTTGCTTGCCTGGCATTCATGGGTTTGCCCTTCCCTGTGCTCGGATTCCGCCGCCGGGTTTCACAGCAGCAGGTCGTTACGTACGCTGATCACATCCTCGATCTCGCGCGTGATGTTGTCCGCGTGAAGCAACGCGGCCTGAATATTGAAGCGCAGCTTGCGAACACGCTGCGAAATGGTGTTGCCGGCCCCGTCGTCGTAAATCACTTCCGTGTAGGACAGTGCGTCGTCCACGTTGAAGGTGGTGATGTCCATGCTGTCGATGTTGGTCACGGCGGTCCAGTTCGCATCATTGGCCGCGCAGTTCGGCGAATTGTCGCCCGTCCACATCTCGACCACGCCCACGCCGCCCACCACTCTCCGACGGAATCCTCCGGCATCGTTCTCGGTGGAGTCGCCATCGTGATCCCGGTCGGTGAGAAAGGTGAAACAATCGTTGTTGTTGCTGACCGTGATATCACCCGGAAGGGTCACGCTGCCATCCGAGTAGCAATCATCGTTGCCGTAGCACAGCATGGCGTTGGCGTTGTAGCTGGTGCGTCGCACGTCGCGGGTCATCAACTGCATGGTATTGCGCAAATCGTCGCTGAGCTTGGTCATGTTGACGATGCGGGTCGTGCTGCCCAGGGAATTCGCCATCAGGGCGACCATCGCCGATGTCACGATCAGGCTGATGCTCATCGACACCACACCTTCCATCAGACTGAAACCGGCCTGGCGCCGCCGACTCGACATTCCCTTGCGTCCTTGCATGCTCATCAGGATGTTTCCTCGGTGATTTCCTGAACGGGGCAGACGGGGTAACCGGGAACATCGTGGCCATTGTCTTTGGAGCAGAGCACGACCTGACCGGTGTTGGAAACCCGAAGCTGCAGACGGTAGGACTCGTCGTCCGAGCGCATTTCGATGACCAGGGAATCATCGAGGTCGGTCATCAGACCGCGCACCGGATCAAAGGAATAGGCGCCGTCTCCGGACATCGACTGGACCAGGTCGTGGTTACCGGCATGGGTGTTGTTGATGATCCACGGCACGGAGTCGATCGCGCAGTAATCCGCTGACGCCGTATTGGTCTGTCCGCAATCGCAGGCCGTCGTTCCAAGCACGGCGCCGGCGCACCAGTCGTCGTCATCGGTGCGTTCGTAGGAGACCGTCAGCACCCGGTTTTTTTTGATGGATTCGCTTTGAGCGGAGTTGACAAAAGACATCAACTGCTCCGCACCATAGGTGAGTTGCCGTTTTTCGACCATTTCGCGGTACGAAGGAACGGCCAATGCCATGGCGATGGCGAGCAAAACCACGGACATCATCAATTCGATGATGCTGAAACCGGTCTGATGTGTTCGCGGGATCGTGGCGCGGGCAACCCTTCCCTGGGGTAATACTGTCAGCTTCCTGCTGTTCATGGCTTCCTGTCCTGCTAAGGCATTCACTCTTCCTGAGTACGCACATTATAAGACAGCGAATCGGACACCATCAGCCTCGGATGCACCGTTTGGTCACAAATTGACGCCGTTCGTCACCAAATTGCTCCCGGGCGCGGTATCTGGAGGCGTCCGGTTCGCCTCAACGGTGAAAAACCGGTCAGGAATTGCCGCTGTTTGTCAGCACAACAGTCCCGGACCGGGTGCCGGAGGCACCGGACCGGATGCAGGAACCAGGATTCGAACCGACGGTGCCGCTATTTGTCACCGAAACCGCCCCGGGAGGGGCGGTCTGGCCGTGACCGGCTGGAGACGGGGTCGGCCCCTTCGCACCAGGACCCCGGACCTGCCCTCAGGGGCAGGTCGCTGTGGTCACATTGACCACGATGGAGACATTGGAAGTCGTCGTGGTCGGCAGCGCGAAAGTCGTTGAATTGGCGCTGAGATTTCCACCCTGGGTGCAGCCGGTCATGGTGAGATCACCACTTTCAGCAACCAGCAACTTGTTCCTTTTGTAGTAATTACTGACCGTCAGGGTCGGCGATACCAGCAGAGGATCGTCGAGCACGCACTGGAAGGTGGTATTGGTCGGGCGGGTGCAATTGGCGCCGTTGCCGGTGACCGACGCGACCGCATTGCCGGCCTGGTTGGAATTGACCAGGGTTCCGGAAATGATCTTGCCCGTGGGCTGCGGCGGATTGGTCCCCAGCCCGGCCCGCATGTAGATGTAGGCATCGGAGTAGGCCGGCGAACTCAGGTTGGGGGCGATGCTGACCAGACCGTAGTTGCCGTCTTCGATCTTGCTGTCGCCCACCGAGGTGCCCTGCCCGGTACCGGCCAGTTCGGCCACGCCGCGGCTGTAACCGTTGTTGGCGATCTCTTCGTTGGTGATGTCGATGGGATCATCCGGCTGATTCTCGCTCCAACGCGCCAACTGGGTCACCTGCACATCGAAGAAAGGATACAGTTCCAGCGCGGACCCGGCCTGGGGTACTTCGCATTGCGTGCGATCGCCGGTACCGCCAATGTCGAAACAGTTCAGCAAGTTGGCCTGCAGTTGCGTGCTCACCAGGTCCGCGTAGATACCGCGCGAACGCAGTTGCTGGCTGTCTTGCAACAGCCCCGTCGGCAAGTCGGTCGGATTGGCGGTGTCCCTGCCGTCATAGCTCAGGTTATGGGCCCAGGGATCGTTGTTGGAGGGGTTCTGAAAGTGCTCGACAACAGCCGCCTTCACATAATCCGAATAGGCCGTGACCTCACCGGATTCATCCAGATAGTTTTCCGGGAAGGCGAGCTGACTCTCCAGGGTAAAGTCCTGGGCGACGCGGAAAAACCCATCCTTACGGACCATACGGCAGGCTTCGACGTAATCGCTGCCGGCACTGACCACCTGCAGCGCCCCCTGATTACTGCGGCTGTAATGCGGGTGATTACCGCTGGAAGACGGGCTGTCCGGAATGTAGGAATTCGGTCCGCCGGCCGTGTCGTGGTGATCCCGGCAGCAGACATCGCAATACTGGCTTTGCTGGTTGGAGGCGCTTTCACCGTACTGCTTGGCGACGAATTCGCCTTCGGCGTACTCGGCGCCGGTCCAGATGGTCGGCTGGCGTCCGTCCTCGCCGCTGCCACTGGGGTTGCGCAGGGTACAGTCGCAGCTTATCGCGACGAATTCCTCGCGCCGGATGAACACCGAGTTACTGTCGGTTGTCGAATAGGTCACCACGTCGAACCAGGTTTCCATCAGTTCGTCTCGGCGTACCACCACCGGTTCCGGCGTGGTCGATTCCTTGAACTTGTTGTCACCAATCTGGATGGCGATGATGTCCGGGTTCAGACCGGGGGTGTAGTCGACCGAAGGCCCACCCAGTTCGCCGTCACTTTCGCTGGCGACCTGGGCCGTGCCCAGCGGAGGAATCGACGGAATGATCTGGGTCACGACCAGGCTGCCGCTGCCCAGGCGGTTACCACCGGTGGATCCCGTATCGAAATTCGAGCCATCCCAGGTCACCGTCATTGTCACGTGCTTGAAATCCGGCACGCTGGTGTCCCACTCGGATGGAAGATCACCCACGTTGCTGGTCACGGTTTCCTGATCTTCGTCGAAATAATAGTTTTCGACGTCGATGTCGGCCGTGTACACGATGCCGCCACGGGTTTCGGTGATGGTTTGATCGACGATTTCCTGGAATTCAATGGTCGTGTTGGTGCCGTCCGCCGGGACCTTTTCGAAAGCGCGACGTTCCTCGATCAGTTCCTCGGCGAAGTTGGCCGCCACGGTGCGCAGGTTGGCGTCGGTGCTTGATCGGGTCAGATTGCCCTGCAGGTGCACCAGCGCCATCATGCCCACGATGAAGATAACGATGGCCAGCAGCACTTCGAGCAGCGTCGTACCCTGCTCGCGCCGCCGGACTTCGAATGAAGTTCCGAGTGTTTGGTAAGGTTTCATGCGCTGACGCTCCCTATTCCCAGGTGTCATGGAAATCCGCCCAGCCACCGGCGACGTTGCCGAATGCGCCGGTTTCCGTGACCGCCCGGATGAGGTTTTCGAGATAAACGACCTGGAAGGTTCCGTTGAAGTGCTCCATCACCGCATCCATCACGGCCGCGCCGTAAACGGTGCCGTGGCCGTTACCGGTGAATTCCGCATTGGCGTTGGCCGCATCGGAAACGAACAGAACCCCAAAGATTTCGGCACCGGCGGTGATCTTCGTATTTGCCACCAGTGAAATCAGCAGCACCGGGTTTTCCGCGGAGCCGATCTGGGTTTTGATGTCGCAACTGGCGCCAGTGATCCAGTAGACCCCTGCGGAATCGGAATCCAGCGAATCGCAACTCGTCAGCCGGTGGTCGATGGGTACCACGGCGTCCCGCACTTCCACGTAGCGCGCTTTCGGAATACCGAAGGTATACAGCCACAGATCGCACGGGAAATTCGGGTCGGGCACGATGTCGATGCCCATCTCGCGATTATTACCCTGGGCATAGGTCAACAGCCGATCGTCGTTCTTGCTGCACGAACAGTTGTTGGTCGGGCATTTGTAGTCGGACGGAAATTCCGAGGTCCCGTACCACTCGTGCCGTTCGCAGGTCGCATAGGATCCGCTGATGGGGCTGATCGGGTCGCCCGATAGCCGGCAGGCCGGATCCTGGTTGAGATTGACCCAGGACGAAATGGGCACGCCTTCACCGCCGCCGTTCGGATTCGGCACGATTTCGACCGTTCCGCTGAGCGGCACGTTGGTGCGCGCTGTCAAGGGCACGGCCGGACCGCCTTCGCCGGCTCCGGGACCAAAACTGCCGATTTTCTCCGAAACCAGGGCCTCGGCGCTGCAGTTCGCCCCGTTCCCGTCGCAATCCGCCTGGCCACGGGACAACAGGGTAATCATGTAATACCGGTTGTCCTGCTTGGCCGCATCGGTGGTGCAGCCGCGCACGATGGGATCCTGGGAGCGGTCGACTTCAAACATGCACAGGATCGCATAGAGTTCGACCCGATCGGTCGGATCGGAGGTTCCCAGGGCGTCGGGATCCAGCGGCAATTCCGCTTCGGTCAATGTGATGGCGTCGTTGGAATCGGCATCGATGCCGAAGAAGTAGCTGCCGTCCCGGAAACTGGTGCCGTTATACGCGGTGGTCGCGGATTCGGCGAAACAGGGGTGAGCGCCCTTGGTTCCTGAGGTCGCACCCGCGCAGGGATACCAGCGCTGGTCCGAGGTACCCGCTGCCATCCAGGCTCCGGTGCCAATCGACTTCACCACCTGGCCCGAATTGCGCAGCATGTACTGCTTGGCCTGTTGAATCGCCGAATCGGCTTTATGAAAGGCCACCTTCTGGCGCAGTTCATTGCTGGACTTGCGTTGCTCGAACACACCGGTCTGAACCGCGTACAACACCATTTCGGTGAGCAGGATCAGGATCAACACGGCGCTGAATATCGTGATTCCCCCGGCCTGGCGCCGGCGGCCGCAAATCTGTCGCACCATTCGGTCTGCAGTTGTCATCATGTTTCTGTCCTCTGATCGGCGCGCAACAGGCGCGCGCCGATTCGATTCGCCCTAGACCTTGGAGATCAGGTCGTTGCGAACCTTGATCTCGTCCTGGATCGTGCGCGTAATCGAATTTTCGCGCACCAGCCGACCCTGGATCTCCACCACGACGCGGCGGCTGCGCTGATTCACGGTGCTGCCGTCCTCGTTCGGAAAGGAAATCACGAAGGAGTCGCTGTCGTCGATGTTGAAACGGGTTACGTCGACAAAGGACGGATCGGTTACGCCCACCCAATTGGCATTGGACGCCGCACAGTTTGGGGAACTGTTCCCAATCCACATCTCGACCAGGCCCACCCCGTTGACCACCCGGCGACGAAACGCGCCTGCATCATCGGTGCTGGCGTTACCGTCCCGGTTGCGGTCCAGGTTGAAGGTCACGCAGGAGTTGTTGACGATGGTGATGTCCGGTGACTGTGTCGCCGACCCGTCAATGCCACAATCGCTGTTGGCGTAGCAGTAGGCGGCGTTGGCCGAATAGTTGGCCCGGCGCAGATCCCGGCTGAGCATGCTCATGGTGTTGCGCAACTCGTCGGTCAGCTGGGTCATCTGAATGACCTTGGAGGCCGTACCCAGTGAATTCGACATCAGCACCACCATGGCGGAGGTGACGAACATGCTGAGGCCCAGGGCAATCATCGACTCGATCAGAGTCATGCCGGCCTGGCGGCGCAGCCCGCTGACGCGGGCCGGCCCACCGTTCCCTTGCACTGACTGGTTGTTCAACATGACGCGTACCCCGGCACTTTCTTGGACGAGTCGCTGGAGCAGATCTTGACCCGGCCGGTTGCTGAAACGTCGACGTCGAGCGCGTACTTGCCGCGGCTCGAAGCCAAATGAAGCTTGGCCGCGTCGGTGTGGTCGATCATCAGACCACGCACCGGGTCGAACACGAAAGCACCGTCGCCGGTCGTGCCACTCATGACCCCGGGGTAATTCAGGCTGCTGCTCTGCAGTACCCGCAGCTCACCGTCCACGGTGCACGAGTCGGAATCCGTGATGTCGGTGACGGTGCAGTCGCAGGTCGCGGCCGCATTGTCCAGGCCAACGCACCACGAATCGACTGCGGCACGCGCATAACGGACCGCGATGGGTTCGTTACGCTTGACCGACTCGATCTGCACAGAGCTGAGAAAAGCGCTGATCTGTTCGGCGGCACTGGTGACCTGGCGTTTCTCCAGGACGGTCCGATAAGACGGCAGTGCCAGTGAAGTTATGATGGCGAGGACAGCCAGGGTGATCATCAATTCAATCACCGTGAAGCCTCGATGAGCGGAAAATCCTTTTCCAGTGTTTCGCGGGTCCCTCCTGATCGATGCCGGTATTGGCATATCGCACCTCAGGAGCATATGATGGAAAACGTGATCGTCAGTATAGGAGGCGTCCCACTGCGGCAACAGGGCACGAGCGACCGCTCATCCCTGCAATTTCGCCGCCGGTCCGGCAACCACCGCTCCCGCACCCCAATTCAGGAAGAATCAGGTGACATCATGAACATATTCAACGGATTCAAGCCCATGAATCGCCGGACTGAACGCGGCATCAAACACGGCCGCAGGCAACGCGGCATGACGATGATCGAACTGATGATCGTTCTGGTTGTGATCGCCATCCTCATCGCCCTGGCCTATCCCTCCTACGTGGACTACGTGCGCAAGGCCCGCCGCGGCGAAGCCCAGCAACTGTTGTTGAACTGGGCCATCAATCAGGAAATCTTCCGGTCCAACAACACCACTTACGCGGCGGACAACAACGCCAATCTGCCCAAGCCCGACCACGCCAACTACAATTTCAGCACTCCGGCGACTCCCACGGCGACGGCTTACCAATTACAGGCGGTCGCCCAGGGTGACCAGGCCAAGGACAAGACCCGGGACGGAACGTCATGTACGACCCTGACCATCAACCAGGCCGGCACCAAGACCCCCGCGGGCTGCTGGGACTGACTGACGTGCGCGTGCCTCCGCGTCGGTGACCGAGCCGCCGGTGCCTGCAGTGGCCGGCGCCCGGAACCGTGGGCCAGCACTTCCGCCACGAATCCTGAGCCACACCAGGCGTTATTTGCTGGGGGCGGTTTCCCTGATCCTGCTGTATTCCGGCGACGATCGCCCCTCCGTGCTCGACCAGGTCGAACAACGTGGCAGCCTCACCGTTCTGACCCGTAACGGCGCCAGCAGCTATTACCTCGGAGCGGACGGCCCGACCGGTCCGGAATATGAACTCGCCCGTGCTTTCAGTGAATATCTCGGTGTGAACCTCGAACTCAAGGTCGCCGACGCGTTCAGCCATCTGGCGCAGGACCTGACCGCTGGCCGCGGCGACCTGATTGCCGCCAATCTCAGCCGGACCCGGCGGCGGGAATTCCAGTTCAATTTCGGCCCCGACTACCTGGAAACCGAAATTCTGGCGGTTACCCGCCGGCGCGGCGCGAACATCGGTTCCCTGGCCGACCTGGCCGGCCGGTCGGTCATGGTGATCGGCGGCTCGAGCTACGAGGAGGCTCTGCAGCAGGCGCGGGAACAGGTTCCCGGCCTGACCTGGGAGGCGCGTGACGATGTCGGCATCGAAGACCTGCTCCAGGCCGTGTCCGACGGCGCCGTGGATGCGACCCTGATCGACTCGACGATTTTCCGTATCAACCGGTCGTTCTATCCGCGTTTGCGAATCGCATTCACACTGCCCGGAAGCGTTCCGCATGCATGGGCCTTCGCACCCGGGCCGGACGACAGCCTGGCGCAGAAGGCACGGGCCTTTTTTCTGCAGGTCCGTGAAGACGGGCGGCTCGCGGAGGTTCTCGACCGTTTCTACGTGGATGTCGAGCGTCTCGGCCAGTTCGACATGTTCCACTTTCTCGAACGCGTGCGCGATCGCCTGCCGCTGTTGATCGAGGCGTTTCGCGAAGCCGGAGAGGTATACGACATGGACTGGCGCCTGCTCGCCGCGGTCGGTTACCAGGAATCGCAATGGGATCCCGAGGCGTCCTCCTACACCGGGGTACGCGGCATCATGATGCTGACCGAACAAACCGCCAAACAGCTAGGAGTCGCCGACCGGCTCGACCCCGACCAGAGCATCGACGGCGGCGCCCGTTACCTGCGACGCCTGCATGATCGCCTGCCGGACCGGATCGCGGATGCCGATCGCATGTGGATGGCCCTGGCGGCCTACAACCTGGGCATGGGCCACCTGCGTGATGCCCGCCGGCTCACCCAGAAGCGCGGATTCGACCCCGACCGCTGGGCCGATGTGCGGCAATCGCTCGATTTGCTCAGCCAGGAAAAGTGGCATTCCCAAACGCGCCATGGCTACGCCCGCGGTTTCGAAGCGAAACAGTTCGTGGCCAATATCCAGCGTTATTTCGAGATTCTGACGTGGATGGACACCCGGGAGCACCCCCTGCTGGTAACCCAGCGGCACTCCGCACCGGACGTCTTTTTCACATCGGAAGCCTACGGCGCCGCACCCCGCCGCCAGACCGACGCCAGCGCGCCACCCGAAGAGTCCGGAGCACCCTAGGTCTTCGCTAGCCGCCCTGCCCCTCCTCTTCGAGCTCCAGCCACAGGCATGCACCGGCCCGCTCGCGAATGGCCTCCAGCCGGGCCCGGTGACGAGCCAGCTCAGCGGCATCCGGTTCCAGCACCCGAACCGGCGGGCGTTCGCTGCGGTCGACCGCCATCATTCCGGGTTGCTCGGTGGGCCGGGCTTCGAAACTCAGTCCCAGGTCCTCCTGCCCGCCCGTCATCGCCAGGTAGACGTCGGCCAGGAGCTCGGCGTCCAGCAGGGCGCCGTGCAGGGTGCGGCTGCTGTCGTCCACCTCGTAGCGCTTGCACAACGCATCCAGGTTGTTGCGCTGGCCCGGATGCAGATCACGCGCCAGTTCCAGTGAATCGAGCACCGTGGCGAAATCGACGATCCGGCCCGGCGAATCGTTCAGCAGCGCCAACTCCGCATCGATGAATCCGATGTCGAACGCGGCGTTGTGAATGATCAGTTCCGCGCCACGGATAAAGTCGACAAAGGGCTCCGCGATCTCCGCGAACAGCGGCTTGTCGGCGAGAAATTCCAACGTGATGCCATGAACTTCGAGCGCTCCTTCCTCGATATCGCGTTGCGGGTTGATGTATTCATGGAAATGCCGCCCCGTGAGTTTGCGGTCGATCAGCTCCACACCACCGATCTCGATGATGCGATGCCCCTGGGTCACTTCCAGTCCCGTGGTTTCGGTATCCAGAACGACTTGCCGGTTCATGATGCCTCCGTTGAAATCACTGGCTGATGCCCTGGCGGGCCAATTGGTCGGCTCGCTCGTTTTCGGGCACCCCGCTGTGCCCCTTCACCCAGCGCCACGTGATGTCGTGCGGCACGACTGCTTTTTCCAGACGTTGCCACAATTCAACATTCTTGACCGGTTTGCGCCCCGCCGTGCGCCACCCGCGACGTTTCCATTGCTCCAGCCACTCGGTGATCCCTTTCATGACATACACCGAATCGGTATACACGGTAACCTGGCAAGGCCGCTTCAGCGCCTCCAGCGCGCGAATGACCGCCATGAGTTCCATGCGATTATTGGTCGTATCCGGCTCACCACCGTTCAACTCGCGGCGGTGGCCGCGAAACAGCATGACACTGCCCCAGCCGCCCGGTCCCGGGTTGCCGCTGCACGCACCGTCGGTATAGATTTCCACCTGCTCCGATTCTTCCAAGTCCTTGTTTCCTCCTGCTGGGTCAGCGGCCGGCCAGCGCGGTTGGCGCCCATCCGGCGGGTACGTCCTTGAGTCTGGGCCGCGCCATGCCCATCGGCCGGACGTGGCGGGCGTGCAACAGTACGATGTCCGCCGCCGGCAGGGCCAGCCGCCACGCGCCACGGCCCATGTCAGCCGGGTGCGGCCGTCCCAGAAAACCGGCGCCGTACCGGGCGTGCAGAACCACGTCGAATTCGAGCAGGCGGCGCCGGACCGCACCGGGCCGCAGGCGTGGCAATTCCGGGCGGTAGCCGGCATCAAACCCCGACCAACCGCAATGATTCAGGCCCACCACCAGCAGATCTCCGTCGGACGCGAGCACACGACAGGCCTCGCCGAGTTCCGGTTCCGTCCCGTCGGCGAGCACATGGTAGAGCGTGACACTGCGGAAGGCGCCGTCGGTAAACGGCAATTCGGCAGTTTCACATTCCATGACGGCACGATCGACTTTGGCAGCGGCATTCATACCGGCAGCCAGACGGATCGACGGCCCCGCCATGGCGTTTTCGCCCGAGCCCCACACCGGCTCGCGCTCCGGTCGCACCGATGGATGGCGAATCAGCAGGCGACCTTCAATCGCGCGCCCTGCGCGAATCCGCTTGCACAGCCCATTGGACAGGAATTCCAACCGAGGCTCGGCACCGCCCGGCGCGCCGATATCGGAATTCATGGACGGGACGGCCCTTCTGCTAAAATTGCCCGGTACCGGCCTTCGGGGCCAGCCGCACGAAAGGAGACCGATCGAGGCATGCTTGGTTTCAAGGTGGAAGCGATTCCCGCATTTACAGACAATTATATCTGGCTGATCCGCGCAGATGGCAACCACTGCGCCGTGGTCGACCCGGGCGATGCCGAACCGGTCATCGAACGCCTCGACGCCGAGGGTCTCAGCCTCGACTACGTGCTGATCACGCATCACCACCCCGATCATATCGGTGGGCTGCTCGCATTGGTGGAACGGCATCAACCCGAAGTCTTCGGGCCCGCGGACCCGCGGATTTCCGGCATCGATCACGTCATGCGCGAAGGCGGCCGGGCCAGGCTCACGAAGCTGGGCCTGGATTTCCAGGTGATCGAAGTGCCCGGTCACACCTCCAGCCACATCGCCTATTTTGGTGGCGGTGCCCTGTTCTGCGGCGATACGCTGTTCAGCGTCGGATGCGGACGCCTGTTCGAGGGCACGCCGGAACAAATGCAGTCGTCACTGGACAAACTGGCGCAACTGCCAACTTCGACCCGGGTCTTCTGTGCGCACGAATACACCCTGGGCAACTGCCGGTTCGCGCTCGAAGTCGAACCCGGCAACGAGGCCCTCCAGCGCCGGGCCCGGGCGGTCAAGACCGCCCGGGAGCGCGGCGAACGCACGGTTCCCAGCCTGCTGGGCGACGAACTGGAGGTCAATCCGTTCCTGCGCTCCCGCGCCGCGGGGGTGGTAGCCGCCGCCCGCAAACGCATTCCCGGCGCGGAACCGGGCAGTGATACGCTCGCCGCGATACGGGCCTGGAAAGACGCCTGGTAGGCCCAAAACGGTTGACCCACGGCCATTGAGAAGCATAATGGCCTGCTAAAACAAGAGATTGAGGATTCCGATGCCACTGCGTTCTCTGGCCATACCGGTTTTACTGTTCCTGGCAGGTTGTGCCACGACGGGCACGGATTCCGGCAGCGTTGACACACCACAGCCGATTCCCGCGCGCATCACCGTCGCGCCGCCCCAGTCCGCCGCAGCCGTGGACGATCACCTGTTCGTCCCCCCCCAAAACGAGGACGCGCCGGCCTATGCGAATGTATGGGAACGGGTGATCGACCGCTTCGGTCTGCCCGAATGCTCGGACCAGGAAATCAATCTGCGCTGGGCGAACTGGTATGCGGACCGCCCGGAATACATGGGTCGAATTTTCAAGCGTGCGCAACCGTGGATTTATTACATCGCCGAGGAACTGGAACGCCGTGACATGCCCGGCGAGCTGGCACTGTTGCCGATCGTCGAGTCTGCTTTCGACCCGTTTGCCTACTCCCGCGGGCGGGCGCTCGGCACCTGGCAATTCATCGCCGCCACCGGACGCCGCTACGGTTTGGCGCAGAACTGGTGGTACGACGGACGCCGCGATGTCTGGGCCTCCACTGCCGCCGCCCTGGACTACCTCGCTTACATGCAGCAGATGTTCGACGGGGACTGGCTGCTGGCGCTCGCCGGATACAATGCCGGCGAAGGCCGGGTCGGGCGCCAGATTCGGCGCAATCGGGCCGCAGGACGGCCGGCCGATTACTGGAACCTGAAGCTGCCGCGGGAAACGCGCGGCTATGTACCCAAGCTGCTCGGCCTCGCCTGCCTGTTCCGCGATGCCGAGAAATACGATTTCGAGATCCCCGACACCCCGGACCAACCCGTCGTCGCAGCGGTCGATATCGGCCAGCAGGCCGACCTCGTCCTGCTGTCCCAATTGAGCGAAGTGCCCATCGACGTGCTGTTCACCCTGAACCCGGGCTTCAACCGCTGGGCAACCTCACCGGAAGGCCCGCACCGGGTGGTGCTGCCGCTGGAGAACGCGGACCGGCTCAAAGAACGCCTGACGGACATGGACCGCAGCGCCCTGATGCGGTGGGACCAGGTCGTCGTGGAGCGCGGCGACACGTTGTCCCGCCTGGCGCAGCGGCATCACGTGCCGGTCACGGTGTTGAGAACAGCCAACGAACTCGATGGCGATTTGATCCGCCCGGGACAGAAACTGCGACTGCCGCGCGACGACCAACTGCTGGTGGACCCCCTGTATGCCGCCGCGGCCGCCGAATTGCTGGATTTGCAGTCCGGCCTGATTTCAGCTGACCGGCTCACCCATCGCGTACGTTCCGGCGAAAGCCTTTCCGTCATTGCCCGGCGCTACCGGGTCAGCGTCAAAGATCTGCAGCGCTGGAACAACATCCGCGATCCGCGCACGCTGCGGGCGGGGGCCAACCTGGTGGTCTTTCACACCCCAACCCGCCAGAATGCGACCAGTGGAACCGTTCAGCACATCGTCCAGCGTGGCGACTCGCTGTGGAGCATCGCGCGCAAGTACAAGGTTCGGGTCAATGACCTGAAATCGTGGAATGATCTGGATGCCGGCAACACGATTCAGCCGGGACAATCCATCCGCATCCGGCTTTGAGCCGGTCCATGGCCCCTGTCAATCGCCGTATCTCCATCGCCGCAGCGCTCCTCCTGTTCGCGGCGTTCTGCCTGTGCACCGCGCCCGGAACGGCCTGGGCGGTCACGCTTGAAGGCGAAGCCATCCAGGGCGGACTGATCTTTGGTCAGGCCCGACCGGGCAGCGAGGTCGACCTGGACGGCCAGCCCGTGATGGTTTCCGGGGATGGCCGCTTCGTGCTGGGGTTCGGGCGCGACGAGACCGGCACGAGAACACTCAGCGTCATCGAGCCGGGCGAGGAAAAACAACGGATCGATCTGCCGGTACGCGCACGAGACTACGCCATCGAACGGGTCGACGGACTGCCGCCGCGTACCGTGACACCGGACCCGGCAGCCGCGCAGCGCATTCGTGAGGAGGCCGCACTGGTCTCGTCCGCTCGCTCGCGGCGGGATTCGCGTACCGACTATGCTGAAGGCTTCGCCTGGCCGGCGGAGGGCCGCATCAGCGGCGTATACGGGAGCCAGAGGATTCTGAACGGCGAACCGAGGCGTCCACACTACGGGCTGGACATCGCAGCGCCCACGGGCACCCCCGTCCATGCGCCCGCGGCCGGCATCGTGACCCTCGCGCATCCTGATATGTATTATTCCGGCGGCACCCTGATCCTCGATCACGGCCAGGGCCTGTCATCGACCTTTCTGCACCTCAGCCGTATTCTGGTCGAAGCGGGAATGACGGTTGAAAAAGGGGATGTGATCGCGGAAATCGGCGCCACCGGACGGGCGTCCGGTCCGCATCTGGATTGGCGCATGAACTGGATGGACCGCCGGGTGGATCCGCGCCCTCTGGTGCCGGAATTGCCGCCGTCGGACGGCGCGGCCGCAAACCCTCGCTGATTCGCCAGGGCCGGTAACGCTCGTCAGCCGCGGTTGGCGGTTACTTGCGTGATGAACCCAATCGCACCGGTGAGCCGCCGCCGGCCACGTAACCGCCGTCCACGCCCTTGGTCACCACGGACACGGCGTTGTGCGGGTGCAGGCTTTCGTAGTGCGTGCAGCGCACCCAGAAATCGAGAATTCGCTCGTCGCGATTCAACGCCGTCTGAATGCGGCGCCCCGCATCTTCGCAGAACATCAGATTCTGACCGTTCAGCAACGCGAATGCCTGTTCGTCCTCGCGCTTGACCGTGGCCTGAACCGGGGTGCGCAGAGCCCCTTCAATCTGGTCAATCAGTTCAACGATGGGGAACATTTCGAAACTGGGGGTGAGTCGAACCCGCAGTTCGGCCGCCGAACGCTGGCTGTGCGGGGTCGCGACAATTCCGCTTTCACCACCCAGCCATTCGAGAACGCCCGCGGTATCGACCTGTTCCTGGCCACCGAAGTCCTCGCGGAACTTTTCCTGGATGAGCTGCCGGGCCAGGGCTGCCGAACAGGGACAGGTGCTGGAGTAGAGTACTTCCAGGCCCATTTCCAGGCTGAATTCGTTGTTCTCGAGCACGCCGATCATGGAAACCGGGTAGCGCCGCCAGCCGACGTTGTCGCTTACCAACGCCGGACGCCGGGTCACGTAATCGAAATCCACACGAATCAGCGCCCGGTCACTCAGGCCCTCATGGGAGTCGAGAAAGGCCCGCAGCATCTGACGCAGCGTGCAGGGATTGAGGGGACGCTGGGAGAACGTTTCATCCAGGTGCAGATACAGGCGCGACATGTGAATGCCGCGAACATGCGGTTCGGTGAGATTCACATAGGCCGTCACCAGTGCGGTCGACTGAATCAGCCCGCCGGCGTCGTCCTCGATCCGGACCGGCATCTCGATTTCGTTCATGCCCACCCACGCCAGGGTGCCGGAAACTTCCGCCTTCACGTCATTGGCGATATCGGGCATGTCCCGCAATACATTTTCAAAAGGACTCATATCATTCTCCGCGCCTGAACCTACCTTATGGGTCCGCTCAACCCCGGTATCAAGCGCTGTGCCGGGCGATCAGGGGAAATTATCCGCCAAATCCCGCCCGCTGGCCAATGCAGCGGCTGCTCCGGCAGAAAGGACGCCGGCCGGGCCCGGGGCCCGGGAACAGGGATGTCAAACAAAAAACGGCCGAACCGGCCGTTTCGATTTGCTGGATGGTCGGGGCGGCGAGATTCGAACTCGCGACCCCCACAACCCCATTGTGGTGCGCTACCAGGCTGCGCTACGCCCCGACACGTGAAATCCAGCAGAAACGTTCCCCGCATGGGGAGGCGGCATGGTATCAGAGGCCGCGCCCGCGGGAAAGCTCAGCGCTTGAGTACCTGCAGAACTTCTTCGAGTTCCATACGGACCTGGCGAATGATCTGCTGGCTGCGATTGACGTCGTCCTTCGCCTCGTCACCTTCCAGCATCTGGCGGGCACCGCCGATCGTATAGCCCTGCTCGTACAACAGGCTGCGAATCTGGCGGATCATCATGACGTCACCGCGCTGGTAATAGCGGCGGTTGCCACGGCGCTTGACCGGCTTGAGCTGCTCGAACTCCTGCTCCCAATACCGGAGCACGTGTGGTTTTACCCCACAGAGATCGCTGACTTCGCCAATCGTAAAATATCGTTTCGCCGGTATCGGCGGGAGATCACGGTCAAGTCCCGGATCCAACATAGGCTTCTACCCTTGCACGAAGTTTCTGGCCCGGACGAAACGTGACGACTCGGCGTGCCGAAATCGGGATTTCTTCCCCGGTTTTCGGATTTCTGCCTGGTCGCTGATTCTTTTCGCGTAATTGAAAATTACCGAAACCAGATAACTTGACGTTCTCGCCCCCTTCCAGCGAATCTCGGATGGCCTCGAAAAACGAATCCACGAATTCCTTGGCCTCTCTTTTGTTCAGACCTACTTCCTCGAACAACCGGTCTGCTAAGTCCGCTTTGGTCAGCGACATTGTTATCCTCTCAACTGGGCTTTCAATTCTTGTTCCAGACCGGAAACGACCCGTTTGATGACCGGGTCAGCGTCTTCATCCGTAAGAGTGCTAGAAACGTTCTGTAAAATCAAGCCAATAGCAAGACTTTTATAACCTTTTTTCTGGGTTTCGTCATGGTATACATCAAAAACGACCAATTTTTGTAACAGTTCACCGGCGGCTGCCACCACGCAGTCGTGCAGTTCAGCATACGGAATACCTTCCGGAACCCACAGAGCCAGATCACGGCGTACCGACGGGAATCGCGAAATGGATTTCGCGTATGGTATTTCTCGTTTTGCCAGAATATCCAGGTCGAGTTCGAAGGCGAAAACGCTCCGGCCAATGTCCAGTTGCTCCAGCACCCCGGGGTGCAGGGCTCCGCACCAGCCGAGCTCGGCGCCGTCGCTGTGAATGACGGCACTGGCTCCGGGATGAGCCCAGTCCCGCTCCAGGGGCGCAAACGTCACGCTCGCATCACCGCGCGACTGCAACAGGCATTCGACATCGCCCTTGATGTCGAAAAAATCCATGGGCCGCGCTTCTTGCGCCCATTGCTCGGGCTGCGCCAGTCCTGTTGCGACCCCGGCCAGAAACGACCGCTCCCGCAGACTCCCGTTCTGCTCGAAGACACGGCCGGTCTCGAACAGCCGAACCCGATCGTGCTGGCGGTTCAGATTATGCTGCAGCGCGGTCAGCAGTCCGGGCACCAGGGACGTCCGCATCACATCCATGTCCGAAGCCAGCGGATTGGCCAGCGCCAGCGCCGGACCGTCCATATGCAGTGTCTGCAGCAGGCGACGGTCGACAAAACTGTAGTTGATCGCCTCGAAGTAACCGGCGCTGCACAGTGCTTCACGCAGCTGCTCCAGCGGCACGTCGTGGAGGGCGACACTGCCGACGGTGGCTTCGCCACCAGGCGGTTTCTCGGGAATGTGGTCGTAACCGTGAATGCGCGCCACCTCCTCGATCAGGTCCTCCTCCCGCTCGATGTCGGTGCGTGCGGAAGGGGCGGTCACCCGCCAACCTTCTTCGGTGGTTTCGACCTGCATGCCGAGACGCGCGAGAATCGACTCCACGGCATCACGCTCGAAAGGCATGCCGACGAGGTGTTCGAGACGCTGGTGCCGCAGCAACACCGGCTGGTTGGACGGCAGGTGTTCGGCTGCCTCGGCCAGCAACACCGGCCCGGCCGTTCCGCCGCAGATGTCCAGCAACATGGTCGTGGCCCGCTCGATCGCATCGACCTGTCCCTGCGGATCGACGCCCCGCTCAAATCGATGGGACGCGTCGGTGTGCATGCCGTATCGCCGCGCCTTGCCCATGATGGTGGATGGCCGAAACCAGGCACTTTCCAGCAGTACACGGTTGGTGGCGTCGGTGACCGCGCTCGTCTCACCACCCATGATTCCCGCCAGGGCCACCGGACCGTTCTCATCGCAAATGGCGAGGATTTCCGGATCGAGGTCGACCTCGGACCCGTCCAGCAGGGTAAGTTTTTCACCCTCATTGCCACGGCGCACGCTGATGCCGCCGTGCAGGCGGTCGAGATCGAACGCATGCATGGGCTGACCCAGCTCCAGCATCACGTAGTTGGTGACATCCACCACCGGGCTGATGCTGCGAACCCCGCACCGCCTGAGCGCTTCCTGCAGCCACAGAGGCGAAGTCGCGGTGGTGTCCAGACCTTCGATCACGCGACCCGCGTAGCGGGCGCAATCCTCCGGGGCATCCAGGCGAATCGGAAAATCGGCCGAACTGCCGGGCTCGACCGGAACAATGTCAACGGGCGTGAATTCGGCCGCGCAACTCGCCGAGACATCGCGCGCCAGCCCGCGAATCGACAGGCAGTCGGCGCGATTCGGCGTCAAATCCACTTCGATCGAACAGTCGTCCAGATCGAGCCACTCACTCAGATCCCGCCCCACCGGCGCGTCGGCCGGCAACTCCATCAGACCGGCGTGATCGTCCGACAGGCCAAGCTCCCGGGCCGAGCACAACATGCCGTGGGATTCGACACCACGCAGCCTGGCGCGGCGAATTTTCATATCCGGGCCGATGGTCGCCCCCACCCGGGCGAAGGGCGCCGTGAGCCCGGCCCGCGCATTCGGTGCGCCGCACACGACCTGTACGGGTTCGCCACTGCCATCGTCCACGGTGCAAAGCGAAAGGCGGTCGGCATCCGGATGCGGGCCGCGGTCGATGATGCGCGCCACGACCACGCCCTCGAACTGTGTCGCGACGGGCGACACCGAATCGACTTCCAATCCGCTCGTGGTCAAACGCGCGGCCAAATCTTCCGCGCCGATATCCAGGCGCACCCATCGCGCCAGCCACTGGTAGCTGAATTTCATGCGGTCGGTCCCGTATCCGTTCCGCTCACCGGAACTGGCTCAACAAGGTCAAATCGTTCTCGAACATCTGGCGCAGGTCCGTGATGCCGTATCTGAGCATGGCGAGCCGGTCGACACCCATGCCGAAGGCGTAACCCGTATAACGCTCAGGATCCACCTTGCACGCCTCCAGGACATTCGGATGCACCATGCCGCAACCGAGAATTTCCAGCCATCCGGGTTCGGTACCGCCACCCTTGTCCCAACCGATGTCGACTTCTGCCGAGGGTTCGGTAAAGGGAAAGTAGGAAGGACGAAAGCGCATTTCGAGCGAGCGTTCGAAGAACGCGTTCAAAAACGCATGCAGCACGCCCTTGAGGTCGCCCATGCTGACGCCCTCACCCACCAGCAGGCCCTCGATCTGATGAAACATCGGCGTATGGGTCTGATCCGAGTCGCTGCGATACACCTTGCCCGGCGCAATGATCCGAAACGGCGGCTCGCCCTGCTCCATGACCCGAATCTGGACCGGGGACGTGTGGGTTCGGAGCAAGCGCCCGTCACCGAAGTAGAAGGTGTCGTGCATCGCGCGCGCCGGATGGTGCGGCGGAAAGTTCAGGGCTTCGAAATTGTAATAGTCGTCCTCGACTTCCGGACCGATCGCGACATCGAAACCCAGGCGCGAAAAAATGCGGGTGGCGCGTTCCATTGCACGCGTGACCGGGTGCAGACCGCCCCGTTGTTCGCCACGGCCCGGCAGGGTAACGTCGACCCGCTCGGCATGGAGGCGGGCTTCGAGCTCGGCCTGCTGGAGTTCCGACCGGCGTCGCGCCAGCACCTGATTGAGTTCGGCCTTGGCGGCATTGACCGACTGACCCAATGCCTTGCGTGCTTCGGGCTCGAGCGAGCCCAGCGATTTCAGTACGGCCGTCAGTTCGCCTTTCTTGCCCAGATACCGCACCCGCAGGTCGTCCAGCGACCGCAGGTCGGCGCAGTCCGCCACGGCCGCGATACCGCGCCGCTGGATTTCGCCAACCGTATCTTCGCTGACCGCGCTGGTGTCGACCCCGTTGTTACTGACTCTGTCCACCCGTTATCCCCGGGGCGAGGCGGAGATGCCAGTGGCGGCCCGCGCTCGCCGGTCAAAGCGTATGAGACTCGATGCCGGGATGACGCCGGGCGGAACAGGCGTCCCGCCCTTCGAATCCCGGCGCCGCGTTCAACCGAGACTGGCTTTCGCTTTCTCGGCCAGCGCCCCGAATGCGGCGCGATCGTTGACCGCGAGGTCAGCCAGCACTTTCCGGTCGACTTCGATGTCCGCCTTGTTCAGGCCGTCGATGAAACGGCTGTAGGACAGTCCGAATTCCCGGGCCGCGGCGTTGATACGCACGATCCACAGGCTGCGGAACTGCCGCTTGCGCTGACGGCGGTCGCGGTAGGAGTATTGACCGGCCTTGATGACGGCCTGCTTGGCGACCCGGAATACCTTGCGCCGGGCGCCGTAATAGCCCTTGGCCTGACCCAGCACCTTCTTGTGACGCGCACGCGCCTGAACTCCACGTTTTACTCTGGCCATGTTCCTTGTCCTCCCTCAGATCAGGCGTACGGCAGCAAGCGCTTGACGGACTTCTGGTCGGCGGCATCGATCATATCGGTGCCACGCAGTCCGCGCTTACGCTTCTGGTCTTTTTTGGTCAGGATATGGCTGTGAAAGGCGTGGCCTCGCTTGAAGCCGCCAGAGGCGGTTTTCTTGAATCGCTTGGCCGCGCCCCGGTTGGTTTTCAACTTGGGCATGGTGTTCTCCTGTTTGATGCGCGTCCCGAAACCTGTCCGGCACGGCATCGATTCATGTCACGTCGCTCGAGCGGCCGCCTGAACGGCACTTTTCTTCCTGCTCGGCATCGCTTCTTCTGCACCACCGGACGCGCAGCCCGGTGTCAGCCGGTCAGTATAACTGATCGGCGGAAATTAGCCAGGATTTTCGGGGGGTTCAGGTCTTTTTCGGCGCGATCATCATGACCATCTGGCGACCTTCCATGCGCGGGTACTGCTCGACGGTGATTTCGTCCGCCATTTCCGCTTCCACGCGCTTGAGCATCGCCGCTCCCAGTTCCTGGTGCGTCATCTCGCGCCCACGGAATCGCAAGGTTACCTTGACCTTGTCGCCATCTTCGATGAATCGGCGAACATTGCGCATCTTGACCTCGAAGTCAGCATCTTCGGTTCCAGGCCGGAATTTGACTTCCTTGACTTGAACCTGCTTTTGCTTCTTTTTGGCCTGCTGTGCCTTTTTCTGTTGTTCGAACCGGAATTTGCCGTAATCCATGATCCGGCAAACCGGTGGTTCTCCGTTCGGTGCGATCTCCACAAGGTCGAGCCCTTGTTCCTCAGCCAGACCGAGCGCCTGCGCGACCGGCATGATCCCAGCCTGCTCGCCCGCGGCGTCGATTACCCGAACCTGCGGCGCTGTGATGTCGTGATTGCGCCGCGTCTCTTTTCCTGATGCGATGTGTCAGTCCTCCGTTTGGTTTTCAGTCTGGCCCCGCCGGTTGATGTTTTCGGCCAGGTGCCCACAAAACGTACCGATGTCCAGGCTTCCCAGGTCTTCACCCGACCGGGAACGCACAGAGACAGTACCACTCTCGACCTCCCGGTCGCCAACTACAAGCAGGTAAGGAACCTTGCCCAGAGTGTGCTCGCGGATTTTAAAGCCGATTTTTTCGTTTCTCAAGTCCGCATCCGCCCGGAACCCTTTATTTCTAAGCACTTGGGCGACCCTGTTGCAATATTCGATCTGCTTTTCACTGATATTCAGCACCATGGCCTGGACCGGTGCCAGCCAGGGCGGGAACGCCCCCGCGTAATTTTCGATCAGAATCCCGATAAAGCGCTCCAGCGAGCCGAGAATGGCCCGGTGCAGCATGACCGGAACCTGGCGCGCACTGTTCTCGTCGATGTAACTGGCGCCCAGCCGCTCCGGCATGAAGAAATCCACCTGCAGGGTGCCGCACTGCCACACGCGGCCGATGGTGTCCTTGAGCGAAAACTCGATCTTCGGACCGTAGAAAGCGCCTTCACCGGGGTTCTCCGCCCATTCGATCCCGGCCTCGTCGAGCGCCGCGGCCAGGGTGGCCTCGGCCCGGTCCCACTGCGCGTCGTCGCCGATTCGGTTCTCCGGGCGGGTCGACAGCTTGACCAGCACGTCGGTAAACCCGAAGTCCCGGTACATCGCATACAGCAACTCGATGAAGGCCGCGGATTCGGCCTGAACCTGATCCTCGGTGCAGAAGATGTGTGCGTCGTCCTGGGTAAACCCCCGAACGCGCATCAGGCCGTGGAGCGCGCCGGAGGGTTCGTTGCGGTGGCAGGACCCGAATTCGGCCAGGCGCACCGGCAGGTCCCGGTAACTGACCAGCCCCTGGTTGAAAACCTGTACGTGACACGGGCAATTCATCGGCTTGATCGCGTAAGTACGGCTTTCCGATTCGGTGATGAACATGTCGTCACCAAACTTGTCGGCGTGACCGGATTTCTGCCACAGGGAAATATCCACGACTTCCGGCGTATTGATTTCCTGGTAGCCGTGCTCCCGCAACTGCTCGCGCACATAGTCCTGAATCTGGGTATAAATACGCCATCCGTGGTCGTGCCAGAACACCATGCCCGGCGCTTCTTCCTGGAAATGGAACAGGCCCAGTTGCTTGCCGAGCCGGCGATGGTCGCGTTTCTCGGCTTCCTCGAGCCGTCTGAGGTAAGCCTTGAGCTCCTTCTTGCCGGCCCAGGCGGTGCCGTAAATGCGTTGCAGCATCTCGTTGTTGCTGTCACCGCGCCAATAGGCGCCGGCCAGACGCATCAGCTTGAATTCACCCAGGCGCCCCGTATCCGGCACGTGCGGCCCACGGCACAGGTCGATGAAATCGCCCTGCCGGTAGAGACTGATCGTCTCGCCCGCGGGAATGTCCTCGATGATTTTCGCCTTGTATTCCTCACCCTGCTCCCGGAAAAAGTCGATCGCCTCATCGCGGGGCATGACTTCCCGGGTCACCGGCAGCGCCGCCTGGCTCAGGCGCTGCATCTCGGCCTCGATTTTTTCCAGGTCTTCCGGCGAAAAGCCCGGGGGATAGGAAAAGTCGTAGTAAAAGCCGTTCTCGATGACGGGCCCGATGGTGACCTGCGCTTCCGGGAACAGGTGTTTGACGGCCTGGGCGAGCAGGTGCGCGGTCGAATGCCGGAGAATCTCCAGCCCCTCGGCGTCGCGGGCGGTGATGATACGAACCTCGGCATCCTGATCGATGACGTGCGCCGCATCGCGCAGGCGCCCATCGACTTCACCGGCCAGGGTGGCCTTGGCCAGGCCCGGCCCGATGTCGGCGGCAAGGTCCAGTATGCTTACTGGCGCGTCGAAAGTTCTCTGGCTTCCGTCAGGTAGCGTGATTACCGGCATGCTTCTTCCTGCAACGAATGGCTTGACTGGTCCGGCCCGGCATGGAGCAGGCTCCACCCCCGACCGCTGTAACGAATCCCGAAACGAAAAAAGGGCGCAAAGCGCCCCGCCGGGATCGCTTTGCCAACCGCTTTATCAACCGGGAGTTCGCCGCGTAAATTTCATGCAGGCCATTGTACGGCGGTTTGCCGCGCCATGAAAGCGCACTCACCTGCACCTGACCGCCCGGAAGCCGACCCAGCGGCGTGCCGGCCGGCCGCCGCGAATCGCGCAAAAGAAAAACCAGGCCGAAGCCTGGTTTCGAAAATACGATGGTGGGCACGACTGGGATCGAACCAGTGACCCCTGCGATGTCAACACAGTGCTCTACCGCTGAGCTACGCGCCCGTAATTCACCCTTGACCCCGAACCTGATCAAAGCACGGGCCGGAAGACAAGGGCCGCGAAATTTACCACAGCAACGCGGTGCGGCTCAACCACTGTGTGACGAACGGACTGACCCGGGGAACTCGCCACCGTCGAAGGGGCGCGCGGGCGCCACACATCCCGACGATGCCGGGGTAGAATAGGATTCGGACTTTCCCCATCGCGCACCCGAACAGGTAATCCGGCACTCGAACATGCCCCGGCCATTCGTCCACCTCCATCTGCATACCGAATATTCGCTGGTGGACGGAACCCTGCGTATCCCGGAAGTGGTCGAAGGCGCCCGGCGGCTGGGGATGCCGGCGATCGCCGTCACCGACCACACCAACATGTTCGGTATGGTGAAGTTCTATCGCGCTGCCGAGAATGCGGGAATCAAACCCATCATCGGCGCGGATATCCAGGTCACCTCCCCGTCCGATCCTGGTCAGTCGGGCCGCATGGTGCTGCTGTGCCAGAACCGCAGCGGCTATCTCAACCTTTGCGATGTGCTCAGCCGGGCCTATCTGGAAGGCCGCGACCGGGGAATGCCGGTGGTGAATGCCGAATGGCTGGACGATCACGCTGAAGGGCTGATCGCCCTCTCGGGCGGCGTCGACGGAGAAATCGGCCAGGCGTTGCTGAACAATCACCCGAATCGGGCCCGGCAGGCGTTCGAACACTGGATGCGGCTGTTTCCGGACCGCTTCTACCTGGAGATCAACCGGCTCGGGCGGGAGACGGAACAGCGCATCGAAATGCCCGGACTGGACCTCGCGGATACCCTGGGCTGCCCGGTGGTGGCCACCAACGACGTGCGCTTCCTGAAGCGCGATGGCTTCCGGGCGCACGAGGCGCGGGTCTGCATCCACGAAGGGCGCCTGCTGGCCGACAAGCGGCGCGAACAACGCTACACCGAGGATCAATACCTCAAGAGCCCGGAGGAGATGAACGAACGCTTCTCCGACCTGCCGGAAGCTCTGGACAATGCCACCGCCATCGCGCAGCGCTGTTCGCTGGAGCTGGAATTCGGCCGTTACTACCTGCCCGCATTTCCCACCCCCGAAGAACACGACGCCGAATCGTATTTACGCGAAGTCGCCGAGCAGGGTCTGCGGAACCGGATCAAAACCCTGCCCGATCATCATGCCTTCAGCCGCGAGGATTACCAGGAACGTCTGGATATCGAACTGGCGGTCATCAACCGCATGGGCTTCCCAGGCTACTTCCTGATCGTCGCCGACTTCATTCGCTGGGCCCGGGAGAACGACATTCCGGTCGGTCCGGGTCGCGGCTCCGGGGCAGGCTCACTGGTCGCCTATGCGCTGGGCATCACCGACCTCGACCCGCTGGAACACGAACTGCTGTTCGAACGCTTCCTGAATCCCGAACGCATCTCCATGCCCGACTTCGATGTCGACTTCTGCATGGAGAAACGTGACCTCGTCATCGACTACGTCGCCCGCACCTACGGGCGCGACCAGGTGGCGCAGATCATTACCTACGGCACGATGGCGGCCCGTGCCGTAGTGCGCGATTGCGGACGCGTACTGGGCCACGGATATGGGTTCGTCGACAGCATCGCCAAGCTGATTCCGATGACCCTGGGCATCAAGCTCAAACAGGCGCTGGAGGAGGAACCCCAACTCAGGAAGCGCTACGACGAGGAAGAAGATACCCGCGGCGTTCTCGACCTGGCCATGTCCCTGGAAGGCTTGTCACGCAACGCCGGCAAACACGCCGGCGGCGTGGTCATCGCACCCTCCCGCCTGACCGATTTCACGCCGCTGTTCTGCGAATCCACGGGCGGCAGCATCGTCACCCAGTTCGACAAGGACGACGTCGAATCCATCGGGCTGGTCAAGTTCGACTTTCTCGGACTGCGCACCCTGACCATCATCGACTGGACCCTGAAAACCGTCAATCGCCAGCTCCGTGAGGCCGGGGAGGATCCCGTCGAACTGCAGGCCCTGCCGATGGACGATGCGCCGACGTTCGCCCTGCTCCAGTCGTGCCGGACAACGGCCGTGTTCCAGCTGGAATCGCGCGGCATGAAAGACCTGATCCGGCGATTGGTGCCCGACAGTTTCGCGGAGATCGTCGCACTGGTGGCTTTGTTCCGGCCTGGACCGCTGGAATCCGGCATGGTCGGGGATTACATCGACCGCAAGCACGGCCGCTCACGGGTCGTCTACCTGCACCCCAAGCTCGAACCGATTCTGAAACCCACCTACGGCGTGATCCTGTACCAGGAACAGGTCATGCAGATCGCGCAGGTTCTGGCCGGCTATTCGCTCGGCGCCGCCGACCTGCTGCGGCGCGCGATGGGCAAGAAGAAGCCGGCCGAAATGGCCAAACAGCGGGAAATTTTCGTCAAGGGCGCCACCGAGCGCGGTGTCGAGGAAGCGCTGGCCAACAACATTTTCGACCAGATGGAGACCTTCGCCGGCTACGGCTTCAACAAGTCGCACTCGGCCGCTTATGCCCTGCTCTCCTACCAGACCGCCTGGCTGAAAACCCACCACACATCGGCATTCATGGCGGCGGTCCTGTCGGCCGACCTCGACAACACCGACAAGATCGACGAATTCATTCACGAATGCCGGGACCTGGGCCTGACCATCGAGCCGCCGGACGTCAACCGCTCGCAGCGCATGTTCACGGCCCGGGACGACCGCACCATTCTCTATGGCCTGGGCGCAATCAAAGGCCTCGGGCACGGCGCGATTTCGTCCCTGGTCGAAGAGCGCGAAACCAACGGCCCCTTCACCGACCTCGCGTCGTTCTGCAGCCGCCTGGACCTGCAGAAGGTCAACCGCCGGGCGCTCGAGGTCATGATCCGCTCCGGCGCGCTGGACGAACTGGACCCGGACCGCAACCGGGCCCGGATGATGCACGAACTGCCAGACGCCCTGCAGGCCGCCGAGCAGGTTCAGCGCGACCGCGCCTCCGGCCAATCGGACATGTTCGGTCAATTCGAAACGGTCGCCGAAACGCGCCCCGTGGAACACGAGGCCTGCGCCCCGTGGACGACCTTGCAGTCACTGCAGGCCGAACGCGACGCGCTGGGTCTTTATCTCACCGGCCATCCCACCGGGGTGTATGCCCGGGACCTGGCCCGATTCACTTCCTGCACATTGGCTGAAGTCGCCAAAAAGATCCCACCCGACATGGATACGAGCCATCGGCGCGGCGGGGTCAAGATGAATCTGGCAGGGACGATACGGGCCATTCGGCGACGCGCCAATCGTGGCGGCTTCATCACCCTGGAGGACAGCAAGGGGCGGCTGGAAGTCGCACTGTTCGACCAGACCTGGAACCAGTACGCTGAACTCCTGACCAAGGACGAAATCATCGTCGTCGAAGGTCGCGTCGCGCCGGACGATTTCTCCGGCGGATTCCGCATGAGCGCCGACCGCATTCAAACCCTGTCCCAGGCTCGCGCGGCCTACGCCCGCGGCGTCCACTTGTCCCTGCGCGGACCCTGCGAGGACATCAGCACCCGCCTGCAGGACACATTTCGACCTTATCGCAACGCCCACGGGCACCCGGTTTTCATCGATTATTCGAACCCGCGGGCGCGGGCACGGCTGCAATTGGGCGAGAAATGGAAAATTGAAGCCTGCGAGGAAGTCGTCGCCGCCCTGTCCGACCTGCCGGACGTGAGTGAGGCCCGGCTCGTTTACTGAGGCGCCGGAGCGCTTCGCCGGAGTTCAGCCGCCCGCCTGGCGGTAGCGCCGATACAGGATATTGACCCGGCGCACGTACTCCCGCGTTTCTTCGAACGGGGGAACGCCCCCATGCTTCTGCACCGCGCCGGCCCCGGCATTGTAGGCCGCGGCAGCCAGTGTGGAATCGCCGCCGAATGCTTCCAGCAGCTCGGACAGATGCCGCGCGCCGCCCTCGATGTTGTCCGCCGGGTCAAACGGGTTCGAAACGGCCAGTGAGCGTTGCGTCTCGGGCATCAACTGCATCAGGCCCTGGGCACCTTTGGGCGACACGGCCTCCGGCTGGTAAGCCGACTCGGCGTGGATGATGGCGCGAATCAGGGATTCTTCGAGCCCGTTGCGCAACGCAGCCCCATGAATTTCTTCACGAAAGGCCCGGGTGTTCAAAGCGACCTTTTCCCAACTCACGCCGCGGCAGCGGGGGTCGGACGCATAACAGGGAAACCGCAGGGTCTCGTAAGCGTGGTCCTCCGGTGGCGCGATGTTGGTGAAAGTGACGATTCCGTCTTCGTCGACGTACTTGTACACCTGCGCCCGGACCGGGAACGACACCACGACGGCGCAGAGCAGCAGCACCATTCCATTCCACCTCAACAACGCGGTCCTTTGCATTGATGAACCTCGGTATTCTTCGGGCATGAGACCTCAGTGCGATCCATTTTAAACCGATTTTCAACCGCTTGTCCCACCACTCGACCGAACAACCGGCTCCTGTTTCGCCGGTACTTCCCGGGCCAGGGCGGCGCCACATCATGACGCTGGCTCACCCGATCAGGTGTTATCACGGTTCTTGCGCAGGCGGATTACGCCTTCCTGGGCGGTGCTCGCCACCAGCCGGCCATCGCGGGAAAAAAGCATCCCGCGCGACAACCCGCGCCCGCCCCCGGTACTGGGACTGTCACAGTCGTACAGCATCCAGTCATTGAGCCGGCAACTGGCATGAAACCACATCGCATGGTCCAGGCTGGCCATGACCAGGTCACCCTGTGCCCATGACAGACCGTGCGCAAGCGTGCCGGTTCCCACCAGGTGAAAATCCGAGACGTAGGCCAGCAAGGCTCGATGCAGAACCGGATCGTCCGGCAGTTCACCGTGCAATCGGAACCAGACCTGCTGCCGGGGCTCCTGGGGTTCGGGGTGGAACGGGTCATAGTCACCGACCCGGCGGAATTCGAACGGCCCGAACCGGTCGATCCATCGCCGCATTTTCTGGGGCAGGTGCTCCAGCGCCGACGGGTCGACCGGCTTGCCCGGGCCGATGCGGTCCGGCGGCGGAACGTCGGGCATGTCGAACTGGTGCTCCAGACCTTCTTCGAATACCTGGAACGAAGCCGCCAGCGTGAAGATGGGCCGGCCGTGCTGGATGGCCACCACCCGGCGGGCGCTGAAACTCCTTCCATCACGGCTGCGGTCGACGCTGTAAACAATGGGCGCCGCCGGATCACCGGCCCGCAGAAAATACGCGTGCAGCGAATGCGCCAGGCGATCCTCGACCGTCGCGCTGGCCGCCAGCAGCGCCTGGCAGAGCACCTGGCCGCCGAATACGCGCTGAGTACCGATGTCGCGGCTCTCGCCCCGAAACAGGTCGGCCTCGAGGGTTTCGAGATGAATGAGTTCCAGTAATTCCTGAAAACCTTCTGCGTATTCGTCCATAAATCGACTGCTGCCATGGTGAGCGGACGCTCATGGTGTCACGGCGGCCAGCGCGGGCCAAGTCCCGGGAACCGGCACCGGCCCGGCACGGACGTGGCATGCCCTGCCTGGACGACTGACTGAGATCGTGTACTCTCGCCACCGAATGCGGCAGGATAAGACGGACGGACCACGGATCACCCATGAAGCCACCCCGCAGTTTTCTCTGGCACGACTACGAAACGTTCGGCGCGAATCCGAGAAGCGACCGGCCCGCCCAGTTCGCGGCGATTCGAACCAATGCCGAACTCGAACCCGTCGCCGACCCCATCAGCTGGTATTGTCGCCCGGCCAATGATCTCGTACCGCACCCCATCGCCTGTCTGATCACGGGCATCACGCCGCAGAAAGCCTGCGAAGCAGGACTACGGGAGGCGGATTTCGCCCAGCGCATTCACGCCGAGATGATGGTGCCAGGCACCTGTAGCGTGGGCTACAACAACATTCACTTCGACGATGTCGTCACCCGTCACCTGCTGTACCGCAACCTGCGCGACGCCTACGAGCGCGAATACCGGAACGGCAACTCCCGCTGGGACCTGATCGATCTGTCCCGGATGTGTTACGCGCTGCGTCCGGACGGTGTGCACTGGCCGCTGCGGGATGACGAGGCCGCCGCCCGGAGCCCCACACCCGTGCCCAGCTTCCGGCTGGAGGATCTGACCGCGGCCAATGGTATCGAGCACGGACAGGCCCACGACGCACTGGCAGACGTGACGGCCACCATCGAATGGGCAAGGCGCCTGCGCCAGGCCCAACCACGCCTGTTCGAATGGGCCCTGGGCCTGCGTGACACGGCAACAGCCCAAGGCCTGCTGGATCCCGTCGATCCCCGGCCTGTACTGCACACGTCTTCGAGAATTCCAGCGGCGAGGGGCTGCACCACGCTGGTCTGGCCGCTCGCCGTGGTGCCCGACCGCCCCAAGTCGGTCATCGTTTTTGACCTGATGGGAGACCCAGCGCCGCTGCTCGAGGAACCGGCCGACCGGATCGCAGACCGGGTGTTCACGCCGACCGCGGACATGCCCGAAGGGGAGGAGCGGCTCCCGCTCAAGGTCGTGCATTGCAACCATGTGCCGATGCTGGCACCGGAGGCCACCCTGAAAGGCGTCGATCAGGAACGCATCGCGCTGGACCGGGACCGCTGCCTGGCCAACGCCGAGGTCATCCGGGCATCCATCGACACCATCCGCCCGAAGGTGATCGAGGTGTTCAACCGGCCGTATGAGGATGCGCATTCAGGGACGGACACGGACCCGGACGTGGCGCTGTATTCCGGCGGTTTTTTCCCGCCGCATGACCGGTTTCTGATGAACAAGGTGCTGCAAACGCCAGCCGAGGAACTCGGCAGCCACAGCTGGTCGTTCGAAGACCCGCGGCTGCCCGCCCTGCTGTTCCGTTTTCGCGCGCGAAACTACCCCGACACCCTGTCACCCCAGGAAGTCGCACTCTGGGACCAATACCGCGCCCAGCGGCTGCTCTCGCCCCCCGACTCACCCTTCATGGGCTACGAGGCTTTCCAACAGGCCTTGACCGATGCACGCGCCCTCCATGCCGACGCTGTCGACAAACAACGCATTCTCGACCAGGTCGAATCATGGCTGCACGAATGTGGCCTCGAGCATGTGTGGCGGGAGAACGCGAATGCCGCGGCCGCCCCTTCCCGCCCGGCGCCATGAAACCGCTCGTCACCGCGAAGCTCGATGAATTCGTCGCATTCGTTCGCGGCCGGCTGGGCGACCACTGGGTCGTTGGCGCGCCATTGGGGCTCGGCAAACCCAACCATCTCGTCAATGCGCTGTACCGGGCCGCCAAATCCGACCCGTCGATTCGCCTGGAACTGTTCACGGCGCTGTCGCTGAACCCCCCCAAACCCGCACAGGGACTGAAACAGCGTTTTCTGGGGCCGTTCGTCGAGCGCCACTTCGGCGGCTATCCGTTGCTGGATTACATCGCCGACCTGGACGCCGGCGCGGTGCCGGAGAACATCGTCATCAGCGAGTTCTACCTGCGTTCCGGCAGCCGCCTCGGCGATCGCCACATACAGCGCCACTATGTTTCCAGCAATTACACACACGTCGCGCGCGACATGGCTGCGCGCGGTGTGAATCTGCTGGTTCAGATGGTGGCTACCCGATCCGACCGCCCTGATGACTTCAGCCTCAGCTGCAATCCGGATGTCACCCTGGACCTGCTTCGGCTGCTGCCCCGTGAGCACCTGATGGTGGCGGTGCAGCCGAATCCGGATCTGCCGTACATGACCGGAGATGCCGAAGTGGCTGCGGACACGTTCGACATCATTGTCGAGGACCAGGCACAACGCCTGTTCGCGGTGCCGCATATGCCGGTCAGCGATACGGACTACCTCATTGGCCTGCACGCCAGCCAATTGATCCGTGACGGCGGGACCTTGCAACTGGGCATCGGATCGCTGGGCGATGCCGTGAGCTTTTTCACGGCGATGCGCCATGGCGACAATCCGGCCTATCGGAAACTGCTCGCCGACAGCGATGCGGATCAGCGCGTAGGCCGTGAACTGCGTGAAGAATGGGGTGGAGAAGCCCCGTTTGAAATCGGCTTGTACGCCGCCAGCGAGATGTTCACCGAAGGATTTCTGCACCTCTATCGCGCCGGAATTCTGCGGCGCCGCGTTTACGACCACGTCGGGATTCAGGGCTTACTCAATCGCCGGCTGATCGCCGAACGCCTGCGCGCGGATACGTTCGACGTTTTGTGGCGCGAAGGTATGGTTCCAGTCTGCCTGACCGATTCGGACCTGGGCTGGCTGGCCGACTTCGGCCTGCTCGATCCGCAGGTCCGCTGCGCAGCCGAAACGCTCGAATTTCCGGACGGCGGAACCGTTCCAAACGATCTGAGTCAACCAGAAGTTCGCCAGGCACTCGGACGACATGCGGAAAATCGCGAGCTGAAAGGAGGCGCAGTACTCCATGCCGCTTTTTTCCTCGGCTCGCAATGGATGTACGACACTCTCAACGCCCTGACTGACGCCGAGCGTGAAGAATTTCGCATGACGGCGGTTTCACGCATCAACCAGCTTTATCGCGGGGAGGCCCTGGACCGCGCACAGCGCCTCGAGGCGAGGCTGGTCAACTCAACCATGAAAATGACCCTGCTCGGAGCTGCAGTGTCGGACCAGTTGCGCGACGGCCAGGTGGTCAGCGGTGTGGGCGGGCAATACAACTTCGTCGCGATGGCGCACGCCCTGGACCGGTCGCGATCCCTGCTGATGTTGCGCAGTTTTCGCGGTCACGGTTCCGAAGCCGTGTCCAATATCGTCTGGGAGTACCCCCACGCGACCATCCCGAGGCATCTGCGCGACCTGGTCGTGACCGAATACGGCGTGGCCGACCTGCGCAGCGCCAACGATGAAGAATGCATTCGCCGCCTGATCTGCCTGGCCGACAATCGCTGGCAGGAGGCTTTGCGGACCGAGGCCGTCGCGGCCGGCAAACTGGATCCCCATTGGCGGGTCCCGGCACCTTATTGCGAAAATTCACCCACCTGGGTGCGAGGCGTCACGGCAGCCTGGCGTGCCCGTGGCCAGCTGTCAGATTACCCGTTCGGCAGTGACTTCACGCCCGAAGAAGAGCAACTGACTCGCGCGCTGGCCTGGTTGCAAAGCCACTCACGGAACTGGCGGGCACGAGCACGACTGGTGTTCTCGGCCATCGCCTCGGCCGGCAAAGCGAGCGAGGAAAGCCATGTACTGCTGCGCCGCATGGGGCTGGAACGAAGCTCCGGCCCGGGCGATTGGCTCGACCGCAGGCTGCTGCTTGTGGCCATTCGATCCACAATCCAATCCGGGTCGAATGCGCAGGCTTCGGATGAGCCGTAGCGATTGAACGAATCAACAACTTATAGCACTTTCCTCGATTCGATTCTCTCAGCTTATACACAAGTCACTGATTGTCTATATGACCGTCTCATGACATCGTTACCCGCCGTGGACGATTGCAGCTTGCAGATACAAATGACTGTATTCATTGGAGTTTTTTGATCTGGTTAAAATTTGATCAAAGCGGGAGGTCGCTTGCCCCGTTTGATGACCCGCCAGGTTCTGCACAAGGTTATCCACAGAATTTGTGGATAACTCCTCATGCGACATTCAGAGTCAGCTGACCGGCGTTTGCGGCCTGCCGTGACGACGCTCTGCGAGTACGCACGGAGCGTTTCAGTGCCCGTTTCGCGGCAGGTGAAACGAACTCCACATGGGTCCCGTCGCTGAACTGCAACATCCAGATTTCCCGCGGAGCGCTGCGATCGGGAATCGAAGCGATCACGCCGGTAATGGTTTTGCCAATCAAGTCCTGTTTCACGTCCATCGGGATATCTCCTGTCTGCCGTTTCTCTCTGGCCGAACCATGAATTCGTGCCTGAAATTGCACCTGTTCGTGGCTGGCAGGCTTATTGAACGATATCTGTTTCTCAAAACCTGAGAGTAGCGATGAGTCGGATTCCTACACCCATTCGGGCGTTTTTCCGGTGACCCCGAACCGGCACGTCCCTAGTCTGGAGTTACCCGGCCACCGAACGGCGCCGGGCGGAGTCGAACAACTTCTGTAACGACACTGGCACTGGAGGTTCACATGAAATCCCTACTGACAATCCTGCTGTCCTGCCTGCTCAGCTGCTCGATCTGGGCCGTGGAATCGGTTGACATCAATAAGGCATCGGCCGAGGAAATGGCTTCCGCACTGACCGGAATCGGGCTTTCGAAAGCGGAGATGATCGTGCGCTACCGGGACGAGAACGGCCGCTTCGAGCACGCCGATGAACTGGTTAACGTGAAGGGCATTGGCCTGAGAACCGTTGACCGAAATCGCGACCGCATTCGCGTCGAGGGCGGCGCCGAACCGGCGGGCGATTGAATCGCAACGACTACAGCCTGGCGCGCTCAGATCGCCAGGCTGTTTTCATTCGACCAGCAGCCGACTGGAAAACGCGTGAGCGATAGTCGACTGGTCGGTAAATTCCAGCTCCCCCCCCAGGGGCACACCGTGCGAGATCCGGGTGGCGCGGATGCCATACGACGAAGCCATGCGCTGCAGGTAAATCGCAGTCGCCTCACCTTCTACGGTAGGGTTGGTGGCAATAATGAGTTCCGCCGGCGTGCGGTCCTTGAGCCTGCGATCAAGCTCGTCCAGACCCAGATCTTCCGGGCCGATTCCGTCCAGGGGCGACAGCCGGCCCATCAACACGAAGTACAGACCGCGGTAGCCGGTGGCCTGCTCTATCGCCAGCACGTCGCTGGGCGATTCGACCACGCATAGCAGGGAGGTGTCGCGGCGCGAATCCGAACAGATCCGACAGACCGGATCTTCAGTCAGATCGCGGCATTGCTCACACCGCCCGATGCGCTCGATAGCCGACTCCAGCGCCTGCGCGAGACGCGTTCCACCGGGCCGGTCGCGTTCGAGCAGGTGCAGCGCCATTCGCTGGGCGGACTTCGGGCCCACCCCGGGCAGGCAGCGCAAAGCTTCCATCAGTTGGCCGAGCAGGGGCGAAGCGGTCATGGGTGTTCTAGAACGGCAGTTTGAACCCGGGAGGCAATGGCAAACCGGAGGTCAGGCCGCTCATTTTCTCCTGTTTGGTATCGTTGATCCGGTTGACTGCATCGTTGACCGCGGCGGCCACCACATCTTCCAGCAGTTCCGCATCGTCGAGCATGGATGGATCGATCTGTACCCGGCGCACCGCATGGGCTCCGGTCATGACGACCTTGACCATGCCCGCGGCCGCCTCACCGGTCACTTCGAGCTGTTCCAGCTCTTGCTGCGCCTTGGCCATCTGCTCCTGCATTTTCTGTGCCTGTTGCATCAGGCCCGCAAGGTTTCCTTTCATGTCTCTGGGTTCCGTTGGGTGTCGCTACTGCAAGGGTTGAATGCTGTCGGTGATCACCGTTGCGCCCATGTCCTGCTTCAGGGAACGAATGGTGGGATCCTGCTCAATTGCGAGTTCCGCATCGGTCATCTTGGTTCGAAGTTGCTGTTCTTCAAGGCTGGCGGCGGTTTTGAGATCATCGTCTTCGCGGTCGATCAGCCGTATCTGCACGGCATGTCCGACCTGTTCGCTGATCGCGCGACCGAGGCGCTCGATGCAACCGGGCGACCCCAGGTGCCGCAGGGAATGCGCAATGACGAATTCCCAATTCCCCCCGGAGCGGCGCCGCAGGTGCAGATTTCTCGCGAGTTCGCGGACGGGGCCCGCCAATTCCAGTCTCTGCGACAGGGCAATCCACTCCTCGTCGACTTCTCCACCGGCCTCGATGGCCTGCGGCGGGACGACGTTGCCACGGCCGGGTTCGGATTCAGTCCCGGCCTGCATCTGCGGACCCTGGCCTGCAGCGGCGGCGGCGGACGAACCCACCGACGGCTGGCGTGATTCGCCAGCGGCGCCGCTTGCAGCCTGCCGGCCTCCGCCTTCCGATTCGGAGGACCGGTCACGCGGCGTCCCGGCACCCGCCCCGGCGGGGCGAAACGCCAGCATCCTGAGCAAAGTCATTTCCAGCCCGGTACGGGGGTCCGGGGCAATTCCCAGTTCCTGCCGGCCCTTGATCGCGATCTGGTAAAACAACTGGGCGTCCTCGACCGAAATTCGCTCGGCGAGATCCTGAATCGAGTCCCAGTCGCTGCGCTCTTCGTCACGGAATCCCGGCACGGTCTGGACCAGGCAGATCCGGTGCAGGGTTTCGGCCAGATCGACCAGTACCGTATCGAGATCGCGCGAACGCGCGACGAGGTCACCGGTGATCTCGAGCAGATCATTGCTGCGCCCTTCCGCCACGGCGGAAATCAGGGCAGCGATGATTCCGTGGTCGACCAGACCCAGCATACGCTCGACGTCCGCGGAGCTGACCTTGCCCCCGCCGAAGGCAATGGCCTGGTCCAACAGACTCAGACCATCACGCATGCTGCCATCGGCGCACCGGGCCAGCCGGCTCAGCGCCGCGCCATCGGATTCGATGCCTTCATCCTCGACGATGCGATCGAGTTGTTGCTGAATCTGGGCAGGCAGCAGCCGGCGCAGGTTGAACTGCAGACAACGCGACAGGATCGTCACCGGAATCTTGTCCGGGTCGGTCGTGGCCAGCACGAATTTCACGTGCGGTGGCGGCTCTTCCAGGGTCTTGAGCAGGGCGTTGAAACTGCTGGCCGACAACATGTGCACTTCATCGATGATGTACACCTTGTAGCGGCCGCGGGTCGGTGTGTACTGAACCGAATCCAGTAGCTCGCGGGTGTCATCCACCTTGGTCCGTGACGCCGCGTCGATTTCCAGCATGTCGACAAAACGACCTGCATCGATATCGGTACAGGCCGCACATTCACCGCAGGGTTGCGATCCCATACCCGACTCACAATTCAGGCATTTGGCCAGAATACGCGCCAATGTGGTTTTTCCGACGCCACGAGTCCCGGTGAACAAAAACGCATGGTGGAGTCGATCCTGGTCCAGTCCGTTGGTCAGCGCCTGGACGACATGCTCCTGACCGACGAGTTCGTCAAACCGGTGTGGACGCCATTTTCTAGCAAGTACCTGATAGCTCATCGTGGCTTGGGTGGGTTCAGGGGAAGAGAATCATAAACGACGCATCACTATAACAGACAGCAAGCGACCGCCGGCGGCCCGCGCCCGGTCCTTTGCCCAAGCCCGACCGCCACTACCATCGTGAATGGAGGCGACCCCTGCCAGCCACACCCCGGCGCCCGAATCCGCTGCTGCCGCTGCTCCCTTCCGGGCCTGACGGGGTTCACAACGTATCGTCGCGGGGGGGCCGACAAGGGCCACCATGGAAACGCTTACGATCAACCGCGCACGCGGCGGCCGAACGGGGACCGGCATTGTGCCGCAAGCCCGGTGTGGTCGCAACACTCCCGCTGCTCGTTCCTTCCGGGGGCGGGGTTAACGTGCCACAGCTGGGGAGAGGGATTGACTCGCGCCATCCCTGGCGCTCGCCCTGCGGGCGCCGCCGCGTTGCGGCAGCGTCCCGATCGGCTATCCTGCCGATCGGCGAACCCCGCGGCCTGCGGCCGCCAGGGTCCTCGGCCCTCTTTCCCCATCAGATACAGAAAACCCCGCCGGGGGCGGGGTTTTCTGTATCTGGCGGAGAGAGAGGGATTCGAACCCTCGATGGGCCTTTTAAACCCATACTCCCTTAGCAGGGGAGCGCCTTCAGCCACTCGGCCATCTCTCCTAAAACGGGTTTCTGGCGGACGGGTATCCCGTTGAAACGGGACAGGCCCGAAGCCGGTTTCCGGGCTGCATTATTTCATGACGACGATGTCGTGGAAAGACGGTCGCCGCCCTGAGACCGTGCGGCGCCAAAGCTTACTGATTTCAACATCCCGGGTAAAGACGAACGATCACGAAAAAGGGACGTGAAAAGGCCTTTTACATGTTTTGTGCCTTGTCCGAGCGTTCCTTGAGAATTCGCTGGTAAATTTCTTCCCGGTGGACCTGGACCTCGGGCGGAGCCTCGATCCCGATGCGTATCTGGTTACCCTTTACACCCAGTACGGTGACGGTGATATTGTCACCAATGACAAGCTTCTCCCCAATCCTCCTTGTCAAGATCAGCATGTGAACCTTCCTTTGGCTTCAGGCACCTGATGCGTCCTTGTTTATTGTTCGCTTTATGCCAGAACCATAGCGAGACGTTAGTGGAGTGACGGCCATAATCGCGTTACGGCGTCACGCTTTTCCCTTCATTCTTATGCAATACGGATCAGCTATTTTCACTGACCCAGGCCGGGACCGATAAAAGGGCGCGCGCCAACTCTTCTGGCTTGGATCCACCCGCCTGGGCGAAGTCCGGACGCCCGCCCCCTTTGCCGCCAACCTGCTGCGCGACGAAGTTTACCAGATTACCCGCCTGAATCCGAGCCGTCAGATCGGGGCTGACTCCGGCCGCGAGCCGAACCTTGCCCGCTTCCACACTGCCAAGGACCACGACCGCCGTTCCCAAACGCTCCTTGAGACGATCCACGGTACTGCGCAGAACTTTCGGATCAGCCCCATCGAGACGCTCGGCCAGCACCTTGATTCCATTGACCTCACTCGCATTTTCCGCCAACTCGTCGCCACTCGCGCTGGCCGCCTTCGTCTTGAGCTCCTCAAGTTCGCGCTCGAGCACCCGGGTACGTTCGAGAATCTGCTCAATCCGCTCACCGACCGCGTCTGGTGCCACCTTGAGCCGGGATGCCGCTTCACCCAGGCGATCCTCCAGGGTCTGGACATACTCCAGTGCCGCGTCTCCGGCCACCGCCACGATGCGGCGTATTCCCGATGCAATCGATGACTCCTCGACGATCTTGAACGAACCGATGTCTCCTACTCGCGCCACGTGGGTGCCGCCACACAACTCAACGGAAAATTCCCCGAAGCGGAGCACGCGAACCTCATCCCCGTATTTCTCGCCAAACAGGGCGACGGCTCCGGTCTGAAGCGCATCGTCAAACGGCAGGATGTCGCTCTGCGCCGCCACATTGCGACAAACCTCGCGATTGACCAGAGACTCGATTTCGCGCAATTCCCCGGCGGTGACCGCATTGGGGTGGGTAAAATCGAATCGCAGATGATCCGGGGCGACCAGTGACCCACGCTGCTCGACGTGCTCGCCCAGCACCTGCTTCAGGGCGGCGTGCAGAAGATGGGTCGCCGAATGATGCCGCACGATGGCTTGCCGCCGATCGGCTTCCACCCGGGCCCGGGCCGTTTCACCCACGTTCAGAACACCTTCGGTCAGGGTCCCCTGGTGGGCGTAAAGAGTCCCTCCAACTTTTTGGGTGTCTTCAACCCGGAATTCGAATCCCTCGCCCCGGATCGTGCCAGTGTCTCCCACCTGTCCCCCGGATTCGGCGTAAAACGGCGTACGATCCAGGAACACCATGGCCTGCTGACCGGCCACGATGGACGCCACCCCGTCACCTTCGCGCACAATGCCGACGACCCGGGCGTCATCGCACGTCAGATGTTCGTAACCCAGAAACTCCGTTTGAGGCAGCGCGCCGATGGCATCCGCCGATATCCTGGCCTGGGCGCCGAACTGGCTGGCCGAACGCCCCCGCTCCTGCTGCTTGCGCATTTCCGCGTCGAAGCCCTCGATGTCGACGGCAAACCCCTTTTCGCGCGCAATGTCCTGAGTCAGGTCGAGCGGAAAACCATAGGTGTCATACAGCAGGAAAGCGGTTTGACCATCGATGGTCTCGCCGCTGTTGGCCATGACGTCGGCGAGAATGCCCATGCCCGTGCCGAGGGTGCGAAAAAACCGCTGCTCTTCGTCCCGCAGAACTTCCTCGATGGAAGACTGCTTGTTCCGGAGATCGGGATAAGCCTCACCCATGACCTCCGCCAAAGGCTTCACCATACGATGAAAGAACGGCTCGCGCCGACCGAGCATGTATCCATGGCGCACGGCACGCCGGATGATGCGCCGCAGCACGTACCCCCGGCCGTCGCGTGATGGCAACACACCGTCCGTGATCAGAAACGCGCAGGCCCGGATGTGGTCCGCTATGACATTCAGGGAGGTATTTTGCGGCTCGTCACAGCCGCTCACTTCAGCGGCTGCGCGGATGAGCGTTTGGAACAGATCGATGGCGTAATTGCTGTGCACGCCCTGCAACACCGCAGCAATGCGTTCCAGACCCATGCCGGTATCGACGCACGGATGCGGGAGCGGAGCGAGCGTGCCGTCCGCGGCGCGGTCGTATTGCATGAAAACGAGGTTCCAGATCTCGATGTAGCGATCCCCGTCTTCATCGGCACTTCCGGGAGGTCCGCCATCGACACCGGGACCGTGATCGTAGAAAATTTCGGTACAGGGCCCACAGGGTCCGGTATCGCCCATCGCCCAGAAATTATCGCTCTCGTGGGTTTGCCCGCCGGGTTTGTCACCAATGCGCACGATACGGGCTTCGGGCACGCCGATCTGGTCCCTCCAGATGGCATAGGCCTCATCGTCGCTGTCGTAGACAGTGACCCAGAGCCGGTCGGCTTCGAGGCCGAAAACGTCCGTCAGCAACGACCACGAATACGAAATCGCCTCGGTCTTGAAGTAATCGCCGAAACTGAAATTCCCCAGCATTTCGAAAAACGTGTGGTGCCGCGCCGTGTACCCGACCTGGTCCAGGTCATTATGTTTGCCACCGGCCCGAACACATTTTTGCGAAGTTGCGGCGGTCGAATACCTGCGTTTCTCGGCCCCCAGGAAAACGTCCTTGAACTGGACCATGCCCGCATTGGTGAACAGCAAGGTGGGATCATTCGCCGGAACCAGCGAACTCGAAGGCACGACAGCATGTCCCCGGTCACGAAAATAGTCGAGGAACTGCTGGCGGATTCCGGCGGTTGTCCAGTTCGATGCGTTCATTGCTTCAGTGCCTGTTGGGTGCGCTCACGACGGACCGGCAGTTTACCCAATCACGCGGCGTGTGACTGCGCCCTGGAGTGTTCCTGAGGAGATGGTCACGGACGGTCGAAAACACAAGAGTCCGTACACTTCGAGTCGCACGACTCAGTCGCAGCCATCCGGTTCCGAGCCGGACCGCGACTGCAGGTCGAGCGCCGACATGGCCTGTCCGTGGCTGAAACCGCGGTTTCGAAGGCGTCGGTAAAAACGTGCACGCTCGGCTCGATCGAAAGTTCCCGGGTTCTGACGCTCCAGCCATTCGGCTGCGAGCCGGGCCCAAAACGATTCATCCTCTTCCAGGACCCCGCGAACGGCCGCCTCGTCCACCCGCCTGCGCTGGAGTTCCGCCTTGATTTTCAATGGCCCCTGACTGCGGGCCATGCGGGACCTGACAAACGATTCAGCGAATCGCTGGTCGGACTGAAGACCTTGCTCGGCCAGATCCCGGACGCACTCTTCAATCACACCAGCCAGGCCCTCACCGGCCGGCCATTTGCGCACCAGCCGCTGCACCAGCTCATGCGCACCGTACTCCCGCCGCGACAGGAGTTGCATCGCGAATGCCGAAATTTCCGTTGGCGAAGGATCGTCCGCGGGCACGCCCGCATTCCCGTTCGCGCGCGATTCAGGATTCGACGTTCTCGGCACCCGCGCCTTCGCCCTCTTCCGCCACCGGGGTTTCTTCGGGGAGCAATTCCTTGCGCAGCCGTTGTTCGATTTCGGCCGCCATGTCCGTATGTTCCTTCAGGAACTGCCGGACGTTCTCCTTGCCCTGACCAATGCGGTCGCTGCCGTAGCTGTACCAGGCGCCGGACTTGTCGACGATGTTGTGTTTTACGCCGAGCTCGATCAGTTCACCCTCTCGCGAAATACCCTCGCCGTAGAGAATTTCGAACTCCGCCTGTTTGAACGGCGGGGCCATCTTGTTCTTCACCACCTTGACGCGGGTCTGGTTGCCGACGACCTCGTCACCTTTCTTCAACGCACCGATGCGGCGGATGTCCAGGCGGACCGAGGAGTAGAATTTCAAAGCATTACCGCCGGTGGTGGTTTCCGGACTGCCAAACATCACCCCGATCTTCATGCGGATCTGGTTGATGAAAATGACCATGCAGTTGGAGCGCTTGATGTTACCGGTGAGTTTGCGCAGGGCCTGAGACATCAGGCGGGCATGCAGGCCGACGTGGGAGTCGCCCATGTCACCCTCGATTTCGGCCTTGGGTGTCAGCGCCGCGACCGAGTCAACTACCACCACATCGACTGCGCCGGAGCGAACCAGCATGTCGGTGATCTCCAGCGCCTGCTCGCCGGTATCGGGCTGGGAGACCAGAAGATCTTCCACGTTCACGCCCAGTTTCTCGGCATATTGCGGGTCCAGCGCGTGTTCGGCGTCCACGAACGCGGCCGTGCCTCCCACCTTCTGACATTCGGCGATGACCTGCAGGGTCAGGGTGGTCTTGCCGCTGGACTCCGGGCCATAGACTTCCACGACTCGTCCGCGTGGCAGGCCACCAATACCCAGAGCGAGATCCAACGCCAGAGAGCCGGTCGAAATGGCCCGTACGTCATGCGCGGCAGACCCATCGCCGAGCCGCATGATGGCACCCTTTCCAAACTGCTTCTCGATCTGGGTCAGAGCGGCCGCCAGGGCCTGTTTTCTGTTGTCGTCCACGCTTCCTCTCCTGTCTGCTTTTGGGTCGTGCCGGTTTGGCACGCATTATGACACAGGCCCGTTTGAGCCTTCACCCGAACCGGGTCAATGCGAGCCGATTTCCTACGCTGCTCCCGGACTCTGCCCGGTCGGTCCACACGACCAGCGATCCTTAACCCGGTAACACACTCCGCCCGGCCCGGTTTCGGATGCCAGCAAGGCGAACTCGCGAACGGGCCAGATCACCGGATCGATCAGGAGATTCTCACACGGCGTTCTCAATTTGCGATAAAGCGTGACGTGCGGAGTCCAGCGGCGGAGATCCACCGAAAATCCCTCGTCCCGGAGCCCGCCGACCAGGCGCGCACGAAAGTCCGCCAGGAATGCCGGGGGACGATCGATTCCCAGCCAGGCGACCCGGGCGCGCGGAAATGACCCGATGCGATCCAGCCGGACCTGCCCTGCTGAACACCTGAGTGTCGACGCAAGGCTCCCGAGCGTGCCCTGGCGCGACGAAGGAACGGAACCGAGGAAAGCCAGCGTGACGTGAAAATTTGCCGCCGGCACCTCTCGCCCGGACACATTCAGCCGGTTCCGCAAACTGACGATGCGGCGCCGGACCCGGGCATCCGGAAGCAGCCCGAAGAACAGCCGCAAGGAACCGGCACGTGCACCCGGCATCAGGCGGTGGTGGCCTGCAGCAAACCCTCGAGCGCGGTCACCGCGGACTGCCATCGAACCGCTTCGCGGTCTCCGGAAAAACACTTCGAGACACTGATGGTTGGCCGATCGTCGCAAGCCCAGGCGAACCAGACCGTCCCCACCGGTTTATCCGGGGTGCCACCCTCGGGTCCGGCGATCCCGGTCACGGCGACCGCGAGACTCGCGCCGGACGACCGCATGGCACCCTCGGCCATTTCCCGGGCCACCGCCTCACTGACCGCCCCCCAACGTTGCAGTGTTCCCGGATCGACCGCCAGCATTTCCATCTTGGCGGCGTTGCTGTAGGTGACGTAGCCCCGCTCGAACCAGTTCGAACTGCCAGCCCGGTCGGTACACAGCTTGGCCACCCAGCCGCCGGTACAGGATTCGGCCGTCGTCACGGTCCAGCCGCGCTCACACAACGCTGCGGACAGCGCTTCGAGCAGCGCAGACAGGTCCTCGTTTGCCATCATTCGGCTCCCCTGGAAAGCCGGCCATCATGCACCTTCATGCCTCGCTCCCGTTACGCTAAACTTCGTGCGATGTCATCCGCCGCCCCCCTGGAACTCGCCGGCCATACTCCCCTGATGCAGCAATACCTGGGCATCAAGGCGGAGTTCCCGGACACGCTCGTGCTGTTCCGAATGGGGGACTTCTACGAATTATTCTACGACGATGCCGAGCGCGCCGCGCGGCTGCTGGACATCACGCTCACCACCCGGGGAGAGTCCGCCGGCCAACCCATTCCCATGGCCGGCGTGCCACACCACGCGCTGGATGGTTACCTCGCCCGCCTGGTGCGCCAAGGGGAATCGGCGGCGATCTGCGAGCAGATCGGTGAACCCACACCGGGCAAGGGCCTGGTCGAACGCCGCGTCGTACGCATCGTCACACCCGGAACCCTGACCGAGGATGCCCTGCTGGAATCGCGGCGGGAAGCCTTGCTCGCCGCCCATGCCAGCGTTGGCGGCCAGGCAGCACTGGCCTGGCTGGATCTGGCATCCGGACGTTTTCGCGTGAGGGGCATCCCGGATGAGGCCGACCTCGAGGCCCAGCTGGGACGCCTGCAGCCGGCCGAGTTGCTGGTCGTCGATGGTCTCGAACTCCCGGGTCTGCCCACCAGCCGGCAGCGTAGCCGCGCGGCCTGGAAGTTCAACCCCCGCTCGGCCGCCAAACTGCTCTGCGAACAGTTCGGCACCGCCGACCTGGGCGGATTCGGTATCGAGGACCTTCCGGCCGCGATAACGGCTGCCGGAGTGCTGGTCGATTACGTTCAGGAAACGCAACGCACCGCATTGCCACACTTGCGGGGACTGCACCTGGAACTCGCCAACACCTTCGTCCACATCGATGCCAATACGCGTCGAAATCTTGAAATCGACCGCAGCCTGGACGGCAGCGACGACGCTTCGCTGGTGGGCATCCTCGACTCCTCGGTGACCGCCATGGGCGGCCGTCTGCTACGGCGGTGGCTGGGAGATCCCCTGCGCGACCGGACCACCATCGAACAGCGCCATGACGCCGTCGGGGAACTGCACGCCGCAGACGGATGCGCCCCGTTACGCCAGGTGCTGGCTGGCATTGCCGATATCGAGCGCATCCTTTCCCGGGTCGCGCTTCGCTCGGCGCGGCCGCGGGATCTGGCCGCCCTGCGGCAGGCGCTGGAGGCGTCCCCCCGGCTGCAACGCCTCATCGACGACAGCGGCCATGCAGCCCTGCGAAGCGCCGTTGGCAGCCTGTCCGGGTTCCCGGATTTACTGGCCCTTTTGCAGGAAGCCTTGGTCCAGGAACCACCGGCCCTGGTGCGCGACGGTGGCGTGATCGCCCGGGGCTACGATGAAGAACTGGACCGCCTGCGCGACCTGTCGGACAACGCCGCCGCGTTTCTCACCGAGTACGAGCAACGCCAGCGCGAGGAAACCGGTATCGCCAATCTGAAAGTCGGCTACAACCGGGTTCACGGCTACTACATCGAAGTCAGCAAAACCCAGCAACAGCACGTACCGAACGACTACACACGCAAGCAGACGCTCAAAGCCGCGGAGCGCTACATCACCGAAGAACTCAAGCAATTCGAAGACCAGGTGCTGTCCAGCCGGGAACGGGCGCTGACGCGCGAGAAGCATTGCTACGAAGGCCTGCTCGACCGCCTGCAGTCCAATCTGGACGGACTGCAGAAACTGGCAGCCAGCCTGGCCCGTCTCGACGTGCTGGCGGCATTCGCGGAACGTGCGGCGGCACTGAATCTGTGCCGCCCGGAAATGAGTTCCGAGTCCGGCCTCACCATTACCGCCGGACGGCACCCGGTGGTGGAGCAACTGCAATCGGATCCCTTCACCCCGAACGATCTGCAACTGGGGCCCGACCGGCGGATGCTGATCGTCACCGGCCCCAATATGGGTGGCAAATCCACTTACATGCGGCAGACCGCGCTCATCGTTCTGCTGGCGCACGCCGGTAGCTGGGTGCCCGCGGACGCGGCCCGCATCGGACCGATCGACCGGATATTCACCCGCATCGGCGCCGGCGACGAACTGGCGCGCGGCCGCTCGACCTTCATGGTCGAAATGTCGGAAACAGCCAACATCCTGCACAACGCCACCCGGGACAGCCTGGTGTTGATGGACGAAATCGGCCGCGGCACCAGCACCTACGACGGTCTGGCGCTCGCCTGGGCCTGCGCGGCCTATCTGGCGCGTTCGGTCCAGTCCTACACCCTGTTCGCCACGCATTACTTCGAATTGACCCGAATGGCCGATGACGAGCCGGGTGTGGCCAACGTGCATCTCGACGCCGTGGAGCACCGCGACCGGATTGTGTTCATGCACGCGGTGCAGGACGGACCAGCCAGCCAGAGCTATGGATTGCAGGTGGCCGCGCTGGCCGGGATTCCTCGCCGCGTCATCGAACAGGCCCGCAAACACCTGGACCGGCTGGAGCGGCAACAACGTCCGGATTCACCGCAACTCGGCTTGTTCGATCCGGCGCAATCCGAACCGCGGATTCACGAAGTGCCGGATACGGAGCTGGATGACATCCCGGCCGATCGAATCAACCGGCGCCTGGAAGCGGTAGACCCGGATTCGCTCACCCCCCGGGAAGCGTTGGACCTGGTTTACGAACTCAAGCGGGAGCTCGACGCCGGCTCCGACTGATATCCTACTTCTGCCGCCGGGTAAAACTGACGATCTGGCGCCGCTGCCTCTTGTCCGGGCGCCGCGGTCGCTCCCCGCGCTCGGCGCGCGCATCCCTGCGCTCCTGGGCCTGCCGTTCCCGGCGCTCGATGCTCGCAGGATCTTCTTCGTACTTCTCACTCACCCGATCGGCGGAAACGCGCCGACCGCCGATATCCCGCACCGTGACTTCAAACAGGGTTTCGCCGCGCTGGACGGTCAACCCATCACCGCTGCGAATCGCCCGGCCCGGTTTCACCCGATGGCCGTCCACTCTCACCCTGCCCCCCAGAACCGCCTCCCGGGCCAGCCCGCGCGTCCGAAAGAAACGCGCGGCCCAAAGCCACTTGTCGAGGCGGACGGAGTCTGTCACGTGGCGTTCAGTCCGTTGCGGGACCGACGGTCATCAGCCGGTTCATGCGGCGCACGAACCCTGCCGGATCTTCCAGCGAACCACCTTCGGCCAGCAACGCCTGTTCGTACAGAAGCACGCTCAGCATCTCGAAGCGTTCCTCGTCACTCTCGACCGCCAGCCGTTCGACCAGCGGGTGGGACGCGTTGAGTTCCAGGATCGGCTCGGTGCCGGGAACCGGCTGCCCCGCCTGCTGCAGCATTTTCTGCAGGTGCAGGGCCATCTCGCCTTCTCCGAGCACCAGGCAGGAGGCCGAGTCGGTCAATCGCTGGCTGGCGCGGACCGCGCTGACCCGGTCTCCGAGGCAGGCATCGATACGCTGGATCAGGTCCTCGTCGAGCTGGCCGGATTCCGGCTCTCCCTCATCGGCATCGGGACTCGACTGGGACAGCTTGCCGAGGTCGATATCCCCTTTGGCGACGGACTTGAACGGCTTGCCATCGAATTCATGCAGATAGGACATCATCCACTCATCGACGCGGTCGGACATCAACAGAACCTCGATGCCGTTCTTGCGGAACACCTCCAGGTGCGGACTGTTGGCCGCCGCCTGAGCGTGCTCCGCGGTGATGAAATAGATGGCGTCCTGACCCTCGGTCATGCGCTCCACGTAAGCGGGGAGATCGGTCATATCCGCCGGATCCGCATCCCGGGTCGACTCGAAACGCAGCAAGGGCAGAATGCGTTCGCGATTGTCCGGATCCTCGACAACACCCTCCTTGAGCACGGTGCCGAACTCTTTCCAGAACGCCGCATACTCGTCACCACCCGCCTCATTGAGTTTGCCAATCATGTCCAGGCTGCGCCGCACCACGGCCGCCCGGATGCGGTCGACCAGCACATTTTCCTGCAGAAGTTCACGCGATACATTGAGCGGCAGGTCCTGCGAATCGACGACCCCGCGAACGAACCGGAGGTAGTGCGGCAGCAGGTGTTGCGCGGCATCCATGATGAACACACGGTTGACGTAAAGCCGCAGGCCGTGGCGTTCGTCACGCTGCAGCGCGAGGTCGAACGGCGCCTTGCGCGGAACATAAAGCAGGGTTGTGTAGCTCTGCGCGCCTTCAACGGTGTTGTGAGCCCAGCACAGTGGATCGTCGACATCGTGGGTCAAATGCTTGTAGAAACCCTGGTAGTCGGAATCCGACAGCTCGTTGCGGGGCAACGCCCACAGCGCGGTGGCGGTATTGACCTGTTCCCATTCGCCGTCCTCTCCAGCCTTGTCGCCGTCGGGCTGCGGGTCACGGCGCAGGTGGATGGGAAAGCCGACGTGGTCGGAATAGCGCTGAACCAGTTGCTTGAGGTTCCAGTGCTGCAGAAACTCCTTTTCGTCCTCCTTGAGTTGGAGCACGACCGAGGTTCCGCGGCCCGGCACGTCGGCGGTCTCGATCGAAAACTCGCCCTCGCCATCGGAGACCCAGCGGACTCCCTGCTCCGGCGCCGTGCCGGCCTTGCGCGTGAGCAGCGTCACGGAGTCGGCCACGATGAACGCGGAATAGAATCCGACACCGAACTGCCCGATCTGTTGACGGTCGGCTTTCTGCCCCGCTTCCAGTTGCTCGAGAAAACGGCGCGTGCCCGAGTGCGCGATGGTGCCGATGTTCTCCAACACCTCTTCGCGGGTCATGCCGATGCCGTTATCGCGCACGGTCAGGGTGCCGGATTCTGTATCGGCCTCGATCTCGATTCGAAGGTCCGAATCGCCCTGCAGCCATTCCGGGTTCTGCAGACCGGCAAACCGCAGGCGATCGAGTGCGTCGGAGGCATTGGAAATCAGCTCGCGAAGGAAGATTTCCTTGTTCGAGTACAGGGAGTGAACCATCAGGCGCATGACCTGACGGGTTTCGGCCTGAAAGGCGTGGACTTCCGGAGCGGATCCGGTCGCGTCCGGCGAAGAGGTCTTGTCTGCTGAAGCGTTGCTTGAACTCATGATCATTTCGGCTGTGGCCAGGGATGCCTGCCGAGATATGGGTTTTCACGCAGAGTTCAAGTCGTCCGGCCCGGAATACGCCGGCAAAAAAGCCCGCACAAGGCGGGCTTTTCGGTAGCGAAGTCTCCGGCCGCGTTGGGCCGGGGCTGCGCTCAGTTGAGCTTTTCGCGGATCCGGGCCGACTTGCCTTCGCGCCCGCGCAGGTAATACAGCTTGGCGCGCCGCACGTCGCCCCGCCGCTTGACCTTGACGGAATCGATCAACGGACTGTAGGTCTGAAAGACGCGTTCAACACCGGTACCGTGGGAAATCTTGCGCACGGTAAATGCCGAATTCAGTCCCCGATTGGTCTTGGCGATGACGACGCCCTCGAAAGCCTGCAGACGCTCGCGGTTTCCTTCCTTGACCTTGACGTTGACCGTCACGGTATCACCCGGTGCGAATTCCGGAATGTCGCGGGCCATCTGCTCCGCATTGATCTCGTCGATGATGTTGCTCATGTTCGTTTTCCTTAAATGCCGATTCGGGCTGCGGTCAGTCACCGATGTCCGATTTGAATTCCTCTAACAATCGCCGATCCTGCTCGTTCAGTTCGCGACCTTGCAACAGGTCCGGACGACGCTGCCATGTCCGGCCCAGGGCCTGCTTGCGCCGCCAAAGCCGGATGGCTTCGTGGTCGCCGGACAGCAGGACGCCCGGGACCCCATCACCTTCCACGTTCTCGGGACGCGTGTAGTGAGGACAATCAAGCAAACCCTCACTGAACGAATCCTGTGCTGCCGAATCCGCGTCACCCAGTACTCCGGGTACCAGCCGTGCAACGGAATCGACCACCACCGCGGCGGCCAGTTCGCCACCGCTGAGGACGTAATCGCCAATCGACCATTCTTCGTCGATCTCGCGCGCGATCAAACGTTCATCGACGCCCTCGTACCGGCCGCACACGAGGATCAATTCCCCGCGTTTCGCACAGTCTCGCGCATTCGCCTGGTCGAATCGTCGACCCTGCGGTGTCAGCAGACCGACTCGCGGCTGACGAACGACGGACGAATCACGCGCCGCCCGAATTGCCGAGCGTAACGGCTCGACCGCCATCACCATTCCCGGACCACCGCCGTACGGCCGATCATCGACCGTGCGATGCCGATCCGTCGCAAAATCGCGTGGATTCAGCGTCTCCAGCCGGACTCGCCCATCACGCAGAGCGCGGCCGATCACCCCGAAATCCACCATCCGGCGAAATTCCTCCGGAAACAGGGTGATGACCTGAATCCTCACCCCTAGAATTCCGGGTCCCAGTTCACCTCCACCCTGCGGGCTTCGAGGTCAACCGATGAAACATAGATTTCCGGCACGAACGGCACCAGTCGTTCGCGATCGCCGCGAACGCGCATGACGTCGTTGGCCCCGGTTTCAATCATTTCCACGACCTCGCCGAGGACCCGTTCATCCGCGGTAACGACCGTGCATCCCACGAGATCCGCCCAGTAGTAGCGATCCTGTGGCAATGGCGGCAACCGGTCGCGCGGCACCGCGATATCGGCACCCACCAGCGCTTCCGCCGCATTGCGGTCGTCGATGCCTTCGAGTGCTATCCGCAGGGACCTGCCCTTCGGGGCAACGTCGGCAACCCGCATTTCCCGTCGATCCGGCCCCACCAGCCACGGCTGGTATTGCAGGATGGCTTCGGGCGGCTCGGTGTCCGAGCGCACCTTGATCCAACCCCGGACGCCGTGCGGACCGGCAATCCGGCCGAGTCGGACCAGCTTATCCGCCGAGCCCAGATCGTCCGCCATGACGCCGAAAGCGCGACCCGCAGGTCACGCTCAGGAGGCCTGGGTCCGTGCCTCCGAAATCAAGGACTTGACCCGGTCGCTGATCTGCGCGCCAACGCCGGTCCAGTAGTCCACGCGGTCGAGGTCCAGTCGCAGGCGTTCTTCCTGACCACGGGCGACCGGGTTGAAGAACCCGACGCGCTCGATCTTGCGGCCGTCACGCGCCTTGCGGCTGTCCGTCACCACGATGTGATAGAACGGTTGCTTTTTGGCCCCGCCCCGCGACAATCTGATTTTTACCATGTCTCAACCTGTCTGGTTTAATTCCGCAGCGCGGACGTGTTGCGTTTCCGGCCCCATAGGGTCACGGCCCGCATGAATTCTGGGTTCAGCAAACCGCGTATTGTACCGTGAACAGCGCCAAAAGAAAACAACCGCGAGCCGCGCAAAGCCTCAGATCAGACCGTCTTCCCACGGTCCGGTTATGGCAACGGTAAATCCCGGTGCATACACGTTGCAGAACAACCATTCCCCGTCCGGTGAAAACGTCGCTCCGGCCCACTCGCTGTTGCGCGCGGTTCCCCCCAGATCATGGCCGCCATGCCGGACATCCAGGTCCGGATTGATCTGACAGAATCGAAACAGTGTGCCATCCGGCCGCAACCCAGCCAGATACTGGCCCGCCGGATTCCCGCTGACGCGATCCTCGCAGATCAGCAGGCTGCCCCGAGGGCTCATAACGATGTTGTCCGGACCGGAGAAAACGGCACTTCCCGGAGACTCGTATACCATCCGAACGGTTTGCTGGCCGGGGTCATACACGTAAACGCTGCCCGCGCCCGCGTGCCCGCCGCTCTTGGACGTGAAATACACTTCGCCGCGGTCATACACGCAGCCCTCGAGGGCGATGAAGGCCGATCCTCCAGCCGCGAGCCCCTGGGTGACCACTCCGTCGCCTGCGCTGCTTTGCGCGGTAAACCCCGCCTCGGGGTCGGGAATATCCACCCATTGGACCGCCAGGGCCGCGCCGAGGTCGAGCCCCACACGCATGTCCCTGCCATCGCCGACCCGCATCATTTGCAGGCGTCCGCCAGCGGCCAGGTCACCGGGCTGATCGGGCACGTAGCGGTAAAATCCGGCGCGGGGGCTGAGATCTTCAGTCATGTAGGCCACCCCGTCGCGCGGATCGATGGCCACGGCTTCATGGTAGAACTGGCCCATCGCCCGAATGGGTTCCGGCACTGCGGTGCCCGTCGCGGGAACCTCGAATACAAAACCGTGTTCCCGCTTTGCGCGGCCCACATCCCACAGCGCCTGGCGAGCAGGCACCGGCAAATGCGTCAAAGCCGGCGACCAGGGCGCCTCCTCACACGACAACCAGGTACCCCACGGAGTGACGCCGCCGGCGCAGTTATTCAACGTGCCGCACAGACTGACCCATGAATCGGCCAGGGATTCGGTGGCCGTATCGAACACCAGGGTTGTCGTGCCACCGCCGGTGACATCGTAGGCAAGATCCGGGGCTCCGATCGGACCGGAAGACCCACGCAATTCATGATTGCGCACCAGCGTGACCCGCCCATCCCTCGAGGCCACCACGCCCATGCCGTCGGCACTGCCGGGCACGACGTGCCCGTCGTGCAGGGTCTCGCCCGCCCAGGAAATCGTCCGATAGCGAAACCCGGGTGGCAGCCGCAGGAGCGGAATTCCGGTGGTTTCGTCCGGCACAGCAACCAGAGGCCCCATCAATTCCGGCATTTCCCGCAGGCTGGATGCGGACGAATCCCGCGCCTGGCGCCGTGACCACGTCAACAAGCCAAGCGCGGCAGCGCCGGCACCGAAAACCCCGGCCTGAAGCAGAGTCCGTCGTGAAGCGGGAGGCATCGTGATTCCTAGGTTCGGTTCGGCTCGGTTAGGGTCGGGTCGGGCCGATCCGCCCTAGAATGGAGGCTTGTTGCCTCCACCGGGCAACATCCCGGGCGGCAGATTCCCTTGCAATTTGCTCAGTTTCTTCATCATCTTGCTGGCGCCGCCTCCGCCCAGTTTCTTCATCATCTTCTGCATCTGCGCATGTTGCTTGAGTAATCGGTTGACGGTCTGTATCTGCAAACCGGACCCCTGCGCGATGCGTTTCTTGCGCGAACCCCGGATGATGTCCGGAAAGCGCCGTTCCTGCGGGGTCATCGCATTGATGATGGCAATCATGTGGGCGGTGCTCCGATCGTCCATCTGGGCCTTCATCTGCGGAGCCAACTGACTCATTCCAGGCAGTTTTTCCGCGAGACTGCCCAGGCCGCCCATGTTCTGCATCTGTTCCAGCTGCGAGCGGAAGTCTTCAAGATCGAAGCGGTTGCCCTTGCGCATCTTGCGCGCCAGCTTCTCCGCCTTGCCGCGATCGACCTTCTGCTGAACCTCCTCGACCAGCGACAGTACGTCGCCCATTCCGAGAATTCGCGACGCGACCCGTTCAGGATGGAACGGCTGCAACGCATCGATTTTCTCTCCGGCGCCGAGAAATTTGATGGGCTTGCCGGTGACCTGCCGAACGGACAAGGCCGCACCGCCCCGGCTGTCGCCGTCCGTCTTGGTCAGAATGACGCCGGTCAGGCTGAGCGCCTGGTCGAAGGCTTGTGCGGTATTGGCGGCATCCTGGCCGGTCATGCTGTCAACGACGAACAGCGTTTCGTGCGGCTGCACCTGGCCATGAATGGCGCGAACTTCCTCCATCATTTCCTCATCGATGTGGAGGCGGCCAGCGGTATCGACGAGAAGGACATCAACCAGGTTCTTGCGTGCGGCGGCAAGCGCATCCCGGGCGATATCGACAGGACGTTGTGTTGCGTCGGAAGGATGGAAATCCACCCCGGCCTGCCCGGCCACGGTACGCAACTGGTCGATGGCGGCCGGACGATAGACATCGCAGCTGACCACCATGACCCGCTTACCTTCCCGTTCCCGCAGGTAGCGACCCAGCTTGGCCGTAGTCGTGGTTTTGCCCGCGCCCTGCAGTCCCGCCAGCAGCACAACGACCGGCGGTTGCGCCTTCAGGTCCAGAGCTTCATTGGCCGCGCCCATCAATTCGACGAGTTCATCGTGCACCAGCTTGATCAAAGCCTGTCCGGGCGTCAGGCTGCCAAGTACCTCCTGGCCGACGGCCTTGCCCTCGATGTCCTGAATGAATTGACGCACGACCGGCAGCGCAACATCGGCCTCCAGCAGCGCCACGCGGACCTCGCGCAGGGTTTCGCGCACGGATTCCTCGGTCAGCCGCCCCTTGCCGCGGATCCGATCCAGCGTGCCGGCGAGTCTTTCTGTCAGGGTGTCGAACATCAACCGCTCCACCACAAAATGAGTCGGGTATTATAGCCTCAGGACGACCTGCCCGACGCGGGTCCGGACCAATCCCGGAGTGATTCGTACCCAACATGAACCACGACACGACCCTGTTGTACGCGCTCGGCCTTTATGCCGCGGCCACGGCGCTGCTCTACCGGTCCATCATCACCGGCTCGCGCCGCTGGCGTCATGTATCGCTGGGAGCTGCCCTGGCGGGAGCCGCCCTGCATGGAGCGGCGCAGTGGCAGCATTGGTCGACCTCCGGAATGCCGGACGTCGGTTTCCTCAATCTTTTGTCGCTCTGCGCGCTCGTGATCGTCGTCATGCTCTGCCTGTCGGCGTTGTCGCGCGACTCACTGTTCGATGCCAGCCTGGTCGCCCTGCCGCTGGCGGTCCTGGTGCTGATCCTGGAGTGGAGCCTGCCATCGGAACGCCTGCTGGTGGAGATCGACTCGTGGGGTACGGCAGCGCATATCGTCAGTTCCGTGTTGGCGTTCGGGCTGTTCAGCATCGCCGGCGTATACGCCCTGTTCGTCGTCGCCATCGACCACTTTCTGCGAAGCCATCACCTCAATCCGCTGGTTCAGGCCCTGCCGGCCCTGGATGTGCTCGAGCGCCTGCTGTTCCGGTTGCTGGGGGCCGGATTCGTGTTACTCACCGTGTCGCTGGCCACCGGCCTGGCCTATGTGCAGGATCTGTTCGCCCAGCACCTGGCCCACAAAACCCTGCTGTCGTTCCTGGCCTGGTTCGTCTTCGGCACTCTGCTACTCGGCCGTTGGCGGTACGGGTGGCGCGGTCGGCGGGCGGTCTGGTTGAGCCTGGCGGGTGTCGTGCTGCTGCTACTGGCCTATTTCGGCAGCAAACTCGTGCTCGAAGTGATTCTCGACCGCAATTGGTGGGTCTGATACCTCCATCACCAAAACCGCCTGGCTCTGTCGCGCTGGTAAGATAGCCGATTGTCGCCGAGCACCCTGGATGTCCTTGGAACTTGAACGAGATACCGCTTAGCACCCTCTACCTGATTCTGTTCGTGCTGCTTTGCCTGTCCGGCTTCTTTTCCAGTTCGGAAACGGGACTGATGGCGGTGAACCGCTACCGCATGCGGCACCTCGCCAACAACGGTCACCGCGCCGCTCGCATGACCCAGCGCCTGCTGCGCAAACCGGACCGGCTCATCGGCCTGATCCTGCTGGGCAACAACCTGGTCAACATCCTCGCGGCTTCCATTGCCACGGTCATCGGCATCCGCCTGTTCGGTGACTCGGGGGTCTGGATCGCCTCACTCGCCCTGACGGTAGTCATTCTGATTTTCGCCGAAGTCGCCCCCAAGACCATGGCTGCACTGCATCCGGAACGGATCGCATTTCCGGCCTCCTTTGTATTGGCGGTTTTGCTCAAAGTGTTCTATCCACTGGTCTGGCTGATCAATGGCGTAACCAATCTGTTGCTGCGACCGTTTGGCATTCGCACGCGCGCCGAGGTGATCGAGCGGTTGAACCGTGAGGAACTGCGCACCTTGCTACAGGAAGGCGGGCAGATTTCCAACGAACATCAGCGCATGCTGGTGAACATTCTGGACCTGGAGCACGCCACCGTCGACGATGTCATGATTCCGCGCCACGACATCGTCGGCATCGATCTCGACGACGACTGGGAAACCGTGCTCAATGACTTGACCCAGACGCTGTACACACGGATGCCGGTGTTTCGCGACAGTATCGACAATGTCGAGGGCCTGCTGCACATACGCACGGTGATCGCCAAGCTGACCGAAGGCGGCTTGACGTTCGGTGACCTGAAACGCTCCATCCGGTCGCCCTACTTCATTCCCGAAGGAACCAACCTGATGCAGCAACTGCTGGAGTTCCAGTCGCGCGAGCGCCGCATGGGCCTGGTGGTGGACGAATACGGCGACATCCAGGGCATGGTCACGCTCGACGACATCCTCGAAGAAATCGTCGGCGAGTACACCACCGAGGGCAAGGAACGCTCCCGTGCGATCCGCCATCTGGATGACGACACCCATCTGGTGGAAGGCGCGACCAGCGTGCGGATGCTCAATCGGCGCATGAACTGGGACCTTCCGGAAGAGGAAGCCAACACCATCAACGGCCTGCTGCTTGAAGTGCTCGAAGTCATCCCGGATGGAAAGACCTGCGTGCGGATCGGCAGCCATGAAATGACCATCGTGGAAATCAACGATAACGTGATTGGCAAGGTTATGGTCCGAACCCGGCAGAGCGGCTGACACCACCGGTGCTCATCAACATCCAGTTCCTGCGCTTCGCGGCCGCCATGCTGGTCGTTTTGTACCACGCCAGTTCCCACCTGGCTGATTCCGGGGCCAAACCCGGCTTCTTCTTTCAGGCCGCCGAAGCCGTCGGATTCGCCGGCGTGGACATTTTTTTTGTCATCAGTGGTTACATCATGGCGCATACCACGGCGCGTGCCAGCGGCGTGACGCCCGGCCTGGCGTTCCTGCGCCGGCGGATCGCGCGTATCTATTCCGGCTACTGGCCCTTTTTTCTGCTGGCATTGGTCGTTTTCTGGTGGATCAACCCCGACCATCTCGCCCAATCCAGCCTGGTCCGTTCGGCCGTGCTCTGGCCGGCGAACCATTTGCTGATCGCCGTCAGCTGGACCCTCATTTTCGAGATGTTCTTCTATATCTTATACACCGTGTTGATCACCACCGGCCTGCATCGGTTGCGTCATTTGCTGGCGACGCTCACCGTGCTCATGGCTGCGTTCGCCTTGTACAGCCAGTTCGTACGACACGCCTATGATCCCGGCCAGCTGGAAACCATCAGCCTGGCCGAGTACTACATGCTCAGCCCCTACCTGCTGGAATTCCTCGGCGGCGCCCTGCTCGCGCGCTATAACGCCAACCGCAAGGCCGGTGCCGGTTGGCAGACCGTGGTGCTGGGCATCGTTGTTTTCGGGGCGGGCGGCTGGATCAACCTGGCCGGCTTTCAAGGCCATATCGAGCAGGGCTATTACGTGTTCTACCGGGTGGCTGTATTCGGTACCGCGTCGCTGCTGATCGTGGCCGGAGTGGTCGGGCTCGAAGCCCGCGGGTTCATGGCTCCGCGTCGTTTCAGCCTGCAGGCCGGCGGTGCGTCATATGCCATTTATCTCAGTCACACGCTGTTTCTGGCTGCAACACAGTACCTGGGTCTCAATCGGTGGCTGCGCGGCCAGGATGACGGCTTCGCGCAATGGATTTTCCTGCTCTATGCCGGTTTCATTCTGGTGCACGGCATCGTGCACTACCGCTGGATCGAACGGCCGCTCCACCAGCAGTTCCGCCGAGTACTCGGGGTGGGCAGGCGTCAGCCGGCCGCGTCATCTGAAATCACGTCCAGCGCCTGAGCCACGGAAGTCACAGGCAGGACCCGCAGGCCTTCGATGGGCTTGCGCGGCGCATTCGATGCCGGTACCACGACCGCTTCATATCCGTGACCGACCGCGGCTTTCAATCGATCCTGACCATCGGGCACGGGCCGAACTTCACCCGAAAGACCGACTTCGCCGAAGCAGGCCCAACGTGAGGGCAACGGGCGGTTACGGAAACTCGACTGCAGCGCCAGGATCAGCGGCAAGTCACCGCTCGTTTCATTGATGCGGATGCCACCGACCACGTTGACGAACACATCCTGGTCCGCCAGGTTGATCCCGCCATGCCGGTCCATCACGGCCAGCATCATCGCCAGTCGATTCGGGTCCAGGCCCAGGGAAACGCGCCGGGGATTGTTGAGATGGCTGGTTGCGACCAGTGCCTGAAGTTCGAGCAGCAGCGGCCGGGTGCCTTCACGAACCACGGTGACGACGCTGCCTGAAACCGGCCCTTCATGGCCAGACAGAAAGATCGCCGATGGATTGCTGACTTCCCGTAATCCCGTCCCGGTCATGGCGAACATGCCCAGTTCGTTGACCGCTCCAAACCGGTTCTTGATCGCGCGGATGATCCGGTACCGGCTGCTGCCATCGCTTTCGAAGTAGAGAACCGCGTCGACCATGTGCTCGAGCACCCGCGGGCCCGCAAGTGAGCCTTCCTTGGTCACGTGCCCGACCAGGATGACGCAACAGCCGTGACGCTTGGCCCAGCGCAACAGGCGCGCCGTGGCTTCGCGAACCTGGGAAACGGAGCCCGGCGCGGAGTCCAGGTCTGCGCACGAAGCGGTCTGGATCGAATCGATGATCATGAGTCCCGGACGGATACGATCAGCGGCGGCCAACACCTGGTCTACGTCCGTGGCCGCCAGGCACTGGAGTTCCTCCAGGCCGAGACCGAGCCGGCGGGCCCGCATGCCGACCTGCTGCAGCGATTCCTCTCCGGTGACATACAGGCTGGGCACCTGGCGAGCGACAGCCGACAGCATCTGCAACAACAGGGTCGACTTGCCGATGCCCGGGTCCCCCCCGAGCAACAACACCGAACCGGCGACCACGCCTCCGCCGAGAACCCGGTCGAGTTCACCAATGCCGCTTTGCAGGCGCTGAAGCCGGCCTTCCCCGACATCGGCGAGTCGACTCGGCTCCAGATCATCCGCACCCGCGTACCCTCCGCGGGCAGCGGCCACCGGACGGGTTCGGGTTTCCGACAACGTGTTCCACGCGCCACATTCCGCGCACTGGCCAGCCCACTTGGGCTGCATCGCCCCGCAGGTTTCGCACTGATAAGCAGTCCTGGATTTGGCCATGCGCCACCCGGCATCGAAGTATGGAGCACGACTTGTAACAGATCGGATGCATGACCTCCAGCCCGATACACGCCACGCTGGATTTTCCTACAATACTCCACACTGGCATGCCCCTGCCGACGGCCCGGTAACCCGATGGATAATGCAAGAGAACAGCAACTGATCGGTGAATCACGCGTATTTCTCGATGTTCTCGATCATGTTTCCCGCGTGGCGCAACTCAATCGCCCGGTGCTGGTGATTGGTGAGCGCGGAACCGGCAAGGAACTGATCGCGGCACGGATTCATTACCTGTCGCCGCGGTGGGACCGTCCCTTCGTCAAACTGAACTGTGCGGCGCTGGCGGAATCCCTGCTGGAAACCGAGTTGTTCGGTCATGAGGCCGGCTCATTTACCGGCGCGAACCGTCGCCGCCTGGGCCGTTTTGAACTGGCCCACCAGGGCAGCCTTTTTCTCGACGAACTGGCGAGCACATCCGGTCGCGTTCAGGAGAAGATCCTTCGCGTTATTGAATATGGTGAACTCGAACGCGTTGGCGGGACCGAGACCATCGAAACCGACGTTCGTATCATTGGTGCGACCAACGAGGATCTGCCGGCTCTGGCCGAAGCGGGCCGCTTCCGCGCTGATCTGCTCGATCGTCTCGCTTTCGATGTCATCACCCTGCCCCCACTGCGGGAGCGACAGGACGATATTCTGCCGATGGCGGAGCACTTCGCCGTGAAAATGTGCGGGGAACTGGGCCTGGAGGTTTTCGCGGGGTTTACGGACCAGGCGGTTACCCGCCTCGTGGACCATCCATGGCCGGGCAATGTACGCGAATTGAAAAATGTGGTGGAACGGGCGGTCTATTCATCGGAGGAAGCCGATCAGGAGCCCATAGACGCCATTGATTTCGACCCTTTCGAATCGCCGTGGCGGCCAAAAACATCCCGACCGGAAACGCCGCCGCCCGCGGTCGCCACCCCGGACCGACCCTACGATTTCAAGGAACACGTCCAGCAAGTCGAAATCGATCTGCTGAATCAGGCCCTCGAGCAGTGCCGGTTCAACCAGAAAAAAACCGCGGAGTACCTGAGCCTGACCTACCATCAGCTGCGCGGATACCTGCGTAAATACGACCTGACCGAAGCGGCCAGTACCACGGACGACTCCGCCTGATTCGCATCGCACGGCAACTTCGAAAATCAGCCAACCATCAGTCTGCGACGGATCGAACCCTTGCAGTGACCCCGCAGATCAATTCGTACGGAATGGCCTGCGCCCAGACTGCCACCTCTTCAATTGGCAGACCCTCCCCCCAGAGCGTGACCCGGTCGCCGACCCGGGCGTCCTCGAGGCCGGAAAGATCAATGGTAATCATATCCATGGAAACCCGACCGGCCAGCCGCGCGCGCCGACCATTGACCAGCACGGGAGTACCACTGCGGGCCCCGCGGGGATAGCCGTCGCCATAGCCAATTGCAGCCACACCGATCCGCATGTCCTGCGGACAAACGAATTCAGCGCCGTACCCAACGGTTTCGCCCTGGCGGACGGAATTGATGGCGATCAGGTCACATTGCAGACTCATGGCCGGTCGCAGCCCGATTTCGGTTGATCGTTCGCGCCCGCACGGCGAAATGCCATACAGCATGATCCCGGGACGCACCCAGTCCCGGTGACTGTCCGGAAAATTCAGGATGCCCGCTGAATTGGCGAGGGAAACGGGTCCATCCAGACCCCGAATCGCCGCGTCGAATCGTTCGATCTGGCCGGCGGTCATGGGATTCTCGCGATTGTCGGCGCAGGCAAAGTGGCTCATCAGGACAGTGGGTTGCGGGCCACGCAGCTGTTCCAGCTCGCCGTGGACGGCGGCAACATCATCGACCGGAAAGCCCAGCCGGTGCATTCCGGTATCGATCTTCAGCCAAAGCGCACCGGGTGGCGTGGCGGACTGCTGCCTGAGCAGGTCGAGCTGGGTGCGGTGATGCACCACCATGTCCGCTCGCAGTTCAATAATGTCTTCCAGCTCCGAACGGTTGTTGGGGCCTTCCAACAACAAGAGGCGGCCCTGCCATCCGTGTTCACGGCAAACGAAACCTTCCCCGGTCGTCGCCACGGCCAGAAGATCGGCCTTCTTCAGCGCGGAACAGATGCGGGACAAACCGTGCCCATAGCCGTCGGCTTTGACCACGCAGGCCACACGGCTGTCCGGCGCCAATTGGCGCACGCAGGCAAGATTATGGCGGATAGCCCGGAGGTCGATGCGGGCAACGGTGTTTCGGCTCATCGGTGCATTCTAGGCGGGCTCGCTGCACAGATCATGCACATTCTCGGGCAATTTCGGGAATCGTTACCGACAGCGCGCAAGTGACGGCAGACCGGCGCAAGCGGCGTAGGATCAGCCTTTTACTCGCCGTGTTCGTCGTAAAAATACTCGGGCGCGAAGTTCGCGAACCGTAACCAGCGACCCTGCCAGGTCAGATTTACCGTACCCGTCTCACCGTTGCGGTGCTTGCCGATGATGATCTCGGCCTTGCCCTTTTCAGCGGTTTCCGGGTTGTAGACTTCATCGCGGTAGATGAAGACGATCAGGTCCGCATCCTGCTCAATGGACCCCGACTCGCGAAGATCCGCCATGACCGGCCGTTTGTTGGGGCGCTGCTCGAGGGACCGGTTGAGCTGCGAGAGTGCAACTACGGGGACATTCAGTTCCTTGGCCACGGATTTCAATGAGCGCGAGATTTCGGCGATTTCGGTGGCCCGGTTATCGCGGCTGCCGGGAACCGCCATGAGCTGCAGGTAGTCGACCACGATCATACCAATGTCGTGTTCGCGCTTTAAACGCCGTGCCCGCGCACGCAATTCAGCAGGCGAAAGCGCTGGCGTTTCATCGACGAAAATCCGGCTCTTGTGCAGTAAATTCATCGCCGAAGTCAGTTTCGGCCAGTCCAGATCCGTGAGATTACCCGTGCGCAAGCGTCCCTGTTCGATCTGGCCCAGGGATGAAAACAGACGCATGACCAATTGCAACGCCGACATTTCCATGCTGAACACCGCGACCGGAACGTCGTGTTTGAGCGCTGCGTGTTCCGCGAAATTCATTGCAAGTGTCGTCTTGCCCATCGAAGGGCGGCCGGCGACGATGATCAAATCGGAGGGCTGAAGACCCGCGGTCATCCGGTCGAAATCACGAAAACCGGTTGCCACGCCGGTAATTTCGCCGTCGAATTCGTTGAGCTCCTGAATCCGCTCGATGGCTTCCTTGATCGTTTCCTGAACCGCGATGAATCCCGATCGGTTACGGGCTCCGAGATCGGCAATGGCGAACACGGCCCGCTCGGCATCCTCGAGCAATTCCTGACTGGTTCGCCCGTCCGACTGAAAAGCGGACGAGGCGATCTCGGTACCCACATCAATCAGTTGGCGCAGAATCGATTTCTCGCGCACGATCTGCGCGTAAGCCGTCACATTGGCGGCGCTCGGTGTGGTGCTGGCGAGCTGCATCACGTAGGCGCCGCCATCCACCTGGTCCGACACTCCGTGCGCCTCGAACCACTCCGTGACGGTGACCGCGTCGACGGGATTACCCAGTTCATTCAACTCACTGACGGAGCGGAATATCAGCCGGTGATCCTCGCGGTAGAAATCGTCTTCGCCCAGCAAGTCCGCAACCTGCTCGAAGGCGCGGGCCGAAAGCAACAAACCGCCCAGCACCGCCTGTTCCGCTTCCAGGGAGTGCGGGGGTACCTTGAGCGAATCGATTGAAGCGAGTTTGGGGGCGGCCATGGCGACTCGGTTGGCTGCGTGATCGCTGCGGCCCGGAAATCCGGACCGCAGCTCAGAGCATAGAAGTTGATCGAGTCGGGCGCAAGGAATGCGCCGGCCGGCGAACTACTCGGGGGAAACGACCACTTTCACAGAGGTATCGACATCGGCGTGAAGGATCAATTGCACATCGTACTCACCCACCACCCGGATGGGACCTTCACCCATGATGACCTCGCGCTTGCTCACATCGTGCCCCATTTTCTGCAGGGCATCGGCGATTTCGCGCGGACCGATCGAACCGTAGAGCTTGCCTTCCTCGCTGGCATTCGCCGCCATCTCGACTGTGACTTCCGCGAGCGCGTCGGAACGCGATTGGGCGGAACCCAACTTGTCCGCAGCAGCCTTCTCGAGTTCCGCACGCATGGTTTCGAACCGCGCCACGTTCTCGGCTGTGGCGGGCACCGCCTTGCCCTGTGGCACCAGGAAATTGCGTCCGAATCCGGATTTGACGCTCACCTTGTCGCCCAGGTCCCCGAGATTCAGGACTTTTTCCAACAATATCAGTTCCATGAATATTCTCCCGCGAATCCCGCGATCAGTGATTGTCCGTATACGGAAGCAATGCCAGGAATCGCGCCTGCTTGACGGCCGTCGCCAACTGACGTTGATAACGCGCCTTGGTGCCGGTAATCCGGCTGGGTACGATCTTGCCGGACTCACCCACGTATTGTTTGAGGGTGTTGATGTCCTTGTAATCGATCTCGGTCACGCCTTCGGCTGTAAACCGGCAATACTTTCTGCGTCGAAAATGTCTAGCCATGTCTTGTCTCCTGTCGCCCGTCAGGCCTCGGCCCGTTCTTCGTCACCCGACTCCGGGGCCGTCTCGACCTGGGTTTCGGCATCGCTTTCATCCGCCTTTGACTCATCGGAATCGCTCGATTTGGTGTCGGAATCGCCGCCTGCCTCGTCACTCGAGTCACTGTCTGAATCGTCGTTGGACGACGAGGCCGGCCGATCACGAACCGGACGATCCTTGTCGTCCTTGGCCTGCATGATCAGAGATTGCTCGACGATGGCGTTCTGGCGCCGAATCGTCAGGTGCCGCAGAACCGCATCATTGAAGCGAAAAGCGCCTTCGAGTTCGGCCAGCGTTTCACTGTCGCACTCAATATTCATCAGCAAGTAATGGGCTTTGTGCAGCTTGACGATGGGATAAGCCAACTGGCGCCTGCCCCAGTCTTCCAGACGGTGCACCGCACCGTTGTTGCTTTCTATCAGGTTCCGGTAGCGTTCGAGCATGGCCGGAACCTGTTCACTCTGGTCCGGATGGACCAGAAAACAGATCTCATAATGTCGCATTGTGGCTCCCTGTGGATTTTCCGACGCGAATCACGCCGTAAAAGCTTCCCTCGGCACAAACCGACTTCCGGTCACCGGGTGAAGCAAGGATTTTCCATGCCTTGAGGCATAGCCGACGAATTATATCAGCAGATATGGGTACGGTACAGTGTAGAATAACGGCTGTCAGTTGACGGTAAAACTCTCACCGCAGCCGCATTCCTCGGCGACGTTTGGATTTCGGAACCGAAACGTGCGTCCCAACCCCTCGTCCGCGAAGTCGACCTCCGACCCATCGAGAATGTCGAGATTGTCGTGGGCCACGACGATTTTGACGCCGCGGTCCTCGAAGACCACGTCGTGCTCGGATACCGCCTCGGCAAGCTGCACCGTATAGGCCCAGCCTGAGCAACCGGTGCGTTTGACACCCAGCCGAAGCCCAATGCCGCCGTCGCGATCGAGAAAATCGCGAACGCGGTCCGCCGCCCGTTTTGTAAGCTGTATGGCCATTACTGTTTGCCCACCCCGCTGGGGATTGCGATTGATAATTTCACGGGGGTGTACGCTCAAACCCGCCGTGCATTATTATTTGGGGTTTAGCGGCTCCGGATCAACTCAATCACATGTCTTTCATCAGCATCAAGTCGGCTTTGACCGACAGCGCCGTCGTGGGTTCCAGGATTGGCGTGCGCGGCTGGATTCGAACCCGCCGGGATTCCAAAGCGGGCCTGTCGTTTCTCCACCTGAACGACGGCTCCTGTTTCGACCCGATTCAGATCGTGGCCCCGGCCGAGCTTGAAAACTACGAGGATGAGGTGAAAAACCTGACGTCCGGCTGCGCCGTGGAATGCCATGGCCTTCTGGTCGAATCATCCGGTCGAGGTCAGTCGGTCGAAATCCAGGCGGATTCGGTCCGGGTTGTAGGCTGGGTGCAAGATCCGGACACCTACCCCATTCAGCCGAAGCGGCATTCCTTCGAATTCCTCCGGGACGTCGCGCACTTAAGGCCACGCACCAACACTTTTGGGGCCGTGACGCGCGTTCGCAACGCCGTGGCGTCGGCCATACACCGGTACTTCCAGGAACGTGGCTATTACTGGATCACGACGCCGATCATCACGACGTCGGATGCCGAGGGCGCTGGCGAGATGTTCCGGGTGAGCACCCTCGATCTGGCCAACCTTCCCGCCACACCCGAAGGCAGCGTAGACTTTTCCAGGGATTTCTTCGGGCGCGAAACCTTTCTCACGGTATCAGGCCAACTGAATGTCGAAGGCTATTGCCTGGCACTCAGCAAGGTCTATACGTTTGGTCCGACATTTCGGGCCGAGAATTCGAACACGCCGCGGCATCTTGCAGAATTCTGGATGGTCGAACCCGAAATCGCGTTTGCGGACCTGGAAGACCTGGCCGCTTGCGCGGAAGATTTCCTCAAGTATGTTGCCAGGGAGACTCTCGAGCATTGCGAGTCGGATATGGCCTTCTTTGCGCGACAGATAGAACCCGAGGCAATTAACCGTTTACAGCATCTGGTCGACCAGCCATTCATCGCTATCGACTATTCTGAAGCCATTTCCATTTTGCAGAAATCGAAGCGTTCGTTCGAGTTCGCCGCGCAATGGGGCCTGGACCTGCAGACCGAGCATGAGCGCTACCTCACCGAGAAGCACTTCAAGGCGCCAGTGATCATCAAGAACTACCCCGCGGAGATCAAGGCATTTTACATGCGCCTGAACGACGATCAGAAAACGGTTGCCGCCATGGATGTCCTGGCACCCGGTATCGGTGAAATCATCGGCGGTTCGCAGCGCGAAGAGCGACTCGATGTTCTGGAGCGCCGAATGCGCGAAGACGGACTGGACACAGAAACCTACGATTGGTATCTCGACCTGCGTCGCTACGGATCGGTGCCCCACGCCGGTTTCGGACTGGGCTTTGAACGGCTGGTCGGCTACATCACCGGAATAGCCAATATCCGGGACGTCATCCCCTATCCCAGGGTACCCGGTCGCGCGGACTTCTAACTCCCCGCCCTCAGTTCCACCCCGACTCCGGAAGCTTACCCGGGCCGAGCACCCAGCAAGCAACTGCCACACACGACATCGCCGTCGACGCAAAGCGGCAGACAGCCGCACGCTGCCGACAATTATGTTTGTCATGGATCGACGATCTCTGGGCAGGCGCCACCTCGAATCCTTCAGCGGAGACACAGCCAGAACCGGGTCAAGCGGGGAGCCCCGCCGGGTCGGGTCGGGTCGGGTCGGTCATCTGCGGTGACTGTCAGGGCTTGGCATTGTGCTGCCCACAAAGAAAAACGGCCAGGAACATCTTCCGTGATGTTCCTGGCCGTCTTGCGGACGTCTCGCCACCCGCAAAGTGCGTCCTTGCCTTTCACAAGGTCTGCAGATCCTTCTGCCATGGAGTGGGCAATCCCTGCCTTTTCCATCCTTGTGGGACACATCATAGCCAATTTTGTCTATAGACGCAAGTGTCTAAATGCAAAAAAGTCTAAATGCAAAATTGGCTATAGACAGAAGCGGCTACTTAAGGTATATTTTCAGCATGTACTTTTTCCTCCAACATGCGACCGGATCCTTGTTGATCGCCGCCAGCGATCGGAAACAAGCAGTATCCTGGTGCGAGCGACAGTTCGGAGCACAAGCCTCACGAATGTCCTTGATCGATTGGGAGGAGTCGCTTCACTACGTGGAACGTTCTGGTACTGGAATTCGTGAATCTCAGATCGGATACCTTGATGTTGTGGCTTCTGTAACCGCAGATTCGGTCCTGCCATGTTCTGCCATCGCAGTTACCGAAAACCGGTTTTCAGCCGATCCTGAGGAACAGTTCGGATCGCGCAAGCGACCCCTACTGCACTGAATTGCCCACCAAGGACGGTGGGATTGGCCGCGGAACAGTGCGGCAGGGAAACGGAGTTTCCAAGGATAAACAGGAAGTTATCCTGAAGTTTTGACAAGGAAGTCAGCGTCCGGAAGGATTCCGGGCGCATAATCAACACGGATGTAATGAGCGACGACCGATATCGCCGGTCAGCTCTGCGACTGGTGCCCACAGGGATGGTGGGCACCTCTTTTAAACCCCAGGATCCCGGCACACATGGACTTCAAGGACACCCGGGCTCAGGAGCTGGCCACTATCTTTTGAAAGTCAGTAATTTATGACGATCTATTGATATAACATCTTCGTTGATGTTAAATGGTCCAAACCTAATTCAGGTACCCGTTCGAGGGCACGGACGGGCCAGCTTCAGAGAGACGGATTTCCAAGTGTGAAGGAAGCGATTTTTCAGGAGACTGAAAAGTGCCAGGCCTTGCCATGCAGGACACAAACCGTCTTTCCGACGACTCAAAGTCTATTGGCTATTTTCTGAGCCAGGTTTTTAGCAAAGTCGTGCGATTGGTCATCGGCACGGTCTCGCTGCCGGCGCTTGTCGACATCCTCAAAGCCATCTACGTGGAAGAGGCTGAAAAGAAACTCGTGCGGGAAGGCTCGAAACCAACCAAGAGTGCCTTGGCCCTGATGACGGGTTTGGATACCCGAGTGGTATCCCAGGTTTTGAAGCAGAACCTGGAAACAACAATTCAAACTCAAAACGTAAACCCTGAAAATGCGTTGATCGACATGTGGTGTAGCGACCCCTATTTCCAAGACCCAGAAACCGGGCAACCGGCCTCACTGCCGATTGCCGGCAAGGGAAAAACCTTTCAAGGCTTAGTGCTTCGATCTATCGGTCGAAACATTACGGTTAAGACGGTTATGGACAGGCTTCTGAAGTGGGGAAGCATACGAGTGAATTCAGGCGAGATCGAGACCGTAGATATCCTTTCACGAACCTATTTGCCGTTAACAGATGACAAGGTCAAGCACACTGAAATTGCTTTCTTGGAAGCATCAAGAGTATTGAGCGCGGTGATTCACAATATGAATTGCTTGCCGGAATTTCGAGTCCCTCAGCAGGGCAGATGGACGTATCGGCTGTCATCTGATCGCTATAAAGAGTTTCGTCTTAAAGCACGAGATTTACTAGATAAACAAATTAAGGAAGGGGAGGCGCTTCTCGAAGAATTTGAGGAGCCCAAGAAAGACGCTGGCCAAATGACCGTGGGAATCGGTTGGTACCAGTGGAGTGACCACGAACCCGAACAGGAGGAGAGTGATTAGAAGGGGGATATAGTTACTCAAACTCCTCTCGGGTTGGTGTTTAGCAGCCTGGGTCGTAGAAGGCGGATCAAACCGCTCGCGGACCAGTCACCACCTGAAATGAAGGAGCAAAGCTATGTCTCGTTGGACCATTGAAAGAAGCGGAACCGGAGTTGAACGCTCCGGAACCGGAATAGAGAAGTCCGGAACCGGAATTGAAAAATCCGGCACGGGAATCGAAAAGTCAGGCACAGGGATCGAAAAGTCTGGCACTGGTATACAGCGCTGCATTTCATTAGTGCCACGCGCTGTGTTTGCGTGCGTGATCGCCTTAGGTACATTTGCGTCGACCGTTCAGGCCAGCGGAAACATAAATCCTGCTGGCACGCTTCAATTAGTTGCCAATAATGGCACTATGGCGGTCTCATGGATTTTTGATGGAAGTGTCTTTGCGGGAGTTGCCCCACTGACGGGCTCCTATGCAAACCTTACGCTAACGGAAGTTGCGCTTTCTGCGCCTCCAATGGATGTTGAAGTCACCGGCAACGGCACTGGAGCCTCCCTTCACGTGACTGGCAACGGAACTGGATCTTCTTTAGAAGTGACAGGCAACGGCACAGGCTCGGCTGTCCATGTAACGGGAAATGGCACGGGTTCAGCCGCACATGTGACCGGGAACGGCACAGGATTCTCCGTCGAGGTAACCGGAAACGGCACGGGGTCTTCTCGTGAAGTTACTGGAAATGGGACAGGCCGTTCTGTCCTCGTAACTGGCAACGGTACGGGTTCAGCGGTAGATGTAACTGGAAACGGAACTGGGCGGTCCGTGCAAGTAACTGGAAACGGGACTGGACGCTCCGTACTCGTAACCGGGAACGGCTCTGGCGCCGATGCCATCCGAATCACGCTGCCGGAAGGTACCGGGATGGCCATGGAAGTGTCTCTGGGATGTGGCAAGGCTTCCGTGGCGGTGATGGGTCAATCAGGAGCGGCCCTGGCTACGTTCAATAACGTTCCTGTGGTAGGCGATACAGGGCTGTGCTCCCGAGGCGGGTTCGGCGGTGACTTCATCCGTGATCCCGGCCGGGACTTCCGCTCGTACTGATCTCTGAGATTCAAGATCTGAGATCGGACTGCATGGTTTCGCTCCAACGAGAAAGGTTTGCCCCTGCACCACGCAGGGGCACTCTTTCGGGCCGTTGGAACCATGATCCGTAGCGCGCCAGAAATGGGCAGCACATGAACCGTCATGAGGCCTCGGCTAGCCAGGCGGCCATGTCATTTGGCGCCCCCCGAGCAGGTGCAGGTGAATGTGGTAGACCATTTGCCCACCCGCTTCCCTGCAGTTGACGACCAATCGGTATCCATCTTGGGCAAGCCCTTGTTCACGTGCGATTTCGGCGGCCGCCAGCACCATGCGGCCGACCAGACCCGCGTGATCAGCTTGTAGATCATCAAGGGTTCTGATGTGCTCTTTGGGAATGATGAGGATATGCGTGGGTGCCTGAGGATTGATATCCCGGAATGCCAGCAGCTCATCCGTTTCGTACACGATATCCGCATCGATTTCCCGCTGGATGATTTTCAAAAACAAGTCGTCCGACATGATTGTCTCCCGGATTGTCTTTTCCCATGGCGGCATGTGCATGCGGCCAAGGCTCGGTTGCCGACCCAAACCCTATCTGCTGCCGTCTGCTTCCGCAACGGCAGGAAATCCAATACCGTCGGTCGGCTTATACGCCACCTGGCATACGCCGGGTGAAGGGTGTCAGGGACGCAGAAGCGATATTCCCGGGTACTGCGGCGTTTAAACCGCCTCGTCGAACCCGGCGCTCAGGTCGCGAGACCGGGTTGCCTACCAGCGGGTTCACCCCGAGTTTCGACCAGCTCAATGATTTTTCGTGCCGGACCTTCCGGAGGTGAAAGATCAGAGGGGTTCTCGTCATGATAGGCCCGGGCCCGCAGATCGGACGGCATCGGCCCCGGGTCAACGGCGTGAACGTCAACCTGGGCAGTCTTCAAGTCGGCTGCAAACTGCGACGACATGGCCTTGACAGCCCATTTTGAGACCCCGTAACTGCCCCAGAAGGGTCCGGCAACCCGCTCCAGATCATCCAGTACGAAGATGAGGCTCGACCTTTCCGCAGCCCGCAGCAGCGGCAGACAATGGGTCGTCAGCAACCACGCGGCATGCACGTTCACCTGGAAATCCCGCAACCATGTCTCCGGTGGAATCTGGTGGATGGGAGTCAAACCCTCGAAGGAGGCGGCGCAATGAATCAACGCATCCAGGCGCCCGGGTCCCGAACCGATTGCGCAGACCATGTCGGCGCACTCGTCAGGTCCGATTCCAGCCAGATCCGCGGGTTGGATAAACGGTTCTCGGCCGGTTTCCGCTACGATTCGCCTGCGGACCGGATCGAGCCGCTTTGTCGTACGGTCAAGCAGTATCGGCTCCCAATTCCGGCGCGCAAAGCCGCTGGCCAGTTCGGCACCCAGGGCCCCACCGGCTCCGGTTATCATTACCACCTGTCTTTGTCCGCCTGAACTCATGGGAAACTGCACTCCTGCATCTGTAACGAGTGACGATCCGCCAATAATGCGTCACGTGGAGAAATCGGTGATCCCGTCGCCATCAACTGCGGTTGACCGGGAACACAATATTGCGCAAGCTGCTCCGGAACCGGCCGGCGCTGAGCAGCTTCGCCGTCAAGCATCCATGCCCCGGGGCGCAGGGAGCCCTTTATGCTGGCTTACGCGCGACCCTTGCGCCGGGTCATGGTCCATATAATCCGGGTACGATCGATGCCAATATACGAATACCGCGCCACAACCAGTCGCAGCTGTCCGCAGTGCGAATCGGGTCTGGAGGCACTGCAAAAATTAAGCGACCCTCCCCTGGCAGCCTGTCCGGACTGTGGCGCACCGCTCAAACGAGTCATTTCCGCCGCCTCCCTGCCAACGTCGGACGACACTCTTTCCCGAGAGAACATCGAACGACACGGATTTACCCAATACAAGAAAGCCGGAGCCGGAGTTTACGAGAAAACAGCCGGTAATGGACCGGACAAACTGAATAAGTAGTCTCCAGGGACACGCTGCAATCCGGTGACCTTCCCGCCGCGTTCGCCATGCACCAGGCCGGTTGGCCGGATCCGAAATCACCGGCCGCCAACTCGTTCCTGCCGATCATCGGCCAGGTGACGAAATCGTCGCGCCTGCCGCCATGCAATCCAGACATCGGCGAGACGCAATCGAGACAATTCTGCCAACCAGTCCTCGTGCGCTGACGCGCGTAAACGAGCCAGCCGCTCGGACTCCAGCCGGGCGTAAACGCTCCAGTGCCGAACTGCCGGCACGTCGTCCGAACTGCCGGGCAAGCCTCCCGCCCCGACGGCCTCGCCCATTGAATGCTGCAGATCCAGCGTCTCCTGAATGACCTGGAGCAGCGCGGACGCGCACGAACGATCGATCCGACGGGGCAGAGCATCCCGGGAAACACCGATTCGTGCACTCACCGCCAAAGGAATCCACCAGAAACCGAGAAAAGCGGACCGCAGACTTTCACGAAAGACCTGCATGAGTCCAACCGCACAAACCCGGGGCGGAACGGCTTTCGCGGTTTTTGAGGCGGAAATCCCAAGGCTGCGTTCCAGCTTCCATTGGTTTTCCCCCAATTCGCGGCACATCTGCGCCAGCGCCTGCTGACTGACGAGCGCCTCACGGTCCACGCGCGCCATGGCCGCCTGCAACTCAGTTTTGATGCAGTCCCTGTCCAGGGTTTTGAAAGCCCCCGAGTCCGCCAGCAACCTCGGGATGGGATGTTGACTCCCGGAAGAATTCGACTCGAGCAATTCATGGTGCCACCAGGCGAGACGAGCCCGCGCCACTCCGGGATCGCGCGTGCTTCCGACCGCCTCCTCAATCGCACACAGGAACGCATGGCCTGCCAAAAGACGCAGCTGCGCGTCCTTCGGCGCATAACGGCTACTGATCTGAAACGGTGCGCGAATGCGATTCACCAGATCGGTGCAGAACAGAATGTCATTTTCCTTCGGCGCGGCCGGCATGGTGGTTGTTCAGTGCAGCTCCGGGGTCCCGCTGCCCCCGGCGCGAACCCCCCTGAACAAAGCCACCGTATCGACCGCATCGAATACATAGCCTTTCCCGCAATGCTCGCAATCGACTTCGATCTGGCCGCGTTCCTCGAGCAGACTCATGATGTCGTCTCGCCCAAGCGCCTTCAACACATTCCGCACCCGGGGCTTTGAACACCGGCAGCGAAATTCCAATCGGGAAGGTTGGAACAGACGAACATCCTCTTCGCCAAACAACCGGCGAACGATAGCACCTGACCCGAGATTCAACACTTCTTCTGCCGTGATGCTCGAAGCCAGGGTGGTCAGGCGGTTCCATGCATCCTCGTCGGTCAGGCGACCGGGAACGCGCTGCAACAGCAACCCGCCGCAACGATGCTCATCTGCAAACAGCCTCAGGAAGGTCGCCAATTGTTCGGATTGACGAAAATAAGCTTCCAGCGCCGGACCAATGCCACCCGAACCCATTTCCACGATCCCCTGGTAGGTTGACCCGCCCTTCCCTGCTTCCAGTTGGACGGCAAGAAGCGCGCCTTCCAGATCGGACGGGTGGATGGCGCCATCTGAGCGCACCAGGCCGCGCAGGAAACCCGTGTTGGAGCATTGGGCCTGAAGCAGGCGCAGCGAACCGGACGACTGGATCTGGACGCCGAGCGAACTGCTGGATTTCCGGTCAGCGATCAACAGTGCCGCTGCAACCAGCGCCTGGCCAAGCAACTCACGGGCGGACTGATGCGGCTGAGATCGTGACAGAACCGCCCGCCAGCTGTCTTCAAGGCGCACGACACGACCCAGCACCGGCTCGGACTCGAACACGAACCCCTGGGCGAAATCCTTGAAAGTGTCCGGCGCCTCCACCCCCGTCAGCTCCTGGCCGTTTCCGTAGCCGGGCCACGCTTGGCCTCCAGAAAGGCCTGCAAGACCCGCGGATGCTCCACGATCAGACTGTCACCGACCAGAACCTCATTGAATTTTCCCGAACCATAGCCGTACATGATGGCCGCGACCGATGTTCCGGCTGCCCGGCCCGCCTCCAGATCGCGCACATCATCGCCGGCGAACAGCGCCTGCGCCGGACGTACATCCAAATCCTCGCAGGCACGCAGAACCGGTGCGGGATGCGGTTTGGTCTGCGCAAGGGTATCGCCACAGATCACGCATCCGGCGCGATCCGCGAGTCCCGCCGCCTGCAGGACGGGATGGGTCAGTCGCTCGTGCTTATTGGTCACGATGCCCCATGGCACGTCATTGGCATCGAGATAATCCAGCAGTTGGGGAATTCCCTCATACAAACTCGAATTCTCAAAACTGTGGCGGGCATATTGCTCCAAAAACGCCTGCTTCCAGTCTTCCAGTTGTCGAGAATCGGCGGGCGGCATACCGGCACTCAGCAATCCCGCCGCGCCCTCGGCGGCATGTACGGCAAACTGTCCCACATCGACCGGAGCCAGCCCTTCCCGACCACGTAACCAGTTCAACGCGCCAACGAGATCCGGCGCGGAATCGATCAGGGTGCCATCGAGATCGAACAGCAGCGCGGAAATAATCATTGATCGTGTGGGCGCTGGAGGTGGGCGAGGTAGTTGATCCGAACATGACCGCCGGTCCTGACCGTGCGCGACACCGGCTCGTAGTGCAGTCCGGTGATATCGCGCACCCGCAAGCCCGCCTGGCGTGCCGTGGCAGCCAGTTCCGACGGACGAATGAACCGGTCGTATCGATGTGTTCCCCGCGGCAACAGCCGCGCGACGTACTCGGCACCAACGATCCCCAGGAGAAAAGCCGGAATGGTTCTGTTGAGCGTTGAAACGAACACGTGACCGCCCGGTTTGACCCGCGTCGCGATGGCCCGGATGACGGACCGGGGATCGGGGACATGTTCCAGCATTTCCATGCAGGTTATGACATCAAAAGAGGCTGGACTCTGTTCAGCGAACTCTTCAATGGTTGACTGCCTGTAGTCCACGTCCAATCCTGACTCGAGCAGGTGCAAGCGGGCCACAGCCAGAACCGAAGGCGCGATGTCCAGGCCCGTGACTTTCGCCCCCTGGCGGGCAAGCGCTTCGGCCAGTATCCCACCCCCGCAACCTACGTCGAGCACCGTACGACCATCGAGCGCGACACGTTCAGCCACGTAGCGCAATCGCGCAGGATTCAGGTCATGCAGCGGCCGAAATGGTCCCGCAGGGTCCCACCAGGCCGCCGCTTCATTGTCGAACCGCAAACGCTCCGACTCATCGAGATTGGTGGGGCGCTGATCTACCATCATCAGGCCACCGTACGTCCGGCGGCGATTCGCCGACCCCAGTTCACAGCCCGGGCCAGCACGTCGGCCTCATCCAGAGTGCACAAAGAGCCGCCCTTCATCAGCCGACGCCCGGCGACCCAGACATCGCTGAACTGCGCGCTGGCCGCGGAATAAATGATCGCAGAGACGACGTCATGCACCGGCAGGGTGCGGGCCTGATTCAGATCCAACGCCACCAGGTCGGCTGCCTTGTCGGCTTCGATGGAACCGACAGTATCCTCGATGCCCAGCGCATGGGCCGCATTGATGGTGAGCATTTCAAGCGTCGTAAAGGCATCGGGTTGCGTCGCATCGTTCGAGATTCCCTTGGCCAGCAGCGCCGCGGCGCGGGCCTCAGCCAGCAGGTCGAGGTCATTGTTGCTGGCTGCTCCGTCGGTGCCAATGCACAGGTTTATCCCGGCCTCCAGGAGCTCAACCAGAGGACAGATTCCACTCGCAAGTTTCAGATTTGATTCGGGGCAATGCACGATATTGACGTGATGCTGAGCCAGCGTCTCGATATCTGAAGACTCCAGCTGTGTCATGTGTACCGCCAACAAACGCTCGTCGAGCAGACCATTCGCGTCCAAGCGTTCGAGGGGTGACTTTCCGTACTGCTCCAGGGACTGTTGGACTTCCCAAGCGGTCTCGAGCAGGTGCATGTGAACCGGCATTTGCTGTGTGGCGGAATACGTCGCGATGCGTTCGAGGGTCGGGTCCCCCACCGTATATGGCGCATGTGGCGCCAGGCTGAACTGCAGCCTGGAATGCGAGGCGTAGGATTCGGCAAGCTGCATGCCACGGGCAAAACAGTCATCAACCGTTTCAGCCCAGGCAGTCGACATTTCGATGATGGGCAGACCAATACACGCCCGCATTCCAGCGGAATCGGCTGCGGCTGCGATGGCATCGGGAAAGAAATAATTTTCGTTGAAGCAGGTCGTGCCGGCCCGAATCATTTCTACGATAGCCAATCGGGAGCCGTCCGCGACGAATTCCGGAGATACGAAACGGGCTTCGAGCGGCCAGATGTCCTCCCGCAGCCATGACTGCATATCCCTGTCATCCGCGTAGCCTCGCAAAAGGGTCATCGGCGAATGCGTGTGCATGTTGATCAGACCAGGCAGGAGTACGTGATGACCGAGATTGACTTCCCGCACACCCTGAAAGCGCGACTGCGCTACCTTTGTCGGCAGGAGTGCTGTGATTCGACCCCGCTCGATGACGACCGAGTGCTGCTCGAACACGGTACCGCGCGGCCGCACGGGCACGACCCAGGCCGCGTTCAGGAGGACGGTTTCCGTCACCGGCCGCCGCTCATACCGAAATCGCCATCCGGGTCATTCAATCTTTCACCCGGGAAACGTACTCGCCGGTCCGGGTATCGACCCGAATGACTTCATCGTTGTTGACGAACAAGGGTACCCGCACGGTCGCGCCGGTTTCCAGGGTCGCCGGCTTGCCGCCACCACCGGACGTATCGCCGCGCACACCCGGATCCGTCTCGACAATCCTCAACTCGGTGAAGTTCGGTGGGGTCACACTCAGAGGCTCACCGTTGTAAAGCATCATCAGGCAGATATCTTCTTCCTTCAGCCACAGGGTCGCGTCTCCCATTCGTTCCTTGGCACACGCGTGCTGATCGAAGGTATCCTGATCCATAAAGTGCCAGAACTCGCCATCGTTATACAGGTACTGGACATTCAATTCGAAGATGTCAGCGGCTTCCACCGATTCGCCGGACCGGAAGGTGCGCTCGATCACTCGGCCGCTCTTCAGGTTCCGTACTTTTACGCGGTTGAAGGCCTGCCCTTTTCCCGGTTTAACGAATTCGTTTTCCACGATGGTGTACGGATCGCCATCCAGGATGATCTTCAATCCACCGCGAAATTCATTGGTGCTGTACGTCGCCATCCCTTCCTCCACAATCCACGTTTCATGACCCGGAACGGTCGGGCAACCTCATTCCGGGCAAAACGCCCATTCTATCGCGAATCGCCCCATTGATTCACACAAACCTGGCCGCCGTGGGCCACAACCAGAACCGTTTCGCGAAACACATTTCGCATAATAGTGTTTGCACCATTCCGTGATCTTCTTCGGCACCTGTCCCCGCCACCGTATTTGAGCCCGAATCAGTGCGAGCGCTGTCAAATTTCGCTCCATTCGTCCATAATCGATCGGGCAACTGCACAATCAGATTGGAACAGGAATTCTAGAAAACCCCTATAATTAATTGATTCCAACTGATAAGTCGTGTAAAAATCCCCAAGGAAAAGGGGTTGGAGATCTTTAGCTATGGAAAGCGCGAACCTGCTCGTCGTCGACCGTTCCCCCGAATGCGCGGAACACGTCAATTCCCTGCTTCGTAACTCCGGAATTAAAATTCACGTAATACACACCTCCAAAGCAGCGGAGGTCAAGCGCGCGATCGATCAGACACGACCGCTGCTGGTGCTTTTCCGTCAACCGGATGAAAAACTCGCGAGCCTGGAAGAGATCAGCGCCCTGACCCAGGATTTGGGCATTCCACTGGCTTTGTACATTGACCTGGAAGATCCCGACTCCCTGCTCCGGCACCTGCACGCCACCGCCTGCCTGGTTATTCATTCCGGCGACGAATCCCTGCTCACCGGGACTGTCCGGCGCCTGATGATCCGTTCGAGCGAGAGCAGTCAGTTTCTCATTCAGAAATCCCGGCTCGAAGAACTCGAGCATCGATATGACCTTTTGCTGGACAGTTCCCGCGAAGCCATCGCCTACATCCACGAAGGCCTGCATGTGTACGCCAATCGCGCATACCTCGAAGCACTGCACGTCGAATCGGCAGAAGAAATCAACGGTATCTCCCTGTTGGAAATGATGAAACTGGAACAAGGCGACCTGAAGAAGCTGCTTCGTGGCCTGTCCAAAGGCGACTTTCCCGATCAGGGCGTCGCGGTCGCGGTACACCGGCCTGACGGCTCGGAATTCGATGCGACACTCACGTTCTCCGCCGCACGTTTCAACGGTGAAGATTGCATTCAAATGATGGTCCAGGAATCGAATGAAGCCGCCGAACTGGTCGCTGAACTCGAACGGCTGCGAGTCATGGACCCTGTCACCAAGCTCGGAAACAAAAGAGCACTCGTCGATCGGGTCAAGACGGGGCTTGAGGATTCACCCACAAGCGGCAAGGTTTCCGCCGTCCTGTACATCGAACCGGATGGCATGTCCGATCTGAACGATGAACTCGACGTCGCACACATGGACGAATTCCTGGTCGAACTGGCCGGCGTGCTGGTCGGCGCAGCCGACGAAAACGACTTTGCGGCACGGGTCAGCGATCACGGTTTCGCACTGCTCGCTACCCGTCCGAACATGGAAGCAATGGAGGCCTGCGCACAGCAAATCCTGGATGCCTTCGCCCGGCACCTGACCGAACTGGGAGACCGCTCGTTCACGGTGACTTGCAGTATTGGCATCGCGACCCTTGGACGTTTGGCAAAAGATGCCACTGCAGTCATTGCCGGTGCCCGCCGCGCCCAATTGGAGGCGGCACAGAAAGGCAATGCCTACATCACTTTCCGACCGCAGTTGACTGCGGTGACCAGCTTCGAAGACGACCGTCAGTGGGTCGATCGCATCCGTTTCGCATTGGGCAACGGGGATTTCTACGCGGTGCAACAGCCCATTGTCGATCTCGACGGGGAGGGAGACCATCTGGTCGAAAATTTCGTCTACATGCGCGACGAAGCTGGAGACCTACCGCCCAGCGAATACCTGGCAATCGCGGACCGCAATGATCTGGCCGGCCAGGTCGATCGAATCATCATTCCTGGATTGTTGAAGGGCTTCGCGGAATCGAGCGATCGTCAAATTATCAATCTGAGCACGAACTCAGTGCTCGATTATGCCTTCCCAGCCTGGTTTACCGAGCAGGTATCAAGCCATTGCACTGACGGCGAACGAATTATTCTTCAGATCGGCGCGGCCAGTGCGCACAGCAACCTGAAGCCCACGCAGAGGTTGATGCAGGAGCTTGCGTCACTGGGCTGCCATTTCTCCATAGCGGATTTTGGAACCGAAGTCCGGCATCAACAGACCCTTGAGCACCTCGAAGCGAAATACGTGAAACTCCACCGGTCCTTCACTGAGAATCTGACGACGAATTCCGCCAACCAGGAAGCGATCCGCGCCATCGTGGACGGCGCCGAAGAACGCGGCGCGATCGTTATCGCGGACGAAGTCGCCGACACGCCCAGCCTGGCCATCCTGTGGCAATGTGGTGTCAAGCTGATCGCGGGCGCGTTTCTCAAGGAAAACTCGCAGGTGGTCGGGCAGTAAGAGCCGACCGCCCGAACCAACCTCCAGGTCAGCGATTGCCCCGTTAATTGCAGTAAACTGCGGCGCCATGGGGCGTCACCATCACATTCACTATGTTGGGCGATTCGCGCCCTCCCCGACCGGTGACCTGCATTTCGGCTCACTGGTGGCCGCCCTGGCCAGCTACCTCGAAGCCCGACGACATCACGGTGACTGGTTGATACGCATTGAGGATCTCGACCCTCCCCGAGTGGTCAGCGGGAGCGCTGAGCGCATTGTCACTGATCTGGCCCGGTTCGGCATGACCTCGGACCGGCCCATTGTTTTCCAAAGCGAACGGTTTGCGGCGTATGCGGAGGCCATCCAGTCTCTGCTGGCCAACGGACTGGCCTATTGGTGCGGATGCTCGCGCCGTGATCTCAACGCGGACGGCTCCTATCCCGGAACCTGCGCGAACGGATTGCCGCCCGGCCGCAAACCACGCGCCGTCCGACTGCGTGTTCCGGCCGAACGGGTACGGTTCGTCGATCGAATACAGGGGCCGGTTAGCTGCGATTTGTCCGTTGCCGGCGATTTCGTCATCCGCCGCGCCGATGGTCTGGCCGCTTACCAACTCGCCGTAGCACTCGATGATGCATTTCAGGGCATCACGGACGTGGTTCGAGGTGCCGACCTGCTCGATTCTACCGCCCGCCAGATTCATGTGCTGAGCTGCCTCGGGCTGCCTGCGCCCGATTACGCGCACGTTCCGGTGGTGATGGGCGCGGACGGCGGAAAACTGAGCAAGAGCACTGCATCTGACCCCGTACGCTCGGGTGAGGAAATCCATGCGCTGCGCGCCGCTCTCGAATTTCTGGGACACCCGCCTCCGCTTGTGGACTTTGAATCGACCTGGGCCTGGGCGCTGGAAAACTGGACCATCAAACAGGTGCCGGCGAGACCACCCGGTCCGACCGGTCTCTGGGGCGCTGACGGCTGATCCATACACAGCCCCGATTGCCCGGCACGTTATAATGCGCTCACCGCACGCCGAGAACACACCATGAACCCGAACTTTCTCGATTTTGAGCAGCCCATTGCCGAACTGCAGGCAAAAATCGACGAACTCCGGAACGTCGGTTCCGACAATGCCATCAATCTCGACGAAGAGATTCAACGGCTGCAGTCGAAAATGCAGCAGAAAATCGAAAACATTTTCAACAACCTGTCGCCCTGGCAGGTGTCCCAGATCAGCCGGCACCCGTTACGCCCCTACTCTCTGGATTACATCGAGAAAATTTTCGACGAATTCCATGAGTTGCACGGAGACCGGGCGTTCGCGGATGACCACGCCATCGTCGGCGGACCAGCCCGGTTCAGGGATCGAGCCGTGATGTTCATCGGCCAGCAGAAGGGTCGTGACACCAAAGCGAAAGTCTTTCGCAACTTCGGCATGCCCCGCCCGGAAGGCTACCGCAAAGCTTTGCGGCTGATGCATATGGCCGAGCGTTTTCGTCTGCCTCTCATTACGTTCATCGATACTCCCGGCGCCTACCCGGGTGTGGGCGCGGAAGAACGGGGTCAGTCTGAAGCCATTGCCCGCAATCTCTCAGTAATGGCTCGTCTGCAGGTTCCCATTGTCTGCACGATCATCGGGGAAGGCGGTTCCGGTGGCGCACTGGCCATTGGTGTCGGTGATCGCGTCAATATGCTCCAGTACAGCACTTACTCGGTGATATCTCCGGAAGGCTGCGCGTCGATCCTGTGGAAGGACGCGAGTAACGCCGAAGAAGCCGCCACCGCACTGGGGATAACTTCCGATCGCCTGAAATCGCTGGGCCTGATCGACGAAATCATCCCGGAACCCCTGGGCGGCGCGCACAAGCAACCCGACGAAGTCGCCGATCGCATCGCGGACTGCATCGAAAGCCAGCTGGACGAACTCTGCGCGGTGGAGTCGTCCAGTCTGCTCGAAGAGCGCTATCAACGTCTGCTCTCTTTCGGCAAGTTCCAGGACTGAACTGCGGCAGGACATCGTGAATCGGGCTGCCGAAGGCTTCAACGGCGAACGCCTGTTAGCACGCCTCCATGACCTGCCGCGCGCGCACCGCTATCTGGTCGGGTTCAGCGGCGGGGCGGATTCCAGCGCCCTGCTGGCGGCGTTACATGAGCTGGGTGACCGATGTCCGGCGACAGTCAGCGCCGTTCATTTCAATCATGGTCTGCACGAAAATGCCGGGAAATGGAAAACTCATTGCGAAGCCTTCTGCGCGCATCGCGGAATTCCGATCCGTGTTGAAAACCTCGACATCGATGTCCCGCCGGGGCGCAGCCCCGAGACTCGGGCCCGCGCGGAGCGATACCGGGTGGTCACGACGCTGATGGAGGCCGGCACGGTCTACCTCACGGCCCACCAGCAGAATGACCGGGCCGAAACCCTGTTGCTCAATCTGCTGCGCGGCAGTGGTCTGGACGGAATCGCTTCCATCCCCAAATTGCGCCCACTGGGTAGCGGCTGGGTGGCCCGCCCAATGCTGAATGTTACCCGTTCGGAAATCGAATCGTACCTCAGGGACCGCAACATCGAGTGGATCGAGGACCCGTCGAATCGGGACACTTCCCTGGACCGCAATTTTCTACGCCACGAAGTATTGCCCCTGCTGCACACCCGTTGGCCAGGATTACCAGGCAGCCTGTCGCGAACGGCGCAGCATGCCCGTGAAACCCTGGATACGCTCAACGACGATCTCGCCACGCGGTTTGGCAAAAGGCTCGTTGACCCTTATACGTTCGAAATTTCCGGACTTTCCGCGTTGCCACGGGTGTACGCGGCCTTGCTCCTGCGCCAGTGGATTCGCGAACGTGACCTGTTGCCACCGCCGGAGCGCCGCCTCAGCGAATTTCTGGATCAGCTTACCGGTCGTGCGTCCCCCGACTCGGCACCCGAGCTTCGCTGGGCCGGCTGGCAAATCAAACGGCATGGCAGCCTCCTGTGGCTGCACCCCATCGCCTATCCTGCTTCCTGCCCGGAAAGAAAGTGGGACGGCAGCGGACAGCTCGAACTGAACCCGGATTTCGGAACATTGAGCGTTGACGCGGCGATATCCTGCAAACACCGATTTCGCGTGGGACCCCGCCGGGCCGGGCCCGGACTTCAGATTTCACCGGGCGGACCCCGACGAAAGCTCAAGGAACTGATGCGCGAACAGGGTATTCCGCCCTGGTTGCGGAACGCCGTGCCAGTGCTGTACCGGGAGGATGAGCCGCTGGCGATCGGGGACTGGACCCTGTCTCACACCTGGCGGACCCTGCTGAGCGAAAAACACTCCGTCTATCGGTGGAAGCCGCGGGACGAACTGCTGATGAAATTGCGTGCGGCCTGCCATCAGCCCACAATTGACCGGTCGGGTACGCTGAGTTAGTGTCGCCTGCGCCCGCTCCCCAGGATTTGCCATGAACACCGAAACAAAGACCGGACCCGAACAGAAACCCGACTTCGAGGAAGCCTTGCAAGAGTTGGAGGATCTCGTCGCAAGCCTGGAATCCGGAGATCTCAGTCTCGACGACTCGTTGAAACACTTCAAACGCGGTGTCGAATTGACCCGCATGTGCCAATCCATACTCGACGACGCACAGCAGACCATAGACATGCTGGACCAGGAAGTCGACTCGACCGCGCCGCAAGCCTTTGACGACGACGACTGACATCGAAGGTCAGTTGAATCGCTGGCGCGACCGTCTGAACCGTTTCCTCGAACAGGTCCTGCCACCGAACGACACGCCGCCCTGCCGGCTGCACGAAGCCATGCGCTACTCCGCGTTGGCCGGAGGCAAGCGAATTCGGCCCATGCTCACCTACGCCTCCGGACATGCGTTCGCGGTTACGCCCGCGGGACTCGACGCCATCGCCTGTGCCATCGAGTTCATTCACGCCTACTCCCTGATTCACGACGATCTGCCCGCGATGGACGATGATGAGCTGCGCCGGGGCAGGCCCACCTGTCACCTGGCATTTGGCGAAGCCACGGCAATTCTGGCAGGAGACGCACTACAGGCATTGGCTTTCAAGACCCTGGCCTCCTGCACCGCCATTCCGCCCGAGCCACGCTGCCGACTGGTCGCCAGCCTGGCCGAAGCCTGCGGTTCGACCGGAATGGCCGGTGGGCAGATGCTGGATCTGGGCGTGACCGGTCGCAACGCCGACCTGCAGGAACTCAAGCAGATTCATCGTCTGAAGACCGGAGCCCTGATTCGTTATTCAATCACCGCGGCCGCTGAACTGGGCACTCGGGACTCCGCTGAGCACGATCGGCTGACCCGGTTCGGTGACTGTGTCGGACTGGGATTCCAGATCCGGGACGACATTCTGGACGTGACCGGCGACGCGACACTGACCGGCAAGGCGGCCCACGCCGACGCGGCCCGCAACCAACCGACGTTTCCCGCCCTCATCGGGGTGGACGAATCAACCCGTGCCGCGGAAAGCCTGCTGGACGAAGCGCTGGACTGCCTGAGCGCCATTGATGGCGATACCCGCCCCCTCGCGTGGCTGGCCAGCTACATGATTCGCCGCGATCGTTAGCCTGCGGTCCGTACCAGCGCTAGAATACACTACATGAACGCAACGAAATTTCCGCTCCTCAGCCAGGTGACCGCGCCACCCGACCTGCGCCAGTTGGACGAAGCCCGGTTACCCGAATTCGCCCATGAACTGCGGCAATACCTGATTGAATCGGTCGCCACCAGTGGTGGGCACTTCGGAGCGGGACTGGGTTGCGTTGAATTGACCGTCGCCCTGCACTACCTGTATGACACACCACACGACAGGATTGTCTGGGACGTCGGCCACCAGGCCTATCCACACAAGATTCTGTGTGGACGAGCCGACCGTATCACCACCATCAAGAAACGCAGCGGGCTGGCACCCTTCCCGAAACGGACGGAGAGCCCCTACGACACCTTCGGCACGGGCCATTCCTCGACTTCGATCAGCGCCGCCCTCGGCATGGCCGTCGCCGCCCGTGCACAGGGAGAAAACCGGCGGTGTGTTGCCGTCATCGGAGATGGCGCCATGACCGCCGGCATGGCCTATGAAGCCCTCAATCACGGCGGTGATCTGGACAGTGACATTCTGGTGGTTCTGAATGAAAACCAGATGTCCATTTCTCCCAACGTCGGTGCGCTGACCAAGATGCTCGGACGCCTGATGAGCGGACCGACGGTCACGGGACTGCGTGAGCGCAGCAAGCAGATCATGCAGAGGGATTCACGAACCTGGAGGTTCATGAGTCGCTGGGAAGAGCACATCAAGGGCATGGTGATGCCCAGCACGCTGTTCGAAGAACTGGGTTTCAATTATCTCGGCCCCATCGACGGCCACGACCTGCCGACCCTGGTGCGCACAATCCGCACGGTACGGGACATCAAGGGTCCCAATCTGCTTCATATCATCACGTCCAAAGGCAAAGGTTACGAGCCGGCGGAGAAGGATCCGGTCAGATACCACGCTGTGGGGCCGTTCGACCCCAGCAAAGGTGTCGACACATCGGCCGGTACACCACCCGGCCCACCAACCTACACCGAGGTATTCGGACAGTGGTTATGCGACATGGCCGAGAAGGATCCCTCTTTGCTGGCGATCACTCCGGCCATGCGGGAAGGCTCCGGCATGGTGGAATTTCACCGGCGCTTCCCGGACCGGTATTTCGATGTCGGCATCGCGGAACAGCACAGCGTCACCCTGGGTGCCGGCATGGCCTGCGAATCAGCCCATCCGGTCGTTGCCATTTACAGTACATTCCTGCAGCGCGCATACGACCAGCTCATTCATGATGTCGCCCTGCAGAACCTGCCCGTCCTGTTCGCTATCGACCGCGCAGGCCTTGTCGGACCGGACGGACCCACCCATGCAGGCAGCTTCGATCTGAGCTTCCTGCGCTGCATTCCCAACATGCTGGTCATGGCACCCGCCGACGAGAACGAGTGCCGCCTGATGCTGACCACGGGATTTCGCCATGCGGGGCCGGCCGCCGTTCGCTATCCCCGCGGAAAGGGACCGGGCACCCGCATCGAAGCGGGGCTGGATACTCTGCCGGTTGGCAAGGCCGACCGCATCCGGTCAGGACAGGGAGTCGCAATGCTGGCGTTCGGCAGCATGGTTCAACCATGCCGCGAGATCGCCGACCGTTGGGACGAGTCGCTGTGGAACATGCGTTTCGTCAAACCTCTGGATCGGGACGCGATTCTGCTGGCAGCGGAACAACACCAGGCGCTGGTGACCATTGAGGAAAACGCGATCGCCGGTGGCGCAGGCAGCGCGGTAAACGAACTGCTCGCCACGGAAGGCGTGCAGATACCGGTTCTCAATCTGGGCCTGGAAGATCACTTCATCGAGCACGGAAGCCGCGAAGAATGCCTCAAGGCCGCCGGTCTCGACGCGGCGGGCATCGATGCCAGGATCAGCCGTTTTTGCGATCAACGCGGGTTGAGCCGATCACCCTCCGCCGAAACCGCACAGGCTCATGCCTGACGGACGTGACGGAACGTCAGATTGATGCGTAACCCCACCGGACGTGCAGTCCGGGGCACAGCGTGGCGATAACGCGACTGGGCATCGCCGCGCATGACCAGCAGACTGCCGTGTTCGAGATCCATCGGTGTACTCGGCCCACCGTTTCCCCGACGAATCAGGAACCGACGAGTCGCGCCCAGACTGAGCGATGCAATCGTCGGCACGGGCCCGAGTTCGGGTTCGTCATCGGCGTGCCACCCCATGCAATCCCGGCCATCGCGGTAGGCGTTGACCAGAACGGAATTGAAGCTTTGTTCCAATTCCCGCTGCAGGCTGTCTTTGAGCTCCGCCAGGCGGCGTGGCCAGGAATCCGGCTCCAGATCGAGGCCGCTGTAACGATATCGGGCACCGGCATCGCCGAACCAGGCGGTCAGACGCGGCTGCAGAACTCGCCTGCCGAACATGACAATGGGATCCTGGTGCCAGACCACGCCACGCCACAGGTATTGCAGAAGCCCGTCCGCATGGTCCCGCCCCAGAAATCCCGGACGGTACTCGAACGTCTCGGGTCCGATCTGCTGCTCTACGACTGGCCGGTCGGTTATCACGCTCCGAGAGCGGCAATCTGCCGATCGTGCCATCGGGCCAGCAGAATCAGCGCCGCACTCGCGCCCAGCAAGGCGAAGAACATGTCACTTTGCGTATCCCAAACATAGCCCTGGGTTCCGAGGAAGGATTCAGCGGCCTGCTGGCTGATGAGGGCCACCCACCATTCGATGAGTTCGTACAACGCGCTGAATGCCAGACACACACTGATGACGAACAGGCTGAGCCAGCCCCGGCGCGCCAGCACCCGGTTGCGGATCAGTATCTCGCGAGCCACGATGGCCGGGATGAAACCCTGGGCCAGATGCCCGAGCTTGTCGTAATTGTTGCGCGAACCGTCGGTGATCTCACGTAACCAATCACCTGCAGGAACTTCCGCATAGGTGTAATGCCCTCCGACCATGAGAATGACGGCGTGAATCAGAATCAGGGTATATGCGAGCGGCGTAAGCGGAAATCGATTCCGGGTGGCACCGAGAATCAGTAAAGCCAACAACGCCGGGCTGACTTCAAGCCACCACGTCGGGTAGTCGTGCGGTTTCCAGGCCGACCAGACCAAAACCGCGAAAAACACGGTCAGCCAAGCCATCGGTGCCGGAGAATCGAACCGTTTTCCGGCCATGATGCAGGCGCTTCAGACTTCGGTCATGACGACGTGAACCGGCCTTAATCGGCCTCTTCCAGAATACGGACTGCCAGCACATCGCAACAGCAACCATGCAAAACCGAGTTCGCAGTGGACCCGAGCAGTAACTGCACGCCCTTTTGACCATGCGTGCCAAGCACGACCAGGTCGATGTCGGCCTCTTCGGTGAATCGATGGATTTCGCGGGCGGGCACGCCGTTGAGAAAATGACGTTGTGCCTCGGGCACGCCGAATTCTTCACCCAGAACTTTCAATTTGCCCTCGAGTTCCTTCTTGAGGTTTTCCTCGACCTCGTCCATTCCCACGAAAACCGGACCGTAAGGAACCACACCCATGTAGACGGAGTCCATAGGTTCCTGAACATAGACGAGATGCACCTCGGAACCATCGGAGGCCACATCCATCGCACGGCGGATTATGATGTTCGATTCATTGCTGAGGTCGACGGCGACGGCGATTTTGCGATATCCGGACATGCAGTTCTCCCGTGGTTGAATATTCAGGTGCACTTTTATTCTAACCGACGATTTCCGACAATGTGTGACCGGGATCAAGCCCGCGCTGACGGGCGGACCGCATGATGAACCTGGCTTCACCTTGATCCGGCAAATTGGAGGTACGCAGAATGACCGATCAATTCAAGCAGTTGCTAGACCGGCGGGACGAGTTGCTCAAACGCCTCAAGGCCATCCGGGCGGATCTCGCAGGCGGACTTGCGGCCGATTCGGAGGAGCAGGCAATACAACTCGAAAACCTGGAGGTGCTGCAGGAAATTCAGCGCCTCGCGGAGAAAGAGCTGCGCTCCATTGAAGAGGAACTCGCCGGTACTGGCGAATGATGTCAGCGCGGGACCAGTGCACTGAGATTCCGGACCGGATGCGCGCACTGCGCATTCAGCGACTGGGTTTGTTGTCCCGGACACAGTCACTCCTCGAATTGGATCAAATACCCACGCCTCGTCCCGGGTCGGGCGAGGTCCTGATTCACGTCCATTACTGCGGCGTTTGCCACACCGAACTCGATGAAATCGAAGGCCGTACCCCACCGGTCAGCCTGCCCATGACGCCAGGTCATCAAATCATCGGGACCGTCGTTGCCGAGGGCCCGGACTGTTCCCGGCGCCTGATCGGCGCCAAGGTAGGGGTGGCCTGGATTCACTCTGCCTGCGGCGACTGCGAGTTCTGCCGCAGGGGTCTGGAAAACCTGTGCCCGGACTTCAGCGCCTGCGGGCGTGATGCCCCGGGCGGCTATGCTGACTATCTGGTCGCTGACGAACCTTTTGTCTATCCGCTTCCGGCGCAACTCGACCTGGAATCGGCAGCGCCATTGCTGTGTGCCGGAGCGGTGGGCTATCGCGCCCTGAAGCTTTGCGACCTCGACAACGGAGCGTCTCTGGGGCTGACGGGTTTCGGTGCGTCCGGTCAATTGGTTTTGCAGATCGCGCGCCATCGCTTTCCCGATTCGCCGGTTTTCGTTTTCGCGCGAAGCGAAAAGGAACGTGCCATCGCGGAGCAAATGGGCGCTGCCTGGACAGGTGACACGCAGGAAAGTCCTCCGACCTCCTTGCGCGCCATCATCGATACCACACCGGCCTGGCTACCCGTGCTTTGCGCACTGGACGCCCTCGAACCCGGCGGCCGCCTGGTGGTCAATGCCATTCGCAAGGAATCCGGCGACCAGGACAAGCTCACCAACCTGGATTACGCGCGCCAGCTTTGGATGGAAAAATCCCTGACCTCAGTCGCCAACGTCACCCGGAAAGACGTGTCCGAAATGCTGGACCTGGCAGCCTCCGGGTCGCTGGAGCCCCGTGTCACTCCTTATCCGCTGGAGCAGGCCGAAGAGGCCTTGCTGGCCATCCGTTCGGGTGATATCCGGGCAGCGGGAGTGTTGCACATCTCCAATCCCGACTGAGCGCCTCACACCCGGGCATTTCCGGCACTCGCCGACGGCAGACCGGTGTGCAATTCACGCATCGGCGAGCAACGTGCCCACATCCACCCCTGGCTCGAGACCTGAGCCGGACGCTGCCGGAAAAACCACCGCCCCGGCACCGGGCGATACCCAATCCGCCGCCGTCGCGAGCAGACGGTCGGTAGACGTCTGGCCCTCGATGTCGGCACCCGGGGTTTGCAAGGGAATACGACCGTCCGCGTCGGGAGCGGCTTCACGCTGCGGAAACATCTCGCCGTAGACTCCGCCGCGCACCTGCTGCCCTATCAGCACGCTGTAGGTGCCCCGACCGTGATCAGTACCCGCCGTCCCGTTGGCCACCAATTGTCGACCGAAGTCGCTGGCGAAATAAAACACGAGTTGACTGGCAGGTGAGACATCCCGGTAGGGAAGCTCCTCGATGGCCGCGGTCGTCGTGGCCAGACCACCCGAAGACGCGAAAAGATCGGAGAGGTTGCGTCGGATTTCTCCGGCCTCACCATCATGGGTATCCCAGCCGCCGTAATTCATCGACACCGCGCCTACCTGGAGCACATCCGGCACCTGGCACAGGTCGTACAGATTCCTGCATTGTTGAGCGAATCCGGACGAGGCCAGTTGCATTGACTGCAGGGATTCCGCGAGGGGCTGACACTGTGACAGTCGTTCCTCCACCCTTCCACCGAAGTCTCTCAACGATTCGTAGTGTCGATAGAACGCGTGCCAGGGCCAATCGGCGGGCTGTTCGCTACGGGTTTCCTGGCTCCTGACGTCATACCAGGAGGACAAGGCTCGGGCCAGTACGCTGCGGGCGCTGGCCGGGTTTTCCACCGACCCTGCCGCCAGCGCCATGTCACGCATGTCTTCGGCATGGACCACCTGGTCGAGTCGTGCGCCGGGAACCGAGCCCTTATTGAAGGTGGACACCGAATCTCCCAGTTCCACGGAGTTGACGTGAGGCCCCAGATATTCCACCAGGCGCCCACCCCATCCGTTGCGATCGAAGTTCAAGACTTCGAGTTCGGGTTCTCCGGCGTCGGCGTTGAGAATGGACTGATCGTGCCGCCGGTTTCGCGAACAATACGCGTTGCAGACCACGGCGACCCGGCCTTCGCCAAACTGCCGCCACAGCCATTCGGCGTCACGATGAATGCCGAACTGCAGGCCGGTGCGGTTGTCCTGGGCTGGCAGGTACTCATTTTCAAACAGGGTTTCATAGTCAGGATACTCACTGTCGTAAAGTACCCGGCGCGCCTGCCAGATCAGGCCGGTATATACCGGGTCCGGATGTCCCGGCGCCGGCATGAACAAAAATCGAAGATCCGCCCCGCCCTGCAACATGACGTTCACCAGGGTTCGCGGCATTTCGGCGATCGCGCAATCCTGGCTCCAGGCACGCAGGGGAACGGTCGCGCCCATACCCGATGCCAGACCGGCGTAGAGTGCCGTCCGTAAAAATCTGCGGCGAGACACATCCACCTGAGGTGACGCGGGTTGGCATTGGCGATTCATGGCGAACCCCCTTCAGCCGCGAACGCATAAGGCAGCATTGTGATGAAATTCACCGCCATGCCGATCTGGTACTGAACCCTGAGATCGGACAGGTCGAGGCTCAGTCCGGCCAGCGATTCCACCGTTGCCCGCAGTTCCCCATCCGACAAGTCGTCCGACGTGTAACGGGCGTCCAGGCGCTCCGGATCGACCAGGGCGCCGAAGTCAAAACCCGTGGCCAGCAGGCTGTAGGTCTGGGCCTTGGCAACCACATCGAAATTTTGCCCACCATCGGCGATAAACCGGTTCCACAGCCAGTCGGCCACGGACCCCACCCGATGAACCCCGTCGGGGTCGGGCGGGACGACTTCATCCCAACGCTTCTGCCAGCGCTCAGCTTCACCCGACCCGTCGCGGTACTCTTCCTGGACCTGCGCCAGTACGCCGGGCGTATTCACATTGGCGGTCCAGGCATTCTTGAAGACGAAACGATCGTTGGCTGCATCGGTACCGGTCTGCCCTCCGAACACATCGCGAATCGGGGCGAACACCAGCGCCCCCTGCTCGATCATCCGGATGGTTGGCCCCGCGTAGAACGCCCGCGCAAAAGACTCCTCGTTGTCCAGTGTGTTGGCGTTGTGAACGATGAGATTCCGTTCGAACGCAGACCAGTATTGCACCCGCCCCGGATCATGAAACAGGGTCGATATCGCGTAGGCCCGAAGGAACCGCAGCAGGTCCCATTCGGCATCCACCCACGCTGTCCGCAACGCCGCGGCCTCCGTTTCGTCGATTACCGCATCGGCAAAGAAGCGAATCAGCTTGAGCGGCGTGTTCGCCATACTTTCGGGGTGCGCGGCCGCGACCGGCCCCAGTGCAAGCAACTTTGCATCGGCGGTCGCGCCGCAAACCCTCTGATGCAGAATCTCCAGGCAACTCTCGTCACCCATGCGGAATTCGTAATGCGCCGTCCGGTTGTATATCCGGCGTCCCGCAGCATCCTGGTGATCGGTAAAATCGATACCGGACACGAACCAGTCACCCGGATTCGTCGACCCAAAGCGGTCCGGAACCTGATCGAGCATCATGCCGGTAAGTAATCGCGCATTGTTCTCAATCGAAACGTTTTCGTGATAATCCGGGTCTTCGGATGTGCCTTGAATGGAGAACAGCAGTTGGAAGTACTCACGTGCGAAGTCATCATTCCCGACAAAGGCCCCGGTTTGAGGATGCACGTAATTGAGGGCGTGTCCGTACGCAAATGCCAATGCGCCGTTCCGCGCCGCGTGATACATCAAGCCGACGAAGTCAGCGCCCGAGACCAGCGCACTGACCATGTCGTCGTAGTAGTCCCGAATCAGAGCGACCCCCGCATTCTGAATGTGGATCGACGCATGATAGTTCGTCAGATAAAACGCCATTCGGTGTAGGAAAGGGTTACAACCCCGGGTATGCATGGCGCGTCCCCAGGTCAGGATCAGTCCGACCGGTGTGACAAAGCTGTCATTGTCGTAAAGCATGACGTGATAAGGCCGGTCAGACTCACGTACCGGGTTATCGGGCGCGTCGGAACTCCAAAAATTCTGCAAATCGGTGAGCGACGTGCAGCCAATTTCGGCGGCTGTTCCACCGTCGGGTGGGGAGAGTCGGGCGTTGACCGCCTCGAAGTCGAGCATCTGCACGATCGCCTGTTCGGGCGGCATGTTCGACCAGGCCAATATATGGGCTTCATCCGCCATGCCGCCGAATGCGAACGACTGCAATACCCGCCGCACCGCAGCCGTATTCCAGGCGGTACGCGTCACAAGCGTCAGACCCTCCAGCTGTAATTCGCCGGCCGGCGAAGGCAGTGTCGGCGGCACACGGTCCCGGCCCGGGTCGATCCGGGGCTGCGCTTGCGCAACCGAAGCAATGAGAGTCGCCGCCAAAAGGACGGCCGAGCGGGTAACAGCTTGATTTCGCATGGATCTTTCCCTCCTGCGCCAGCTCCCGAATTGCGGCTTATGACGCTCGGCGCGCCGTCGCTGCATACCCACCGTGATTCACAATGATGGTGTCAGAATGGAGAGAATGTGAAGAATTTGCAAATTCAGGTTACCAGACCGGAACAATCCTTCCGTCGGAAAATCCGGCAGGACTCCGGTCGCACATCAGACAGCCGGGCCGCCGATTATCGATGGTGAATCGAGAATGTGTCGGGCAGCAGTTCGTCAACCCGCCACGACCGGACCGCCCCGGCACTGCAACAGGAGTGCACCTCCGCGTCGGCCGGCATCAACTCATTGATGCATTGCCGGCAGGCGCCGCAGGGTGACCAGGGCACGTCGCCGGGACTGTATATGACCAGGGCCAGCAGAATTTCCGCACCCGAAACGACTGCTGCGGCAAGTGCGTTTCGTTCCGCGCATGAGGTCAGCCCGAAGGACGCATTCTCGACGTTGCACCCCACGTGCACGCCGCCCGCTCCGTCCAGGATGGCGGCACCCACCTTGAACCCGCTGTACGGCGCCCATGCGGCTTCACGAGCGGCTTCAGCCTGCGCCCGCAGTCCCGCGAGGTCTATGTCCATGCTGTTCACTCCGCCTTCACGTCAGCACCCGCTATTCTGGCACGTATTGCGGAGGTTTTCGTTTGAGGCAACGCTGCTTCCGACCAGCGAACCGCTTCGCGCACCTGCAGCACCGCCTGCTCAAAAGCGTCTTCACTGGCGGCATGTACATGGCACAGGGGCGAGTCGGGGCTCAGATCCACGCCCGGTGAAATCAACCCGGCCAGACCCACCGACGGATCAATTTCATCCTCGGCTCGCCGCCGACCACCCCCCAGAGCAATAACCGCGAGACCCAGTGCCCGCATGTCCCATTCGGCCAGACAGGCCGTACGACCGGCCGTTACCGGCCCGGTCACCGGCGCTTTCGGCAAGTGGTTCCGCGCCTGCTCGACAAAATCCGGCGGACCGCCCTGACGTGCCACCATGGCTTCAAAGCGCTCGGCCGCACTGCCATCGTCTAAACGCCGCCCTGCCCGCCCGGACGCGCGACCGAGATCACTTTCCAGCCCTCCGAGCACCAGCAGTTCAGCGGCGAGTTCGATGACAATTTCACGCATGCGGGGATGCTGCTGCCGACCGGCCAGAAAGTCGGCCGCTTCGGCTACTTCGAGCGCGTTTCCGGCCGTCCGGGCAATGGGCTGCCCCATTTCGGTCAGCACGGCGTTACAGCGCACACCGGACTCCTGGGCCACGCGGCACAAATCTTCGGCCAGGGCACGCGCTTCGGACACGTCGCGCATGAAGGCGCCGTTGCCCAATTTGACGTCCATGACCAGCCCGTCCAGGCCTTCAGCCAATTTCTTGGACAATATGGACGAAACGATCAGCGGCATCGAGGCGACCGTGGCGGTCACGTCGCGGACGGCGTAGATGCGGCGATCCGCCGGCGCCAGGTCTTCCGTCTGACCAATTATCGCGACCCCGGTCCTGCGAACCAGCGACTGGAACCGGTCCGGCGCCATTCGGGTGACGAATCCGGGTATGCTCTCCAGCTTGTCGAGCGTGCCACCGGTGTGACCCAGACCCCGGCCCGAGATCATCGGCACGTAGCCCCCGGCAGATGCCACCAGCGGACCGAGTACGAGGCTGACGAAATCGCCGACGCCACCGGTGCTGTGCTTGTCTACGACCGGCCCGTTGAGACCGGACCATTCGAGCACCCGGCCGCTGTCCCGCATCGCCAGTGTCAGCGCGCTTTGCTCGGGCACGGTCATGCCACGAAACCAGACTGCCATCGCAAACGCCGCGATCTGGGCATCCGTTACCGTCGCGTTGGTGATTCCCTGGACGAAGGCCGTCAGTTCTTCTGCATTCACGGACTCGCCATCCCGCGTCTTTCGGATCAGTTCCGTCGTGAGTTGCACAAGCCGCCCTCCGCCTGGAATTCCATCTGGGAACCTCTCACCGCTTGAGCACCGACCCACGTTCCGCCAGTTCCCGGCAACGCTCCGGTGAAATCTCCGCACGCCCTCCGGCCGGCTCGTAACAGGCGCACCGTCCCGTATCGGCAGAATAGCTGCACACCAGTCGGTCTTCCCATCGTTCGATATCGCTCTTCGCGCTGCCGTCGGGATGATAGTTCTCCGGCGCCATGCGCCAATCCGCCTGGTGTTGCAGCTTCGCAGCCAGACCGGTTATCTCTTCGTGGTAGGTCAGACCAGCAGCCGTCAGAAACAACACCAGCAGGGCCAGCCGTGCCCAGTACCACCGGCGGCGCGGATTCCAGGGTCGCTCCAGCGCGGAATCCATCAGGACGCGTAACGCCCGATCCGCTTCATCGGCCTCGAGCAGCATCCGGTTTTCCGAACGAATCCGTGCGAGCAACTGCGGAACCGTGACAAGATTGTCGGGCAAGCTGTCTTGCAGGCGTGCAGGACCGCTAACCGCAACGTACCCGTGGAATCGGGAGATCGGCAAGTTCAGCAATCCGGCCAGCGCCTCGATCCGCAAAGCATTGGCGTGCACGGGATTGTCAAAACGCAGGGTTCGCCACCAGCGCCGCTCCGCCCACCGCGCCTGCACCCGCGTTCCACTGATTTTCCCGGACCGGTGCATCGTGTCGATTACGAAGATGCCACAACGCGAAACCACGACCACATCCGCGTGCATCGTGCCGCCTCCGGCCGGAAGGTCGAGATCATCGAGTACCGTGAATTTTCGCGGATCCAGTGCTGAGCGCAGCAGACGTCGCACCCGCGCGAGCGCAATGGTACCCGTCATGCGCGGAGACCCGACATAGATCACGAGAGCCGCCAGGGGTAGCAGCCAGATCAAATGAACCAGCGGGTGCGCATTCATCACGCACCAATCTGGCACATCACACGCGGAATTTGAAGCCCGGCAGCAGCCGGGAAGCAGACCTCAGAGGCTCAGCCGCACTTGGAATAACCGCAGGACAGGCAGGTTTCGCAATTGTCCATGATGATCACCGCTTTGGTATTGCACTTGTTGCAAAGGGTGGCCGAGGCCGGATAGTCACCGTTGGATTCAGGCGACTCGCCGCTGGGCGCATGTGCGGTTGCCTCGAAGTGAGCGGCCTCGGCTTCGGCTCGCTTCTGTCGAAGATGCAGCTGTTGCTGTTCCGACAGCTCTTCCTTTTCCATCAGGCCGATCTTTTGCAGGTGGTTCTCGATCACCGCCCCAATTTCGGCGATGATGGAGGGCATGAACTTTCCGCCAGGCTTGAAATAACCGCCTTTGGGGTCGAAAACGGCCTGCAGTTCTTCGGCCAGGAAGGTCACGTCGCCGCCTTTGCGAAACACCGCCGACATCAGCCGGGTCAAGGCGACAATCCATTGGAAATGGTCCATGTTCTTCGAGTTGATGAAAATCTCGAAGGGCCGTCGCTGCTCATGTTCGGTTCCGGGATTGAGGATGATGTCGTTGATGGTGACATACATGGCGTGATCGTCGAGCGGTGTCTTGATCTTGTAGGTCGCTCCCTCCAGCGCTTCCATGCCTTCCGGCCGCGCAACCTGCTCGGTCATCCTGATGATCTTGGCAGACTGGCGCTGACCGCCCCCGTCATCCGACTTCGCGGGTGGGGCTTCAGCGTCCGGACGGACGACTTCGTAGCCGACGATCTTATTGTCGATTTTGATGCTCATGACGTCTTGTTTCCTTCAGCCGGCCCGCCGCTTCGTGGCGTACCGATTCTTTACGCGGCGCCCGACTGCGGACACCCATACCATGGTGCTCTGGAGCGACCCTTCTGCCGCTACGTCCGTGTAGCGGGATTCAGGCCCGTGCTCCCCGTATCTGCAATTCTGCGCGCCGGGTTCCAGCCACGACGGCATCGAAGTGTCTTCAATCACCATCAAAAAGAGGTGTACGTCCCTGTACAGATACACCTCCCTTCTGGTTGGCGGTTCCCAATACATCCCTTGCCGCCACTGGATCCCTGCTCTTTTCTTATGGCTATATAAAGGTGTACGTCCATGTACTTCAGTACACCTCCGATGTCCTTTTACGGCTTCAGAACTTGCCGTAGTACCCTTCCTTGAGGGCGTCGAACAAATTGGCTGCCGTATGCATTTCGCCGTCGTATTCGACTTCCTCGTTGCCCTTGACTTCGATGGTCTGCCCATCGTCCAGCACAAAACGGTATGTCGTGCTCGCCAGATCCTGTTCCTTCACCAACACACCCTGGAACGCCTCCGGGTTGAAACGGAACGTGGTACAACCCTTCAGGTCCTGATGGTGTGCGTACAGGTAGATGTCCTTGAAGTCCTCGTAGGCAAAATCGGTGGGAACATTGGCCGTCTTGCTGATCGAGGAGTCAATCCATTTCTGCGCGGCGGCCTGAATGTCGACATGTTCCGACGGCTTCACTTCCTCGGCAGTCACAAAATGTTCCGGCAGGCCATTCTCATCGGTCGAAAACGGCATTGCGTCGGCATTGACGAGATGACGATAGGCCAGAAGCTCGTAGCTGAATACTTCCACTTTTTCCTTGGTCTTGCGCCCTTCACGAATCACGTTACGGCTGTAATGGTGCGCAAAACTCGGCTCGATGCCGTTGGAAACATTGTTGCCCAACGACAGCGAAATCGTGCCGGTGGGCGCGATGGAGCTGTGGTGCGTGAAACGGGCCCCCTCTTCCTCGAGCGCTTTGACCAGTTCCGGAGCTTCGCTCGCGACGCGCTGCATGTAGCGACTGTAGCGTGCATGCAGCACGCGCCCGGGTACCCGATCACCGACGCGGAAGCCATCGTCCTGCATTTCCGGCCGGCGCCGCAGCATATCCCCGGTGACCGTGAACATTTCGTCCATGACAGGGGCGGGCCCTTTCTCCCGGCTCAACTCCAGGGCCTGCTCCCACCCGGCCAGGGCCATTTCGCGCGCCACGGCCTCGGTGAATTCCAGCGACTCGGCCGAGCCGTAGCGCATGCCCATCAGGGCAAGAGTCGAACCCAGGCCCAGAAAGCCCATGCCGTGCCGGCGCTTGCGCACGATTTCATCCCGCTGCCGCTGCAACGGCAGCCCGTTGATTTCAACCACGTTGTCGAGCATGCGGGTGAAGATGCGCACAACCTCGCGATACTCGTCCCAGTTGAAACTCACTTCCGGCGTGAAGGGCTTGTCCACGAAGCGCGTCAGGTTCACCGAGCCGAGCAGACAGGCGCCATATGGCGGCAGAGGCTGCTCGCCACAGGGGTTGGTGGCCCGAATGTTCTCGCAGAACCAGTTGTTGTTCATCTCGTTGATGCGATCGATGAGAATGAACCCGGGTTCGGCGAAGTCATAGGTCGAGGACATGATCATGTCCCACAGGCGGCGCGCCGGAATGGCTTTGTAAATCCGGCACGCGACCAGACCGTCGTCGCGCGTCACGTATCCTTCGGTAACGGGCCATTCACGCCACAGGATATCGGCACTGTCTTCCAGGTCCAGGCCTTCCGCTTCCTGCTCGTTGATCGGGAAACTCAGGGGCCAGGGATCATTGGCCTCGACCGCGTGCACGAATTCATCGGTGATCAGCAGCGAGCAATTGAATTGGCGCAGCCGGCCGTCTTCGCGCTTGGCGCGGATGAACTCCATGACATCCGGATGGCCGATTTCGAAAGTCGCCATCTGGGCACCGCGCCGGCCGCCGGCGGACGAGACCGTAAAGCACATCTTGTCGTAGATGTCCATGAAGCTCAGCGGCCCTGATGTGTACGCTCCGGCACCGGACACGTAGGCACCCTTGGGTCGCAGGGTCGAGAACTCGTAGCCGATACCGCAGCCAGCCTTGAGTGTCAGCCCCGCCTCATGGACTTTCTCGAGGATACCGTTCATGGAATCCTTGATGGTGCCCGATACGGTGCAGTTGATCGTGGATGTGGCCGGTTTGTGCTCCTGCGCGCCGGCATTGGACGTTATCCTGCCGGCCGGGATGGCTCCGCGCCTTAGCGCGCGGAGAAACCGGTCATACCACAATTCCCGCTTTTCTTCCGTTGACTCCACATCGGCCAGCGCCCGGGCGACCCGTTTGAAGGTATCGTCGATGGTCTCATCGATGACCTCTCCGGTCTTGGACTTGAGCCGGTACTTTTTATCCCAGATATCCTGGGAAGCGACCTGCAGGGGAATCTCTTTTGAATCAGTGTGAATGGCCTCGACGTGCACGCTGCTCATCAATTCTTCCGTCTAATTCTTTGGTTTTATTTGATTATGGAACACAATGGATTGTGCGCCACTTCTTATTCCAACACAAGATATTGTGTCGGCGGGATTAGACGATACGCTCCCGCAATGGGGCTGTCAAATGCTTGCCGCACCCTTGCTCCCCTGCCCGGCAGAAGTGTTTTTTCTCAAATATTCAAGATGTTATAGAATAAAGGCCCGACGACGACGGGAGCCGTGACCGCCTGCAAACCGCCAGCTGTCTGGCTCTGTCGGTTCGTCGCAAATTTCCGCATCCATCCGTAAGCTCTCCGTGGGCCTTCGGCAACAGGGAGAATCACCGAATTGCTTCACGTCATCCTCCACGAACCGGAGATTCCTCCGAACACGGGCAACATCATCCGCTTGTGCGCCAATACCGGAACCCAGCTCCACCTGATCGAACCGCTGGGATTCGCCCTTGATGACGCCCGCCTGCGTCGCGCCGGGCTGGACTACCGGGAATGGGCCCGGGTCGAACAGCACACCGACTGGCGGGCGTTCAGACGCCGCTACGCGGATTTACCGCTGTGGGCCTTTTCCACCCGTGGCACCAGGACCTACGTGGACGCGGTCTTCGGACCGGATGACGGATTGGTTTTCGGTCCCGAATCCCGCGGCCTGCCCACCGAACTGCTTGAAGAAATCGGTGTCGACCGCACACTCCGCCTGCCGATGCAGGCACGCAGCCGCAGCCTCAACCTGTCCAATACGGTCGCCGTGAGTTTGTACGAAGCGCTGCGGCAGCAGGCATTCGGGGGGCTCGTTTGATGCGAACACCGGGTTCGCGTGCTGCCGGATTCAGATGGTTTCCTGCTTCTGTTCCCGGGCGAACAGTTCACGCAGGCTTTCCTCCGGATTCCGGCCCGAATGCAAAATGTCGTGGACCTGTTCGGAGATGGGCATGTCGATGCCGTACTGGCAGGCCATGCGCCAAACCTCGCTGGACGTGTTGACACCCTCGACGACCTGGCCGATGGCCGCGACCGCCTCCGCCACACTCTGCCCTTTCCCCAGCGCAAGCCCAAGACGGCGATTGCGCGACAGATCACCTGTGCATGTCAGCACCAGGTCACCCATGCCGGCCAGGCCAATCAGGGTCTGCTCGCGAGCACCGATTGCCCGACCGAGGCGCATCATTTCCGCCATACCGCGAGTGACGAGTGCAGCCCGGGCGTTGTCGCCCAGACCCATGCCGTCGGAGATACCGGTGGCGACGGCCAACACGTTCTTGACCGCACCGCCGAGCTCGGCGCCGACGATGTCGTCACTCATGTACGCGCGAAAGTACCCACCGTGGAGCGCACCCGCCACCACCTGGACGTGTTCCGGGTCCGTCCCGGCCACCGTGACGGCGGTCGGTTGACCGCGAGCGACTTCAACCGCGAATGACGGCCCTGTCACCACCGCAAGCGGGCGGGACTCTCCCAGCAGGTCCTGGGCGGCCTGGTGCAGAAAACGACCCGTGCCCGGCTGCAAGCCCTTGCAGGCCCAGCTGAGCCCGCGATTCTCGAGAAAAGGCCGGATTTGCGCCAGTAACGCATCGAATGCATCACTGGGGATGGCGAGCAGAACCTGATCCGAAGCGGTCACCGCCGCGCCGAGGTCGTCGGTGAATTCGACCCCGGAGGGAAACCGGATTCCGGGCAGAAAACGCTCGTTGGTAGCCGACGAACGCATCGCGTCGACCTGCTCCCGGCTCCGCGCCCACAGCACGCAATCCGTAGCGTTGCGCGCCAATTGCATGGCCAGAGCCGAACCCCAGGAGCCCGCGCCGAGCACCGCCACGCGCCCGGCTGGCCGCATGGTGGAATCGGAGGGTGTGCCCACGTCGGCGGTATCAGTTCTCGGTGGTGAACTCCGCGGGAACGCCGCCAGCGTCATCCTGGCCGTTGCCGCCCGCACCTTGCTGGCCGGCCAGTTCCTGCATGCGCTGCGCGTACAACTGCTCGAAATTAACGGGCTGCAGGGTCAGTGGCGGGAACCCCCCCTCGCCAACCAGTGCCGAAATGGCCCGGCGGGCATAAGGAAACAGCGCGTTCGGGCACATGGTGTTCATCACCGCGTGTTTGGTCTGGTCGTTGAATCCGGAAATCAGGAAGATGCCGGCCTGTGCGACTTCGGCGAGATAGGCGGTCTTCTCACCCATCGACGCAGTCACGGTCACGGTAAGCACGATTTCGTGCAGGTTGTCACCAATATCGTCGACCCGCTGAGCCAGGCTCATCTTCACATCGGCCTGCCCCTGCTCCTGGAAAATTTCGGGCGCATTGGGCAATTCGAAGGAAACGTCCTTGCAATAGAGTTTCTGGATCTGGAACTGCGCCGCTGCCATGTCTTCCGGCGACATCGCCGGGGCTTCTGTTTGCTCTTCTGCCATGTTGATTCACTCTGTGATGAAATTGGGCCGCGCACCGGGGCAGCGGCAAGGTCGGGGATTATCCCATCTGTACACGGGCTTCGCCAGCACACGGCCTGCCGCCCGATCATGCCGGGCGCTGCCGGAGAACCTGCCGGGAAACGGCAGGCCGGGCCGGCTATCAGGCCGTCTTCACTTGCGGGTGACCGGGTACTGGTCGGCCAGCCATCGGGCCATTCCGCCCTTGAGGATGGCTATGTTCCTGGCACCCAGCTTGCCGAAACCGGATGCCGCCTGGCCGGCAGTCTGACCGGCTTTACAGACCACGAGCAACTTCTTTTCCGCCAGCTTCCGGACTTCGGCATCCGCCTGGGTGATGCGGGTCAGAGGCAGATTCTTCGCCCCAATGATGTGTCCCTTGTTGAAGTCGGCGGCCGGAGATACATCGATGACCGCCGAATCGGGGTCGTTGATCCACGCAACGGCCTGAGCCGGCGTCAGTTCTTTGGTGCCGGACAGGCGGCGTGCGAACTCGGTCCAGACCAGCAGTAACAACACGGCGACGAATCCGCCGGCCAACAAGGCATGATTCGTGATGAATTCGATCAATTGATCCATGAATAACGGAACTCCGCGGCGGCACTGCCGACTGTAAATTCCCCGATCCGCCCATTGCGCCCGGGCCAATGCGGGACTGCCCGCCATGTGGAATAATTGCGGCCTTCGGCGGCATCCGCCGCCGCAGTCGCCGCGAACCACCCGGCTGATCGGGTAAGTGGAGTCAAACCGCCGCGATTACAAGAGCCGGCCTGAGACGGAGAGAAAATGCAGCCGCGAACAAAACCCCTGGTGTTGATGATCCTGGATGGCTGGGGCCATCGTGTTGAATCCGAAAACAATGCCATCGCGCTGGCGAAAACGCCCTGCTGGGATACCCTGTGGTCCAACGACCCCCACGCCCTGCTCGAGACATCCGGCGCCGCGGTCGGGCTGCCCGACGGGCAAATGGGCAATTCCGAAGTCGGACACATGAATATCGGTGCCGGACGCATCGTGTATCAGGACTTCACACGCATTTCCCGGGCCATTGAAGATGGCAGTTTCCAAAGCAATGCGGCCCTGTGCCGCGCCATCGACGCTGCCCGTTCCCGCCACGCGACGGTCCACGTCATGGGCCTGCTGTCCCCGGGCGGTGTTCACAGCCATGAATCCCACTTCATCGAAACCGTCCGCCTGGCCGCTCAACGCGGGGCGCCCCGCGTCGCGGTGCACGCCTTCCTAGATGGGCGCGACACCCCGCCGCGCAGTGCACGAGCCTCGCTCGAAGCCATGCAGGAGGAAGCGGACCGGCTCGAGTCGGTTTCGATCGATTCCGTCATCGGGCGCTACTACGCGATGGACCGCGATCAGCGCTGGGACCGCGTGGAACGGGCCTGGCATGCCATTGCGGACGGACGGGCCGAGCATTCCGCGGAATCGGCGGTGGCCGCTCTGGAGGCCGCCTACGAGCGCGAAGAAAACGACGAGTTCGTACAGCCCACGGTCATCGGCACTCCGCCTGGCGTGCGCCCCGGAGACAGCGTGATTTTCGTGAATTTCAGGGCGGATCGTGCCCGCGAACTGTCGCAGGCCTTCGTCGATCCGGCGTTCGATGGTTTTGCACGCGAACCGCGGGAATTATCCGCCTTCGTCTGCATGACGGAGTACCTGAACGGACTGCCCGCAGAAGTCGCTTTTCCCGCGGAAACGCTGCCCAATCTGCTGGGCGAAGTTCTGGCCCGCCACGGACTGCACCAACTGCGCCTGGCGGAGACCGAAAAATATGCCCACGTCACGTTTTTTCTCAATGGTGGCCGCGAAGACCCCTTCCCTCTGGAAGAACGGGTGCTCATTCCCTCACCCCGCGTCGCGACCTACGATCTGCAACCGGAAATGAGTTCAGTCGAGCTGACCGAACGCCTGGTGGACGCGATCGCTTCGAACCGGTTCGATGTGATCATCTGCAATGTCGCCAATCCCGACATGGTCGGGCACAGCGGCAAGCTGGAGGCCGCGATCCAGGCCGTGGAGGCCGTCGACCGGGTGCTGGCACGCACCATTGAGGCCATCGATGCGGCCGGGGGTGAACTGCTGGTGACCGCGGACCACGGAAACGTGGAACAGATGATCGACCCCGAAACCGGTCAGGCCCATACCGCGCACACCACCCAACCGGTCCCCCTGCTCTATCACGGCCGTGACGCCAGGATGGCCGCCAGCGGTTCGCTGCGCGACATCGCTCCCACCCTGTTGTACCTGCTGGGTATCGACATTCCCGCGGAGATGACGGGCCAGCCCCTGATCGCGCCGGCGGGCGCCTGACCCGGGGATATCGGGGTGTGCACACCGGCACCCGTCGGAATTCACGTTGCCCGGTTCTGGCTTCGCTGCCTGTTTCTGGTCGCGTTGCCTTTCGCACTGCCGGCGCAGCAGGAATCGCAGGCAGAGGCGGAGCAACGGCTGGAGGCACTGCAACAGGACATCCGCTCCCTGCAGGAGGATTTGAGCCGATCCCGGACCGCGCAGCAGTCAGAGCAGAGCGCGCTGCGTCAGCTCGATCTCAGAATCCAGGAAAACACGCGTACCCTGAAGCGGCTGGATCACGAAGTCGATGAGCACCGTCAGCATCTCGCTGAGCTGGAAGAGGAACGCGACCGCGAACACACGCGCATCCTGGCGGGCGAAGACGACCTTTCCCGGCTGCTGGCGCTGACGTATCGGCTCGCCCGACAATCACGCATCAAGCTGGTCCTCAACCAGGATGATCCGCTGCGGGTGGCGCGTCTGCTGGCCTACCACGATTACATCAGTCGCGCGCAGGCCGACCGAATTGCGAGTTTGCGCAGCACACTGCGGGAACTGGACCGGTTGTACAGCGACATTGAAATCGCGCTGCAAGGCATCGAGCGATTGCAGCATGAAGAGACCGTGGCTCGTGAAGCCCTGCAAGCCCAGCGCGAAGAACGAGAAAACCTGATCGAGGAACTGGAGCGCCAGATCGGTGGCGGCGAAAAACGCCTGGCCGAACTGGAACGTGACCGGGCCGACCTCGAACGATTGATCGAACGTCTGGGGGACGCGCTGGCCGATATTCCGGCGAATCTGGGCCAGGAGGTCGACCTGAAAGCGCGCAAGGGGAAACTCGCGATGCCCCTGTCGGCACCCGTTCGCCATGCGTTTGGCCAACCGCGAGCTGCGGGATTGCGCTGGCAGGGATGGCTCCTGGGCGCGACCCCGGGCACAGAAGTCGGCGCCATTGCCCATGGACGAGTCGCATTCGCGGACTGGTTTCGGGGTTACGGATTGATGCTGATCATCGACCACGGAAAGGGATTCTTGAGCCTTTACGGCTACAATGAGAGCTTGCTGCGGGATGTCGGCGACTGGGTTGAACCCGGTGAAGCGATCGCAACCGTGGGCACCGGGCCCGGTGGTGACCCCGGGCTGTACTTTGAATTGCGCCGGGACGGCAAGGCCGTCGACCCTGCCGCCTGGCTGGATCGTTGACTTTGGCCTCGAAATCCGAGGCCGGGAGAACCATGCATCACCCCTATCGATTTGTCGTTCTGCTGTATGTCGTCTTCGCGGCATGTTGCGGATTTGCCCCGGTTCTGGCATCGGACACGGATGCCGGCGAAAATACCGCCCCCGCTGACGCCTCCGGCGCCGCCCAACTGACCCTGGACGAACTGCGAACGTTTACCGACGTCTTCAATCAGGTTCGACGCAATTACGTGGAACCGGTGGACGACCGGACCCTGCTCCGGTCCGCCATCGAGGGCATGCTGGCGGATCTCGACCCGCATTCAGCCTATCTTCCCCGGGACGACTACGCGGACCTGGAAAACTCGTCTCGCGGCCGTTACGTTGGCCTGGGTTTCGATGTGCGCCCCGAAGACGGCAGACTCGTGGTCAAACAGGTGATTTCGCCCAGTCCCGCGGATGACGCCGGCATCAATCCCGGCGACATCATCCTGGCGGTGAATGACGTTCCCATCCGGGGCCGGCCGCTGCAGGAGTCCATCGATGCCATCAGCGGACCCGAGGGCAGCCCGGTTCGCCTGACCCTGCTTCGCCCGGACGGCGAGCGCCTGGAATTGGACTTGCGCCGTGCCTTCGTCAAGGTACCGGCCATGGATTTCAGGCTGCTGGACGGGCATTTCGGCTATTTTCACCTGGCCTTTTTCCACCGCGACAGCGCCACGGATCTCAAAAACTCGATAGATTCCATACGGAACGATGGAATCGACCTCAAGGGGCTGATCCTGGACCTGCGCAATAATCCCGGTGGTGTTCTGCAGCCGGCGATCGACATTGCCGATGGATTTCTGGACTCCGGCACCATTGTCGTGACCCGGGGCCGCGACCCGTCCAACGAGGTCAGCCATGCGGCCACGCCCGGTCAATGGCTGCCCGGCACTCCGCTCGTCATACTGATGGACCGCGGTTCCGCTTCGGCTTCAGAGGTTCTCGCCGGGGCGCTGCAAGACCATGGCCGGGCATTGATCATTGGCGAACGAAGCTTTGGCAAAGGTTCGGTGCAGTCGGTGCTTTCATTACGCAACGGCGCCGGTCTGAAGCTCACAACCGCACGCTACTACACCCCGTCCGGACGCTCCATTCAGGCCGAGGGTATCCGGCCCGACCAGGTCGCCGCACCTCAGATGTTCGTCGCCGACATCCCCGACGAACGCACGCGCGAAGCCGACCTGGAACGGCACCTGGCCAGCGACGGCAGCCCGCCGGAAGATCTGTTCGACACCGAGGCGGTGAGTCCGCAAGAGGATTACCCGTTGTTCCAGGCCATCAACGTGCTGCGTGGCGCCCGGATCCTCTCCAGCGCCGCGCTCGGAGCACCGCCCGCGCAAAAGTAATATTCCAAGGAGTCACTGATGAAGAAACGTGTACTGGTGCCACTCGCTCCCGGCTGCGAAGAGCTTGAAGCGGTGACCATCATCGATTTGCTGCGGCGCGCCGATATCGAGGTCGTCGTCGCCGGACTGGAAGCAGGACCGGTCACCGCCAGCCGCGGCGTACGCCTGCTTCCGGATACCACCCTGGACGAGGCGCTGGACGCCGACTACGACATGGTGGCCTTGCCAGGCGGACTGCCCGGATCGGACCATCTCGCGGAGGATCCGAGAATCGGCGCGGTTCTGAACCGGATGCACGAGGGTGGGCACTTCGTGGGCGCGGTCTGCGCGGCACCCAAGGTGCTGGCACGCAACGGTATCCTGCAGGGAAAGAAAGCAACGGCCTATCCCGGTGTTCTGCAATCAGAGGGGCATGAAGCCATCACGGGCAATGCCGTTACCCGCGACGGCACGGTGATCACCTCCCGCTCCGCGGGAACCGTGATGGACTTCGCTCTGGAAATCGTGGAGGTGCTGTGCGGGCAGGAAACCCGTCAGTCGGTGGAAGGCAGCCTGGAACGAAGCCGATGACTCCCGGGCGCCACCCAGCGTGAGCGCCGTCAGGATTGGGAACGCGAAGGCGGTGACAACGGAAACGGCGTGACTTTCTCGCCCGACTCGCGGTCCCGGATCAGGCACTTGCCCCGCTTGTCGACTTCCTCGACCCGCAGAACACTTTGAATCGGCAGGTGCAACACTCTCGCTCCCGCGAACTCCTGGCGCATTTTTTCTTCGGTCGGATCCACCACGAGTCCCTCACCGGTTTCGAACACGAGCTCCGAAACTTCGATGAATCCCCACAGCCCGCTGCTGCTGACACTGCGGCTGTACAACTCGTACACCTTGCCATGATTGATGAAAACGACTTTGTAGAGTGCATCTGCCGACATCCGATCCATCCTTTCGGTTCGTCCAGGTTCAGCCCCGGAATTGCACGATGGCCCGGTATATCAACGCGATACTGAGCCCCAGCGCGAAACCGGCCAGGTGTGTCCACCAGGCCACTGCTGCATTTATGGGGCCGAAAACGGTGTAAAGCAACTGGAGTGTGAACCAGGAACCGATGACCAGAATCGAGGGAACCTGCGCGAACTGAAGATAAAGGCCCAGAGGCAGGAACATCCCGATACGGCGGGACGGAAACAAACCGAGGTACGCACCCACCACAGCCGATACGGCACCGCTCGCGCCGATGATCGGCGTCTCCAGGCTTCCCAACTGCAGCGCGACAATGATGTTGGCCAGGGTTCCGCCGGCCAGAAACAGCACAATCATGGCGAAGGTGCCGATACGCTGTTCGACCGGCAGACCGAATACCCAGAGATAAGCGAGATTTCCGGCCAGATGCACACCACTGGCATGCAGAAAAACCGAACTCAGAAGGGTAACCGCCGGGTAATGCAGCCAGGCATGAAACGGGCGTTCGAACACCACTTCCACCTGACTGGGCTTCATGCCGCCGAGGTCGATCATGGCCTGCTGAACCCGCGGATCCACCCCGAAATACAATCCGAGCAGGGCAAGGCAAAGCACGGATATCGTCACGGTCGCATACGGACTGATCGGACGAACGTCGGTCCATTGAGTAACGATTCCCGGTCGCAAATCCGGCCCCGCTCAGCTCTTTAGATGAAACCGGTAGTCCCGGTAGGTGAAAATGGCCCGATCCCTTCTGATTTCTTCCAGGCGCAATCCCGGCTCCAGTTCATCGCCTTCCCGAAGGCGTTTGTCATTGATCAGCAAAAACCGGTCTTCCGGCTGATCCGCGTAAACCAGAACCCGAATCCGCATTTCCGGCATCCCCGAACGCGTCGATCCCGGAATCTGCCAGTAACTGATGGTTTCCTCCCGAGGCACCTGGACGGAGCCGGCTTCGGTCAAAGCATCCCGGGAATCAGCGGCCAGCGCCGCCACGGTCATGCCGGTGTCTCCTTCCGGCTCGGCCGCCGCTTCCGCCACCGGCCCGGCAACATCGCTGGCCGCCTCGGGCGCTGACCGTGCGGCTTCATCGGTCGCGGCGTCCGTGGTCCCGTCCGCGGGCGCGGAATACGCCTGGAAAGACTTACCCAGCAGGCGACGCTTTTCAGCGATGTCCTCGCTCGACCGGGACCGCCGTGCCCCGGAAGACACCAGCGGCCGGGGCGTTGCGGCCGCAGCGTCCAGTGGAAGCTGTTCGTCGCGCTCCCCGACATGACTCGCGGCCGCGCCCTCTTCCGCCGCGCGGCCGGCAGGCTCGGTGGCGGCGGTTGGCCGGGTCTCCGGGGCGCCCGATTCGTCGGGGCGATACTGTTCCCATCCCAGCCAGGCCATGACGATGCAGGCAACCGCCGTCATCACCACCAGCGGCCACCTCGGTCGGTCCTGTCGGTTGCTTCCGGTGGGTTCCACGGGACTCTGCAGAGTCGGGGTGGCACCAAGCCGACGCGAGGATTCGGATTTCTTCAGTGCATCAAGCAGGATTGACATATTCAGAAGTCTTTTTCAATCGAAGTCAGCAAACGCGGCTCCTCGACTCCGGGCGCCAGCAGGTAGAGAAGTGTCTTGGGGCCAATGATACCGTCAGCGGTCAAGCCGTTGTTGCGCTGAAAAGCCAACAGCCAGGCTTCGAAGTCGGCATTGAAGTGATCGCTCCCATGCCAGGGTGGATCAGCGAGCTCGGCCATGCGCAGTACGATGTCCACCGCCGGCCCGCTTTCCCCCCGACGAATCTGGAGCGGCCAGTCCGGCGCCTGCGGCCATGCAATGAAGTATTCCCCCAGCCACCGGGCTTCGACCTCCGACCGCCCCACCAGGCGAGTGTCGGACGCGTCGCCGAGCAGGACCTGATTCGCCGCGACTCCCCGGAGAAGTACCCGCCGGCCTCCGCGGTCGTTCAGCACCAGGATGACAGGCAATCCGAGATGGAGCACACGCGACCAGTTGCCGGAATCGCGCAGGCAGGCGTACCCGGCGCCCTGTATCCCGCCACAGGCCGCGCGGATGGCTTCAGCGCCTCCCGCCCCACCCCATAACTCGGCGAGACCGGCAAACGCGCGATCGTGCTGCCGATCGATCCAGGCCGGATCCATGCCGGTGGCCGGGAGAGTTCCGGGAGCCCGAAATCCGGTTGCCGCCAGGGAATCGCTTGCGCCGTCTTCGGATCGGGTCGCACCCACCGCACTCATACGATCCTGATTCGGGGATTCTTCAATCGTACTTCCGGCCTCGTCGGGCGGTGCTTCCGCGGCAGCCGTCACTGAACCATGCCCGGCTCCGAATGGCTGTATTCCCGGCAGGCCCCAAACCGCCCACAGGATTCCAATCCCGGCCACCACCGCGCCAGCCGCCACCCACATGGGCCAACGACGCCGATTGACCCGACCTTCACTCGGCTGAACCTCGTCCGCGGCGGCCTGAACCAGCCGCGCACCCACCCGCGTTCGTTCCCCCGCGTAAGCAGCAGCCAATGCCCGATCGGCGATGATGTTGATCAGGCGCGGCACCCCTCCCGAACGCCGGTGCAAGGCGCGCAGGGCCGCCCGGGTGAACGGGTTGCGTGGCGCACCCGCCACCTGCATTCGATGTCGCACGTAGGCCACCGTTTCGGCACTTCCGAGCGGGGCCAGGTGATAACGCGCGGTGATGCGCTGCGCCAGCTGTCGCAGATTGCGTCGCTGCAGGAGTTGCCGCAATTCAGGCTGTCCCAGCAACACGATCTGCAACAGCTTGTTCTTCGCCGTTTCCAGATTGGTCAGCAAACGAACCTGTTCGAGGGCTTCCGGGCTGAGGTTCTGCGCTTCATCGATGATCACCACCACCCGGTTGCCCGCCGCGTGTTGTTCGAGCAGATAATCATTCAGGGCATCCACCCGCGCCTTGGTACTGTCACCGGGCCCATCCACCGAGACTCCCAGTTCATCGCAGATCGCATCAAGCAATTCACGGGGCGTTACCATGGGATTGAGTATCAGAGCCACGCGGGTGTTCTCGGGCACCTGCTCGAGCACACAGCGGCAGATCGTGGTTTTCCCGGTACCGACCTCACCCGTCAACTGCACGAAGCCACCCGCGGCCCCCTGGCCGACCCCGTACAGGAGGTGCGCCAACGCATCGCGATGCGCGGCGCTAAGGTAGACGAACGCCGGATCCGGTGTAATGGAGAACGGCGGTTCGGTGAGTCCGAAGTACTGCAAATACATTTATTGTGTCTCGTTTGCCTTCTTAACGCTGCGCGTTAAACCGGCTGC
>NZ_JAZHOG010000004.1:0-208833 GCF_037892215.1 Elongatibacter sediminis | reverse complement strand
GCTTCTCGACTGCTTTAAAGGCGATTGCTCTGACTCGCTGCGCTCGCCAACTGCAATCGATTCTTGTGTCTCGTTTGCCTTCTTAACGCTGCGCGTTAAACCGGCTGCTCTCGACTGCTTTAAAGGCGATTGCTCTGACTCGCTGCGCTCGCCAACTGCAATCGATTCTTGTGTCTCGTTTGCCTGGCATGAGGCCGTGCCACCACTAACGGGGGTGTCGTTCACTTGCTTGCCTTCTTGACGCTGCGCGTCAAGCCGGCCGCGCTCGTTCACTCCGTCCCGATTGTCGTTGGAATTCTACTCCCTGCCGGGAACGCTCAGTCGTCCAGGGCGAGGAGGCTGGCGTTACCGCCCACTGCGGCGGTGTTGACGGTCAGGGTACGCTCTGTGGCGAAACGGTGCATGTAATGTGGACCACCCGCTTTCGGTCCGGTTCCGGAAAGACGCTCCCCGCCGAACGGCTGCACCCCGACCACGGCGCCGGTCATGTTGCGGTTGACGTAGCGGTTTCCCGCCCGGATGCGGCTGGCAACGTGCATCTGGGTGCGATCGATGCGGCTGTGTACGCCGAGGGTGAGTCCGTAATTGGCTGCGTTGATGTCATCGATCACGCGATCGAGGTCGCGCGACCGGTATCGAACGACGTGCAGAATGGGGCCAAATACTTCGCGCTCCAATTGCCCAATGCCATCGATTTCGAACGCACACGGCGCAAAGAAGTGTCCGCACAGACTGTCCGGAACCCGGGCCCGGGCGATCAGCCGGGCTTCCTTTTCCATTCGCCGGGCATGGGCCTGCAGCATGTCCAGTGCATCCGTATCGATGACCGGACCGACGTCTGTCGACATCCGGCGCGGGTCGCCGACCACCAACTCGGTGACGGAACCTTCGAGCACCTCCAGAATCCGGTCCGCGACATCGACCTGCAGGTAGAGCACGCGCAGCGCCGAGCAACGCTGTCCGGCACTCAAAAACGCGCTGGAAATCACGTCCTTCACCACCTGCTCCGGCAGTGCCGAACTGTCCACGATCATCGCATTCTGCCCGCCGGTCTCGGCAATGAGTGCCGCCAGCGGCGCATCGCGGTTGGCCAGCGAACGATTGATCAGGCGCGCGGTTTCCGTCGACCCCGTGAATGCGACCCCATCGATTCTCGGATCGGTCGTGAGAATACCGCCCACCGATGCACCGTCGCCCGGCAGTAATTGCAGAGCTTCGCGTGGAACCCCGGCAGCGTGCAGGAGCCGAACGGCCGCCGCGGCAATGGCCGGGGTCTGCTCCGCCGGTTTGGCCAACACGGCATTACCGGCTGCCAGCGCGGCGGAGACCTGTCCGGTGAAGATGGCCAAAGGGAAATTCCACGGACTGATACAGGCGAACACGCCGCGACCGTGGAGACTCAACTGATTGTGCTCGCCCGTCGGGCCGGGCAGCACCTGCGGCTCGCCGAAATCCTTGCGCGCGCGCATGGCGTAATAACGCAGAAAATCGACGGCTTCGCGTACTTCGGAAATGCTGTCCCGAACGGTTTTGCCCGCTTCGCGCGCACACAGGGCCATGAACTCCGGCAGGTTGTCTTCCATCGCATCGGCGGCGCGAACCAGCGCCGCCGCACGTTCTTCAACCGGTGTCCGGTCCCAATGCGGCGCGAAGTCGCAGGCAACGCCAATGGCTGCCACGACTTCGTCGGCCGTTGCATCGCGAACCGTGCCGACCACATCCGAAGGCAGGGCCGGATTGCAGTTGTCCACGGTCGCTGTCGCTTCCGAGATCATGTCACCGGCCAGCAGCGGCGTGACATCCCAGCGCGAACGGGCGAACTTCTGCATGCGCTCAGCCAATTCATCGACTTCAATTTCGTTGGCCAGATTGACGCCCCTGGCGTTCGGCCGTGCCTCTCCGTAGATATCCTGCGGCAAGGGAATACCCGGATGCGCAACCGGACGGGTCCCGGTCACTTTGCTCACGGGATCGGACACCACTTCCGCGGCAGGCAGCGAAGCATCGACAATCCGGTTGACAAACGAGGTATTGGCGCCGTTTTCGAGCAATCGGCGAACCAGGTATGGCAGCAGATCCTCGTGACTGCCCACCGGTGCGTAAACCCGGCAGGCGTCGTGAAAGCCTTCGCTGGCGAGCACGACTCCATACAGATCCGCACCCATGCCATGCAGACGCTGGAATTCGAAATCGAGTCGGTCACCCGCCAGTTCGTTGACCACCGCGATGGTGTGCGCGTTGTGGGTCGCGAACTGGGGATAAAATGCCTGACGATCAGCCAGCAGCGCCTTGGCGCACGCGATGTAGGAAACATCCGTGTTGGGTTTGCGCGTGAACACCGGATAGCCGGAATAGCCTTCGACCTGAGCGAGCTTGATCTCCGTGTCCCAATAGGCGCCCTTGACCAGCCTGACGGGAATCCTCCGTTTGGACCGGCGGGCACGGTCGGCCAGCCAGTCGATGACCGCGGTGGCCCGTTTCTGATACGACTGCAGCGCCAGGCCCAGACCGTTCCAGCCATCCAGAGCCGGTTCCGCCAGCACCCGGCCGAACACGTCCAGGGTCAGCAACAGGCGGTCTGCCTCCTCGGTATCGATGGTCAACGCCATGCGGTTTGCGCGGGCCAGCCGTGCGAGTTCCAGCACGCGCGGCACCAGATCGGGCAGTACGCGCTCGCGTTGAGCGAATTCAAACCTGGGATGCAGAGCAGACAGCTTGACCGAAATGCTGGGTGCGGCATGGATGTCTTCGCAATCGTGGCGATCGCCCACGGCCGCGATGGCATCCCGGTAAGCGGCCATATAACGCTCCGCGTCCCGCGCGGTCAGCGCTGCTTCGCCCAGCATGTCGAAGGAATACCGGTAACGGCGGTTGTTTTTTTGTTGCGACCGCTCCATGGCTTCCTCAATGGTTCGGCCCATGACGTACTGGTGTCCGAGAATGCGCATGGCCTGGCGAATGGCGGTCCGAACGACCGGCTCGCCGCTGCGATTGACCAGGCGGGCGATGGTGCTGCGGAAATTGGATGTCGCTCGTTCCGGCAGGGATACCAGGCGCCCGGTCAGCATCAGGCCCCAGGTCGATGCATTCACCAGAATGGATGAACTGCGTCCGATGTGGGACTCCCAGTCCGCGTCCGACAGCTTGTCGGCAATCAGTTTTTCCGCGGTGTCATCGTCCGGAATCCGAAGCAGGGCCTCGGCCAGGCACATGAGGACGACCCCCTCCTCGGAAGACAGGTCGTATTCCACCATGAAGGCTTCCATGACCCCCTGATCGTCGACCCGGTCGCGCACCTGCTGAACCAGGGCTTCAGCGGTCTGCGCCACCCGGCGGGCGCTACCGGCATCGAGCCGGGCCGCCTCCAACAGGCGCATCACGACCCGCTCCTCGTCCTCGTGGTAGAGCCGGTTGATATTTTCCCGAAGGGCGTCCTGCGGCCGACCCGGGGACTTCAGAAAATCGAACACTTGAGATTCGGACACGATGCCTTTCTCCCGAAAACGTCCGATTGGACGACGAATACGTGGCCAGAGGGTGGTTTTTCCGGCCAGTTTAACCTCAGCCCGGGCCCAATTAAAACGGGCTTATGCCTTGCCCCTGCGCGAGCCTGACGGATACAATAACGGGCTGGAAGCGGGGTCGCGGGATGTCACGGCCGGGAACGGTAAAGCCCGGGCCGTAATCTCAGGTCAGCCATGGTGATCGTGGAACACAGCGCGGACGGCACAGCCGCCCGAATTCAGGCGCGAGCCAATTTTTCGCTGGGTGCGAACGGATTACTTTTGCTTCTGACGGCGTTGGCGGTGGTAACCCTCGGCCTGGCAGTCCTCCTTGCATGGCAGGGATATTGGCCGATTCTGGCCATCGCCGTGGTACAGCTCGTTCTGGTTTTCTGGGTGCTGATCCGGGCCTGGCAAAACAGTTGGGCAGTCGAGGAAATCCTGATCGATGCCCGGCGTGTACGAGTTCTGCACCGGCGTTACCGCGAAATTCGGGAGTCCGGGTTGCAGTCGGCCTGGGCTGGAGTTCGGGTGGAATCGCCCCGATATCCCGGATACGCGCCGCGATTGATGCTCACGTCCCGGAACCAGACCGTGGAACTGGGAAAATTTTTGACGGTTGAAGAGAAATTGAGCCTGGCGAAACACCTCTCACATACACTTTCGAAAGTGAACGCCTGGCGTTGAACGACAGCGGGTTCCCGCAGATCGAAATTGAGGCCTGATATCCCGATGAAGAAACCAAATACGATCATCATTTCGCTGGCAGCCGTCGCGGCCGTGAGCGCAGCTTGCTGGCTACTGCTTGTTGCACCGGGACTTACCGGTAACGAGGTCAACATGACCCGCGGTGTGACCGAGCATGCAGAGATGAACTATTCCCTGCACATGATCGCGCTCTGGATTTGTGCCGTTATCGGCATCCTGGTTTTCAGCGCGATGTTCGTATCCATCGTTCTGCACCGCAAGTCGCGCGGTGAGGAACCCGCGAAGTTCACGCACAGCACCAAGGCCGAGATTGTCTGGACCATCATTCCGGTGCTGATCCTGATCGCCATCGCCATACCCGGCACGAAGGGCGTGGTCCTGATGGAGGTCAGCCCCGAGACCGAAATGACCGTCAAGATCACCGGTTTCCAGTGGCGCTGGAAATACGACTACCTCGAAGACGACATTTCATTCATCAGTTCGCTGGCTCCGGACTCCAACGCGGCGCGCAGACTGCAATCCGGTGTCGTTCCGGCGCAGGTGGATAACTACCTCCTCGATGTCGACAATCCGCTGGTACTGCCAGTGGATACGCCGGTCAAATTCCTCATCACCGCGGACGATGTGATTCATTCGTGGTGGGTGCCGGACCTCGGCTGGAAACGCGACGCGGTCCCCGGATTCATCAACGAAGCCTGGACCCGCATTCGCGAGCCGGGAATCTACCGGGGCCAATGCGCCGAACTCTGCGGCAAGGACCACGGCTTCATGCCCATTGTGCTGAAAGCCCTCCCAAAGGACGAGTATCGCGCCTGGGTGGCGGAGCAGAAGCAGGTCGCGGCTGTCGAAGCCGAAAACGTGCAACGGCTTTGGTCCCGGGCTGAGCTGATGCAGCACGGAGAGTCGGTGTACGCGACCCAGTGCGCCACCTGCCACCAGGCAGACGGCTCAGGCCTGGCACCGGCCTTCCCGGCCCTGGCCGGCAGTCCGGTAGCCATGGGCCCGGTTGAGGAGCACATCGAAGTGGTACTGAACGGCCGCGATGGAACGGCCATGCAGGCCTTCGGCGAAATGCTCACGGTAACCGATCTGGCTGCGGCACTGACCTACACGCGAAACGCTTTTGGAAATGATACAGGTGACGTCGTCCAACCCCAGGCGATCGCCCGGATCAAGAACGGCTGAACCCACGGGAATGAACGAGATGGCTAACGAGCACACGGATACGCACGCGAGCACCCACGAAGGCGCTCACGACGACCACCACGACCACAAGCCGACGGGCTTTCTGGACCGCTGGCTGTTCACCACCAACCACAAGGACATCGGAACGCTGTACCTGATGTTCTCGCTGATGATGTTCCTGACGGGCGGCCTGATGGCCATGATCATCCGCGCCGAACTGTTCATGCCGGGGCTGCAGTTGGTCGAGCCCGATTTCTTCAACCAGATGTCGACCATGCACGCGCTGATCATGATCTTCGGCGCCGTCATGCCCGCCTGGGTCGGATTCGCGAACTGGATGATTCCGATGATGATCGGCGCTCCCGACATGGCGCTGCCGCGCATGAACAACTGGAGCTTCTGGATTCTGCCTTTCGCGGTCACCATGCTGCTCAGCACGCTGTTCATGGATTCGGGCGGCCCCGCTTCCGGCTGGACGCTCTATCCCCCGCTGAGCCTGCAGACGGGCGACAGCTTCGCCTTCGTGGTCTTCGCCGTGCACATGATGGGCATTTCATCCATCATGGGCGCCATCAACGTGATCGCCACGGTGATGAACATGCGCGCACCCGGCATGACCCTGCTGCGCATGCCGATGTTTGTCTGGACCTGGCTGATCACCGCCTTTCTGCTGATCGCGGTCATGCCGGTTCTGGCTGGTGCGGTGACCATGTTGCTGACCGACCATTTCTTCGGCACCAGCTTCTTCAACGCGGCCGGCGGCGGCGATCCGGTGATGTACCAGCACATTTTCTGGTTCTTCGGGCACCCCGAGGTGTACATCATGATCCTGCCGGCCTTCGGCATCGTGTCCGAAATCATCCCGACCTTTGCGCGCAAACCGCTGTTTGGCTATGCGGCCATGGTGTACGCCACGGCGTCCATCGCGTTCCTGTCTTTCATTGTCTGGGCGCATCACATGTTCACGGTCGGCATGCCGCTGACCGGTGAGCTGTTCTTCATGTATGCCACGATGCTGATCGCCGTTCCGACGGGCGTTAAAGTGTTCAACTGGGTCAGCACCATGTGGCGTGGCGCAATGACCTTCGAGACCCCGATGCTGTTCGCCATCGCATTCGTGATCCTGTTCACCATCGGTGGGCTGTCCGGGCTCATGCTGGCCCTGGCATCCGTCGACCTGCAGTATCACGACACCTATTTCGTGGTTGCCCATTTCCACTACGTACTGGTCCCCGGCGCGGTCTTCGCATTGATGGCCGGAACGTACTACTGGCTGCCGAAATGGACCGGGCACATGTACTCCGAGCGTTGGGGCAAAATCCATTTCTGGCTTTCCGCCATCTCCGTGAATGTGTTGTTCTTCCCGCAGCATTACCTGGGTCTTGCGGGCATGCCGCGGCGCATTCCCGATTACTCGGTTCAATTCGCCGACTTCAACATGATTTCGTCCATCGGCGGATTCGTATTTGGAGCCTCACAGCTCATCTTTGTGGGCGTTATCCTGCACTGCGTGTTCAAGAGCAGGCAGGCCGCATCAGATCAGGTCTGGGAAGGCGCACGCGGACTCGAGTGGATTCTGTCCTCGCCGCCGCCCTACCACTCGTTCAATGAGCCACCGCCGATCAACTCTTCGACCGTGGCGCATGCGGACGAGTACGCCCACTGATCGAATCGGCCCATGATTGAACAGCGGGACATCGCAAAACAACGGTCACGCGCCGTCGTGACCGCATGGATCCTGGCCGCCGTGGCGGCCGGAATCTTCGCGGCTTACGTGCTGGCCGCAGTGCTGGCCCAGTGAATCGCGTCGCGAACCCATGAACCAAAACGAAACCCCTTCTCCGGACGATTCCCGCGCAAAAGCGTCGGGCCGCACCAATGCCCGCCTGGTTCGCAGGCTGATTCTGGTGGCTGTCGGCATGTTCGGATTCGGTTACGCGATGGTCCCGTTGTATACCGTATTCTGCGAAGTCACCGGCCTGCAGGGTCGTGGGGTGACTGTGGACACCGCCGCTACCGGTGTCGCGGAATCGGACCGGGACGTCCGCGTACGGTTTCTCGCGACCACCCATTCCGGCCTGCCCTGGCAATTTCAGGCGGGTGAACCCTACAAGTCGGTGCGGCTCGGTGAACTTTCCGAAACGCATTACATCGCCATGAACACCCGGGACGAGGCGATCACCGGGCACGCGACATTCAATGTCGTGCCGCCCGAGGCGAGCCTTTATTTCGTCAAGACCGAATGCTTCTGTTTCACCCAGCAATTACTGGATGGGCATGAAAGCCGCGAAATGCCCGTGTACTTCTACGTGCAGCCCGATCTTCCGGATCACATTCGCGAGATTACGCTGTCGTACACTTTCTACCGCAACGATGAACCGGACTCAGTCGCGGCCATTCCGTCCGCGACCCCGTCCCGCTGAAGAGAACTGACCATGGCCCAACACGCCGACGACTCCTATTACGTACCGCATGGAACCCGCTGGCCGATCATCGGCTCGCTGGGAATGATCACGATGCTGGCCAGCGCCGCATTCTGGATGAATGACAGTTCGGTCGCCCCCTGGACCTTCACCCTGGGCGCCGCCATCATCATTTACATGCTGTTCGGCTGGTTCGGCGAAGTCATCCGGGAGAGCGAGTCCGGCCTGTACAATGACCAGGTGGACACGTCATTCCGCATCGGCATGATGTGGTTCATTTTCTCCGAAGTGATGTTTTTCGCGGCGTTTTTCGGCGCGTTGTTCTATGCCCGCGTGCTTTCCGTTCCCTGGTTGGGTGGCGAGGGTGCAGGCGCGTATACCAACGAGATGCTGTGGCAGGGCTATCAGAATGTCTGGCCCACGGCCGGACCGGCGGATCTGGGCGGATCCTTCCAGACCATTCCCGCTTTCGGCGTACCCTTCCTCAATACCCTGATCCTGTTGACTTCCGGAATCACGGTAACCATGGCCCATCACGCACTGAAGAAGAATGACCGCAAACCGCTGATTCTGTGGTTGTTCGCCACAGTCGCACTGGGGTTCATCTTCGTGTATTTCCAGGTCGAGGAATACAAGGAGGCCTATCATGAACTGGGCCTGACCCTGGGCTCGGGAATCTACGGGTCGACCTTCTTCATGCTCACCGGATTTCACGGAATGCATGTGACCCTGGGGGCGGTGATGTTGCTGGTCATCGCCATTCGCTGCGTACGCGGACATTTCCGGCCGGATCATCACTTTGGCTTCGAGGCCGTGGCCTGGTACTGGCACTTCGTCGACGTGGTCTGGCTGGGCCTGTTTATCTTCGTCTACGTATTCTGAGACAGAATCCGGGACCGCCGGGTACCGACTCGACGTAGCGGCGCCTGGTGACGGACAGCGAAGGCCGGCCCCGAACGGGGCGGCAACTCCGAGATCCGGAACGCGGAAATTCAGTCCGCGGGCTGACTCACCGGCGGCACCTGGACAGGACCGCCGTTGGGCTGAATCCACCCGAGGTGGTGGAAGGCCCACAGCAACACGAACAGGACCAATGACAAGCCGATACGCCAGGTCAGACGGCGCACGGTCCGGTCCCCTTCTCCCTTGTCACGCACCAGAAAGAAAAACGACGAGGCGAGACTGTACAGGATGGTCAGCAGGAACAGGACGATGAATATCTTGAGTAGCATGGCGATGCACCCCCGCATTGAAGCGGCATCATTATAGCGGACCTCCGGGAAATTGATGCCATGCGATTTCGTTTCTCCCTTCCGGCCACCCTTTTACTGCTGACACTGGCCGCGGCATTTGCCTGGCTGGGCTCCTGGCAGTGGCAGCGCATGGGGGAGAAAGAACGTCTGATCGCAGAATTCGAAGCCGCCCCGGAATTGGAGTATTCGGCCGCGACCCGCGACCGGGAGGGTTATTCCCGGGTCGCCCTGTACGGCCGATTCCAGTCCGATTGGCATGTCCTGCGAGATAACCGAATCGAGCGCGGCCGACCCGGTGTCGAAGTATTCAGCCTGTTTCTGCCCGATCACGGCCCCGGCCTGCTGGTGAACCGGGGTTGGCTCCCGCTCCCCGCCGATCGCCGCAGCTTGCCGGCGGTACCGACGCCCGACGGCCGCGTGCGGATCTCCGGCCTGCTCGCTCCGCCGCCGGAGCCGGGTGTCCGACTGGGAGAAGCGGTTTTTCCTGAAAACCCCAAGGGTCCGATATTGATGACGTATTTCGACTTCCAACAGATATCCGACCGGATGGAAGACGGCTTGCACGACGCGGTGTTGCTGTTGGATGCGGCTGACCCCTCCGGTTTTGGCGCGCGTGCCTGGGAACCGACCGTGATGCGGCCCGGTCAACATCGCGCTTACGCCGTGCAATGGTTCGCGCTGGCGGCCACGGCTGTCATCATCTGGCTGCTCCTCGGATATCGCCGGACCCGCGCCCGGGATTCCCATACGTCTGACAACGGGGGTTTGGCATGAAAGCGACCCAGGCCCGCCTCGCATTTCTCGGCATACTCGCACTGTTCGTGATCCCGCTGGCCCTGGCCTGGCTGATGTATTCCGGCACGATCGAATATCGCCCCGGAGCCACGGACAATCACGGCCAGCTGGTGGAACCGCCGGTGCCCGTCGACTGGTCACAGGCAAGCCGGAGCCCCGGGGATACGGCCCGCGCGTCCCTGGCGGGTGTATGGGTCGCGCTGTACCCGCTGGAGCAACCCTGCACGGAGCGGTGCCTGGAGCGGGTGTACCAGTTACGGCAGGTACACCGTGCAGCCGGCCGTCATGCCGACCGCATCCGTATAGCGGTGCTCAACGCGGCTCCGACCGAAGGTTCAATGCGCCAGAAACTGGAGGCCATTGACGACGAACTGGTGCTGCTGGAGCAACCGGAGACGGCGTTCATGTCCGCGATAGAGCGAGCCGGCTCGGATGCCATCGAACCGTCGGTATACTTGGTGGATCCGTTGGGTAACATCATGATGACCTACGAGGTAAATGACAGCATGAGCCTGCTGAGCAAAGATCTCAAGAAACTGCTGACCTGGTCCAAAATGGACGAGTCATCGTGAATTCCACGCTGCACCGCCTGGCCGTCGCGGCAACACTGGTGGCCTTCGTGGTTATTGTCCTGGGCGCCTTCGTCCGCCTGTCCGATGCCGGCCTTGGCTGTCCGGATTGGCCGGGATGCTACGGCAAGTTGACCTGGCCGAAAGAAACACATGAAATTGCCAGCGCCAATGAAGCATTTCCGGAGCGGCCCGTTGAACACCACAAGGCCTGGAAGGAAATGGTGCACCGGTATCTGGCCGGTATCCTCGTGCTACTCGTCCTGGCGATCAATTTCGTGGCCTGGCGTGGTGTATCCGACCGTCCACGTTTTCGGATTCTGGCCGCCGCCATCCTGGCACTTATTCTGTTTCAGGCCGCCCTGGGCATGTGGACAGTGACCCTCAAGCTGTTGCCGCTGGTGGTCATGGCCCATTTGCTGGGCGGGTTGACCCTGTTCGCGTTGCTGGCCTGGCTGGCGTTTCGTTCCGGGATTTCGGTCCATTACGCGCCTGGATTGCCGCTGCGGCGGCTACGACCGTGGATTGCGGCCGGGCTGGTGATTCTGATCGCGCAGATCGCGCTCGGTGGCTGGACCAGCGCGAACTACGCCGCACTCGCGTGTCCGGACTTTCCAACCTGCCATGGGCAATACCTGCCTGACACCCAATTTCGCGATGCATTCACCCTGTGGCGTGAAGTCGGCGTGGACTACGAAGGTGGCGTGCTCGATCTGCGATCGCGCGTCACCATTCACTTTGCCCACCGGGTCGGCGCCATCGTCACGTTCCTCGTCCTGCTGGCCGTCGCGGTCCGGCTGATGCGGACGCCCGCCACACAACGCGGTGGCGGGCTACTGGTTTTCTTGCTGGTGACGCAGATCACACTTGGCATTCTCAACATCGTGTTGCAGTTACCGCTGCCCAATGCCGTTGCCCATAATGGCGTGGCCGCCCTGTTGCTGCTGCATCTCATCTGGCTGTTCAACAAGGCCTCCCCGGGGAGACCCTGACCCATGTCGTCGACCGCGGGCCGTTACTTCGAACTGTGCAAGCCCCGCGTGGTGGCGCTGATCGTGTTCACCGCCGTGGTCGGCATGTTCCTGGCCACCCCTGGCTGGCCACCACTGAACGTGTTGGTGGCGGGCACGGCGGGTATCGCGCTCGCCTCGGCATCAGCCGCCGCGATCAATCACCTGCTCGACCAGCGTATCGACGCCGTCATGGCGCGGACCCGTAACCGGCCCTTGCCATCAGGTGGATTGAAACCGGTGCAGGTTCTCGCATTCGCGATACTGATCGGCACCGTATCCATGATACTGCTGGTATTGCTGGTCAATCCGCTGACCGCGGTACTTACGTTTTTCTCGCTGATCGGATACGCGATCATTTATACCGTCTGGCTGAAACGGGCGACACCGCAGAACATTGTCATCGGCGGCGCCGCCGGAGCGGCACCTCCCCTGTTGGGTTGGGTCGCCGTCACCGGAAGTATCGACCCCGACGCACTGCTGTTGTTCTTGATCATATTCGTATGGACGCCGCCTCATTTCTGGGCGCTGGCCATCCACCGACGGCATGATTACGCGGCGGTCGACATCCCGATGTTGCCCGTCACGCACGGCGTGACCTTCACCCGCTGGCAGATTCTCTTCTACACCATTCTGCTGGTGATCGTGACCACCCTGCCCTACCTGACCGGCATGAGCGGACTTCTTTACCTGGCCGGTGTGTCCGTGCTCAATGTGGGCTTTCTATGGTATGCGTTTCGTCTCCTCGCCACGCAGAGGACCCGGGATGACGATCCCCTGCCGATGCAGACCTTTTCGTACTCCGTCGTGTACCTGATGGCCCTGTTCGTGCTGCTGCTGGTTGACCACTATTTTCACCACGCACTGGGCTGAACCTTGATCCTTCTGCCTGTGAGCAGCCGTGCGCAAGCCTTACAATACCGTGAGAAATCAGCCCAAGTCCCCGGAGTACCAAAGTCATGACGCAAGAGCGGCCCGCCGCGATTCCCGACACGCCCTTAAAGCGACTGGAAGACCACGCAGAGTTCGTCACCCGCCACATCGGACCCGACAATGACGACATCGGGCACATGCTCGATACGGTGGGAATCGAATCGCTGGCGGAGCTGATACGCACCACTCTGCCGCCGTCCATTCAGGACGAAAGCGGCCTCGACCTGCCGCGGGCACGCAACGAGAGCGAAACCCTCGAGCGCCTGCGTGCGATCGCGCAACAGAATACGCTGATGCACAACATGATCGGGATGGGCTATCACGAGACCGTTCTCCCTCCCGTTATCCAGCGTAACGTGCTGGAGAATCCCGGCTGGTATACCGCCTACACACCTTATCAGGCGGAAATCTCCCAGGGTCGCCTCGAAGCGCTGCTGAATTTCCAGCAGATGATCTGCGATCTGACGGGCATGCCGATCGCCAATGCTTCACTGCTGGACGAGTCCACCGCGGCGGCGGAAGCCATGGCCATGTTGCATCGTGTGAACCGCAAGTCCCGCTCGCGTCAATTCCTGCTCGGTCCGGGCGTGCTGCCGCAAACCGTGGATGTGGTGCGCAATCGTGCCCGGCACTTCGGGATCGAAGTCATTGAAGGCGAACCTGGAGTGTTGCTCGAAGACGGGGATTTCTTCGGCGTCCTGCTGCAGTTCCCCGGTGTGGACGGCAACATTCCCGATTACCGCGAAATCGTGTCACGCGCACACGAAAAAGGCGCGCTGGTCGCGGTCGCGGCCGATTTGATGAGTCTGGTGCTGCTGACGCCTCCTGGTGAGTGGGATGCGGATGTCGTGGTGGGTTCGGCCCAGCGGTTTGGCGTACCGATGGGGTACGGCGGCCCGCACGCCGCCTTTTTCGCCACCCGCGAAGCTCACAAACGAGCCATCCCGGGGCGCATCATCGGGGTGTCGCGGGACGCGCACGGGCGTCTCGCCCTGCGCATGGCCCTGCAGACACGCGAACAGCACATCCGCCGGGACAAGGCGACCAGCAACATTTGCACGGCGCAGGCCCTGCTGGCTGTCATGGCCGGCATGTACGCCGTCTGGCACGGGCCCGAACGGCTGACGCGGATCGCCAGCCGTATCCATCGACTGACCAGCTTGCTGGTCGCCGCCCTCGAACCGGGCGGTATCGTGCCGGAGTCCGACAACTGGTTTGATACCGTTACTTTCCAACGTTCCGGGGAGGAGATCGATCGAATTTATCGCCGCGCCCTGGATGCCGGCATCAACCTGCGAAGGATCGGAACGAATCGACTCGGCGTCAGCGTGAGTGAGAAGACCACCCGGGCACACATAGCCACCCTGGTGGCGGCGTTCACCGGCTCGGAGACCGCCATTGACCTGGCCGGTCCGGATGCGGCGCTGGCTGCCGATGCCAGCGCCCTGCCTTCGGCGATGCAGCGATGCTCGGAATTTCTCTCTCATCCTGTGTTTCACCGTTACCAGTCGGAAACCGAAATGCTCCGCTACCTCAAGCGACTGGAGAACAAGGACCTGTCGCTGACGCACGCGATGATTTCGCTGGGTTCCTGCACGATGAAACTGAACGCAACGGCGGAGATGCTGCCGGTGACATGGCCGGAATTCAGTGACATGCATCCCTTCGCCCCTCTGGACCAGGCGCAGGGGTACCAGCAACTCTTCCGGGAACTGGAGGCAATGCTGGCCGCCTGCACCGGATACGACGCGGTGTCACTGCAGCCCAATGCCGGCTCTCAAGGGGAATATGCCGGTTTACTGGCCATCAAGTCCTGGCATGAATCGCGTGGCGACGAGCAGCGCGACCTCTGCCTGATACCGTCGTCCGCGCACGGCACCAATCCGGCCAGCGCGGCCATGGCCGGCATGCAGATACGGGTGGTGCGCTGTGATGCCCGGGGCAATGTCGATCTCGACGACCTGAAAATCCAGATCGAAGCCTGTGCGGAACGGCTGGCCGCGCTGATGATCACCTATCCGTCCACCCATGGGGTGTTCGAGGAAAACATCACCGAAATCTGCGCCCTTATCCACGACGCCGGCGGTCAGGTTTATCTCGACGGCGCCAACCTGAATGCCCTGGTCGGTTGCGCCGCGCCCGGCAGGTTCGGCGCCGATGTGTCACACCTCAACCTGCACAAGACCTTTTGCATTCCGCACGGCGGGGGCGGCCCCGGGGTCGGACCGATTTGTGTGCGGAATCACCTGGCGCCGTTTCTGCCGGGCCATAAGGTCATCGCGATGGACGGTCCACATGCCGGAAATCCGGCCGTCGCCGCCGCCCCGTGGGGCAGCGCGGGCATCCTGCCCATCTCGTGGGCCTACATCGCAATGATGGGCCGCGACGGGCTGACTCGCGCGACTCAGGTCGCCATCCTGAGTGCCAATTACATCGCGGTGCGGCTCGCCGATGCCTACCCGGTGCTTTACACCGGCCGCAGCGGCCGCGTGGCGCACGAATGCATCATTGATCTGCGGCCGTTCAAGGAGTCGTGCGGCGTCACCGAGGAGGACGTGGCCAAACGGCTGATCGACTACGGCTTCCACTCGCCGACGATGTCATTCCCGGTGCCCGGAACCCTGATGATTGAGCCCACCGAGAGCGAATCGCTCGCTGAACTGGACCGTTTCATCGACGCCATGCTGCACATCCGAGAGGAAATTCGGGCGGTCGAGTCGGGGCAACCGGACAGCCCCCTCAAGAACGCCCCGCATACCGCGCGTGATCTGACCGGCGAATGGCCGTGGACCTACAGCCGCGAGCAGGCGGTCTATCCGGATTCCGCCCTGCTCCTCAACAAGTTCTGGCCTCCCGTCAGCCGGGTCGACAACGTCCACGGCGACCGCAACCTGGTCTGTTCCTGTCCGCCGATCGAGGACTGGATCGAGGAGGGAAACGGCTCCAATTAGCCGTGCGTCCCCCTTCAATCCTCCAGTATCAGCTCCTCTGCCGGCGGGCGGCGATTGTAATGTGATGCCATGACGCGGCCGTAAGCGCCGCAATTGGCCATCAGGATCACGTCGCCCTCCCGGCACTCCGGTAACAGGCGGGATTCACCCAGCACATCTCCGGATTCGCAGATCGGACCCACGATGCGGACCGTGCGGTCCGGGGCCTCGTCCAGCCGGTTCAGGTTGAACAGTTCGTGGTACGCACCGTACAGCGCTGGCCGGATCATGGAGTTCATGCCGGTGGCGACGCCAACGTAGTGATGGCTGCCCTTGTCCTTGAGCTGGGTGACTCGCGCCAGCAGCACTCCGCACTCGGCGACCAGGTAGCGGCCGGGCTCCACCCACAGTTTCAGCGGGCGGTCTCCGAGCGTCTCGGAGAACTGCCTGTCGAGGACATCCAGATCCATACCCGGCTGCGAGATGCGTTCAGGAACTCCGAAGCCTCCGCCCAGGTCCAGGATACCCACGTCAGGAAAGTGCGGCAGGACAGCCAACAACCGATCGAGCTGCTCCTGCCACACCACCGGATCAATCACGCCGCTGCCCGTATGCGCGTGGAGACCAACGACCTCGATCCGATGCCGTGACAAATGCCCTGCAAGGCTTTCGAGGTGATCGAGGGAAATGCCGAACTTGGAATCCTTGCCCATGGTCACCACCTTGCGGTGATGGCCATGTCCCGACTCCAGGTCGATGCGCAGGAAGATTTCCCGGCCGGTGAACAGTTCGGGCCACTGGTGCAGAACCCACGAATTGTCGACCGTCAGGGTCGCCCCAATCTCGAACGCTTTCGCGTATTCGTCGCGGCTGGCGAAATTGGGGGTGAATAACAGATCCGATGGAGCAACCCCCGGAACCTCGGCCAATACGTGCTCGACTTCCGCCAGGGACACGCACTCGAATCCCAGGCCTTCAGCAGCCAGCGCACGCAGGACTTCCGGGTGATCATTGGCCTTGGCCGCGTACAGGACGCGCTCGACCGACCGCAACCCGAGCAGACGGCGGGCGGCGGCACGGGCCGTCTCGAGGTGATAAACGAAGGCGGCGTCGCGTTCACCGAGCAGGCCGAGCAGCGAATCCGATCGGGCACGCCACCAGGGCTCCGGAAGCAGGGCTCCATCGTCCGCACGATTCAGATCCAGCCAACTCGGCCCGAACTCGGTGCGCTGATCTGCCTGGGAGGCAATAAGCAGTTGGTGGAGTTTACGCACCAGGCTGTCCGCGTAATCGGGATCCACAACCAGGGTCAGGTTGAGGTCGTTGGCGGACTGCGTGACCATGTGGACCTGCCGGTCGTGAAAAACGTCCAGAGCGGAGGACAAACGCCCGAGATTGGTACGAATCGCATTTCCGACCAGACTGATCGATACACAGTCCGCACGCACTTCCACGCGGCAGATCTTTTCCAGCTCGGAAACGAAATCGCGCAATCGCTGGCCACCGGGATCAACGGCGGATTCCGGATCCAGGCTGACGGTCACCGATGATTCCGAAGTGGAGATCAGGTCGACCGAGAAATCGTGTCGCTTGAACACCGCAAAAGCATCCGCCAGAAAACCGACCTGCCGCCACATCGCCGGGTTCTGCATGTGCACCAGGGTGATCCCCCGCCGGCTCACCACGCCTTTCACCTGAGCCTGGCCACGGCGGCGCGTGGCCGCGATTTTCGTACCTTGTGCCTGCGGCCGGCTGGTGTCGCGGATAAACAGAGGTATGCCGTGCCGGGCCACCGGTTGAATGCTGGGCGGATGAAGCACCTTGGCGCCCATGGACGCCAGTTCTTGTGCTTCCAGATAGTCGATCTCACGCAGCAGCCGGGCTTCCGGAACGATTCGCGGGTCGGCACTGAACATTCCCGGCACATCGGTCCATATCTGCAGCGCGCTGGCACCGAGCCGGGCCGCCAGACAGGCCGCCGACGTGTCCGATCCGCCGCGGCCCAGCAGGCAGGTCTGTCCGTCCGGGCCCGCCACGATGAATCCCTGGGTAATGTGCAATGGTCCCTCAGCGGCCAGGCGCGCGGCGAGGTCCGGATCGGCGTCGGGAGAACAGCGCACCGATAACGGATTGGCTTCCGATCCCGGCACCGCCTGGAGCAGGGCCCGCGCGTCCTGCAGCTGCGCATCCAAACCGGCAGATTGCAACACCGCGGCCCCGATGGCGCTGGACAGCTGCTCGCCGCAGGCCAGAATAGCCGCGCGGGCATCACCTCTTGCCGGAAATGCAGTCGTGGAAAGCAGCTCGCCCAATTCCCCCCAGTGTGCCCCGAACGCGGCCAGGTCCCGCAGGCCACAGGCTTCCAGCAGGTCATGGTGTCGGGCTTCGATCTCACCCAGAATCCGCTCCCGCTCCTCGCGCTCCGCGGAGTCAACCAACTCGGTCAGCAGGTTGGTCACGCCGGAAAGCGCGGAAACCACGATCATGACGTGATGCCCCCGCTCGAGGTTTTCCCGCGCCTGGTGACGGATCGTTTCCCAGCGCTCCACCGAACTGACACTGGTACCGCCGAACTTCAACACGACCCAGCCAGGCCGGTGTTCCTCACTCATGTTTTCTCTCCCCATAAACCAGAACGGCCTCCGCTGTGGAGGCCGTTCAATCGAACTAAAGTGCGCAGCGGATTCAGGCCGTTATGGATGCCCTCATCTTTTTCAGCGCGTTGGCTTCGAGCTGACGGATGCGTTCCGCGGAAACGCCGTATCGGTCCGCCAGTTCCTGCAGAGTGACCTTGCTGTCCTCCTGCAGCCAGCGGCTGCGGATGATGTCCTGGCTGCGTTCGTCCAGTTCATCCAGACCCGCGTACAGCAATGCGTCATTGTGTTCGCGCCAGTCATTGTTCTCGGCTTCCACACCGGGATCCTGCAAATGGCTCTCGAGAAACGCGACGGGCGCCACATACGGCGTTTCATCGTCCGCGTTGGAAGGCAGATCGAAACCGATGTCCTGCCCGGACAGGCGCGATTCCATTTCCAGCACCACTTCAGGCTTCACGCCGAGATCCTCGGCGACGGTATTGACTTCCTTCTGATTCAACCAGCCCAGACGTTTTTTGGACTTGCGCAGATTGAAGAACAGCTTGCGCTGCGCCTTGGTGGTCGCGACCTTGACGATTCGCCAGTTGCGCAGGATGAATTCGTGCATTTCGGCACGGATCCAGTGCACGGCAAAAGATACCAGCCGCACGCCATGGTCCGGGTCGAATCGCTTGACCGCTTTCATCAGGCCGATGTTGCCTTCCTGAACCAGATCACCCAGGGCCAGGCCATAGCCGGTGTAACCCTTCGCCACATGAACCACGAATCGCAGGTGAGCGAGCACCATCCGGCGAGCCGCTTCGATGTCATCCTCGTCGCGGTAGCGGCGTGCCAGTTCCTGTTCTTCCTCGAGCGTCAACACCGGAATCTTGTTGACTTCCTGGATGTAGGCTTCGAGGCTGCCGGTTCCCGCTGGAACCAACAGATGACTAGGTACCAATTCTTTGCTCATTCTTCCTCCTGGGCCAGCGGTACATTATAGCACAGCGGCCCCTTTAATCACCATTCAGAACGCCATTTCAGCCAGTCTTTGGCGGGTGGCGCCCTTCTGTTTTCACGCTGATTTTTTTGACAGTGGGCGAGCCCATTCGTTCCTTGTCCGCAGCTTTCGGATCCGCATCGGAATCGGGGCAGCCTCCGCCCTTCAGATGCGGCCGAGCAAGCCGTCGCGGCGCAATGCACGAAGGTAGCGGGCCACCGCGATCCAGGCGCCCCCCAGCCCCAACAGACCACCCGTAGCCAGAACGGCCAGGGATGGAACGAAACCCACGCCTGACAATTCAAACCGATTGCCATAGGCATCCAGGAGCCCGCTGAGCGGCCCGTCGATAAAGGCCAGGCAGACCCGGAGCAGTAGCAGTGCACCGAGCGCCCCGAGCAGGCCGTACCAGAACCCCGAGTACAAAAACGGGAGACGGATGAAGCCGTTACCGGCACCGACGAGGCTCAACACCTCGATTTCATCGGCCCGGTTGGCGACATCCAGACGGATGGTATTGGCGACGACGACCAGTACCGCCACCGAAAACAGCGCCGCCAGCACGGTCACCAGCGCATTACCGACTGCCAGTAGACCCGCCAAACGCTGCAACCATTTCGTGTCGACCACAACCGAATCGATGGCTTCCTGCGACTGCAGCCAACCGGTCAGATCCTCCACCACCAACGTCAGGCGATCCGTCCGGTCGGGCTGGGGCCGCACTTCGATGACCCAGGGCAGCGGATTGGGCGACAGCATGTCCAGCGCCGGGCCGAAACCGGACGCATCACGAAAGTCTTCCATTCCCGCTTCCGGTGAAATCGCTGTCGCGTTCGCGTCTTGGCGCGCATCAATCCGCGCGGTCAGTTCACGGGCGTCCGCCGCGCTGGTCCCGCTCTGCAGAAACACGGTGATGGTGCCCCAGGAATCCTGTTTCAGATCCACCGCATTGAGATTGGTGAGCGCAACGTAAAGACCCAGCGGCAACGCCATGGCGATGCCCAGCACGACCACCGTCATCAAGGTGCCGACCCGGTGGCTGAGCAGGGTACCGAGACTGGAAAAGAAGCTATAGAGTTGGCGCCGCAACCAGGCCCGGAAACGCAGGCGTATACCCGGCCGTTTCATGCCGCACCCCCGCCTTCCAAAGCCGGAATGTCATCAATCAGGCTGCCACCCGAGAGCACGAGAACTCGCTGACCCATGCGACGGATCAGCGCCAGATCGTGGCTGGCGATCAGAACGGTCACGCCCAGCGAATTCAGCTCGCGAAAGAGCTGGAAAAGACTGGCCGAGAGTTCCGGATCGAGGTTTCCCGTCGGCTCATCCGCCAACAGCACAGGAGGCATGCCGACGATGGCGCGCGCGATACCGACCCGTTGCTGCTCGCCGCCCGACAACGCCAACGGCCAGGCGCGCTCGCGTTGCAGCAGACCCACCTTGTCCAGCGCCGCCCGGACCCGTTTGCGAATGTCGGCATAACGCAAACCCGCGATCATCAGCGGCAACGCGACATTGTCGAACACCGTCTTGTCGCGAAGTAGTTTGTGGTCCTGAAAAATCATGCCGATGCGCTGGCGGATACGCGGCGCGGTGCGCATGGACAAACGGCTGAGATTGCGTCCCTCCACGAGAACCTGCCCGCGAGTGGCCTGCTCCAGCATCAGGATCAGGCGCAGCAAGGTGCTCTTGCCTGCGCCGGAATGGCCGGTGAGAAACGCCATTTCGCCCTGGACGAGCTCGAAGTTGATATCCGTCAACGCGTTGATGCCGCCCGGATACCGCTTACTGACATGTTCGAACCGGATCATCGCGAATGTTCCCCAAACGCTGCCAGCCGGTGGTTTCAGCCGGATCCGGCCTGGCCACCACCCCCACCACCGGGTTTGCGGGAGCCACGCCTGCGGCGCGAAGACTTGCGCGGTGCTCCGCCGTCACCGCGGGAGCGTCCACGCCGGCCGCCGCCGTCCTTCGGGCCGCTCTTGCGTGGACGGGGCGGCGGTTTCTTCAGGCTCAATTCGCCGGCCGCTTCGTCCTGCTGGACCGGAATGCTGTAACCGATGTATTCCTCGATCTCGGGCAGGTGAAACGCATAGTTTTCACAGGCGAAACTGATGGCCTCGCCACGAGCGCCCAGGCGTGCCGTTCGTCCGATCCGGTGCACGTAATCTTCAGCGTCCTGCGGCAAATCAAAGTTGATGACATGGGAAACATCGGGGATATGCAAGCCACGCGCCGCGACATCAGTGGCCACCAGCACCGGAATCTCTCCATCGTGAAATCGCCGCAACAGACTCTGCCGCTTTTTCTGGGGCACCTGCCCGGAAATGGCTGCCGCGTGAACGCCGTTCGCATTCAGGGTGCGTTCGATCCGGTCTGTCGCCGCGCGGGTGTTGGCGAACACCATGACGCGGCCGCTGTCAAAACGCCTGAGCAGGCTGACCAGCAACGGCAGTTTTTCTTCATTGGCCGGGTAATAGACGGATTGCTGCACGTTATCGGCAGTGACCTGGTCGGCTTCGACCTTGAGCAGTTCGGGCTCGTTCATGTGTTCGTACGCCAGTTCCAGCACCCGCTGGGACAAGGTGGCCGAAAACAACAGGCACTGGCGCTCCTCCCGCGGCGGCAGGCGGCGAAGCACGTAGCGAATATCCTTGATGAACCCGAGGTCGAACATGCGGTCGGCTTCGTCCAGCACCATCGCCTCGATGTGCCGCAGGTTGAAGACGTCCTGTTTGAAGTAATCGATGATCCTTCCGGGTGTACCGATCAGGATATCGACACCTTCCTGCAGGGTCTTGCGCTGCTTCTCATAATCAATGCCGCCGTAAGCCAGCCCCAGGTTCAGACCGGTTTCTCCTCCGAGCAGCATGGCATCCTTGTGTATCTGAACGGCCAGTTCGCGCGTCGGAGCCAACACCAGCGCCCGGGGTTGCCGCCGGTCAGCTGTGTCCTGGCTCTGCAGCAATTTCTGGAACAGGACCAGCAGGAAAGCAGCCGTCTTGCCGGTGCCGGTCTGGGCCTGCCCCGCGACGTCCTTGCCTTCGAGCGCAACGGGAAGGGTGAGCGCCTGGATGGGCGTGCAGTGAGTGAATCCGGCCTGTTCTACGCCGGCTCGCACCGGGTCGAGCAGGTCGAGACTGGAAAACTGCAGTTCACTGAGATGTTCGCGGCTAACTTGCTGGGTCATAGTGTCTTTTCCGTAAGCGCTGGCCTCGACCGCCGGTCTGGTCAGGCAGGATAAGCAGGTAAGGCCAGGCTTGAAAACTCTTGCTGGCGCCTTGATATCGACATGCGGTTCAGTTGAAATGTTGACCCTGTCAGCCAGGAGTGTCCTGACCGGTGTCCTGCGGATCGATTTTCGGGCCTCTCAGCCAAACATCTTAACCGCGCGGCCTTGCATAAACCAGAGGCGGAGCCGCGCCAAATGCGGAGAATCAATGTGAGCGACAATATAACCCACGTTACCGACGGCAGTTTCGACAGCGATGTACTCAACGCTGACGGCCCGGTTCTGGTCGATTACTGGGCCGAGTGGTGCGGCCCGTGCAAAATGATCGCACCCATCCTCGAGGAAATCGCGGACGAGTACGGCGACCGCCTGAAAGTCGCCAAGATGGACATAGACAGCAACACCGCGACGCCACAACAGTACAGCATTCGTGGCATTCCGACCCTGATGATTTTCAAGGACGGAAAAGTGCAGGCCACCAAAGTGGGTGCGCTCACCAAAGGCCAGTTGAAAGCCTTCGTCGAGGAAGTCGTGTGAACCGCATCGGCGGTCGGCCCCCTGCCGGCCGCCGATGCGCCACCTCGCCACTTACTGGACGCTGTGGCCCGATCATGCTAGTTTTACCCCATTCAAGCCGGGATTTCGCCCGGATTGCAACTTTCCCTGATTCGAAGCTGGCCCGGAGCCAATTCCGTCCAGCCATACACAGAAAAATATTTTGACATAGGCCGAGCAATTCCTGCGCGCTCGCGCGTGGACAAGGCATGCTGGGCCACCGAAACAGGTCCCGAATCCGAATTAGCTCTTTCCTCAACACCCCTGCGTCTGAGCAGGACCACTCCACCCCGGCAGAACCCTTTTCATGAATCTGACAGAACTGAAACAGAAGTCGATCTCCGAACTCCTGGAGATTGCCAACGACATGGGCATCGAAGGCGCGGCCCGCTCGCGCAAACAGGATGTCATCTTCGCGATACTCAAGGCACACGCCAAGAATGGCGAAAGCATTTTCGGCGACGGCGTGCTTGAAATTCTGCAGGACGGTTTCGGTTTCCTGCGCTCGGCCGACAGTTCCTATCTCGCCGGGCCGGACGACATTTACGTGTCGCCGAGCCAGATACGCCGGTTCGCACTGCGCACCGGCGACATGCTGTCCGGCAAGATTCGCCCCCCCAAGGACAGCGAACGTTACTTTGCGCTGCTGAAAGTCCAGGAACTCAACTACGAATCACCGGACGCGGCCAAACGCAAAATTCTGTTCGAAAATCTGACCCCCGAATTCCCGACCAGCCAGTTCAAGCTCGAACGCGGGACCGGCAGCACCGAGGACATCACCGCCCGCATCATCGAACTTGTCGCACCCATCGGAAAGGGCCAACGCGGACTGGTGGTTTCCCCGCCCAAAGCCGGCAAGACCATCATGTTGCAGAACATCGCGACCAGCATCCGGGCCAATAATCCGGACTGCAAGATGATTATTCTGCTGATCGACGAACGCCCGGAAGAAGTGACTGAAATGCAGCGCTCGGTGGACGCCGAAGTGATTTCCAGCACCTTCGACGAACCGGCTTCACGGCACGTGCAGGTAGCGGAAATGGTCATTGAACGGGCCAAGCGACTGGTCGAGCACAAACTGGATGTCGTCATTCTGCTCGATTCCATCACCCGCCTGGCGCGCGCCTACAATACCGTCGCTCCTTCCTCCGGCAAGGTACTGACCGGCGGTGTCGATGCGAATGCGCTGCAGCGCCCCAAGCGGTTTTTCGGCGCGGCGCGCAACGTGACCGAAGGGGGATCGCTGACCATCATCGCCACCGCGCTGGTGGAAACCGGATCCAAGATGGACGAGGTGATTTACGAGGAATTCAAAGGCACCGGCAACATGGAAATCCATCTCAATCGCCGGATCGCCGAGCGCCGCACCTATCCGGCCATCGACATCAACCGCTCCGGCACCCGCCGTGAAGAACTGATGATTTCCCAGGACCAGTTGCAGAAGATGTGGATTCTGCGAAAATTGCTGCATCCGATGGACGAAGCCCAGGCCATCGAATTCATGCTCGACAAGATGAAGGCGACGAAGACCAACGAGGAATTCTTCAACTTCATGAAACGCTGACCGGGACAGACCGGACAACAAAAAAGGCCGCCCTCCCGGGCGGCCTTTTTTGTTGTCTCAGGTGGTGCGGGCAATCAGGTCTAAACGACCCATTCGTCCACGAAGTCCGGCACCGGCATTTTCTCAACACTTTCCTGCGACCTGCAGGCCCGCTCGATCTCTTCGGCGCGATCGGAATCATAATGCGCCGCGACCGCCTTGCGGAACTTTTCGACCAGTACCGGAATACCTTCTTCACGGCGGCGGCGATGCCCGATGGGATAACTGACTTCAATTCGCTCGGACTGGCTGCCATCGGTGTAGAAAACCTGGACGGCATTGCCGATACCGCGCTTGTCGGGATCGAAGTAATCCCGTGTGAAGGTCTCATTCTCTACGACCTCCATGCGATCGCGCAATGCGTCGATTCGGGGATCGGCCGCCACTTCGTCGTTATAACTCTCAGCCGTGAGTTCCCCAAAGATCAGGGGCACCGCGACCATGTACTGAATGCAATGGTCGCGGTCGGCGTAATTGTCCAGCGGCCCCGTCTTGTCGATGATGCGAACACCGGCTTCCTGGGTTTCGATAACGATCTTTTCGATGTCGTCCAGGCGGTCACGGACCGAAGCGTGGAGCTGCATGGCGCATTCCACCGCGGTCTGGGCGTGGAATTCCGCCGGGAAGGAAATCTTGAAAAGCACGTTTTCCATCACGTAGCTGCCATAGGGACGCTGGAATTCGAATTTCTTGCCTTTGAAGAGCACGTCGTAAAACCCCCACACCGGAGTGCTCAACGCGGAGGGATAGCCCATTTCCCTGCGCAGGGTCATCAGCGCCAGGGTCACTGCGCGCCGACAGGCATCACCGGCCGCCCAACTCTTGCGCGATCCCGTATTGGGCGCGTGCCGATAGGTACGCAGCGCGCCCCCGTCGATCCACGCGTTGGACACCGCATCGATCACCTGCTCGCGGCTCCCACCCAGCAGGCGGGTGACCACCGCCGTTGACGCCACGCGAACCAGCAACACATGATCGAGGCCAACCCGGTTGAAGCTGTTTTCCAGCGCCAGAATCCCCTGAATCTCATGCGCCTTGATCATCGCCGTAAGCACGTCTTTCATGCTCAGCGGGGCCCGGCCCTGCGCGATGTTACGGTGAGAGACGTAATCGGCCACGGGCAATATCGCTCCGAGGTTGTCCGATGGGTGACCCCACTCCGCCGCCAGCCAGGTGTCGTTGAAGTCCAGATATCGGATCAGCACACCGAGATTGAAAGCCGCCTGGGCCGGATCGAGGTGGAATCCGGTTCCCGGCACACGGGCGCCGTCGGGCATCTCCGCACCGGGAACCAGAGGTCCTAGCAACCGGGTGCAGCCTTCAAACTTCATGGCCAGCATGGCGCAGGCCAGGCTGTCCATCAGGCAATATCGCGCCGTCGAGAGTGCTTCTTCGCTATCAATTTCATACTCACAGACGTAGTCCGCGATATCGACCAGAACATCATCCGGCTGGGGCCGCTGCGCGGCCCGAACACCAACTTGGGACATGGGGAAAACTCCAGAGCCAGGAAAACCGCCTATTTTACGCGAGCACACCAGGTATGACGACCGTGACGTACGGGTCCTGCATCCGTTACACGGACGCCATGCTATATTCGAGCCATGCCCTGCGCAGATCTGTCGGCATGATTCGCAACACGGCCCACGGCTGGGGCGCGTTGGCGCGCCAGGCGCACTGGCTGATGGCGGCATTGATCCTGGGCCAGGTGGTGCTGGGAAAGTACGCCGAAGCTCTGGACCGGACCCCGCAGAAAATCAGCCTGTTGATGTGGCACAAGTCCTTGGGCATCACTCTTCTTCTGCTCGCGCTGTTGCGGCTGGGCTGGGCTCTCGCCAATCCCCGCCCCACACTGCCGCCCGACACACCACCATGGCGACGGCATGCGGTCCGGCTCAGCCACGGAATGCTGTACGGATTGATGCTCGCCATTCCCATCAGTGGCTGGTTGTACAATTCCGCGCGCAACATTCCGCTCAGCCTGTTCCGCCTCATCCCGTGGCCACCGCTGATGGAGCCCGATGAAGCGCTGGCACCCCGGCTCGGAGACTGGCACGAGGGACTGGTGATGGCCCTCCTCGTGCTGGTCACCCTGCATGCCGGCGCCGCCCTGTGGCATCACTTCCATCAGCGCGATTCAGTCCTGCTTCGCATGCTGTTCGACCGGACCCGCACATGAACCTGCCCGCCATCATGCTGGTCTGTGCCGCGGCGTGTGGTCCTTTCGCCATGGCGCACGCTTGTGAGGGCTGGCGTTCGGTCGCCACGCCCAGCCGCCTCGCCTTCGAGGCCCGTTACGAAGGCGCGGCTGCGCCCGGCCTGTTCCACCGTTTCGACGTCTGCGCGGTGTTCGACCCCCGGGACCCGGTCACCGGAACCCTCACCGTGACGGTGGACGTCACTTCGGCGGACATGGACAGCGGCGACCTCAACCAGGCCATCACCGAACCGGTCTGGTTCGACAGCGGAACCCATCCACGGGCCCGCTTCGTCAGCGAATCCATCGAGGTCGCGGAAAACGGGGCATTCGTCGCGCGCGGTACCCTGCGGCTCAAGGGCGTGACCCGCCCCATCGACGTTCCTTTCTCCTGGCAGATTGACGGCGAGCGAGCCCGGCTGCGGGGCGCACTGAGCCTCCAGCGAACCGAATTCGGCATCGGCAGCGGAGAGTGGTCAGCGGATGGGCCGATTGGACATGAGGTGAATGTCAGGTATGACGTGAGCCTCGAGCCGCCTCCGTGAACGGTCACCACCTGAACACGGGTTCACCGAGGGCCGGCCGGCTCCTGTCCGGACTGCTGCTTATCGCCACCGCGGCCACCGCCTGCACCGCGCCGGAGCCGACGAAACCACCGGTGCCGGGCAGCGACACGCCCGCATGGATCGACCTTGCGCCTTACCGCCAGGGACTGGATGCCGGTGAAGTCTACCGGGTCGTACCCGAACGCTCACGCACGGACATCGTCGTCCGCCGCGGCGGCGCCTTGCAACGACTGGGCCACGATCACGTGGTGACACTGCGGAAGATCGACGGCTATGTTCGCCACGTTCCCGGCAGCAGCCGCGAATCACGCGCCGATCTCGTAATCGAGTTGGTGTCGGCGGAAGTCGACGAGACAGCGGCACGGTCCGTCTGGGGTCTGGACACGTCTCCGGGCGCCGAAGACATCGAGCGAACCCGATCGAATCTTCTGGAACGGGTGCTGGAAACCGACAGGTGGCCGCTCGCCCGCATCGAATTGATCGTACTTTCGACTGACGCGGAGAGCGTCGAAGCGGCGGCGACCCTGTACATCAAGGGGCAGGCACACCGCTTTCCGGTGACCGCCCTGCTGGTCCCTGAAGACGGACGGCTGCGCGCCGTGGGCGCATTCGCCCTGCGTCAATCAGACCTCGGCATCGAGCCCTTCAGCGTACTGGGTGGTGCCCTTCGGGTCGCTGATCGCGTTGAAATCGCCTTTCAGATCGAAGCGGACCGGATCAGCCGTCTGGATCCGGTCCGCACACACTGAGCCGGCGTTCGCTCAGCGGTCGCCGATCGGAACGTAACTCCGGTCGTCCGGACCCACGTAGTCCGCTCCGGGACGAATGATACGGTTGTTGGCGCGCTGCTCGAAACAGTGTGCCGCCCAACCCGTCACCCGGGACATGACGAAGATCGGCGTGAACAGCTTGGTGGGAATTCCCATGTAGTGGTAGGCGCTGGCATGAAAGAAATCCGCGTTGGCGAACATGTTCTTGCGCTCTTTCATGGTGCGTTCGACCGCATCGGAAACGGCGAAGAGCAAGGGATCATCTTTCAGTTCGGCCAGTTTGCGTGACCACTCCTTGATAATCGCATTGCGCGGGTCACGCAGCCGGTAGACCGCGTGTCCGAAGCCCATGATCAGCTCTTTCGCTTCCAGCTTCCGCAGCACGTCGGCAACCGCTTCCTCTTCGGAGGCGTATTGCTCGATCATATCCATGGCAGCCTCGTTCGCGCCACCGTGAAGCGGACCGCGCAGCGAACCGATCGCAGCGGTAATGCACGAATGCAGGTCGGACAGGGTCGACGCGCAGACCCGGGCGGTGAACGTCGACGCATTGAACTCATGTTCCGCGTACAGGATCAGTGAAACGTCCATGACACGGCGTTCGAGATCGCCGGGTGCGGTGCCGTGAAGCATGTGCAGAAAATGCCCGCCGATGGTGTCCTCGCCGGTATCGGTATCCGCGCGCACGCCGTCGTGGCTGTACCGGTACCAGTAGACAACCATGGACGGCAAAGCCGCGAGTAACCGTTCGGCCACGTCCATCTGGCGCGAGAAATCCCCTTCGGGTTCGATATTTCCAAGGAAGGAGCAGCCGGTTCGGAGCACATCCATGGGATGAGCCGATGCCGGGATGCGCTCCAGCACTTCACGCAATGCCGGCGGCAGATCACGGTGCCCGTCAACTCGCGCGCGAAACGCTTCCAGTTCCGCGGCAGTCGGCAGTTCTCCGTGCAGGATCAAATGGGCGACTTCGTAGAACGTCGACTGTTCGGCCAATTCGACGACGTCGTAGCCGCGGTATCGCAGGCTGTTGCCTTCGGCGCCGACGGTACAGATCGCCGTTTGGCCCGCCGACTGACCTCGCAGGCCGGCTCCGGTATTTTTCTCAACCATGATGATCCTCTGTTGATTGGGGTTCGTCATCCGCAAACAGATTATCCAGTTTGCGTTCGTAGTCGTGATAGCCCAGGTAGTCGTAAAGTTCCTCCCGGGTCTGCATGATGTCCAGAACGTCGCGCTGATGGCCATCCTCGCGCAAGGCGCGATAGACGGTTTCCGCCGCCCGGTTCATGGCCCGGTAAGCCGAGCAACAGTACAGAACGATATCGACTCCGACCGCTCCCAGCTCGGCGGTGGTGAACAACGGCGTGTGGCCAAATTCGGTGATGTTCGCCAGCACCGGGACTTTCACGGCCTGCTTCAATCGCGTGTACTGATCGAGTTCGCGCATGGCTTCGGGGAAGATCATGTCGGCACCGGCCTCGACGCAGGCGACTGCCCGTTCGATGGCACTGTCGATGCCTTCGACCGCCAGGGCGTCGGTACGCGCCATGATCACGAAACGGTCATCGCCACGCGCATCCACGGCGGCCTTGACCCGGTCGACCATTTCGGACTGCGACACGATGGCCTTGCCCGGCCGGTGGCCGCAACGTTTGGTGGCGACCTGATCTTCGATATGCATGCCGGCGGCTCCGGCCCGAATCAGGGAACGCACCGTGCGGGCAATACCGAAAGCTCCGCCGAAGCCGGTATCGGCGTCCACCAGCAAGGGCAGCGTGCTGGCCTGGGTGATGCGTTCGACGTCCACCAGCACATCCTGCAGAGTGCTGATGCCCAGATCCGGCAGGCCCAGCGAATTCGCCGCCAATCCACCACCCGAAATGTATATGGCGCGGTGGCCCAGACGCTCGGCCATCCGGGCCGTATAGGCGTTGATGGTGCCGACGACCTGCAGAGGCGCTTCGTTGGCGACCCTGTCGCGCAGCAGCTGTCCGGGTGAACTCACAGCAGATCCTCGACCGCGGCGCGCTCCTCTCGCAGTTCGGCGTCGCTGGCATCCATCCGTTCACGGCTGAATGCATCGACGTCGAGACCCTGCACGATCTCCCAGCCACCGTCCCGGCAGACACAGGGGTAGGAATAAATCACGCCCGGCTCGATTCCGTAGCTGCCATCGGCCGGAACCGCCATGGAAACCCAGTCACCTTCGCGGGTGCCCAGCGCCCAGCTGCGGATGTGATCAATGGCCGAGGATGCGGCGGAAGCGGCACTGGACGCGCCGCGCGCCTTGATAATCGCGGCACCCCGCTGTTGCACATCGGGAATGAAGGTTTCGCGGTACCAGTCATCGTCCACCTGTTCCGGTGCCGGTTTGCCATCAACCTCCGCAAAGCGGATGTCCGGATACTGCGTGGAGGAATGGTTGCCCCAGATCACCATTTTGCGGATGCGATCGTGATGCACGCCGGTTTTCATCGCCAGTTGGGCCAGCGCACGATTGTGGTCGAGGCGAGTCATGGCGGTGAAATTCCGCGGATCCAGGTCGGGAGCGGCGGCGCTGGCAATCAGCGCATTGGTGTTGGCGGGGTTGCCGACCACCAGGACTTTGACGTCGCGGGACGCGACTGCATTCAGCGCGCGCCCCTGCGGCCCGAAAATCTTGCCGTTTTCGGAGATCAGATCCTTCCGTTCCATGCCTGGACCCCGGGGCTTCGCGCCAACCAGCAAGGCGTAATCGGCTTCGTTGAACGCCACTTCGGCGTCGTCCGTCGTTACGGTGCCCGCCAGCAGGGGGAACGCGGCGTCCTGCAACTCCATGGCCACCCCTTCGAGCGCACCCAGGGCGGGCGTGATTTCCAGCAGTTGCAGTATGACGGGTTGGTCCGGGCCCAGCATGTCGCCCGCGGCAATCCGGAAACAGAGTTGATAGCCGATCTGGCCTGCGGCGCCGGTTATGGCAACGCGAACGGGTGATTTCATGCCTGACTCCTTGCGATATGATCGGGAATTCGAAGATGGTCCGGCGGCGGCGGGCCGACCGGTGCAAAACCCGACTATTATAGACGATTAAATTGAACTCCCACCCATTCAATACGTTAATAGTGCCCTTTCCAGCCCTAATACTGACGGGGGCGGCCCGAGCATGAGCCAGGTGTACGGCGAAGGCCCCTCGAACGCGGACGAATCGCCGCTGCGCATCGTCGCCGACGCCAATATTCCGGGCCTGGACACGACGTTCGCACAGCACGGTTCCGTGACCCGGCTGAATGGCCGAAACCTGACTTCCGCCGACCTTCGTACGGCCGATATCCTCCTTGTCCGTTCCGTGACCCGGGTGGATGCCCGTCTGCTCGATGACACTCCCGTCCGGTTCGTCGCCAGCGCGACCATCGGCACCGATCATCTCGACCGCGACTGGCTGGACCGGAACGGCGTCACCTGGATTCATGCGCCCGGCTGCAACGCCGATGCAGCCGCCCAGTACAGCGTTGCGATGCTGTTGCTTTCCGCGCGACGGCTGGGTTTCGAGCTCTCACAGAAGACGCTTGGCGTGGTCGGTCACGGCAATGTAGGCAGTCGCGTCGGGTATCTGCTCAATGCGCTAGGGATCGAATCGGTCCGGATCTACGATCCGCCACTGGCCGAAGCCGGACAAAGCGAATTCTGCTCCATGGACGAGATTTCCCGTTGCGACATCATCAGTCTGCACGTCCCTCTCACCCGATCAGGCCGCTGGCCGACGTTTCATTTGATCGACCGTGACTTTCTACGGCGCCTGCCTGCGGGGGCTCTGCTGGTGAACAGTTCGCGCGGCGACGTCGTGCACGGCGAAGCCCTGCTGCGCTGGCTGCGGGCCGGGAAAGGCCACGCCGCACTCGACGTTTGGCCCGGCGAACCGAGGCCGGATCCCGAACTGATTCGGGCGGCCACGGTGGCAACCCCGCACGTCGCCGGCTACAGCCTCGACGGAAAATACCGGGGCACGCTGTGTATCTATGCTGCTTTTCGTGAATGGCTGGGCAAGGATCCGGCAGCACCCGAACTGCTGCGTACCCTGCCCCCACGTCACTTGCCGGAGGCAACCCGGACCGCGGCGGACGCCATTCTGGCCGCCTGCCCGGTGGAGCAGGACGACGCCGCAATGCGCCGCCTGACCGAAGCGACCGCGACCGAAATCGGCACCGGATTCGACGCCCTGCGCGCAGGCTATGCGCCGCGCCGCGATTTCGCCGGCTGGCAGGTGCCCACCGAGCTGCCGCAAAACCTGAAAAACCAACTCCGTGCGCTGCGCTTCGACACGGATTTCATTGATTTAACGCCGAAAACCGGTTAATGTGCGCGCCCCGCCAATCGGTACAACCCCGTGATCGAAAATCTCAGAAATATCGCCATCATCGCGCACGTCGATCATGGCAAGACCACGCTCGTCGATCAGTTGCTGCAGCAATCAGGCACACTGGGCGAGCGCGCCGCGCGCCCGGAAAGGGTCATGGACTCCAATGACCTGGAACGCGAACGCGGCATCACCATCCTGTCCAAGAACACCGCCATTGACTGGAATGACGGCGAAACCGACTGGCGCATCAATATCGTGGACACCCCGGGGCATGCCGATTTCGGCGGCGAGGTGGAGCGCATTCTCAGCATGGTCGATTCGGTGCTTCTGCTGGTCGATGCCGTCGACGGGCCGATGCCGCAGACCCGCTTTGTCACCCAGAAATCCTTCGAGATGGGATTCAAACCCATCGTCGTCATCAACAAGGTGGACCGCGAGGGTGCCCGCCCTCACTGGGTCATGGATCAGACGTTCGACCTGTTCGACCGGCTGGGCGCAACGGATGAGCAACTCGACTTCCCGGTGGTATACGCGTCGGCCCTGAAGGGCTACGCATCCCTCGACGACAAAGCAAGGGACGGCGACATGCGCCCCTTGTTCGAGGCCATCGTCAAGAATGTGGCGCCGCCGGAAGTGGACGCGGAAGGCCCGTTCCAGATGCGGATTTCGTCCCTGGACTACAGCTCCTATGTCGGCGTCATCGGCATAGGCCGGGTTCAGCGCGGCAGTTGCCGGCCCAACCAGGCGATTTGCGTGATCGACCGAGAAGGCAATGCGCGGAACGCGCGCATCCTGCAGGTACTGGGCTTTCGCGGACTCGAACGCACCGAGGTGCCTTCAGCCCAGGCCGGCGATATCATCGCCATCACGGGCGTGGAAGGTCTCGGAATATCCGACACCCTGTGCGACCGCGAACATCCCGACGCACTGCCGCCGCTGACCGTGGATGAACCCACCATCAGCATGACTTTCCGAGTGAACAACTCCCCGTTCGCCGGAAGGGAAGGCAAGTACCTGACCAGCCGGCAACTGCGCGAGCGCCTGTTGCGCGAGGCGAGCCACAACGTGGCTTTGCGCGTGGAGGAGACCGACGACGCCGAGAAATTCAAGGTATCGGGCCGCGGTGAACTGCACCTGTCGATCCTGATCGAAACAATGCGCCGCGAAGGCTATGAACTGGCCATCTCGCGCCCCGAGGTGATCATTCACGAGACGGAAGAAGGACTCGAGGAACCGTTTGAACAGCTGGTCGTAGACCTGGAAACCGACTACCAGGGTCCGGTCATGGAACGCCTCGGTGAACGCCGTGCGGAACTTCAGAACATGCAGCCTGACGGCAAGGGGCGGGTGCGCCTGGATTACCTGATTCCGGCACGAGGCCTGATTGGATTCCAGAACGAGTTTCGCACCCTCACCGCCGGCACCGGACTCATGTTCCACGTGTTCAGCCACTATGGCCCGTTCCAGACCGGGGGCATTTCACCCCGCAACAATGGCGTCCTGATCTCCAAATCCACAGGCAAGGCCGTGCCTTACGCGCTGTTTAATCTGCAGGAGCGGGGCCGTCTCGTCGTCGAGGCCGGCGCGGATATCTACGAAGGTCAGATTGTGGGCATTCACAGCCGTTCGAACGACCTGACCGTCAACCCCAGCAAGACCAAGCAGCTCACAAACATCCGAACTGTACTCAAGGATGACAACGTGCAGTTGGCTTCCCCGCAGCGCATGACTCTTGAACAGGCCCTGGAATTCATTGAAGACGACGAACTCGTCGAAGTCACGCCAGCTTCGATCCGCCTGCGCAAGACCCATTTGAAGGAGCACGAGCGCAAGCGCGCCGATCGTGAACGCACGGAGGCCTGAGGCCGGTCGCGCGCAGGTATTCACCCCGGGGGGCCGCTGATCAGTTCTCGATGAATTTCAGCTTAACGCCCAGCCACCTGGACAGCCGCGTTTTTTCGCGGCGGCTGATATCGGACCGGATCGTAATGAGGTACTTGTCGGCAATGGCGTGCTGGACTCGAACCGGGATCTCCAGGAGCCGGTCATGCCGCACCAGGGTCAGGACCACGGTGTCATCCACTCGAAGTCTCTGCAGCCGGTCCGCCAGGTTATTCCGCGTCACGCGGGTGCCGGCAATCGCCAGCAGTTCATCGGCGGGTAGAATGCCGGCCGCCGATGCGGAACCACCCTGCACGACCGCACTGACGACCAGACCCGGCTGCTCCTGATCCCAGATGATTCCGAATCCGGCCGGCACCGGACGACCGGCAGCTTCCGCGGCCGTGCGGGACGGGTGGCGGTCGATCTGCAGGCCATACCAGTTCAGGGCGCGATCGATGTCCGGGTCCCGGGTCGTGCTCAGCAACGACTCGACCCGTTCCCGGGCCGGTGCGCCGGCCATCTGTTCAATCAATTCCGCGAACGCTCCGGGCGGGTAACCCGCTCCTTGCTGCCCTTCAGGGCCGAAATTCCGGTATAGCGTGCGCATCACCGAGTCCAGGCTTTCGGCGTGATCGGTCTCGCGCCGAACGATCGCGTCGGTGACGAAGCCGATCAACGCGCCCTTCCGGTAATAGCTGATATTCGAATTGATGCTGTTGGGGTCCGGTTTGTAATGCTTGATCCATGCGTCGAAGGAAGCCAGCTCAGCGGAGCGGACCCGTCGACCGGGCGTGGTTTCATAACGGTGGAATTCCGCGGCGAGCAAGGTGAAATATTCATCGACAGTGATGGTGCCAGAGCGAAACAGCAGCAGGTTGTCGTAGTAGCTGCTCAAGCCTTCGGCCAGCCAGAGATCGCGGGTGTACATTTCGCGTTCGTAGTCGTAGGACACCAGCGCCCGGGGCCTCAGACGCCGGATATTCCACGCATGAAAGAACTCGTGAGTGAGCAGCGAGAGCCAACGGACGTAATCCTCGCGGTCGCGCATCTGCCACAACCCCGATAGCAGCACCGTGCTGTGGTCGTGCTCGAGTCCGCCGGTACCGTCCGCGATCACGTTCAGGAACAGGTAGGGCCGGTCGAACGGATTCGAGCCCCAGAAGTCCTGCACCGCCCCGACGATACGTGATGCGTCCCGGGCCGCCGCTGTCCCGTCCCACAGATCGGTTTCACCCTGATTGACCAGTGCATACGCCTGGTCCTGGACCGTGAACGGGTACCTGGCGGCATTCCCCGCCAGCAGGGGGCTGTCGACGAGCTCATCGTAATCGGTGGCCAGATATCCGCCGCCGGAGGCCTCCGGCAGCGCAATGTGTACCTGTTTCCACGCATCGGGAAGCTCGACTCGCAGGCGTTGTGGCCGGTATCGGCCGGATTCGCTGAACAGAAAGATACCCGCTCCGTTCAGCAGGGCGAACGCGGGTTCTACCCAACTCGTGTGAACAGCCAGTTCTCCCGCCCACACCGCGTAGGAAACGATGACTTCGGGTTCGCCTCCGGCGTCGATGCGCCAACGGTTCTTGGCCACCTTGCGCAGCGACAGGGTGCGTCCGTCCCGGGCCGTGGCCCGCATGCGTTCCACTTGCGCGGCGTAGTCCCGGATCAGGTAGGAACCCGGTGTCCAGTTGGGCATTGTCAGTTCAAGCACGGGCCCCTCGGAAGGGGTCCGCATCTCCACATCGACGTACTGTGCGTTCAGATCGCCGAAACTCACGCGATGCTCCACAACGGGTTCGGGATCGGGCCCGGCCGGTACATCCCGTTGGGCGACAGCCGGCCGGAATCCCGCGGCCATCAATCCGAAGATCACCCATGCGGCGATCAGCGGTCGCATTCCGGCTCCTGTGCAATCAACATGTGGGGCGGCGAGTCCGGCGGCGTGCGACGGTCTGACCAATGCCAGGCAAACCCACCGCATGAAGCGCCGGTTTGCTTATCACCGCTGCCGGAAGCCATTCAAGGGGGAGGAGATGAGACGCCCAGCTTTCCGCTGCGGTCGCGTGCCGTCGCGACCTGCTTCTCGTTGAGAATACCGTCCAGCTCGGCCAGCAGGGCTTCACTGCCGGAATGCCCCCGCTCACGGGCGAGTAGCAGCCAGGCGTAGGCCTCGACAGGATCGCGATCCACGCCGTGACCGTGCAGGTGCAGAACCGCCATGTTGTATTGCGCGCGGCTGTGCCCTTGCTGCGCGGCTTTGCGGTACCACTGCGCCGCCAGTTTGTCGCTCTGGACAACACCGGATATCGACGGGTCACTGTCCGCCTTGTAGTAGAGGTAAGCCAGATCGTACTGCGCTTCAGCGTCTCCGAGTTCGGCCGCCTGCCGCAATTTGCTGTAGGGCTGCAGATAAACCGTATGGGCGAAGCGCTTGTCACGGGGATCAACAGCCAGCGCAGTACTGGCCTGTATCACCAGGAACAGGGCCAGCACACTGCAGATTGGCCGTACTGAACGCATGTGCATTTCCGCCTACGAAAACCTTCATAGACATTATACCGCGCGACCCCCGCCCCGCAAAACCCGACCCGGCAGCGCTTTGCCCCGGATCAGCCCGCCTGGCCGTACTTTTGCACGATGAGCATCGCCAATTCCAAGGACTGCTCATAGTTGAGACGCGGATCGACGGTGGACTTGTAGGCACGATTGAGGTCCGCCTCGGACAGGTCGCGAGCGCCACCCGTGCACTCGGTAACGTCTTCGCCGGTCAGCTCGAGGTGGGCACCGCCAAGCCGGGATCCGGCCGCGCGGTGAATGTCGAATGCCAGGTCCATTTCCCGCATGATACGCCGGAACCGCCGGGTTTTGATGCCGGATTCGGTGGATTCGGTATTGCCGTGCATCGGGTCGCATATCCACAACACGGGACTGCCCTGATCCTCCACCGCCTGAATCAGGGGCGGCAGGCACTCTTCGATGCGGCTCTCGCCCATACGGTGGATCAGCACGATGCGGCCCGGCTCGCGCTCGGGGTTCAGCGTATCGAGCAATTGAGCGACCCAGTCGGCGGTCATGCCCGGTCCCACCTTGATTCCGATGGGATTGCGGATTCCGCGGAAGAACTCGACATGAGCTCCGTCCGGTGCGGCGGTGCGCATTCCGATCCAGGGGAAATGCGTGGACAGGTTGAACCAGCCCCATTGGCGGGGAACCTGGCGGGTCAATGCCTGTTCATAATGCAGGTGCAGGGCCTCGTGCGAGGTGAAGAAATCGACCCGTCTCAAACTACCCGCATCCGTTCCGGTAAGCGTTTCCAGAAAGCGCAATGAGTGACCGATGTTGTCCGCGATTTTCTGGAACTCCTCAGCCAGCGGCGAGTGCTCCACCCAACTCAGATTCCAGTATTCGGGGTGGTGCAGATCGGCAAAACCGCCGTCGACCAGCGCCCGCACGAAATTCATCGTCATGGCCGAACTTGCATGTGCCTGAATCAGGCGCGCGGGATTCGGCACGCGAGCCTCTGGCGTGAAATCGATGGCGTTGACGATATCCCCGCGGTAGCTCGGCAAGGTCACGCCGTCACGGGTTTCGGTATCCGAGGAGCGCGGCTTGGCGTACTGACCGGCGAAGCGTCCCACACGCAATACCGGCATCTGCAGGCCGTGTACGAGGACCAGGCTCATCTGCAGCAGCACCTTGAGGCGGTTGGTGATCAGCGGCGAGGTGCATTCATTGAAGTTCTCGGCGCAGTCCCCGCCCTGCAGCATGAAACGTTTGCCCACCTGCGCTTCGGCAATCTGCTCTCGCAGGGAGAGAATTTCCCACGAAGTGACCAGCGGCGGCGATTCCGCGAGCTGACGTACTGCCGATTCCAGTTGGGCTTCATCCGGGTACCGGGCCTGCTGCAGGGCTTCACGCCGCTGCCATGATTCCGGTTTCCAGTTTTCCGGTTCCCGCACCTGCTGAACGGGCGGCCGAGCATGCTTGATCATCAGACTTTCCTGCTGTTACACCATTTTCCGAGCCCGGACAACGACGCCCAGGGTGATTACTCCGAGGCCAATGTAACAGATCAATGTCCACGATGGCATGCTCAGCCCCATGAATGTCCAGTCGATGGTCGCGCATTCACCCGACCCGTAGAACACCTGCGCCATGACTTCGGCGAACGGCATCGTGTCGAGCATGTAATTGAGACCCATGCCGCAATCCGGGACCTGGTCCGGTGGCAAGCCCTGGAGCCAGACGTGACGGCCGGCGATCACGGCGCCCGCGGCCGCCCCCAGCATCACGAGTGCTCCATAGAACGCGCGACCCGTGGGGCCGGGGCCGTGGATTGCGGCCATCAGCGCGAAGACACCGATCCAGACGAAGGCAACCCGCTGCAGCACGCATAGCGGACAGGGATCGAGAAACTCCACGTGCTGTACGTACAAGGCGTACGCCAGCACGCTCACGCAGAAAAGCGCGACGGCGAGAAACCAGATTCGGGGCCGGACAAAAATGAACATGCTTGAAAGTACTCCCGCATCAGACGGCCGCGCATTAGGCGCTAAGCCCTCATCAGACCGGATTGTGGGGATCGGGTTCCATTATACTCGCTAGTTTTAGACGCCGAATGGATGCCGGGACGAGCAAGTCTGCGGGCACGTTCGGCACACTATCGACCCGGACGAAAAATACATGAGTGCGACAAGAAGACAAATCGAGGCTCCCACCGGCAAGGAAATCAGTTGCAAGGGTTGGCACCAGGAGGCCGCCCTGCGCATGTTGATGAACAATCTGGATCCCAACGTGGCCGAAAAGCCGGACGATCTGATCGTCTATGGCGGCACCGGCAAGGCGGCACGGGACTGGGATTGCTATGAACGCATCGTCAAAACGCTGAAGCGGCTCGAGAATGACGAGACCCTGCTGATCCAGAGCGGCAAACCCGTCGGTGTGTTCCGCACCCACGACCAGGCGCCGCGCGTACTGATCGCCAACGCCAACCTGGTGCCACGCTGGGGCAACTGGGACGTGTTCCGCGATCTGGAACGCAAGGGTCTGACAATGTACGGCCAAATGACGGCCGGTTCGTGGATTTACATCGGTTCCCAGGGCATCGTGCAGGGAACCTACGAAACTTTTGCGGAGTGTGCGAACCGGCATTTCGGGGGTTCCCTGGCCGGCAGGCTCGTGGTCACTGCCGGTCTGGGCGGCATGGGAGGCGCCCAACCGCTGGCCGTGACGATGAACGACGGCAAGTGCCTGGCCGTCGAGATCGATCCCTGGCGCATCCAGAGGCGGGTCGAAACCGGATACTGCGATCGCATGTGCGAAGACCTCGACGAAGCGCTGTCGGCTCTGGAACAGGCTCCGGGAGCACTGTCGGTGGGTTTGCTCGGGAACATCGCCGACATATTGCCGGAGTTGGCGCGTCGCGGAATCGTGCCTGATGTGATCACCGACCAGACATCGGCCCATGACCTGCGTGAAGGCTACATTCCGCTGGGCCATTCACTGGAATCCGCCACCGAATTGCGATCAGCCGACCCCGAACGTTACGACAACGAGGTTCTGGACGCCATGGTGCTGCACGTTCAGGCCATCCTGGACCTGCAGAAGCGCGGCGCCATCTGCTTCGACTACGGCAACAACCTGCGCGGACAGGTGGCCGACCATCGGGGCATGTCGGAGGCCTTCGACTTTCCGGGCTTCGTACCGGCCTATATCCGGCCTCTTTTCTGCAAGGGCGCCGGACCGTTCCGTTGGGCCGCATTGAGCGGTAATCCAGCGGATATTGCGGTCACCGACAACGCCATCCTGGAGCTGTTTCCCGAAAAAGAAGCGCTGGCCCGCTGGATCGAAAAGGCACGCCGGCAAATCCATTTCCAGGGGTTGCCGGCACGCATTTGCTGGCTGGAGTATGGCGAACGGGCCGAAGCCGGACTCAAGTTCAACTGGCTGGTGCGCAAGGGCAAGGTTGACGCCCCGCTGGTCATCGGGCGCGACCACCTCGATACCGGCTCGGTCGCCTCGCCCAACCGGGAAACCGAGGCGATGCTCGACGGCTCGGATGCCATTGCCGACTGGCCATTGTTGAATGCCATGCTCAACACCGCCTGCGGGGCCAGCTGGGTCTCGATCCATCACGGCGGCGGCGTGGGCATTGGTTACTCCATGCACGCCGGGATGGTATGCGTTGCCGACGGCAGCGCCGAAGCCGACCGGCGCCTGGAGCGCGTCTTGACGGCCGACCCCGGAACCGGCGTCATGCGGCACGCCGACGCGGGTTATCCCGAAGCCATCGACACCGCCCGTGAACGGGGTGTCGATCTGCCGATGATCACGGGCTGAGCCATGACCGATTCATCCTCGCATTCGTTGACGATTGCCCGTCTTTATGCCGACATCGCGGCCAGCATGTCCGCTCTTCGCCGCGCCCACCCGAGGGTCGACCGCTCGCGGGAAACCGTTCTCAAGGCCCTGGACGACGGCAAGGCCCACTACGGCATCAATACCGGTTTCGGCGTGCTTGCCAACAAACGCATCGACGCCGACCAGTTGGCGGAACTGCAGCAGAACATCCTGCTCAGCCACGCCTGCGGCGTGGGTGAGCCGGTACCGCGCGAGATCACGCGCCTGATGCTGCAGTTGAAAATCCATGCACTCGGTCTGGGTCAGTCCGGCATTTCCCGCTCTACCTTCGACCAGTTGCTGGCGCTGGAAGCGGCTGACCTCCTGCCCTGGGTTCCCAGCCGGGGCAGCGTAGGTGCCTCCGGTGACCTGGCTCCCCTGGCCCACCTGTGCCTGCCGCTCATCGGCCGCGGTGAAGTCTGGAGCGATGATGGCGCAAAGCAGCCTGCGGCCGAAGCCCTGGGTGCACACGGGTTATCCGCCATCCGGTTGAAACCCAAAGACGGCCTGGCGCTGATCAACGGAACCCAATTGATGGCCGCTTACGGTGCGTTCGTGCTCGAACGCTCGCAACGCCTGCTGAAACTCGCGGACATTCTGGCCGCCATGAGCCTGGAAGCCCTGCAGGGCAGCGCCGTTCCCTTCGATGAGCGCATCCACGACCTTCGCCCACATGCGGGGCAGTTGCAGGCCGCCAGCAACGTGCGCGTCCTGCTGGAGGCCAGCGAGATTCTCGACTCCCACCGCGACTGCGGGAAAGTGCAGGATCCGTATTGTCTGCGTTGCGTGCCCCAGGTGCACGGAGCCAGCCGGGATGCGCTGGCCTACGCGACGGGGGTTCTGGAGACCGAAATGAATTCGGTCACGGACAATCCCCTGGTATTCGATGGTGGAGACATACTCTCGGGCGGCAATTTCCATGGACAACCCCTGGCGCTGGCATTGGATTTCGCAGCCATAGCCCTGGCTGAACTCGGAAGCATTTCCGAGCGCCGGACCTACCTGTTGCTGGAAGGTCACGACGGACTCCCCAAGCTGCTCATGCAGGATACCGGCGTCAACTCGGGCTTCATGATTCCGCAGTACACCGCCGCCGCCCTGGTTTCGGAAAACAAGGTTCTCTGTCATCCCGCATCGGTCGACTCCATTCCCACCAGCCTGGGGCAGGAAGACCATGTATCCATGGGATCGATCAGTGCCGTGAAACTGTTGCAGGTGCTGCACAACGTGGAAAACGTTCTCGCCGTGGAATTGCTGACAGCGTCGCAGGCCCTGGACTTTCGGCAGCCATTGCAGCCGGGCGCCGGAGTGCTCGCGGCCCATCAGTACCTGCGCGGGTGCATCCCCCACGCCCGGCAGGATTATGAGGTGCGCAACGATCTCGACATCTGCGTATCCCTGTTGCGTGGCCATGATTTTCTGGCCGAAGTCGAACGGGCCTCGGGAGCGCTGGCATGACCGGCGGCCCCGGCGGCACACCCTGAGTCCGGCAAGCGCCGCGTCCGCCTCGTGCCGATCCTGAAGAACATCTCCCAACTGGCCACCTGCCCGGCGAACAATCCCCAGGGTGATGCCGGACTGCTCGAGGATTCCGTACTGGTCTGGCGGGGAGACCACATCGAGTGGGTGGGTCGGGCCGCGGACCTGCCAACCCGTTTTCATGGCGAAGCCGTCACCGACTGTGGCGGCAGACTCGTTGTCCCCGGCCTGGTGGACTGCCATACGCATCTGTGTTTCGGCGGTTGGCGGGGAGATGAGTTCGCCCAGCGCCTGGCCGGCGCAAGCTACCAGGACATCGCCGCCGCGGGCGGCGGCATCATGCGAACGGTGACCGCGACCCGCGCCGCAAGCAGCGGCGACCTGGAACGTACCGCGATGGGCCATCTGGCTCACATGCTGCGCCTGGGCGTCACGACGGTCGAATGCAAGTCGGGCTACGGTCTCAATTACGACACCGAACTGAAACAACTCCACGTGTACCGGACTCTGGCGGAACGCCAACCGGTCAGCCTGGTGGCGACCTATCTCGGCGGACATGTTCTTCCACGGGAATTCCGACAGGACCGGGAAGGCTACCTGCGGCTGGTTTGCGAGAGCGTACTTCCCACCGTCACTCGGAACGGACTGGCGGAGTTCTGCGACGTGTTCATCGAGGAGGGTGCATTCACCGCCAACGAGGCCCGGGTCATCCTGTCCCGCGCTCAAGAACTGGGACTGGGTCTGAAAGTCCATGCCGATCAATTGTCCGATGGCGGGGGTGCCCGGCTGGCCGCAGAGATGGGAGCCGTCTCGGCGGAGCACCTCGAGTACGTCGGCCCGGATGGCGTGCGTGCGCTGGCTGAGGCTGGTGTCGTGGCCGTCAGTCTGCCGCTCGCATCACTGTATCTGAAGGAACGCTACATCCCCGCCCGAAGCCTGATCGAAGCCGGGGTCAGGGTCGCGGTGGCGACCGATTTCAATCCCGGCTCGGCGCCAAGCTATCACCTGCCATTGGCCATGACCCTGGCCTGCCTGAACCAGAACATGACACCGGCGGAGGCACTGATGGGGGCCACCGCATACGCCGCACGTGCCATCGGACGCGGCGAGCGGATTGGCTCGCTGCAAGCGGGCTACCTCGCCGACATCGCCATCATCGACGCCCCGGACGTCAATCATTGGCTGTACCACTTCCGGGACAATGCCTGCACCGGCGTGATCAAATCCGGAAAATGGGTACACACTCGAACGCCTGTCCGGAACTTGTCTTCCGATTGACCTGACAGGGTGCTCAACTCGTCGATTTCCTTTACAATTATCCCATAAATGCGAATAACTCTCATTTGCGTCTGAATTCTTCGGAGTTACAGTGACACTCGCAGAACTGAAACCGGGTCAATCGGCCCGAATATTGAGTATCGACACGGGCGTGCCGGGCGTCATCCGGCTGATGGTGCTGGGCCTGATCGAGGACGCGATCGTCCGAATCGAGAATGCGGCCATCGGTGGAGACCCCATCGAGATCAGTCTGTTCGGAACGTCGGTGTCCGTCCGCCGCCAACATGCCCGCCATTTTCTCATCGAGCCGGTGACCGCCCATGGCTGACGCCTCGGTGATCGAGGTTCCGGTAAAGGCGATTGGCATACGCCGCAAGGCGCGCCATTCCTTCGTCGTCATCGGCAATCCCAATTCCGGCAAGAGTACCCTGTTCAACCGGCTGACCGGCCTGCGCCAAACCACTGGAAACTATCCCGGAGTCACCGTCGAAAAGCATGTTGGCATCATGCAGACGGAAATCGGGGCCATGGAACTGATTGATCTGCCCGGTATTTACTGCCTGGGCGGACAGTCGCTGGACGAACGCATCGCCGTGGACGTGATTCTCGGCAGGCTGGACGACGTCGCCCGCCCCTCCGGCATGCTGTTCGTGCTCGACGCGACCCACCTGTATCAGGGGCTCTACCTGCTGGAGCAACTGCTGGAAATGCAGGTTCCCACGGTCGTTGCCCTGACCATGACCGACCTCGCCCGGGCACGCGGCATCACGATCGATATCGATGCCCTGCAGGCGCGCCTTCCGGGAATCACCGTACGCGAGGTCGTGTCCACACGGCGCCAGGGTATCGAGGCCCTCAAACAGGAGCTGCAAGACCTGCACGAGCGGGCCGCTCCTGACTTTCCGGCGTCCTGGCCGGCTCTGAGCCACACGGCCCAGGAACTGGCCGACCGGACTTCCGGCGAGCTGACCCGCATGGATGTCATTCAATCCCTGCTCCATCCATCCTCCGATGCCGAGGCTCGCGCAAACGCACTGCTGAATGCCGGGGAATTGAAGTCCGCCCGCGAGGAGCTGTTCGGTACAGAGCCTCCACAGGCCGTAGAAGCGCGGCAGCGCTACCGGTGGGTGCGTGGCGTGCTGGGAGAGGTCCTGAATGAAGCCCCGCTTCTGGGACAGGTCGGTGCGCGACTGGGTAACTGGCTGAACCGCCCGTGGCCCGCCACCGTGGCATTTTTCGCTCTAATGGCCCTGGTTTTCCAGGCCGTGTTCTCCTGGGCCACGCCCATGATGGACGCGATCGACGCGGGCGCGTCCGATCTCGGGTTGTGGGTCAGCGCAGCAGCCGGTGACGGCATGCTGGGCAGTTTCCTGTCGGACGGACTCATCGCCGGGGTCGGCAGCGTCATCGTCTTCCTGCCACAGATCCTGATCCTCTTTCTGTTCATCATCGTCCTGGAGGATTCCGGCTATCTGGCTCGAGCGGCCTTCCTGATGGACCGGGTGATGCGCACGGTGGGCCTTTCCGGCCAATCCGTCATCCCCATGCTGTCCAGTTTCGCCTGTGCCGTACCTGCCATCATGGCCACACGGGTCATACCGGATCGCAGGGATCGAATCGCGACCATTCTCGCGGCACCCTTCATGACCTGTTCAGCTCGCCTGCCCATCTATGCCCTGCTGATCGCCGCTTTCGTCCCCGCAGGTTCACTGGGCTGGTTCAATCTTCAGGGCATCGTGCTGTTCGGCCTGTATCTTCTGGGCATTTTCGGTGGTCTGGTCACCGCCCGCCTGCTCAAGCTGACCGCCCTGCGCGGCCCCAAACCGGTTTTTGTCCTGGCCTTGCCGGAATTTCGCAAGCCCGACCTCGTGACCGTACTGCTCAAGTTATGGGACCGGGTACGTGTGTTTCTCAAGCGTGCCGGCACGGTGATCTTCGCCGTCGCCGTCGTGGTGTGGGTGCTGGCTTATTTTCCGCGCGCGGAGGTCGTCACGGACCCGCCCGGACCGTCGGTCACTTCAATGCAGGGCCCGGCCGGAGATACACCGCAGCAACAAGCCGAAGCGATGCAGCTGTCTCAGAGCTGGCTGGGCCGCATGGGGCGCTGGGTGGAACCGGTATTCGAACCCCTCGGCTGGGACTGGCGTGTGTCGTCCGCCGTGATTGCGGGCTTTCCGGCACGTGAAGTGGTGGTTGCCGTGCTGGGAACCCTGTACGCAGTGGGGTCGGACACCGACGAGGAAACCCTCGCCGGACGCCTGCGCTCGGCGACCTGGCCCGATGGCCGGCCCGTGTTCACCCTGCCCATGGTGCTCGGCCTGCTGGTCTTCTACGCATGGTGTCTGCAGTGTGCCGCGACCCTCGCCACCATTCGGCGGGAAACCAACAGCTGGCGCTGGCCGATCTTCGCGTGGTTCTACATGACGACGCTGGGTTACGTGGCGGCTCTTTTGATTTACCAGATTGGCAGTCGCTTGTAGGTCACTCCACCCCCGAGATCAATACCTCTTGCAGGCGCTGAAGGTCAGCAATCGGCTGAATGGGCAAGTGAGCTCTTTAGTTCGGCGGGGGTCCGAGCACTACTGATACTTTCCAGCAGCACAAAAAATGCCCGGCATTGCCGGGCATTTTTGGTTTCGTTCGTGTCAGTTGCGGGCACGCGGTTTATTCTGCCTCGACAACGTCCTCTTCGCGCGGCCGGTCGACCAGTTCAACGAACGCCATGGGTGCATTGTCACCGGCGCGATAACCGCATTTCAGAATTCGCAGGTAACCTCCGGGACGATCCACGTAACGCGGACCCAGTTCGTTAAACAGCTTGGTCACCACTCCCCGGTCGCGCAGGCGATCGAATGCCTGACGGCGGTGGGCGACGCTGTCTTGCTTGGCGAGCGTTATCAGAGGCTCGGCAACGCGCCGCAGTTCCTTGGCCTTGGGCACGGTGGTCTTGATGATTTCATTCTGAAACAGCGACGTAGCCATATTGCGGAACATCGCTTTGCGATGTGAACTGTCACGGTTCAGTTTTCTTCCTGATTTCATGTGGCGCATGGTCTTGTCCTTACGCTATCTGTCCAAAGCGGACGGCGGTCAGCCGTTCGCCAGGCTGGCCGGCGGCCAGTTTTCCAGCTTCATGCCCAATGAAAGGTCGTGCGATGCCAGCACGTCCTTGATTTCCGTGAGCGATTTCTTGCCCAGGTTGGGGGTTTTCAGCAATTCAACCTCGGTGCGCTGCACGAGGTCGCCAATGTACAGAATGCTTTCCGCCTTGAGGCAGTTGGCCGAACGCACGGTCAACTCCAGATCGTCGATCGGGCGCAGCAGCACCGGATCGATCTCCTGCGACTTCTGCTCGACCGCAACTTCCTGCCGCGCCTTGAAGTCGATGAAGACCGAAAGCTGATCGGCCAGGATATTGGCCGCGAGCTTGACGGCTTCCTCGCAATCGATCGTGGCATTGGTTTCAATGTCCAGGATCAGTTTGTCCAGGTTGGTGCGCTGCTCCACGCGGGCGGCATCCACGCTGTACGCCACTTTCCGCACCGGGCAGAAAGAAGCATCGAGCTGAAGTCGGCCGATCGGGCGACTTTCCTGCTCGCCAATCTCGAGCTGGGTGGCCGGCTGATAGCCGACGCCACGCGCGATCTTGAGTCGCATGTTGACGCTGCCGTCCTTGGTCAGGTTGCAGATCACATGGTCGGGATTCACCACCTCGACCGTGTGGTCGATCTGGATATCACCCGCCGTCACCGGACCCTGACCAGACTTGCTCAGGGTCAGAACCGCTTCCTCACGGTCGTGCATGCGGAGCGCGACGCCCTTGAGGTTCAACAGCACCTCGATGATGTCTTCCTGGAGGCCTTCCACGGCGGTGTATTCATGCAGCACGCCGTCCATTTCCACTTCGACCACGGCACAACCCGGAATGGACGACAGCAATACCCGCCGCAGCGCATTACCGAGCGTGTGCCCGAAACCGCGCTCGAGCGGCTCCAGCGTAATCCGTGCCCGGTTGGGGTTGACGGTGTCGACGCCCACGGCACCGGGCTTAAGCATGTTTTCAATAACGCCCATCATATGGATGGCCCTCGTAAACAGATTTCAAATTGCGGATTCAGTGTCAGACTGCTTCAGGAGCGGTTACTTCGAGTACAGCTCCACGATCAGACTCTCATTGATGTCCGCGGACAGGTCCGCACGGTCAGGCAAAGCCTTGACCACGCCCTCGAATTTCGAGGCATCGACTTCCAGCCAGTCAGGAACGAGATCCATTTCCTGGCTGAGGGTCAGCGATTCCTTGATGCGCAACTGCTTCTTGGCGCGATCGCGGATCGAAACCACGTCCTCTGGCGAAACCTGATAGGACGGAATATTCACGGGCTGGCCATTGACAGCCACACCCTTGTGCGACACCAGTTGACGAGCCTGCGCGCGGGTAACGGCGAAACCCATCCGGTAGACGATGTTGTCCAGCCGGCCTTCCAGCAGCCGCAGCAGGTTTTCACCCGTCGCGCCCTTCTGCTGCGCGGCGACTTTGTAGTAATTGCGGAACTGCTTTTCCAGGACGCCATAAATGCGGCGCACTTTCTGCTTCTCACGAAGCTGCAGCGCGTAGTCCGACAGGCGGGCGCGACGCGAGGAGCCGTGCTGACCGGGAGGCTGATTGAGTTTGCACTTCGACTCGAGGCCTCGTGCCGGGCTCTTCAGTTCCAGATCGACGCCTTCGCGACGTGCGAGTTTGCAGGTAGGTCCGATATATCGTGCCATTTCGTTACTCCGTCAGACGCGGCGTTTCTTGGGCGGCCGGCAACCGTTATGCGGAATCGGCGTCACGTCCGTAATATTGGTGATCTTGTACCCTACGGCGTTGAGAGCCCGCACCGAGGACTCACGCCCGGGACCCGGTCCCTTCACGCGAACCTCGAGGTTCTTCAGACCGTAGTCGAGCGCAGTCCGGCCAGCGGTTTCGGCCGCCACCTGGGCGGCGAACGGCGTGCTCTTGCGCGAGCCACGGAAGCCGGCGCCGCCGGAAGTGGCCCACGACAGCGCGTTGCCCTGCCGGTCGGTGATCGTGATAATCGTGTTGTTGAAAGAAGCATGCACGTGGGCGATACCGTCAACCACGGTTTTCTTCACCTTCTTTCGCTTGGTCGGTTTAGCCATGTAAATTCCGCCTTGTTAAATCGATACCGGCGATCACTGCCGCCGGAACTGCGTGTATTCGCTCGAATCAGCGCTTGATCGGGCGCCGCGGGCCCTTGCGGGTTCGCGCGTTGGTCTTGGTCTGCTGTCCGCGAACCGGCAGCCCGCGACGATGGCGCAGGCCGCGGTAGCAACCCAGATCCATCAATCGCTTGATGTTCATCGCCACTTCGCGGCGCAGGTCGCCCTCCACGGGGAACCGGGCGATTTCAGCACGGATCGCCTCGACCTCGGGTTCGGTGAGATCGCGAATCCTGGTGTCCGGTGCCACGCCCGCAGCTTCGCAAATCTGCAAAGCACGTGTACGGCCAATACCGTAGATGTGCGTCAGGCCCACCCAGGTGTGCTTCTGGACCGGAATATTGACTCCTGCTATGCGAGCCATGCTATGAACTCCTGTTTTCTCTGTGTCTTAGCGCCGCGCGAGTAAACGGCACATTATATCGAAACAAAATGGCTGGTAAAAGCCTGTAAACACTCTGGTTTTCAGCTCATCCCTGCCGTTGCTTGTGTTTCTTGTCCTTGCAGATCACATACAACACGCGCTTGCGGCGCACGATCTTGCAATTCCGGCAGATCTTCTTCACTGAAGCCTGGACTTTCATTTCCTTTCTCCCAAACATCCCGGTCACGGTCGATCACGACCGTTCCCGGATCAATCCGCCGCAGCGGGTTGCGAAGTCTTACCTCCGAACGACCCCTGATCGCCCGTAGGATTTCAGATTGGCCTTCTTCATCAGGCTGTCGTACTGGTGCGATATCAGGTGCGCCTGCACCTGGGCGATGAAATCCATGATCACCACCACCACGATCAGTACGGAAGTGCCGCCGAAGTAGAACGGCACGGCCCAAAGCACGCGCATGATATCCGGCAACAGGCACACCGCGACGAGATAAACCGACCCGACCATGGTCAGGCGGGTCAATACGAAGTCGATGTACTCGGCCGTCTGTCGTCCAGGCCGGATGCCCGGTATGAACGCTCCGGATTTCTTCAGGTTGTCCGCTGTCTCCTTCGAATTGAACACCATCGCCGTGTAGAAGAAGCAGAAAAACATGATCAGGGCCGAATAAAGAATCGTGTATGCCAGATTCCCGGGCGTCAGCGCCGCCGACACGTCAGTCATCCAGCTCATTCCTTCCGAGCCACTGAACCAGTTCACCAGGGTCGACGGAAAAATCACGATACTGGAGGCGAAGATCGCCGGAATAACACCGGACATGTTCACCTTGAGCGGCAAGTGAGTGGACTGATTCTGATACGCCACCCGACCCTGCCGCTGGGCGTAATTCACGGTAATTCGACGCTGGCCCCGTTCCACGCGCACCACGAAATAGATCACGCCAAGAACGAGAGCGATGATGAACAGGGTCGCGGGGATGCTCAGCTGACCGGTATTGACCAGTTCCAGCGTGCCGGCGACCGCGCGCGGCAATCCGGCGACGATGCCGGCGAAGATGATCAGCGAAATACCGTTACCCACGCCACGCTCGGTGATCTGCTCACCCAACCACATCAGGAATATGGTGCCCGCGGTCAGGGTGACGATGGCCGTGAAGAGAAACCCGTATCCGGGCGCCATCACGACATTTGACTGGCCCTGCAACGCGAACGCGACCCCACCTGCCTGTACGCCCGCCAGCAACACCGTGAAGTTACGCGTGTACTGCGTGATTTTCTGGCGCCCGCTGGAGCCTTCCTTTTTCAACTGCTGAAGCTGCGGTACGGCGCTCGACATCAACTGCATGATGATCGAAGCCGAAATGTACGGCATCACGCCCAGCGCAAACAGCGAGAATCGTTCCAACGCGCCACCCGTGAACAGGTTGAACACGTCCACGATCGTACCCTGCTGCGAATTCATGAACTGCAACAGGGCCTGCGGATTGACACCCGGCACCGGGATGAAAGTCCCGACGCGGTAGATGATCAGCGCGACGAACACGAACAGCAGACGCTGCCGCAATTCGGTCAGCCGGCCAATGCCGCCCAGGGCTTCCGCCATTTGTGATGGGCTGCGGGACATTACTCTACCTTGCCACCCGCCGCTTCGATCGCGGCCCGGGCACCTTCGGTGACCTTGAGCCCCTTGACCGATACGGCACGCTCGATATTGCCCGTATTGATGATTTTCACGGTACGAATGTCATGCCCCACGATACCCTCCTTCTTGAGGGTCTCGAGGTCGATGACATCGGCCTTCATCACCTGCACCTGGTACAGCCGAACCTCGCCGTTGTAGCGCGCTGTACGCGAGCGGAATCCCCGCTTGGGCAGGCGGCGCTGCAGCGGCATCTGGCCGCCTTCGAAACCGACCTTGTGAAAGCCGCCCGAACGTGCGCGCTGGCCCTTGTGCCCACGGCCGGCCGTTTTGCCGAATCCGGAGCCAATGCCGCGTCCCACGCGCTTGCGCGCCTTCTTACTGCCTTGTGCGGGGCTAAGCGTATTCAGTTTCATTTCGTCAATTCCATTCAGCAGGGTTCGCCGGACGGGCCGATAACATCAAGCCTCGGCCACGCGAACCATGTAATCGATCCGGTTCACCATGCCGCGAACCGAGGGCGTATCCTCGAGCACGACGGTCTGGTGCATTCTTTTCAGCCCGAGCCCCCGCACGCACTCTCGGTGGCGCGGCTTTGCGCCTGCCGGAGAGCGAACCAGGGTTACGGCGATCTGTTTGGATTTCTTCTTGGCCATGTTGATCAGTCCACGTTCGCCATGATGTCATCGATCGACTTGCCACGCTTGGCGGCGACGGTCGACGGGCTCTGCATCGCCTGCAGCCCCTTGATGGTCGCGCGCACCAGGTTGATCGGGTTGTTCGAGCCAACACTCTTGGCCAGCACGTTGTGCACACCCACGGTTTCCAGCACTGCGCGCATGGCGCCGCCCGCGATGACACCGGTACCCTCGGATGCCGGCTGCATGTACACCCGCGAACCCGAATGACGGGCCTTCACGGCATGCCACAATGTGCCTTCGCGAAGATCAATCGAGATCATGTTCCGCCGCGCCTTGTCCATGGACTTCTGGATCGCGACCGGAACCTCCCGGGCCTTGCCATAACCGAAGCCGACCTTGCCATTTCCGTCGCCCACGACACTCAGGGCCGTGAAACCGAAAATGCGGCCGCCCTTGACGACCTTGGCCACCCGATTGACCGCGACGAGCTTTTCAAGCAAGCCGTCTCCGTTGTCTTTTTCCATGTTCGCCATGCTGTTTACCTAAGTTTCGCTCGACCGCGTTCGCGGCCGGATCAGAATTTCAGCCCGCCTTCCCGAGCCGCGTCGGCCAGCACCTTGATGCGGCCGTGGTAACGGAAACCGGAGCGGTCGAATGCGACGTCGGTCACACCCGCTGCAACGGCTTTCTCGGCGACGGCCTTGCCCACAACCTCAGCTGCATCGCGGTTGCTCGTGCCTTTCAAACCTTCCCGCACGTCTTTCTGCACGGTGGACGCCGAGGCGATCACCGACCCGCCTTCGCCACTGATGACCTGCGCGTAGATGTGCCGGCCACTGCGGTGCACAGTCAACCGCGCCTTGCCCTGCCGGCGGATCTGGGCGCGGGCTTTGCGGGCCCGGCGCAAACGTGCATCCTTCTTCGTGTTCATTACCATATCCTCTTGCTCGATCCGGCCGGTTATTCCGGGCGGACTCGTTCAAATCCGTATTGGGTCAGGCCTTCTTGGCTTCCTTACGCGCGACGTATTCGTCGGCGTAGCGCACACCCTTGCCCTTGTAGGGTTCCGGCGGACGGAAGGCACGGATTTCTGCCGCGACCTGGCCGACTCGCTGTTTGTCGCAACCCTTGACCACGACCTCAGTCTGGCTCGGAGCTTCAATCGTGATGCCTTCCGGCGCCTTGTATTCAACGGGGTGCGAAAATCCCAGCGCCAGCGAGAGCGTATTGCCCTGCACCTGCGCGCGATAACCCACGCCGATCAGGCTCAGCTTCTTTTCGAAGCCTTCGGTCACCCCGACAACCAGGTTATTCACCAGCGACCGGTAAGTTCCCGCCATCGCCACGTTCGAACTCTTGTCGAATTCAACCCGGACTTCACCGTTGTCGTGCACCAGTTCCACTTCGGGGTGCACGGGCAGTGCCAAGGCGCCCTTGGGGCCCTTTACGCGAATCTCGCTGTCCTGGATGTTGAATTCGACACCCGACGGCAGCGCGATCGGTGCTTTTGCTACGCGTGACATGCCAATCTCCTTACGTGACGATGCACAGCAATTCGCCGCCGTGACCGGCTGAGCGAGCGGATGCATCAGTCATAATGCCCTGCGACGTGCTGACGATCGCGGTGCCCAGACCGTTGAGGATCTTGGGCAGATCGTCTTTGCCTCGGTACGTGCGCAGACCGGGGCGGCTGATGCGCTTCAGGGTCGTGATGACGCCACGGCCCTCAAGATAACGGAGGGTAATCTCCAGGCCCGCTTTGCCTTCGTACTCCACTTCGCGGAAATCCTGGATATAACCTTCGTCCTTCAACACTCCGGCGATGCCGAACTTCACCTTGGAAGCCGGCATCGTGACCGTTGCTTTCTGTACGGCCTGGGCGTTGCGAATGCGCGTCAGCATGTCCGAAATCGGATCATTCATGCTCATCTTCGTGTCCTCTTTACCAACTGGCCTTGCGCAGACCGGGTACGTCACCGCGCATGGCCGCTTCACGCAGCTTGTTGCGGCTCAGTCCGAACTTGCGGTAGAAACCGCGCGGCCGACCGGAAATCGCGCAGCGGTTGCGCTGCCGCGCCGGGCTGGAATCACGCGGCAGACGCTGCAGGCGAAACATCGCCTCCTGCTTCTCGTCGAAGTCCGCGTCCGGATTGGAGATGATCGCCTTGAGTTCAGCGCGTTTCTCCGCGTATTTCTTCACCAGCCGTTCGCGACGTTTCTCGCGGTTGACCATCGATTTCTTTGCCATCGTGAATCCTTGCCTATTTCGCTTTGAACGGAAAGCTGAAGGCTTCCAGCAGTGCCATCGCTTCTTCGTCGCTCTGTGCCGTCGTGGTAATGGTGATATCCATGCCACGAATCGCATCGATCTTGTCGTAGTCGATCTCGGGGAACATGATCTGTTCCCGCACGCCGAGGCTGTAGTTGCCGCGGCCGTCGAACGACTTGCGGCTGACACCCCGGAAATCCCGGACACGGGGCATGGCGATGTTCACCAGCCGATCCAGAAATTCATACATGCGCTCACGACGCAGGGTGACTTTGCAGCCCACCGGCCAGCCGTCGCGAATCTTGAAGCTGGCGACCGACTTGCGCGCATAAGTGACTATCGGCTTCTGGCCGGCAATCTGCTCCATGTCGCCGACGGCACGATCCATGACTTTTTTGTCACCGACCGCTTCACCCACGCCCATGTTCAAGGTGATCTTGGACACGCGGGGCACCTGCATCGAGTTGGTATAGCCGAAGCGTTCCATCATTTGTGGAACGACGGTTTCCTTGTAATAGGTCTGCAATCTGGACATTGGCCAAAACCCTTGCTGTTAAATATCGACGGCTTCGCCATTGGACCGGAAAATCCGGACCTTGCGGCCATCGTCGAGTGTCCGAAACCCGACGCGATCGGCCTTGCCGGTCGCGGGGTTGTACATCTGCACGTTGGAAACGTGAATGGGTGCTTCCTTCTCCACAATACCGCCAGGCTGTTGCAGGCCCGGGTTCGGCTTCTGGTGTTTCTTCACCATGTTCACGTTCTCGACCAGCAGGCGCTCTTCGCCGAGCACGCGCAATACATGTCCGCGCTGGCCCTTGCTGCGGCCACTGATCACGATGACTTCGTCACCTTTACGAATTCGATTCATTTTCTGGCTCCTCTCGACCGTTGCCTGTGCTCAGAGCACTTCCGGCGCCAGCGAGACAATCTTCATGAACTTTTCGGAACGCAGTTCACGTGTGACCGGTCCGAAAATTCGGGTGCCGATCGGCTCATTCTTGGTGTCCAGCAGGACGGCAGCGTTTCCATCGAAGCGGATCAGCGAGCCATCGCCACGACGCACACCCGACCGGGTGCGCACAACCACCGCGTTGTACACCTCACCCTTCTTGACCTTGCCGCGCGGAATCGCGTCCTTGACAGTGACCTTGATCACATCGCCAATGCGCGCGTACCGGCGCTTGGACCCACCGAGCACCTTGATACATTGGATCTGCCGGGCACCGCTGTTGTCTGCGGCGGCCAGCAAGCTCTGCATCTGAATCATTTCTGTATCCTCGTTTCCGATCTGTTCCCGCTCGCGGGAATCAGACCACCTGGGCCCGCTCGACGACTTCCAACACGCGCCAGGCCTTGGTCTTGGACATCGGCCGGCACGGCACGATCCGAACCAGATCGCCCTCGCCGCAACTGTTTTCCTCATCGTGCGCATGGACCTTGGAGCTCCGCTTGATGTACTTGCCGTACAGCGGATGCTTCACCTGGCGTTCCAGGCTCACGGTGACGGTCTTGTCGGCTTTGTTGCTGACCACCCGGCCAACCTTGACGCCTTTGACGGTCGTGTTTTCGCCGGCATCACCGGACGTGGTGCTGTTGTCGCTCATGCCGCGTTACCTTTGCTGCTCTTCTCATTCAGGACAGTCTTGACCCGCGCGATGTCGCGCCGGACCCGGCGCAATTCGTGTGGGGTCACCAGTTGTCCCGTACCTTTCTGCATACGCAGGCTGAACTGCTCCTTTAGGAGTCCGGACAGCTGCTCTCGCAGATCGCTTTCGCTCTTGCTTCTCAGTTCCTGCGCGTCCATCACATCACCGATCTCTTGATGAAGGTGGTCTTGACGGCCAGTTTGGCCGCAGCCAGGCGAAACGCCTCGCGTGCCACCGGCTCCGACACACCCTGAATTTCATACATCACCCGGCCCGGCTGAATCGGCGCGACCCAGTACTCCACATTACCCTTGCCCTTGCCCATGCGGACCTCGACAGGTTTCTTGGTAATGGGTTTGTCCGGGAACACACGGATCCACAACTTGCCGCCACGTTTAACGTGACGAGTGATCGCGCGACGGGCAGCTTCGATCTGGCGAGCCGTGACGAAGCCGCGGGTCGTCGCCTTCAGGCCGAACTCCCCGAAACTCACGCGATTGCCCACCTGGGACAGGCCGCGGTTACGACCTTTCTGCTGTTTTCTGAATTTTGTGCGCTTGGGCTGAAGCATGGCTCAATCTCCTAGCTGGCGGCAGCCTGGCCGCGCTTTTCGTCGCCGGCCGCTTTGTCATACAGGTTGAAAACCTCACCCTTGTAGATCCAGACCTTCACGCCCAGAACTCCATAGGTGGTTTTTGCTTCAACGAAGCCGTAATCCACGTCGGCCCGCAGCGTGTGCAGCGGCACACGCCCTTCGCGGTACCATTCGGTGCGGGCGATGTCGGCGCCGTTGAGGCGGCCGGAAACACACACCTTGATACCCAGTGCGCCCAGGCGCATGGAATTGCCGACAGCCCGCTTCATCGCGCGCCGGAACATGATTCGGCGCTCGAGCTGTTGCGCAATACCTTCCGCGACCAGTTGCGCGTCCAGTTCGGGCTTGCGAATTTCCGCCACGGTAATGTGCGTGGGGACACCCATCAGTCGGGTTACGTCCCGGCGCAGGGTCTCGATGTCCTCACCCTTTTTGCCGATCACGATACCCGGCCGCGCCGTGTGAATCGTGATGCGGGCTGACTTGGCCGGCCGTTCGATCTGGATGCGGCTGACCGCAGCCTGCGCGAGGCGTTTCTGGAGGAACTCCCGCACTTCGAGATCGGACTTGAGCTGATCCGCGTAGTCGCCCTTTTCGGCGTACCACGTCGAGTTCCAGTCCTTGGCGATGCCGAGGCGGATTCCGGTTGGATGTACCTTCTGACCCATTATGCTTGTCCCATCTCGTTGGTGTCGGCGACCTTCACCGTAATGTGGCTGGTGCGCTTGAGGATGCGCGTGCCACGGCCCTTGGCGCGGGCGCGTCCCCGCTTGAGCGTCGGGCCTTCGTCGACCATGATGGTCGAGACCTTGAGCTCATCGATATCCGCGCCGTCGTTATGCTCCGCGTTGGCAACGGCCGACAACAGAACCTTCTTGACGATGTGCGCCGCTTTTTTCGGGCTGAACGTCAGCAGCTGCTCGGCTTTTTCAACCGGCATGCCACGGACCTGGTCAGCCACCAGCCGCACTTTCTGCGCCGAAATCCGCGCATTTCTCAGAATGGCTTTCGATTCCATGATTCCGTTACCTACTTGGTTTTCCGGTCGCCCGAATGACCCCGGAAGGTCCGGGTCGGGGCGAACTCACCCAGCTTGTGTCCGATCATCTGATCGCTGATCAGGATGGGCATGTGCTGGCGGCCGTTGTGAACGGCAATCGTCAGGCCCACCATCTCCGGCAGGATCATCGAACGGCGTGACCAGGTTTTGATCGGCCGCTTGTTGTTGGTTTCGACGGCCTGGCTCACCTTCTGCATCAGGTGATGATCGATGAACGGGCCTTTTTTGATCGAACGTGGCATGGCTCTACCTGCTATTTACCGGTGCGCTTGCGCGAAATGTACTTGTCCGTGCGCTTGTTCTTGCGCGTCTTGTAACCCTTGGTCGGCACGCCCCAGGGCGTCACCGGATGACGGCCGCCCGAAGTACGTCCCTCACCACCACCGTGCGGATGGTCGACCGGGTTCATTGCGACGCCCCGCACGGTCGGGCGCACGCCGCGCCATCTCTTGGCGCCGGCCTTGCCCAGTTTCTCGAGGTTGTGCTCCGAGTTGGAAACCTCGCCGATGGTCGCGCGGCAGCGCGACTGAACCTTGCGCATTTCGCCGGAACGTAAACGCAGGGTCGCATGATGTCCTTCACGGGCAACGAGCTGCACAGCGGCCCCGGCGCTGCGCGCCAACTGGGCGCCCTTTCCGGGCTTCAGTTCCACGCAATGGACAATGGAGCCGACCGGAATGTTGCGCAGAGGCAGGGCATTACCCGGCTTGATGGCCGCATCACGCCCGCTCAATACTTCATCCCCGGCCCGGATTCCCTTGGGCGCGATGATGTAGCGGCGTTCGCCATCCGAGTACAGCACCAACGCGATGTGCGCGCTGCGATTCGGATCGTATTCAATGCGTTCGACCCGGCCCTTGATGCCGTCCTTGTCGCGCTTGAAATCGATTACCCGGTAGTGTTTCTTGTGTCCACCACCCTTGTGACGAGTCGTAATCCGACCCGTGTTGTTGCGGCCGCCGGACCGGGATTTCTTCTCCAGCAACCCGGACCAGGGCGCGCCATCGTGAAGATGGTCGTGCTTGACCTGAACGACGCCACGCCGTCCGGGCGATGTGGGTTTTGCCTTAACAATTGCCATGACTTCGGGTCCTTAAGCTGACTCTCCGCCCAGGAAGTCGATGACCTGACCTTCCTGCACGCGAACATAAGCTTTCTTCCAGTCGCTGCGCTTGCCCGCGCGCATCCGGAAGGATTTGTTTTTCCCTTTGACGTTAACGATGCGGACAGACTCCACATTCACGCCGAACAACGATTCCACGGCAGCGCGGATCTCGGTCTTGTTGGCGTCGTTGACGACACGGAACACGTACTGATTGCCCTGTTCTCCGACCCGCGTGGTCTTTTCGGTGACCCGCGGCGACAACAGCACTTCGAATAGCCGATCCTTACTCATGCCAGCCACTCCTGGACTTTCTCGACCGCGTCGACGGTCATGATCACTTTGTCCGCGCTGACCAGGCTTACCGGATCGATGCCATTGACATCGAGCACGTACACGCCCGGAATGTTCCGGGAAGCGAGATAGAGGTTCTCCGTCGCCTCACCGGTGATGATCAAACCCCGACTGAAGTCCATCGCGGCCAGCTCTTCGGCCAGTTCACGGGTCTTCGGCTGATCGGGCTCCAGCGCCGGCACGACAATCAGCCGTTCCTGGCGGACCAGTTCGGACAGAATGGCCTGCACCGCACCCCGGTACATTTTCCGGTTCACCTTTTGTGCATGATCCCGCGGTGAAGCCGCGAAAACCCTGCCGCCTCCACGCCACAACGGGCTGCGGATGGTGCCGGCACGAGCGCGGCCCGTACCCTTCTGACGCCACGGCTTGCGGCCGCCGCCGGAAACCGCCGAGCGGTTCTTCTGCGCCTTGGTGCCAGAGCGCGAACCGGCGAGATAAGCCGTCACGACCTGGTGCACCAGCGCTTCCGAAAATTCCCGACCGAACACGTTTTCCGAAACGTCGATGTTTTTGCCACCGGCAACTGCGAGTTGCATCGTCATCTCCTCAATTCGCCTTGACCGACGGACGCACCGTCACGCGGCCACCCGGTGCACCCGGGACAGCACCCTTGATCAAGAGCAGGTTGCGATCGGCATCGACACGGACGACTTCCAGATTCTGGGTCGTGACCCGTTCATCGCCCATGTGGCCGGACATCTTTTTGCCCTTGAACACACGTCCGGGCGTCTGGTTCTGCCCGATCGAACCGGGCGCTCGGTGCGACAGCGAATTACCGTGCGTCGCATCCTGCATGCGGAAGTTATGCCGCTTGACGGTGCCCGCGAATCCCTTGCCCTTGCTGGTACCGGTGACGTCTACCTTTTCACCGGCCTCGAACACGGAAACCGTAATTTCCGCGCCGGGCTCGAATTCGGTGTCTTCACCATCGTCCAGACGCAATTCCCACAGTCCTTCGCCCGCTTCCACGCCTGTCGAAGCGAAATGTCCCGCCTCCGGCTTGTTCAGCAGGTTGGCGCGACGACTGCCCGCGGTAACCTGGATCGCGCGATAGCCGTCGGTTTCCTCGGTTTTGACCCGGGTAACCCGGTTCGGGCTGACTTCGATGACCGTAACCGGGATGCTCTCACCTTCCTCGGTGAACATCCGGGTCATGCCACGTTTTCGCCCAATCAGTCCAATCTTCATGGCTTTGCCTTTATTCAGCTGTTACAGGCCGGATCAGTACAGTTTGATCTGTACGTCCACGCCGGCAGCGAGGTCCAGTTTCATCAGTGCATCCACGGTCTTGTCGTTGGGATCCACGATGTCCATCAGGCGCTTGTGCGTGCGCGTTTCGTACTGGTCCCGCGCGTCTTTGTTGACGTGGGGGGAAATCAGCACGGTATGGCGCTCGATCTTGGTCGGCAGAGGAATCGGGCCCAGCACCTGCGCACCGGTGCGCTTGGCGGTTTCCACGATCTCTGCAGCCGAACGGTCGATCAGGCGATGATCGAACGCCTTCAGCCTGATGCGGATTCTCTGTTCTGCCATCTCTATGTACTCGCTTTGTTTAAACGCTTACTCGTGGATTTTGGCCACGACGCCGGCACCCACGGTGCGGCCGCCTTCACGGATCGCGAAGCGCAGACCTTCTTCCATCGCGATCGGCGCGATCAGCGACACCTGCATCTGCACGTTGTCGCCCGGCATCACCATCTCCACGCCTTCCGGCAACTCCACCGCGCCCGTCACGTCCGTCGTGCGGAAGTAGAACTGCGGCCGGTAGCCCTTGAAAAACGGCGTGTGACGTCCGCCCTCTTCTTTCGACAGAATGTACACCTCCGCCTCGAACTTGGTGTGCGGCGTGATCGTGCCCGGATGCGCCAGCACCTGGCCACGTTCCACTTCGTCACGCTTGGTGCCGCGCAGCAGCACACCCACGTTGTCGCCCGCCCGACCTTCGTCCAGCAGCTTGCGGAACATCTCCACACCCGTGCACGTCGTCTTCGTCGTCGCGTTAATGCCCACAATCTCGATTTCGTCGCCCACCGTGATGATCCCGCGCTCCACGCGCCCGGTTACCACCGTGCCGCGGCCCGAAATCGAGAACACGTCCTCGATCGGCAGCAGGAACGGCTTGTCCGTGTCACGCACCGGCTCCGGAATGTACGCATCCATCTCTTCGATCAGCTTCAGAATCGACGGAATGCCAATGTCCGACGTATCCCCTTCCAGCGCCTTCAGCGCCGAACCCGTTACGATCGGCGTGTCGTCGCCCGGGAACTCGTACGAAGACAGCAGCTCGCGCACTTCCATCTCCACCAGTTCCAGCAGCTCTTCATCGTCCACCTGGTCCGCCTTGTTCAGGTACACCAGGATGTACGGCACACCCACCTGGCGCGCCAGCAGAATGTGCTCTCGCGTCTGCGGCATCGGGCCATCGGCCGCCGATACCACCAGAATCGCTCCGTCCATCTGCGCCGCACCCGTGATCATGTTCTTCACGTAGTCCGCGTGTCCCGGGCAGTCCACGTGTGCGTAGTGCCGCGAATCCGACTCGTACTCCACGTGCGCCGTCGCAATCGTGATGCCGCGCGCGCGTTCTTCCGGCGCGTTGTCGATCTGGTCGTACGCCTTGAACTCGCCGCCACGCGCTTCCGCGCAGATCTTCGTCAGCGCCGCCGTCAGCGTCGTCTTGCCGTGATCCACATGACCAATCGTTCCCACGTTGACGTGGGGCTTGGTACGTTCGAATTTTTCCTTGGACATGAGTAAAACCTCTTTAACTATTCTGGTCGCAATTCCGCCGGGAAAATCAGGCGGTCTTCTTGACGATTTCTTCGGACACGCTGTTCGGAGCCTCGGCGTAATGCTCGAATTCCATGGAGTACGTCGCACGGCCCTGGGTCTGTGACCGCAGATCGGTGGCGTACCCGAACATTTCCGACAGGGGAACGTGGGCGTTGATCAGTTTGCCCGCCGGACTGTCTTCCATGCCCTGCACGATGCCACGACGCCGATTCAGGTCGCCCATCACGTCGCCCATGTACTCTTCGGGCGTTACGACTTCCACTTTCATGATCGGCTCGAGCAGAACGGGTGACGCGGCGGTCGCACCATTCTTGAACGCCATCGAGCCGGCAATTTTGAAGGCCATCTCACTGGAGTCGACCTCATGGTAGGAGCCGTCATACAGGGTCGCTTTGCAATCCACCATGGGATAGCCCGCAACGACACCGTTTTCCAGGGCTTCCTGGATACCCTTGTCGACCGCGCCGATGTATTCCTTGGGCACGACACCACCGACGATCGAGTTTTCAAACTCGTAACCGGCACCCTTTTCCATCGGCTCCAGGCGAATCTTCACGTGCCCGTACTGGCCACGGCCGCCCGACTGGCGGACGAACTTGCCTTCGGCTTCGACCGCTTTGCGGATGGTTTCGCGGTAAGCGACCTGAGGCTTGCCTACATTGGCCTCAACCTTGAACTCACGTTTCATTCGGTCGACGATGATGTCGAGGTGCAGTTCGCCCATGCCGGAAATAATGGTTTGACCCGATTCTTCATCGGTGTGCACCCGGAAGGACGGATCTTCCTGAGCCAACTTGCTCAGCGCAATGCCCATTTTCTCCTGGTCGGCCTTGGTCTTGGGCTCCACGGCCACCGCGATGACCGGGTCCGGAAACTCCATCCGCTCCAGCGTGATGATGTTGCCGGCGTCACACAGGGTGTCACCGGTGGTCACATCCTTCAGGCCCACGGCCGCGGCAATGTCGCCAGCCCGGACTTCCTTGATTTCCTCACGGGTGTTGGAGTGCATCTGCAGGATGCGGCCCACACGCTCTTTCTTGTGCTTCACCGGGTTGTACACGGTGTCGCCGGAACTCAGAACACCCGAATAAACGCGGAAGAACGTCAGCGAACCCACAAACGGGTCGGTAGCGATCTTGAACGCCAGCGCCGCGAAGGGGTCATCATCGGTACTCTTGCGCTCACCGGTGGATTCGTCTTCGTTGATCCCTTTGATGGAGGGAACGTCGACCGGCGACGGGCTGTACTGGATCACAGCATCGAGCAGCGCCTGCACACCCTTGTTCTTGAACGCCGTCCCGCACAGGCATGGCACCAGATCATTGGACAAGGTGCCGGCGCGAATGCCCTCGATGATTTGCTCCTCGGTCAGTTCGCCCGACTCGAGATAGGCTTCCATCAACTCTTCGGTCGTTTCTGCCGCCGACTCGACGAGGAACTCGCGCGCCTGCTCGGCTTCGGCCTTCAGCTCCTCGGGAATTTCCCGGGCGTCGTAGGTAATCCCCTGGTTCTCGGCGTTCCAGTAGATCGCACGCATCTTGACCAGATCAATCACACCTTCGAAATTTTCTTCAGCGCCGATCGGCAGCTGAATCGGCACCGGCCGGGCACCGAGGCGCTCACGAATCTGATCCACCACGCGAGTGAAGTTCGCGCCGGTACGGTCCATCTTGTTGACGAACGCCAGGCGGGGCACTCCGTAGCGGGTCGCCTGACGCCATACCGTTTCGGACTGCGGCTGAACGCCACCCACGGCACAGAAAACAGCCACCGCACCGTCGAGCACGCGCAGCGAACGCTCCACCTCGATCGTGAAGTCGACGTGGCCAGGGGTGTCGATGATGTTGATGCGGTGTTCCTTGAACTGCTGATCCATGCCGGACCAGAAACAGGTCGTAGCAGCCGAGGTGATGGTGATACCCCGCTCCTGCTCCTGCTCCATCCAGTCCATGGTCGCATTACCGTCATGCACCTCACCGATCTTGTGCGAAACACCGGTGTAGAACAGAACACGCTCGGTAGTCGTGGTCTTGCCGGCGTCAATGTGCGCCATGATGCCGATGTTGCGGTATCGTTCGATCGGAGTCTTTCGTGCCACTGTCTTATCCTCGGATAACCTGTTGACCTACGCTGGCCCTTACCAGCGGTAGTGTGCGAATGCCTTGTTGGCCTCCGCCATGCGATGCGTTTCTTCGCGGCGTTTGACCGCCGCACCACGCTGCTCGACCGCGTCCAGCAGTTCGCCCGCGAGACGCTGCGGCATATTCATTTCACTGCGCTTGCGCGCGGCGTCGATGACCCAGCGCATGGCCAGCGTCTGACGGCGTTTCGGCCGCACTTCGACCGGCACCTGGTAGGTAGCGCCACCGACACGGCGGGATTTCACCTCCACCATCGGACTCACGTTTTCCAGCGCTTTTTCGACCAGCTCGACCGCATCCGCGCTCTTGTTCTTGTCGCCGATGCTGTCGATCGCGCCGTACACGATTTTTTCAGCGACGGACTTTTTGCCGCTGATCATCACCATGTTGATGAACCGCGCGATCATCTCGCTGCCGAATTTCGGATCCGGCAGGATCTCCCGGGTGTAGTTGGTTTGCTTTCTGGACATCGATTCTGTTCCGTCATTGATCCACGTACGGGATCACCTAGTTGCAGCTTCCGCTCGGATTCAGCCTTTCGGGCGTTTCGCGCCGTATTTGGAGCGTCCCTGGCGGCGGTCTGAGACTCCCGCGGTGTCGAGACTGCCCCGAACGGTGTGATAACGCACACCGGGCAGATCCTTGACACGCCCCCCGCGGATAAGCACAACGCTGTGCTCCTGCAGGTTGTGGCCTTCACCGCCGATGTAGCTGGTTACTTCGAAGCCGTTGGTCAACCGCACACGGGCAACCTTGCGCAGGGCCGAATTCGGCTTTTTCGGCGTAGTGGTATACACACGGGTGCACACACCGCGTTTCTGCGGGCAGCCTTCCAGCGCCGGCACGGTGCTCTTGTAGAGCTTCGGCTTGCGCGGCTTGCGTACGAGCTGGTTGATCGTTGCCATATCTGTTCCTGATCTCGCTTGGCCTGGTTTCCTGCGACCGGCGCTATTTGGGCGCCGGACAAAGTAACCGGCAGTCGGGACGATCCCGGCCGCCGGAAGGGCGCGCATGATACACCGTGCCCTGACAATGTCAAACGCCCAACCCCGCGAATACTGGTTCGGGATTGGGCGCCGTTGAATCCGGCCCACGCGCCGGCGACATCGGCTCTCCGCAACGGTTTCATGGCCGCGCGGCCCTCCTTGTGGAGGGATTCAAGTAGTTAGCCGGAGAATTATGACAGGAGGATGGGACTTTGGCAAGCCCCGCTGCCGAATTTCAGGCCGGACCGGGCCGCACCCCTTGGTGGTACCACCCGCCGGGCCGGATTGACCGGCCCGACGGGCTCCACAACGGGCTTGCAGGCCGCCTCGTGCCTACTCCTTCTCGCCTTCCGCGTCGAGACTGGCGAACTCCTCGGCCGCGACCGCAGCGGCAAGAGCGGCCAGATCGATTTCGGGCTCTTCGTTGGCCTGACGCTTGCGCGAGTTGTGATACGCCATGCCGGTACCGGCGGGTATCAATCGGCCCACGATGACGTTCTCCTTCAGGCCGCGCAGGTGGTCGGTGGTGCCGCGAACGGCCGCCTCCGTCAGTACGCGGGTGGTTTCCTGGAACGAGGCCGCGGAAATAAAGGACTCGGTCGCCAGAGAAGCCTTGGTGATGCCCAACAATACGCGCTGGTATTCGGCGGGACGGCCCTTGTCTTTTTCCACCTGCTGGTTTTCCTCCAGCACGCGGGTGACATCCAGCTGTTCACCGCGCAGCAACTTGCTGTCGCCGGCATCGGTGATCTCGGCCTTGCGCAGCATCTGCCGCACGATGACCTCGATGTGCTTGTCGTTGATTTTCACACCCTGCAAGCGGTACACGTCCTGGATTTCTTTGACCAGGTACGCGTCCAGCGCCTCGACGCCCAGCAGGCGCAGGATGTCGTGCGGGTTCGGCTCACCGTCAACGATGGTTTCGCCCTTCTCAACCTGCTCACCTTCGAACACGATCACGTGACGCCACTTCGGAATCAGTTCCTCGTGCGTGTCGCCATCCGGCTTGGTGATCACCAGACGTTGCTTGCCCTTGGTGTCCTTGCCGAAACTGACGATACCGGTTACCTCGGCCAGAATGGCCGGTTCCTTGGGCTTGCGCGCCTCGAACAGGTCGGCCACGCGCGGCAGACCACCGGTGATGTCACGGGTCTTGGAGGATTCCTGCGGAATGCGGGCCAACACATCACCCACCTGCACATCCTGGCTGTCCTGCATCTGAACGATGGATCCGGCCTGAAGGAAATAATGCGCCGGGATCTCGGTGCCGGCCAGGCACAGATCCTTGCCGTTCTTGTCGACCAGGCTGATCATCGGACGCAGATCCTTGCCGGCACTTCCGCGCTGCTTGGGATCGGTGACCACGAGACTGGTCAGACCCGTGATGTCATCCACTTCTTCGTTGACGGTTACACCATCGGTGAATTCGTGGAATTTCACGCGGCCGGCCACCTCGGTGACGATCGGATGGGTGTGCGGGTCCCAGTTGGCCACGATGTCACCGGCAGATACCGGCTGCTCGTCACGCCAGGAGATGATCGCACCGTACGGCACCTTGTAACGCTCTCGCTCGCGGCCGTGTTCGTCGATCACCGAAACCTCACCCGAACGGGAAACCGCCACCAGCTTGTCGTTGGCGTTTTCGACCGTCTTCATGTTGTGCAGGCGAATGGTGCCGGATGACTTGACCTGAATGTGGTCAACGGCGGCGGCACGGGATGCGGCACCACCGATATGGAAGGTCCGCATCGTCAGCTGTGTGCCGGGCTCGCCGATCGACTGGGCGGCGATGACACCGACGGCTTCGCCAATGTTGACCAGGTCGCCGCGTGCCAGATCGCGCCCGTAGCAGTGGGCACAGACGCCGTGCCGGGTTTCACAGGTGATCGTCGAACGCACGAAAATGCGGTCGACACCTGCTTCCTCCAGTTGCTCGACCCACTGCTCATCCAGCAGGGTGTTGCGCTCGCACAGCACCTTGTCGGTGCCCGGGACCAGGATGTCCTCGGCAACCAGACGTCCCAGCACCCGCTCACTGAGCGGCTCCACGACGTCACCACCTTCAACGATGGGTTGCATGGTCACACCACCCTCGGTGCCACAGTCGTTCTCGGTGATCACGAGATCCTGGGCAACGTCGACCAGTCGTCGGGTCAGGTAACCGGAATTGGCCGTTTTCAGTGCCGTATCCGCCAGACCCTTGCGCGCGCCGTGCGTCGAAATGAAGTACTGCAGCACGTCCAGTCCTTCCCGGAAATTCGCCGTGATGGGGGTCTCGATGATCGAGCCATCCGGCTTGGCCATCAGGCCACGCATGCCCGCCAGCTGGCGAATCTGGGCCGCCGAGCCACGAGCACCGGAGTCAGCCATGATAAAGACCGAGTTCATGGAATCCTGCTCGACTTCCTTGCCGTCGGCGTCCTTGCGTATCTCCTTGCCCATACGCTGCATCATCGCGCGCGCGACCTGCTCGTTGGTACGCGACCAGATGTCGACCACCTTGTTGTACCGTTCGCCGGCCGTGACCAGCCCCGATACATACTGGTTCTGGATCTCCACGACTTCGGCTTCGGCCGATTTCAGGATGTCCTTTTTCTCGTCCGGAACCATCAGGTCGTCAACACCGATCGACACGCCCGCCTTGGTCGCGTAATGGAAGCCGGTGTACATCAGCTTGTCCGCGAACACGACCGTTTTCTTCAGACCCAGGCGGCGATAACACGAATTGATCAGGCCTGAAATCTGTTTCTTCTTCAGAGCCTTGTTCAGCATGTGGAACGGCATGCCGACGGGACGAATCTCGGCCAGCAGAGCACGCCCGACCGTGGTCTCGATCAGGTTGGTCTCGTGACGTTCCTCCCCGTGCTCGGAGATGATGGTCTCGTCAATTCGAACCTTGATTTGCGCGTGCAGCGCGACCGCCTTGTTCTCGTAGGCGCGGTGCACCTCGGCGATGTCGCTGAAATACATGCCCGCACCCTGCGCGCCTTCGAGCTGCCGCGTCATGTAGTACAGGCCCAGGACCACGTCCTGGGTCGGCACGATGATGGGTTCGCCGTTGGCGGGCGACAGGATGTTGTTCGATGACATCATCAGGGAACGCGCTTCGAGCTGCGCTTCGACCGACAATGGCACGTGCACGGCCATCTGGTCACCGTCGAAGTCGGCATTGAAGGCGGTGCAGACCAGCGGATGCAACTGGATGGCCTTGCCCTCGATGAGCACCGGTTCAAACGCCTGGATACCCAGGCGGTGAAGGGTCGGTGCACGGTTCAGCATGACCGGATGTTCGCGAATGACTTCCGACAGGATGTCCCAGACTTCAGCGCGCTCGGCTTCGACCAGCTTCTTGGCGGCCTTGATCGTCGCTGCCATGCCGCGCCGTTGCAGTTTGCTGAAAATGAACGGCTTGAACAGTTCCAGCGCCATTTTCTTGGGCAGACCACATTCGTGGAGCTTCAGGGTCGGGCCCACCACGATCACCGAACGGCCGGAATAGTCGACGCGCTTGCCGAGCAGGTTCTGGCGGAAGCGGCCCTGCTTGCCCTTGATCATGTCGGCCAGCGACTTCAGGGGGCGCTTGTTGGTGCCGGTGATGGCCCGGCCACGACGGCCGTTGTCCAACAGGGCATCCACCGACTCCTGCAGCATGCGTTTTTCGTTGCGCACGATGATGTCCGGCGCATTGAGTTCCAGCAGCCGCTTGAGCCGGTTGTTGCGATTGATCGTGCGGCGATACAGATCGTTGAGATCCGAAGTCGCGAACCGTCCGCCGTCGAGCGGAACCAGCGGACGCAGGTCCGGTGGCAGCACGGGGAGCACGGTCATGATCATGAACTCGGGCCGGTTACCCGACTCGATGAAGGCTTCGACCAGCTTCAAGCGCTTGCCAAGCCGTTTGAGCTTGGTTTCCGAGCGGGTGCCGCCAATTTCCTCGCGCAGCCTCGCCACTTCTTCTTTCAGCTCGATCATGCGCAGCAGTTCGAAAATCGCCTCGGCACCCATTTTGGCGGTGAACTCATCACCCCATTCTTCCATGGTGTCGAGATACTGCTCGTCGGTCAGCAACTGGCCCCGCTCGAGCGTGGTCATGCCCGGGTCGAGCACCACGTAGGACTCGAAGTACAGGATGCGCTCGATGTCGCGGAGGGTCATGTCCAGCATCAGGCCGATGCGGGAAGGCAGCGACTTGAGGAACCAGATATGCGCGACCGGACTGGCCAGTTCGATGTGCGCCATGCGCTCGCGGCGAACCTTGGTCTGGGTGACCTCGGTGCCGCACTTCTCGCAGACCACACCGCGATGCTTCATGCGCTTGTACTTGCCGCACAGGCACTCGTAGTCCTTGACGGGGCCGAAAATGGCCGCGCAGAACAGGCCGTCACGCTCGGGCTTGAAGGTCCGGTAGTTGATCGTTTCCGGCTTCTTCACTTCACCGTACGACCAGGAGCGAATCAGATCCGGCGGGGCAAGCCCGATACGGATCGCGTCAAAGTCCAGCGGCTGGCGCTGGCGGTTGTAGAGATTGAGAAAGTCTCTCACTTTTCATCTCCTCCTGATCAGGATTCTTCGAGTTCGATGTTGATACCGAGCGAGCGGATTTCCTTCACCAGTACGTTGAAGGATTCCGGCATACCGGCCGCCATCTCGTGATTTCCATCGACGATATTCTTGTACATCTGGTTACGCCCGCTGACGTCATCGGACTTCACCGTCAGCATTTCCTGCAAGGTGTAGGCGGCACCGTAAGCTTCCAGTGCCCAGACCTCCATCTCACCGAAGCGCTGTCCACCGAACTGGGCCTTGCCGCCCAGCGGCTGCTGGGTGACCAGGCTGTACGGTCCGGTCGAGCGTGCGTGCATCTTGTCATCAACCAGGTGGTTGAGTTTCAACATGTACATGTAACCCACGGTTACCGGACGGTCGAACGGGTCACCCGTGCGGCCGTCGTACAAGGTCGTCTGGCCGGTCTCCGGCAGGCCCGCCAGCTTCAGCAAGTGCTTGATCTCAGCCTCGTTGGCACCATCGAAGACCGGGGTTGCCATCGGCACACCGCCCCTCAGATTGCCCGCGAGCGCGTTGATCTCTTCCTCGCTGAACTCACCGAGATCCACGCGATTCTTGCGGTCGCTGTTGTAGACCTGGTCGAGGAAATTGCGCAGGGTGTCCGCGTCGGCCTTCTCCTGCACCATCTCGGATATCCGGTGGCCCAGACCCTTCGCGGCCCAGCCCAGGTGCGTTTCCAGAACCTGTCCGATGTTCATCCGTGAGGGAACGCCCAGCGGGTTCAGCACGATATCGACCGGCGTGCCGTCCTCCATGTAAGGCATGTCCTCGGTCGGCACGATCATCGAGATCACACCCTTGTTACCGTGACGGCCGGCCATCTTGTCACCCGGCTGAATGCGACGCTTCACGGCCAGGTAGACCTTGACCATTTTCAGCACACCCGGTGCCAAATCGTCGCCCTGGGTGATCTTGCCCTTCTTCTCGTCGAACTTCGCGTCGAATGTCTTGCGCTGCTCCTTGAGCTGATCGGCCATCTGCTCGAGCAGTTCATTGACGTCTTCGCTGCGCATGCGAATCTTGAACCACTCCTCGTGCGACAGACCGTCGAGATAGGTGGCGGTGATCTTGGTGCCCTTCTTGAGGCTCTTCGGACCCTTGTCCGCCAGCTTGCCGATCAGCGCGTTGCGCAGGCGACCGAAAATGGCGTTCTCCACGATGCGCAGCTGATCGTCCAGATCCTTGCGAACCTGGCGCAATTGCTCTTTCTCGATCGAGATCGCACGCTGGTCCTTCTCCACGCCATCACGTGTGAAGACCTGAACATCGATGACGGTTCCGTCCATGCCCGAAGGCACCCGCAGGGACGTGTCTTTCACGTCCGATGCCTTCTCGCCAAAAATGGCCCGCAGCAGCTTTTCCTCCGGAGTCAGCTGGGTTTCGCCCTTGGGCGTGACCTTGCCGACCAGGATGTCACCGGCCGAAACTTCGGCGCCAATATAGACGATGCCCGACTGATCGAGCTTGTTGAGATTGTGCTCACCGACATTGGGAATATCCGAGGTGATTTCCTCGGAACCCAGCTTGGTGTCACGGGCAACGCAGGTCAGCTCTTCGATGTGGATCGTCGTGTAACGATCCTCCTGAACGACACGCTCGGAGATGAGAATGGAGTCCTCGAAGTTATAGCCGTTCCACGGCATGAACGCGACCAGCATGTTCTGACCCAGCGCCAGTTCACCCAGATCGGTCGACGGACCGTCCGCGAGCACATCGCCCTTGGACACCAGGTCGCCCACATTGACCAGCGGACGCTGGTTGATGCAGGTGTTCTGGTTGGAGCGCTGGTACTTGGTGAGGTTGAAAATGTCCACACCCGGGTCTCCGACCGGAACCTCTTCCTCGTTGGCACGCACCACGATGCGGCCGGCGTCGACCTGATCGACAATACCGCCACGGCGCGCCACCGCGGTCACACCCGAGTCGGTGGCCACGGCGCGTTCCATGCCGGTTCCGACCAGCGGCTTCTCCGCACGCAGGGTGGGCACCGCCTGGCGCTGCATGTTCGATCCCATCAACGCGCGGTTGGCATCGTCGTGTTCCAAAAAGGGCACCAGCGACGCCGCCACGGAAACGATTTGTTTCGGCGACACGTCCATATAACTGATATCCGCCGGCTCTTTCAGCGTGAATTCACCCTGATGACGGCAAGGCACGAACTCGTCGACAAACTTGTGGTTGCGGTCCAGCTCGGCGTTGGCCTGGGCGATGACGTAATCCCCTTCCTCGATCGCGGACAGGTATTCGACGTCATCGGTCACCTTGCCATTGGTCACCTTGCGATAGGCGGTTTCCAGGAAACCATAATCGTTGGTCCGCGCATAAACGGCCAGCGAATTGATCAGGCCGATGTTCGGGCCTTCAGGGGTTTCAATCGGGCACACCCGGCCGTAATGCGTCGGATGCACATCGCGTACCTCGAAGCCGGCGCGTTCGCGGGTCAGACCGCCCGGGCCCAGCGCCGAGACGCGGCGTTTGTGCGTCACCTCGGACAGGGGGTTGTTCTGATCCATGAACTGGCTGAGCTGCGAGGAACCGAAAAATTCCTTGACCGCCGCAGCCACCGGCTTGGCATTGATCAGCTCCTGCGGTGACAGACCTTCACTTTCTGCCACGGACAGGCGTTCCCGAACGGCGCGCTCGACGCGAACCAGTCCGACGCGGAAGACGTTCTCCGCCATCTCGCCGACGCTGCGCACACGGCGGTTGCCCAGGTGATCGATGTCATCGACGCTGCCCTTGCCGTTGCGGATATCAATAAGAACGCGCAACACGTCCAGAATGTCCTCACGATCGAGAACCCCGGAGCCCTCGACTTCCTTGCGGCCAACGCGGCGATTGAACTTCATCCGGCCGACGGCGGAAAGATCGTACCGTTCCTCGGAGAAGAACAGGTTTTTGAACAGATTCTGTGCCGCGTCCTTGGTCGGCGGTTCACCCGGACGCATCATCCGGTAAATCTCGACCAGGGCTTCGAGTTCGTTGCTGGTCGGATCGATATTCAGTGTGTTCGAAACGTACGGACCCTGGTCCAGGTCGTTGATATAGAGCGTCTCGAGCGACTTGATGCCGGCTTCACGCAGGGTTTCGAGCAACTCATCGGTGATTTCGGCGTTGGCCGCCGCGAGCAACTCGCCGGAATCCTTGTCGATGATGTTCTGCGCGAGGATTTTGCCGATCAGGTACTCGTCAGGAACGTCCAGGGTCTTCACCCCGGCTTCCTCAATCAGCTTGACGTGGCGAGCGGTGATGCGTTTGCCCGTCGGCACGATGACCTTGCCCTTGCCCTTGATGTCGCTCCAGGCAGTCTCGCCGCGCAGGCGGCTGGGCACGAGTTCGAGTTTCGCACCTTCCTTTTTGAGGGCAATCGTGCTCTTTTCGAAAAACCGGTCCAGAATCTCCTCGTCATCCATGCCCAGGGCGCGCAGCAGGATGGTCACCGGCAATTTCCGGCGACGATCGATGCGCGTGAAGATGGAATCCTTGGGATCGAATTCGAAATCCAGCCAGGAGCCCCGGTACGGAATCACCCGCGCCGAGAACAGCAGCTTGCCACTGGAGTGGGTCTTGCCCTTGTCGTGGTCGAAGAATACGCCTGGCGAGCGGTGCAACTGGGAAACGATGACGCGCTCGGTACCGTTGACGATGAAGGTACCGGTTTCGGTCATCAGCGGCAGGTCGCCCATGTAGACTTCCTGCTCTTTGACGAACTTGACCGGCTTGACCTTGGCCGAGCTGTCCTTGTCGTAAATGACCAGGCGGACCTTGACGCGCAGAGGCGCGCCATACGACATGCCGCGGAGCTTGCACTCCTTGACGTCGAACGGCGGATCACCGAGTTGGTAGCTCACGTATTCCAGAGCCGCATTGCCCGAATAGGAGCTGATCGGGAACACGGACTTCAGCGCACCGTGCAGACCCCGGTCACGCAGTGATTCCTCCGGTACGCCGTCCTGCAGAAACTCCTGGTAGGAACGGATTTGCGTTTCAAGGAGGAACGGCACACCGAGAATCGATTCGCGTTTTCCAAAATCCTTGCGAATGCGCTTTTTTTCCGTGAATGAGTAACTCATGTTGTCTACCCGCCTGGTTTGCGATCAAATTTCAAACTGGTTAAATTAGCCGGCGACGGCTTTCGGGTCTCAGGGTGACTCACCTGACCGCAGCGCTGCTGCAATCCCGGTGATTCACGCCGGCCGACCCGCCCCCGGAGCGGATTTCACTCCAGGGACACAAACAGGAACAGGCCGGGGACTCAAGTCCCCAGCCAGTTCACTGCTCAGCCCTGCAGACCCAGATCTGTAGAACTGGGACGCGGATTTACTTGACCTCGACAGATGCGCCCGCTTCTTCGAGTTTCTTCTTGATTTCTTCCGATTCGTCCTTGGATGCGCCTTCTTTTACCGGTGAAGGTGCACCTTCAACGAGGTCTTTCGCTTCCTTCAGACCCAGGCCCGTGATTTCACGAACAACCTTGATCACCGGAACCTTGTTGGAACCGAAGGAAGTCAGCACGACGTCGAACTCGGTCTTTTCTTCCGCTGCAGCGGCATCGCCACCCGCGGCCGGACCTGCAGCCACAGCCACCGGGGCTGCGGCAGAAACGCCGAACTTCTCTTCCATTGCTTCGATGAGGTCAACGACCTCCATCACACTCATGTTGGAAATGGTTTCCAGAATATCGTCTTTCGAAACGGCCATTGTCGTCTCCGTAATTGCCTGGCGTGGCTAATGCGCACGCATGGATGTTAAAAAAATCAAGCAGCCTGCTTCGCGTCGCGAACTGCCGCGACAGTGCGAACCAGCTTGGTGTGGGGCTCTGCGAGCGTACGCACGAATTTTTCGACCGGCGCTTTCATTACGCCCATCAAAATGGCCAGCGCCTGGTCGCGGGTCGGCAGCTTGGACAGACGTTCGAGTTCCGAATCGTCGTACAGCTGTCCTCCCACGGCCACGAGCTTGGCTACCAGCTTATCGTGGTCCTTCGCATAGTCCTTCACCAACCGCGCCGCGGCGCCCGGGTCCTCAACACTGAAGGCAAACAGGAGCGGTCCTGTCAGTGCATCCTTCATGCATTCGTACTCGGTGCCCTCAACGGCTCTGCGCACCAGCGTATTCTTGGCGACCTTGAGATAGACTCCTTCGTCACGCGCCTTGGCGCGCAGCTCGGTCATCTCCTCTACAGTCAATCCGCGATACTCGGCGGCAACAGCGGCAAGCGCGGTGCCGGCCACATCGGCCACCTCGGCTACTACTGCTTTTTTCTGCTCAAAATTGAGCGCCATTGGTTACCTCCTGGAGTCGCAAGCCGGCAAAACCGGCATTGGTGACTCGGAACCCGTGGAGACCTGACCTTGAAAGGTTCTGTTTTCCGCCACCTGGGCGCAAAACCCTTCAATGGTCAGGGCTTCCACCATCTGCGCAGGCCATGGCCGGTCTCCCGGTTTATGCTTAGGCGCCCGGCTCGAAAGCCGGACCACACCTGCGGTCTCTGACGGCCATCCCTCTTGCGAGTGAAGCCCGCCTATCCATCACCCCAAAACCTGCGGGTGAGAATTCATTCCCCTCTGGACCGACTTTCATCGCGCAGCGATGAATGAAGTGCCCGAGGGACTCATCCCATCTTCGCAATTGGCGCGTCAGCGCCAGTAGCGAAGTCCTTTCTTCCGTCCCGAGGGAGCGACTTTCATCGCGCAGCGATGAATGAAGTGCCCGAGGGACTCATTCAATAGTCGAGCGTCGCCTGATCCACAATGATTCCCGGCCCCATGGTCGTGGAGATGGAAACCTTCTTCAGGTACGCGCCCTTGGCCGCTGCCGGCTTGAGCTTGACCAGATCCTTCAGCAGCGCGGACAGATTGCCTTTCAGGGCATCCACCTCGAAATCGGCTTTGCCGATGGTCGAATGGATAATGCCGGCCTTGTCCGTCCGGTAGCGCACCTGGCCAGCCTTGGCGTTGCGGACCGCCGTTTCCACGTCGGTGGTCACGGTGCCGACCTTCGGATTGGGCATCAGACCACGCGGCCCAAGCACCTGACCGAGCTTGCCAACGACACGCATGGCATCCGGGGTCGCGATCACGACATCAAAGTCCATGTCGCCTTCCTTGATCCGGTCATGCAGGTCGTCCATGCCGACCACATCGGCACCGGCCGCCTCGGCTTTTTCGGCATTTTCACTCTGCGCGAAGACCGCCACCCGCACCGATTTACCCGTACCGTTGGGCAGCACCGTCGAACCACGAACATTCTGGTCCGACTTGCGGGGATCGATTCCGAGACGAATCGCGACATCGACAGACTCGGTGAACTTGACCTTGCTCGAATCTTTGAGTAACGACAGCGCCTCGTCCAGTGCGTATGGACGCCCGCGTTCGAATTTCTCGCGAATGGCCCGGATTCTCTTGCTCTCGCTTGCCATCACTCAACTCCCGTCACGTTAATGCCCATGCTTCGGGCCGAACCGGCGATGGTCCGGACGGCGGCATCCATATCGGCCGCAGTGATATCCGGTTCCTTGATTTTGGCGATCTCCTCGAGCTGTTCCCGGGTGACCGTTCCGACTTTTTTGGTGTTCGGTTCGCCGCTGCCTTTCGGAACGCCCGCTGCCTTCTTGAGCAGAACGGCCGCCGGGGGCGTTTTGGTAATGAACGTGAAGCTGCGGTCGGAATAGACCGTAATCACGACCGGGATGGGCATCCCGTTTTCCGTGCTCTGCGTCTGCGCATTGAACGCCTTGCAGAACTCCATGATATTGACGCCGTGCTGACCCAGCGCCGGGCCCACCGGTGGGCTCGGATTCGCCTGGCCGGCAGGGACCTGCAGCTTGATGTAGGCTGCGACCTTCTTTGCCATTGCCGTTTCTCCCCGGGTTCAATCGCCGCCCAACGCGCGGTACGGCTCCCCGTCTGTGTTCGCCACCAAAGCGGCGGCCTGCATGCCGGCACAATGCCGACTGCGTAAATTCATGACCCGTTGTGGCGCCCCGCGCCAACAATGGATTCCGTTCAGGCTTTCTCCACCTGGTGGAATTCGAGATCCACCGGGGTCGAGCGCCCGAAAATAAGCACCGCCACTTTCAGGCGGCTCTTGTCGTAATCAACATCTTCAACCACTCCATTGAAGTCGTTGAACGGCCCGTCGACGACGCGCACCATTTCGCCGGGCTCGAAAAGCACTTTCGGCCGCGGCTTGTCCACGCCTTCCTTGACCCGGTTGAGGATCGCGTCCGCTTCCTTGGTCGTGATAGGCGCCGGCCGATCCGCGGTACCGCCGATGAACCCCATCACTTTCGGCACGTCTTTGACGAGGTGCCAGGTTTCATCGGTCATTTCCATTTCCACCAGCACATAGCCTGGAAAGAACTTGCGATCGGAACGGCGCTTCTGGCCGCCCTTCATTTCCACAACCTCTTCCGTCGGCACCAGCACCTCACCGAAACTCTCTTCCATCCCGGCGCGCTGGATACGGTCCTCGAGAGAGCGTTTGACCTGCTTCTCAAAGCCCGAGTAGGCGTGCACGACGTACCAACGTTTAGCCATACCTCAGGCTCCGCCAACCAGGCCGCGCACCGCGGCGCCGAGCAACCAATCCACTCCGGCCAGGAACAGGGAGATCAACAAGGTAACAATGATCACCATCAGTGCTGTCTGCATGGTTTCCTGGTGTGTGGGCCAAACAACTTTTCGGCGCTCCACGTCCGATTCCTTCAGGAACCGGAACAGCGCCGCGCCACTGTCCGACTGGGCCGCAACCAGCGAGGCAACGACGACCAATGCGATCAAACCAACCACCCGAACCGGCGTGATGACCGCATCCTGGAAGTAGTAATACGCAGCCACGCCACCGATCAACATCATGGCGGACAATGCCAACAACAGAGTGTTGACCGCCTGCGACTTACCTGTTTCCGCTTTTGTCGTCATAACTCGCTTCACGGGTCTGATGGCCCGGTGTTTCAGTGGCAGGCCAGGAGGGACTCGAACCCCCAACCTGCGGTTTTGGAGACCGCTGCTCTGCCAATTGAGCTACTGGCCTATCAAACTTCATCATGTAATTCGGAAACGCTGTTCATCGCTCGGCGATGCAACAGGCGCCCGAATCACGCTCTGGCTCACTCGTGGATTTTGGCCACGACGCCGGCACCCACGGTGCGGCCGCCTTCACGGATCGCGAAGCGCAGACCTTCTTCCATCGCGATCGGCGCGATCAGCGACACCTGCATCTGCACGTTGTCGCCCGGCATCACCATCTCCACGCCTTCCGGCAACTCCACCGCGCCCGTCACGTCCGTCGTGCGGAAGTAGAACTGCGGCCGGTAGCCCTTGAAAAACGGCGTGTGACGTCCGCCCTCTTCTTTCGACAGAATGTACACCTCCGCCTCGAACTTGGTGTGCGGCGTGATCGTGCCCGGATGCGCCAGCACCTGGCCACGTTCCACTTCGTCACGCTTGGTGCCGCGCAGCAGCACACCCACGTTGTCGCCCGCCCGACCTTCGTCCAGCAGCTTGCGGAACATCTCCACACCCGTGCACGTCGTCTTCGTCGTCGCGTTAATGCCCACAATCTCGATTTCGTCGCCCACCGTGATGATCCCGCGCTCCACGCGCCCGGTTACCACCGTGCCGCGGCCCGAAATCGAGAACACGTCCTCGATCGGCAGCAGGAACGGCTTGTCCGTGTCACGCACCGGCTCCGGAATGTACGCATCCATCTCTTCGATCAGCTTCAGAATCGACGGAATGCCAATGTCCGACGTATCCCCTTCCAGTGCCTTCAGCGCAGAACCCGTTACGATCGGCGTGTCGTCGCCCGGGAACTCGTACGAAGACAGCAGCTCGCGCACTTCCATCTCCACCAGTTCCAGCAGCTCTTCATCGTCCACCTGGTCCGCCTTGTTCAGGTACACCAGGATGTACGGCACACCCACCTGGCGCGCCAGCAGAATGTGCTCTCGCGTCTGCGGCATCGGGCCATCGGCCGCCGATACCACCAGAATCGCTCCGTCCATCTGCGCCGCACCCGTGATCATGTTCTTCACGTAGTCCGCGTGTCCCGGGCAGTCCACGTGTGCGTAGTGCCGCGAATCCGACTCGTACTCCACGTGCGCCGTCGCAATCGTGATGCCGCGCGCGCGTTCTTCCGGCGCGTTGTCGATCTGGTCGTACGCCTTGAACTCGCCGCCACGCGCTTCCGCGCAGATCTTCGTCAGCGCCGCCGTCAGCGTCGTCTTGCCGTGATCCACATGACCAATCGTTCCCACGTTGACGTGGGGCTTGGTACGTTCGAATTTTTCCTTGGACATTCCGGTCTCCGAAAATTCAATCAGTTTCTTCAGTACGTTGCCTTACCGGCAAATTCATGGTGCCCACAACTGGAATCGAACCAGTGACCTCTCCCTTACCAAGGGAGTGCTCTACCACCTGAGCTATGCGGGCAATTTGTTCCGCGTGGCACCCCGAACCTGACCTTGCCCGTCACGTGGAGCGCCTTAATAATGGAGCGGGTGATGGGAATCGAACCCACATCATCAGCTTGGAAGGCTGAGGTTCTACCGTTGAACTACACCCGCCCGTGATCGCCATTCCCACTGACCGGGCCCGCCGGCCCAAAGCCTGCCTTGCTCCTGCACCGAATCCTGACCCGGTACATACGACAACGGAGCGAACCACGGCCGACGCGGGTCTTGCTCCGTATGGTTAATACCTGTCGCCGCGCAAAGCGGCCGCGCCGACCGAACCGTGGATCGACACGTTCAATCTGGTGGAGGGGGTAGGATTCGAACCTACGTAGGCATAGCCAGCAGATTTACAGTCTGCCCTCGTTGACCGCTTGAGTACCCCTCCGGTACCTCGAACCTGATGGCGGAATGGCGGATACCGGCCCGCCTTTCCCGGCCAATGAACTGGGATCGGTCGGCCAAAACAACCCGGGCCCAGCACATGCAGGCAAGCCGCGTATTCTCACCCACGCTCGCTCGGGTGTCAAGAATTCACACGCAATACGCCTCAAATTCTCCATCGGGCCGGACCGCGTCGAATTCATCAGTCATCATTGTCGTCAAAATCCTCGTATTCGACATTGTCATCGGGATCCGCAGGGGGCTCTTCGACTTCGCCCTCCGCGTAATAGCCCGCCAGATAGCCGGATTCGCCGAATATGTCCTCTTCGAGCTCGACATCCTCGTGCCAGATGTCGGCGAGCAGGCTTTTAAGCCGCATACGCTCCCGAATTTCCTCGATATCCCGCCAGCCTCGCTTGCGCGCTCCGCCCTGTGCAACGGCCCCGCGCCCGCTTCCGCTCCCGTTGCGCGCGACGCGCGATGGCCGTAGCCGACCGTCGTCCCCGACGGCCGTCGATTTGCCGGTTTTGCCGGGCGTTTTCTTCCTGGCTGGTGGCACGGAAATCTTCCCGCTTCCGCTGGCAGCAAATTCTGCCCCGCCTTATAACGCAAATCGCACCACATGCAAAGAGGGAACGGGGAACAGCAGGAGGAATTCCGCTCAGACGTTGAACCGGAAATGTATCACGTCGCCTTCCCGGACGATGTAGTTCCGCCCTTCCAGCCGCAATTTACCGGCCTCGCGAGCACCCTGCTCACCCTCCAGGCGTACGAAATCGTCGTAGGCGATCACCTCTGCGCGGATGAAACCACGCTCGAAATCCGTGTGAATGCGTCCAGCCGCCTGCGGGGCGGTCGCTCCGGTACCGACCGTCCAGGCCCGAACTTCCTTTTCACCCGCGGTGAAAAAGGTGAGCAGATCCAATAGCTGGTATCCGGCCCGGATGACCCGGTCCAGACCGGCCTCCTGCATGCCCAGGGCCTCCAGGAACTCGGCTCGATCGTCGTCTTCGAGCGTCGACAGTTCCGCTTCGATAGCGGCACATACCGGGATGACCTCGGCGCCCTCTCCGGCGGCCATTTCGTTCACCGCCTGCAACCAGGGATTGTCGGACTCACCTCCTTCGGCCACGTTTGCCACGTACATCACGGGCTTGGTGGTAATCAGGTGCAGATCAGCGACAGCCGCGACCTCGCTTTCGTCGAGATCGGCATTGCGGGCACGCCGGCCCTGGTCGAGACAGGCCCGCAGCTTCTGCAATGCCTGCAAGCGCAGGCGGGCGTCCTTCGGATTGGCCTTTGCCTGCTTTTCGGTCCGGTCAATCGCCCGCTCGACCGTTTCCAGGTCCGCCAGCGCGAGTTCGGTATTGATGACCGCGACATCGGCCAGCGGCTCAACCCGACCCGACACATGGACGATATCGTCGTCTTCGAAACACCGCACCACATGCGCGATCGCATCGGTCTCCCGAATGTGCCCGAGAAACTGGTTACCCAGCCCCTCACCGCGCGACGCACCTTCGACCAGGCCGGCAATGTCGACGAATTCCATCGTTGTTGGCACGGTTTTCAGGGGACGCACGACGCTCGCGATCTCCTGCAGGCGCGGATCAGGAACGGCCACCACACCGATATTGGGATCGATGGTACAGAACGGGTAGTTCTCAGCCGCGATACCACCGCGGGTGAGTGAATTGAACAGCGTCGACTTGCCCACGTTGGGCAGGCCTACGATTCCGCATTTAAATCCCATCTAAAGAGTCTCGCTTGCCTTCTTACGCTGCTGCGCAGCGCAGGTGTTAGCAGTTGTGCGGCTTGCGCGCAGCGCAAGAAGCGCGACTGCGTCACCGTTGCGCGTATAAATCGGCTGCACGGGCTACGGCTGCGCTTCCTTACTCATTGAGCTGCGCTCAATACGTGCGGGCGCTTCCGCCTGCCCTCAACTGAACTTGATGCGATTGCTCTGGCCCGGCTTCGCCGGTCCAACCGCAATCGACTTGTCCCGCTTGCCCTGAACTGACGGGATGGACGGTCCCGGGTTCTTTTCCTTCAGTCCGCCGCGGTGTGGAGCGCTTTCATCGCGGGAGCAATCCGTCCCGCCACGATTTCAGGAAGCACGTCCACAGCGCGGTCGATGGCATCACGGATACTGCGTTCGTCGTCCGCGCCGGGACGTCCGAGGACGTAGCCCGTGACCCGGTCTTTCGAGCCCGGATGGCCGATGCCAATCCGAAAACGCAAAAATTCGTGGTCCGGCACGTGCCGGAAAATGTCACGCATGCCATTGTGGCCGCCGTGACCGCCGCCCTGCTTGAGGCGCACAATGCCCGGCGGCAGGTCGAGTTCGTCGTAAGCCACCAGAAGATCCGCGGCCGGAATGCGGAAGTAGTCGAGAACCGAACGCACCGGCAAACCGCTCTCGTTCATGAACGAGGCCGGACGGGCCAGCACACAATCACGCCCCTCGATGACCGTGCGGGCCGTTTCGGCCTTCAACTTCGACTGGGCGCGCAAGTCCCCACCAAACCGCTGCAACACGCGATCAAGAAACCAAAACCCGGCATTGTGCCGGGTTTCAGCGTATTTCGGACCAGGATTGCCCAGGCCGACGATCAATAACGGACCAGACACGTCCGCGGCGCGAACTCAGTCGCCCTCGCCTTTGTCGTCGGATTCTTCCGCACTGCCGTCAGACTCGTCCACGTCTTCGCCCGCGTCCGCGGCCGTTTCGATGTCGGCCTCAGCTTCAGCAGCCTCTTCAGCGGCGGCACCCGTACCCTGGGTCTCGCGAATGTGGGTGGCGATCGCGATGGCCACGTCGTTGTCGTCACTGACTGCCAGTGCCGGGATGGAGACGCCATCCGGCAGCTCGATCTGCGACAGCAGTACTGTATCGCCGGGTTCCATTTTCGACAGGTCGACGGACAGGAATTCGGGCAGCGCCGCAGGCACAGCCTCGATATCGACTTCCGTGACCTGGTGCTGGATCACGACGCCGGAGGTCTTGCCCGCCGGAGACTGGCCTTCTCCCACGAAATGAATGGGTACCGCGATCGTCAGCTTTTCACCCGCCGTAATGCGCATGAAATCCACGTGCATGATGACCGGCTTGAACGGATGACGCTGCAAATCGCGAACGACGGCCTGCTGTGTGGCGTCATCTCCGATTTTGATCTCGATGATGCTGGAGTAGAAAGACTCCTGCTCCGTGGCATGCCGCATTTCATGCTGATCCAGTGTCAGAGCGACGGGATCAAGGTGACCGCCATACAGAATCGCGGGTACTCGACCGGCGTGACGCAGGCGGCGGCTCGCACCTTTCCCCACGTCCTCGCGGAGCTCCGCGGCAATTGTGTGTTGTTCAGACATGTTAAACCTCGATGTTCAGAATCCGCCTACAAGCGGAAGGGTGCTCCTGCGTGGAGCGAACCCGCCGGGCCCGCGACCAGGCACGACGACAAAAAACAGCCGGGCATTATAGCCCAGTGAGGCGGCAGAGGAGAAGGGGGTTGCGCGCCAACAACAGTAAAGGCAGGCAAACGCCCGCCGGGAGAAGTGGGTTCAACCGTCAGTCGACGTACATCGAACTGACTGATTCACCCTGCGCCATGCGGCGTATGGTCTCCGCCATCATCTGGGCAACGCTGAGCTGCCGGATTTTGCCGCTTTCACGCGCTGCGTCACCGAGCGGAATGGTATCGGTCACGACCACTTCATCCAGCTCGGACTGGCGGATGTTGTCGACAGCGGGCCCGGAGAGCACCGGATGTACGCAATAAGCCACCACGCGGCTGGCGCCATTTTTCTTCAGCGCCGCCGCGGCGGAGCACAGCGTACCTGCCGTATCCACCATGTCGTCAACCAGAACACAGCACTTGTCGCGAACGTCGCCGATGATGTTCATGACCGTCGCGACATTGGCGCGCGGTCGGCGCTTGTCGATAATCGCCAGTTCAGCATCCAGACGTTTGGCAATGGCGCGGGCACGCAGCACGCCGCCCACGTCCGGAGAAACGACGATCAGCTCGTAGCCGGATTGTCGCTGCCAGATGTCGGCGAGGGTGAGAGGAGAGGCGTAAACATTGTCGACGGGGATGTCGAAGAACCCCTGAATCTGATCGGCATGCAGATCAACGGTCACGACCCTGTCGGTGCCCACCGCGGAAATCATCTTGGCCGCGACCTTCGCCGTGATCGGCACCCGTGCTGACCGGGGACGCCGGTCCTGCCGGGCATAGCCGAAGTACGGAATGACGGCGGTTACCCGCGAGGCCGATGCGCGCTTGATCGCGTCGATCATCACGAGCATCTCCATGAAATTATCCGCCGCGGGCGCGCAGGTGGGCTGAACCACGTACACATCCTTGCCGCGAACGTTTTCCATGACCTCGACCATCACCTCGCCGTCACTGAATCGGCCGACGATGGCCTTGCCCATGGGAACGTTCAGCTCATGCGCGATATTGTTCGCCAGATCGAGATTGGCGTTTCCGGAAAATATCAACAAGGACGGTGCGGCCACTATCTGCCTCCCCCAGCCGGTTCACCCGTAGTGCATTTGCGATGGAAGCCTTCTGCCGGGGCAGCCAGGGCTGCTCCGGTATTGACCCACCCAGAATGTGCCGGCGCAGGATGGCTGGGACGGCAGGATTCGAACCTGCGAATGCGGGGATCAAAACCCCGTGCCTTAACCAACTTGGCGACGTCCCAGCAGACTGAACCCCGGCGCCGATACGTCATTCCGATTCCAGCATTTGGTGCACTGATGATCGATCTACTCCTCGCACGGCGCGCACATTATATCGGCATTTCAATTCCCGTGCCGCGCGATTCGCAAGCTCCTGATCCGGCACCGGCACGAAGACCGCGCTGCCCGTCCCGGACAGCTTAGGCTCACCCCATTCGCGCAGCGCATCCAGAGCTTCGGCGACTTCCGGAAAGTGGGCGGCGACCACCGGTTCGAAAACGTTTTCACCGTGCCCGGACAACGCACGGGTCCGGTCGAGCCTGGGCGCGGATCGCTTCAGATCCGGTGCCGCAAAGGCCCACCGGGTCGCGACCCTGACATCCGGGACCACGACGACGTAGTGACGAATGCCGAGCTGAACCGGTTGCAGACGCTCCCCCACACCCTCTGCCATGGCACTGTGTCCACGCACGAACACGGGCACATCCGCACCCAGCTCCAAGGCCAGTTCCGCCAGTTTCGCAACGCTGAACCCGACGCCCCAGAGACGGTTCAGCACCAGCAGCGTGGTCGCCGCGTCTGTGCTGCCCCCGCCCAGCCCCGCACCCATCGGGATGTGCTTGCGCACCCGGATCTCAGCGCCTCGGTCCACGCCAGCGTGCTGCTGCAGCAGGCGGGCGGCGCGCACGGCCAGGTCATCGTCCTCAGCCACGTCGTAGTCCACGGCCTGGCGCCGCACGCGTCCGCTGTCATCCACCGCGAACGCCAGTTCGTCGCTCCAGTCGACGAGTTGGAACAGGGTATCGAGCTCATGGTACCCGTCGGCCCGGCGGCCGGTGACGTGCAGAAACAGGTTGAGCTTGGCCGGTGCCGGCCACCAGGTTTCGGCGAGCCGATTCATTCCGCGTCCGGGCCGAGACGCCAGTCCCGAATCACCAGTTTGACCGCGTAATCGCCGCGCCGGGCGAAAATCCGGGCGGGCACCTGCGCGATTCCGGTCTCGCGGTAGCGGCTGAACTCCACCTCCCATCCCGACTGCTGCAGACGGGTCAGACGGCCGAACTCATCCAGTTCACGTGACTCCCAGGCCTCATCGGCAGCCAGACCGCGAACCCACCAGCTCAGCGCATCGACGGGAACTTCCCAACCGGCGTGCAGACGAACCAGGTCGCCCACGTCAGACGCCTGGTAGACCTGACCATCGGCGGTTTGCAACTCGGCATGCCGGGCTGTGGCGGACAAACGCCAACTTCCCCGCCCCAGGGTGCCACGGAAGCTCATACTCACGGCTTCGCCGGACTGCACCCAGATCAAGGCGCCGCTACCCCCCTCCCGCCCGTCGGTAATGGCCAGGCGGCCTTCGACTTCCCAGTCAGCCACGCCCGTCAGCAGGCGCAACCGTTGCTGATAGGCTTCGACCCGTACCGGGTCTTCGGCGGTTCGGCGCGGCACCGGACTGCATGCGGTCACCAAGGCGCACAGCACGACGATGAACGCCAGAGTGCGCTTCAAAGCTCGGCTTCCAGCCTGTCGATGGTTTCCTGCAGGATGGGATTGCCATCATCAACGGCCAGGCCCTGACGCCAGATATCGCGTGCTTCTTCGACCCGCCCCTGCTGCCACAGGACTTCGCCCAGATGAGCGGCAATCTCGGGATTGTTCTCCATGCGCCACGCCCGGCCCAGGAAATCCACGGCCTCTTCCAGCCGGCCCAGCCGATACGCCACCCATCCCATGGAATCGGTAATCGAAGGGTCGTTGGGCTGCAGAGAATAAGCTCGCCGGATCAGGGCTTCCGCTTCGTCGTAGCGGTCGGTCTGGTCGGCCAGGGTATACCCCAGCGCATTCAGCGCGGCCGCATTATCGGGCTGCTCCACCAGAATGAAACGCAAATCCCGTTCAGCAACCCCGATTTGCCCGACTTCGGCCGCGATCAGCGCCCGCGAGTAGCGCAGGGCGATGGAATCGGGGCTCAGTTCGAGCGCCTTCCCCAGGGCGTCCAGGGCCCCCTGGAGATCCTCCGCCTGCTGCAGGATTCGGGCTTCCGTGAGAAAGGCCTCCTCGACGACCTGGGGGTCTGAATGACGCCTCAGTGGTTGCAATACCCGCAACGCCTCGTCGATGTCACCACGCATTGCAATCAGTTCGGCCCGGCGCGCCACAGACTGAACGTGGAGGTCGCCTTCGGTAACGGCAGCGTAATGGCTCACGGCGTCTTCGAGCAGGTCCAGCGACTCGGCCGCCTGGGCCTGGTAAAAGGCCTTCTCGAACGGGTCGTCAAATGCCATCCGTGCGAATTCATCGTACAAGGCCATGGCCGCGGGAATGTCGCTGGCGCTGAGTTCGAAGATGATGCGCGTCAGCATCACATCAGGCGTCTGGACCATGTCCGACATCAGCCGGCGCGCTTCATCTTCCCGGCCGCTTCGGGCCAGGAGATCCGCGTACGCCAATGTCATATCGTGATCATCCGGATCGAGCTCCCAGGCGCCACGGATGTACTCGAGGCCGGCTTCCTGGTCGCCCAGGTTGAGCGCCAACCGGCCCGCCCAGGCGAGAAATTCGACGCTCTCCGGCTGCATGCTCACGGCTTCCTGCGCCAGTTCGTACGCGCGCGGAATGTCCCCTGACCTCGCCATCATGCGGCTTCGGGCGTGCACGCCGATGGCGCTGCCTTCCTCTCCCGAGGTTTCGAGCAGGTGCGCGAGCACACTTTCCGCCTTGTCCGGATTGGCCGACCGGCCCAGCAAACCGGACGCCAGGGTCCAGGCCTGTTCCTTGTCTTCCGCCATCGCGATGATTTTCTGCAGGTGCAGTTCGGCACCGGCGTAATCCGCCGTCGCCAACAGCGCAAGCACCGCCGACTCACGTGCCGCCATGCTCTCAGGAGCCAGTACGGTCCAGCGGTCAGCGGCCATGGATGCCTGCAGCCAGGCCTGGGCGGCAAACGCCACCCGGGTCGCACGCATCGCAATCGCGGGATCTTCCGACTCGAGCGCCGCTTCGAGATACTCACCGACCGCACCTTGAAGGTCGCCCTCGCTGCCCAGAACTTCACCCGCGAACACCCGGTACATCACGTCGTCGTCGGTCGGACGCCGCGGAATCTCCGTTTCGGCCTCCACCCGAGGCGGCGCAGAGGCATCGGGTGCCTCCCGCGATCCATCCTGAACAGGCGGCGCAGTGCCGGCACATGCCACCAGCCCGAAAACCGACAGACACACCATCGATGCGCGAATCATGAAACAATATCGGTCAATCATGGGCATAAAGGATACGCGCTTGACGCGCTCGAACCAATCATCTCGTGACCGCGGCCGGCCGGCTGGCGGCAAGCTGACCGATGCCGCAATCGCTGCACCGCCGCCGGCCCCTTCCACATCACTCACCGTCTGATCGCACGTATACCGCCATGCCGTTGTTCACGCTCGGAATCAGTCACCATACCGCGCCGGTCGAAGTGCGCGAGCAGGTCGCGATCGCTCCCTCCGACTACGGGGCACGAGTCCGCGAGCTGATCGCCTTGCCGGCCGTCGAAGAGGCGTTGATTCTGGGCACCTGCAACCGCACGGAAGTATTCTGCCTGGCGTCCGGCGAAGCCGAAGATGCAGTGCTGAAATGGGTCCACCGAATCAACGGACTGCCCGCAAACACACTGGATGCCCACTTCTACCACCACGGGCTGGAAGAGACGGTCCGGCACGTGATCCGGGTGGCCGGTGGGCTGGATTCACTGGTTTTGGGCGAGCCCCAGATTCTGGGCCAGCTGAAAGAGGCCTGGCACGCGGCGCGCGAAGTCGGCGGGGTGAACCGGGTGCTCGACCGGCTGTTCCAGCACGCCTTCGCCGCCGCCAAGTCCATCCGCACCCAAAGCGGCATCGGCAGCCGCCCGGTCTCCGTGGCATATACCGCGGTGATTCTGGCGCGGCAGATTTTTGGCGACCTTTCGTCGCAGAACGTCGTGCTGATCGGAGCCGGAGACATGATTCGTCTGTGTGGCCAGCATTTACGCGAATCCGGCATCCGGAATATCGAGATCGTCAACCGAAGTCGTGAATCAGCGACGGAACTGGCGGAACAGCTCGACGCCCGCGTCTCCGTTCTGGACCAACTGCCGGAAGTATTGCCGCGTGCCGACATCCTGATCAGTTCGACCGCCAGCCCGGTCCACCTGATCGGCTCCGATGACGCGAAAGCCGCGCTGCGGCAGCGGCGCCACCGTCCCATGTTCATGGTGGACATCGCCGTGCCCCGCGATATCGACCCCGCGGTCGGGCGGCTGGACGACGTTTATCTCTACTCCATCGACGATCTGCAGCAGGTCGTGGATGAAAATGTAAGGCACCGCTCACAGGCGGCGGAAGCTGCATCCAGCGCGGTGGACGACGCGACCCAGGATTTTCTGCGTTGGCTCTACGGCATTCGGGCCGCCCGATCCCTCAAGCGCATCCGCGATCGCGCTCACGGGCACGAGGAGGATCTGGTGGCGCGAGCGGTGCGCCGCCTGCGTGCCGGACACGATCCGGAACGCGTTCTGACACAACTCGCGGGCACGTTGACCAACCGCATCCTGCACGAACCCAGCCAGCATTTGCGGCAGGCAGCCGAGCAGCAACGTTACGAAATCCTGCAAGCGGCGGACTGGCTGTTTCGCGGAGGTGACGAGGCCGCCGAAACGAACGACACCGATAACTCCGACCCGTCATGAAAGAATCCATCAGAACCCGCCTGCACCAGATTCAGCAGCGATACGAAGAAATCGCGATGCTGCTGGCGGAACCGGATGCGTTCGCGGATCCGGACCGCTTCCGGGAACTGTCGCGGGAGTACGCCCGTCTGGAACCCGTGGTGGAAACCTGGAAACAGTGGCAGGCGGCCGATCACGCACTGACCGAAGCCCGCCAGATGCTGCAGGAGTCCGATGCCGATCTGCGCGATCTGGCCGAGGAGGAAATTCGCGAGAACGAGGAACAAACCAGGACCCTCGAGCGCGACCTTCAGCTTTTGCTGCTGCCGTCCGACCCCAATGACGAACGTAATATCTTTTTGGAAATCCGGGCGGGAACCGGCGGCGACGAGGCGGCCATTTTCGCTGGTGATCTGTTTCGCATGTATCAGAAATACGCCGAACAACAGGGCTGGAATGTCGAGGTCATCAGCCAGAGCGCGGGCGAACACGGCGGATTCAAGGAGCTGATCGCCCTGGTGGAGGGCACTGGCGCCTGGTCACGACTGAAGTTTGAATCCGGCACCCACCGCGTGCAGCGCGTGCCTGAAACCGAATCCCAGGGACGAATTCACACCTCGGCGTGCACGGTGGCGATTCTGCCGGAAACAGACGCCATCGAGTCCTTCGATATTCAGGCCGCGGACTTGAGAATAGACACCTTTCGCGCATCCGGTGCCGGCGGTCAGCACGTCAACAAGACCGACTCGGCCATCCGCATCACCCATTTACCCAGCGGGATCGTCGTGGAATGCCAGGAGGAACGCTCGCAGCACAAGAATCGGGCGCGTGCCATGTCGCTTCTCCAAGCCCGACTCCTCGAGCGAGAACAGTCACGCCAGGCCACCGAGACGGCGGAATCGCGGCGACTTCAAGTGGGCAGCGGCGACCGTTCGCAACGCATCCGTACCTACAATTTCCCGCAGGGGCGAGTCACCGATCACCGGATCGGACTGACCTTGTACAAGCTCGACGAGTTCATGGCCGGCAGTCTTGATTTGCTGGCCGAACCGCTCATTCAGGAGCAACAAACCCGCCAACTGGCGGAAATCGGCGAATGAGCCCCAACCATCCGTGGAGCGTGACGTAACCGGGGTCAGGCGCCTCGCCGGCTCCAGACGACCCAGGCGGCCGCCAGGTTCAGGGGGAGAAAAGCCGCCAGCACATCTGCCGTGTATTGATGCGGCGGGGCGAGCGATGCGATCGGTACCAGCAACGCGCAGATGACGGTCAATACGGCCGCGGGCGGCGCGCCTTTGCGCCCTCCCAGCACGAGCAAGCCGAACGGTGTGAAGACCAGCAGGTTGAGGTTCCACGCGGCCACGGCATGATCGGTTCCGAACCAGAAAAACAGCAGGGCGGCACCCACGAGTCCGGTCACGGCAAGCCAGCTTCGGGCGAGAGTTCTGCCCCACCCCGCGCCGGCCCACCGCACCACCGCCGCCACGGCCGCCAGCAGACCGACCGAAGCCAGCAGATAACGCAACCAGACCGCAGTCGGACGATCCGGCGGCAATGGCGAGCCGGTTTCGTGTATGAGCACGTCTTCGACCACCAGCGGCGCACCGTTCGCCGTGAGGCCGGAAATCCCCTCGGCCAGTACCGCGGGAATGAAAAACTCATCCCAGCGCGATATCGGCCGGTCAACGGGCGAACCCAGGCCGATCTCCAGACCCAGATACAACCAGAATGCCGACTGGGTCAGGCGCCGCGTGTGGTCCCGAAAATGCAGCGGCGCGGGCTGCGTCTCGAAAGATTCACGCAGCGCACCGCCCAGTGCCAGGTCCAGCGCGTCCCGGACCCGGGTCGAACAGTTGTCGAGGTAATAGTCGTACAGGTAGTCACGGTTCTGCGGCTGAACCTGCTCAACCAGAAAGTCCGCGAGTTGCAAGGCGCGATCGGGTGGCAACGCCAGTCGTTGCGCGCGAATGGAACGGTTCTCGTTGATGTACTGCGAAAACTCGTCGGACGCCCGTTGCGCCGCTGAAAAATACAGCATCCGCCCCTGCAGGAAACGCACAAAAAAGTCTTCCTGCTCGAAGTCGAAGAAGCCGAAATTGAATGTGTGGTCCAGGCCCAGTTCGGCATCGCGAACCCAGATGGCATTGTGACCAAAGCGCTGCCAGTACACTTCCCCCGGCCCGTAGGTCACCAGCCAGATATCCGGCGTGCCACGGGGCTGGCCGGCGGCCACCGCCGGCAACAGGAGCAAAAGCAATGCCAGGCACCGCCCCAACGTCCCGGCAGGACCCCGGTTACTGGATGTCATTCAATTCGAGCGTGAGCAGCCGGCGGCTGTCGGCACGTGTGACCCGGAACTCCCAGCGATCACCCAGCACGACCACGTCATCGACCTCGGGGACACGGCCGAAACGGGCCATCAGCAAACCGCCGATGGTGCCGTATTCGTCATCACTGAACTCGCTGCCAATGACCTCGTTGAGATCATCGATCGGGGTCAGCGCCTGAACCTGGTAGCGGCGCGGGCCCAGGGACAGCACGAGGGCTTCCTCCTGTGCGTCGTACTCATCGTCGATGTCGCCGACGATTTCTTCCAGCACGTCCTCGATGGTGATCAGGCCGGAAACGCCGCCGTATTCGTCGACCACGATGGCCATGTGATTGCGGCTTGCGCGGAAGTCGCGCAACAGCATGTTCAGCCGTTTGCTTTCGGGTATCAGCATGGCCGGCCGGATCGCTGATTGAAGGTCGAAGTGCTCACCTCCGGAGGCGACGTGCGGGAGGAGGTCTTTGGCCAGCAGGATGCCGACAACACCGTCCTTGTCCTCGCCGATGACCGGGAAACGGGAGTGACCGGAATCGATGATGCGTGGCAGAAACGACTCGAGATCCACATCGCTAGGCACCACCACCATCTGCGAGCGAGGAATCATCGCATCGCGCACCTGCATTTCGGAGACTTCCAGCGCACCTTTCATCATGGCCAGCGCATCTTCGTCGATCACGCCGGCCGTGAGGCTTTCTTCAAGGAGTTCGATCAGTTCTTCGCGGTTCCGGGGAAGGTTCGACAAGGCCTTGCCGATCCGGTCGACCCACGATCTGGGCCCGGAACCGTTACTAGATTGGTCTTCTGTCATGATGCAAACCCGGTCGATGTCGTTGATTTCCTGACGAAACCAACCAGGGCCACACTGGCAACGCCATTCGCGTCTCCCCGAATATAGGGCCGCAAGGCACGTGATTCCAGTCTTTTCCGGGTGTCGGGGCAAACGGCGCCCGTGCGCGGGTCACGTTCAGGCATAGGGGTCGGAAAACCCCAGCGACTCCAGGATGTCCTTTTCAAGCCCTTCCATGTGTTCCGCCGCGGCTTGCTCTTCATGATCGTAGCCGCGCAGATGCAGAACGCCATGCACCACCAAATGAGCCCAATGGGCCACGGGTTCCTTGCCCTGGGCGCGCGCTTCCTCATCCACCAGGGGTGCGCAGATCACGATGTCCCCAAGCAGTGGCAGGTCGATTTCCGCGGGAAGCTCGGCGGGAAAGGAAAGCACATTGGTCGGGCCGGTTTTTGAGCGGTAGCGCTCATTCAGCCGGGCGCTTTCCTCGCGTCCAACCACCCGGACCGTGAGTTCAGCGGCCTCCAGACCGGCTGCGGCGCCGCGCACCCAGGATTCAAAGCGGGCGATATCCGGTACACCACGCTCATTGGTGGCGATCTGAAGGTCCAGTTCAAGATCCATCGCCGCCGCGGGTCTCTGCCTCGTAAGCCTCGACAACGTGTTGCACGATCGGGTGACGGACCACATCGCGTGCCGAAAAGTGACTGATGCTGATGCCAGGCACCTTACCCAGAATGCGCAGCGCATCGGTGAGTCCGGAAGCGCGCTTGTCCGGCAAATCGACCTGGGTGACATCCCCGGTGACCACGGCGGTCGAGCCGAAGCCAATGCGGGTCAAAAACATCTTCATCTGCTCGCGGGTGGTATTCTGCGCCTCGTCCAGGATCACGAAAGCGTCATTGAGCGTCCGCCCGCGCATGAAGGCCAGCGGCGCCACTTCGATCACGTTGCGCTCGATCAGGGTCGCCACCCGGTCGAAGCCGAGCATTTCGTAGAGTGCATCGTAAAGCGGCCGCAGGTAGGGATCGACTTTCTGCGCCATGTCGCCCGGAAGAAAACCAAGACGCTCACCCGCCTCCACCGCCGGCCGCACCAGCACGATACGCTGAACATTGTCTTCCTGCAGCGCGCCCACGGCACATGCGACCGCGAGGTAGGTCTTGCCCGTGCCCGCAGGCCCCACGCCGAAATTGATGGCGTGACTGTTGATGTTGCGCAGATAGCGCTTCTGGTTGGGCCCGCGACCGCGGATGACTCCGCGCTTGGTTTTGATGCCGATTTCCTGCGCGCTGTCGCCGGCTGCTTCCTCGAGTTCGTGAATGCCGGACTCCTGCAGGTGCAGATTCACGAGATCGGGCGTAAGCACATCCGAGGCGGTGAGCCGGTACAGGTTCTGCAGCAGGCGCCGCGCGGCGCGTGCCGCCCGCGGCTCACCTTCGACGGTGAACAGATTGCCACGACAGAAAATCTCCACCCCGAGGCGGGACTCGATCTGCTTGAGGTGGGCATCGAACTGGCCGCACAGGTTAGCGAGCCGCAAAGTGTCCGCGGGTTCCAGTTCCAGGGTCAGGCGTTCGCTCATGGGGTATCAGGCAACAGCGACCGTTCCGCGCTCACCGGTCACCAGCCGGCCCCGCAGGGAGTGACTGAGCGCCTCGGTGATAACGACATCGGCAAAACACCCGATGACCTCGCGGGGCCCCTGAAAGTTGACCACCCGGTTGTTTTCGGTCCGGCCCGCGAGCTCCGCCGGATCCTTGCGGCTGGGCCCTTCGACCAGAATTTTCTGTACCGAACCCACCATGCCTTCGCTGATGCGCGCTGCCTGCTCGTTGATCCGCGCCTGAAGCCGCGACAGGCGGGACTTCTTCCCGGCGAGGTCCAGGTCGTCCGGCAGGCTGGCCGCCGGCGTACCCGGCCGGGCCGAGTAAATGAAGCTGAAGCTCTGGTCGAAATCGAGTTCTTCGATCAGTTTCATCGTGTCCTCGAAATCACGGTCCGTTTCTCCCGGAAACCCGACGATGAAATCCGACGACAGGCTGATATCCGGCCGAACCGCGCGCAGCCGGCGGATTTTCTGCTTGTACTCGAGCGCTGTATGCCCGCGTTTCATCAGCGAAAGAATCCGGTCTGAACCGCTCTGTACCGGCAAATGCAGGTAGTTCGCCAGTTCCGGCACCTCGGCAAACGCATCGATCAGACTGTCGGAAAACTCCACCGGATGCGAGGTGGTGAAGCGAATGCGATCCACACCGTCGATGGCGGCCACGTAGTGGATCAGCAAAGCGAGATCCGCGGTCGTGCCATCGTGCATCGGGCCACGATAGGCGTTGACGTTCTGCCCCAGCAGATTGATCTCGCGAACTCCCTGTTCGGCCAGGGCGACACATTCGGCGATCACATCGTCGAAGGGCCGGCTGACTTCCTCACCACGGGTGTAAGGCACCACACAGAAACTGCAGTACTTGCTGCAGCCTTCCATGACCGATACGAAAGCGGTCGGCCCCTGGGCACCCGGAGCCGGCAGATTGTCGAATTTTTCGATTTCAGGAAAACTGATGTCGATCGCCGGCTCGCGCTGCGAGCGAACCTGGTCCAGCATGCCCGGCAACCGGTGCAGTGTCTGAGGCCCAAACACCATGTCGACATACGGCGCACGGTCGATGATGGCCGAACCCTCCTGGCTGGCCACGCATCCGCCAACCCCGATCACGACCCGGGGATTGCGTTGCTTGAGGTGCTTCCATCGGCCCAGTTGGGAAAACACCTTTTCCTGGGCCTTGTCCCGGATTGAACAGGTGTTGATCAGAATGACGTCGGCCTCGTCTTCGCAGTCGGTCAATTCCAGGCCGTGTGAAGCCAGCAATACATCCCGCATCTTGTCGGAATCGTACTCGTTCATCTGACAACCGTGGGTCTTGATGTAAAGCTTGCCTGCCATGCGGTTCTGTCCCGTTGAAAACTGGTGAATTCGCGCGGCAGGGTCGACGGCTGCAACCGCAGACAAGCGCGCGCGGGGAACCGCGTAGAATACACGCTGGAGCGGCTCCACGCCACGCCGGGGCCGTAACGCTTCGTCTATAATCCGCAGTTCGAATCGCGGGCCGCGTCGGCTCCGGCACAGACTCTTCGGAGAGGTCGAATGAGCGAAACAATGCGCGCGCTCGTCAAGGAAAAAAGCGAGCGGGGAATCTGGATGGCCGAGGTCCCTGTTCCCGAACCCGGCACCAACGAGGTCCTGATCCGGCTGGAAAAAACCGCGATTTGCGGCACCGACCTGCATATTTACAACTGGGACGAGTGGGCGCGGCGCACGATCCGACCGGGACTCGTCATTGGCCACGAATTCGTCGGCATCATCGAACACCTGGGTGACGGTGTGACCGGTTACGCCGTGGGAGACCGCGTCTCGGCCGAGGGACACGTGGTCTGCGGTCATTGCCGCAATTGCCGCGCGGGCCGGCCGCACCTGTGCCCCAACACCGTTGGCATCGGAGTCAACCGCGACGGCGCCTTCGCCGAATTCGTCGTCGTTCCGGCATCCAATCTCTGGCCTATTCCGAACGAGATCGCACCTGAACTCGCCGCGTTTTTCGACCCCTTCGGCAATGCCGCGCATTGTGCCCTGCAATTCGACCTGGTGGGTGAAGACGTACTGATCACCGGCGCCGGGCCGATCGGCATCATCGCCGCCGGGATTTGCCGCCATGTCGGAGCCCGTCACGTGGTGATCACCGACGTCAATCCGTACCGCCTCGAACTGGCCCGGAAAATGGGCGCCAGCCACACCCTCGACGTGCGCTCGGAATCGATCGCCGATCTGGTCGCGGAGTTGCGCATCGATGGTTTCGACATCGGACTCGAAATGTCGGGACATCCAGTGGCGTTCAACGACCTGCTCCATCACATGTACCATGGCGGCAAGGTCGCCCTGCTGGGCCTGTTGCCCGAAGGCACCGGTTGCGACTGGGACCAGATTATTTTCAAGGGGCTGGAGTTACACGGCATCTACGGCCGCCGCATGTACGAAACCTGGTACAAAATGACCCAGATGGTGCTGACCGGCTTTCCGCTGCAAACCGCACTCACCCACCACATTCCGATCACTGAATTCGAACACGGTTTCGAGCTGATGAGCAGCGGACAGTGCGGCAAGGTCGTGTGCGACTGGACGGGAGAAATCGGATCATGAATGAACCACGCGGCACCGCGGCGCTGGAGCACTTTCGCGCGTCCCTGGAAGAAATTCGGGCGGCCGGGCTGTACAAGGATGAACGCATCATCACCAGTCCCCAGTCCGTGGAAATCCGGATTCGCGATGGCCAGGAGGTGCTGAACTTCTGCGCCAACAACTATCTCGGACTGGCCGACAACGACGAGGTCATCGCCGCCGCGCACCGGGCTTTGGACGATCATGGCTTCGGTCTGGCCAGCGTCCGGTTCATCTGCGGCACCCAGGATCTGCACAAGGAGCTGGAAAGCGCCGTTTCACGATTCTTCGGCACCGACGACACCATCCTTTACACGTCCTGCTTCGATGCCAACGGCGGATTGTTCGAGACGCTGCTGGGTCCCGAGGACGCGGTAATTTCCGATGCGCTGAATCACGCGTCGATCATCGACGGCATTCGCCTGTGCAAGGCACAGCGCCACCGCTATCCCAACAGCGACATGGAGGCGCTCGAGGAAGCCCTGCGCCAGACCCGCGATTGCCGCACCCGCCTGATCGCGACCGACGGTGTGTTCAGCATGGACGGGTACATCGCGCGCCTGGACCGAATCATCGAGTTGGCCGAACGCTACGATGCGCTGGTCATGGTCGACGACAGCCACGCCACGGGATTCGTCGGACCCACCGGTCGCGGCTCGGCCGAGCATCACGGTGTGATGGAGCGGGTCGACATTTTCACCTCCACCCTCGGCAAGGCGCTCGGGGGCGGCTCGGGCGGATTCACCACCGGCCGGCAACCGGTGATCGACCTGCTGCGCCAGCGATCACGGCCGTACCTGTTTTCCAACACCCTGCCGCCCGCCCTGGTCGCGGCCTCGATCCGGGTGTTCGAAATGCTCAGCGCCACGACCGAACTGCGGGACCGCCTGATCGCCAATACACGCTATTTCCGGACCGCCCTGAGCCAGGCCGGCTTCGACATCAAGGCCGGTGAACATCCGATCGTGCCGGTCATGCTGTACGACGCGCCCCTGGCGCAGGAGTTCGCGGCGCGGCTGCTGGACGAAGGCATCTACGTGATCGGGTTTTTCTTTCCGGTAGTACCTCAGGGGGAGGCCCGAATCCGGGTGCAATTGTCGGCTGCGCATCAACGCGAGCATCTGGACCGGGCGGTCGAAGCGTTCACCCGGGTCGGGCAGGCACTGGGCGTTATCTGAACGGCCCGGTCAGCCCTGCAGTTCCTGTTTCACGGTATCCGCCAGTTCCCGGGCCAGCCGTTCGACTTCTCCGGAATCACTGCCTTCCAGTGTGACCCGGATCAGCGGCTCGGTCCCCGAAGGACGCAGGATGACCCGGCCCTTGCCATTCAGCCGCGCCTCGACATCCCGCACCGCGTCGCGAATCCGGCCGGACTCCTCGAAACGGCCCCGGGCTTCCGGCGCAACCGGTACGTTGATCATGGTCTGTGGAAACTTCTCGAAACCATCGGCCAGCTCCGCCAGCGATTTGCCACTGCGCACCATCACTTCCAGTACCTGTAGCGCACTGATGATCCCGTCACCGGTGCTGGTGCGATCCAGGCACAGGATGTGACCCGAGGCCTCACCACCCAGTTTCCAGCCATTTGCAGTCAAGGCGCGATGGATATGGCGATCGCCCACCGGCGTGCGCTCAAACGGAATACCGCACTCACGCAGAGCCAGCTCCAGTCCGAAATTCGACATCACCGTGCCGACCACTCCGCCGTCGAGCTGCCCCGCGTTCTGGCGCGCGACCGCCATGATGTACAGCAACTGATCACCATCGACCAGATTTCCGTCCGCATCGGCCATGACGACACGGTCACCGTCGCCGTCCAGCGCGATGCCGACATCCGCCCCGGTATCGCTGACGCCCTTGAGCATGGCGGCCGGATGGGTCGAGCCGCAATCGCGATTGATGTTCATGCCATCCGGGTCGTCGCCCAGAGTCCGGACATCGGCTCCGAGCTCTTCCAGCACGGCCGGCGCGACCCGGTAGGTGGCGCCGTTGGCGCAGTCCAGAACGATTCGCATGCCCCCGAGCGACGTACCGAACGGGGTCGTACCCTTGCAGAATTCAATGTAGCGCCCGGCCGCATCGTCCACCCGTGACGCCTTGCCGAGCCTGGATGACTCCACCGTCGTGAACGGACGTTCGAGTTCCTCCTCGATGGCCCGTTCCTGCTCGTCGGAGAATTTCTCGCCATCGGCCGAGAAAAACTTGATGCCGTTATCCTGATACGGGTTGTGCGAGGCTGAAATCACGATGCCCGCGCAGGCATACAGGGTGCGGGTCAGGTAGGCGATGGCCGGGGTGGGCATCGGACCCAGCAACAGGACATTCGCGCCTGCTGCCGCCAGCCCCGCTTCAAGCGCGGATTCGAACATGTAACCCGAAATTCGCGTGTCCTTGCCGATGACGACCGAGCGGCGCTCGTTGCGGGCGAGCACCACGCCAGCGGCCCGACCCAGGCGCAGCATGAAGTCGGCGGTGATCGGCGGCTCCCCAACCCTGCCGCGAACCCCGTCGGTGCCGAAATAGGTTCTGCTCATGGGGAGATTCTAACTCCAACTGGACCAAAACCGTTCATTGGGAGCCCGTGGCAGCGAGGAATTTGAGCGCGTCGACCGTCTCCGGCACGTCGTGTACGCGCACGATGGACGCACCGGCCTGTGCCGCGAGCACGGCGCCGGCGACCGATGCCGCCAGGCGGTCGCCCACGGCCCGGCCGGTGATCGCACCCAGCATGGATTTGCGTGAAATGCCGATCAACAGCGGGTAGCCGAGGCCGGACAGGCGGGGGATCGCCCGAAACAGTTCGATGTTGTGCTGCAGGGTCTTGCCGAAGCCGAATCCCGGATCGAGCACAATGCGCCCGGAGGGGATACCGGTGGATTCACATTCTCGTGCGCGGTCGAGCAGGAAGGACTCCACTTCGCCAACAACATCCTGATACCTTGGCTGCGTCTGCATGCTGCGCGGTTCCCCGAGCATGTGCATCAGACACACCGGCACACCCAGTCCGGCCGCCGCCCCGAGCGCACCCTCGTCACGCAGCCCGCGGACGTCATTGATCATGGATGCACCGGCGGCCACCGCCTCGCGCATCACTTCGGGTTTGCTGGTATCGATGGAAATCGGGGTGGGGACGCGGGCGCGAATCTGATCGATCAGCGGCACCACGCGTTGAAGTTCCTGGTCGTCGGACACGGGACCGGCCCCCGGACGCGTGGATTCACCCCCCAGATCGAGGATGTCCGCGCCGGCCGCCGCCATGGACAGCGCGTGATCCAGCGCCGTCGCCGGATTCGTCCACAAACCACCGTCGGAGAAGGAATCCGGAGTCAGGTTCAGAATACCCATGACCAGGGGCGGCCGGATTGGCCGGTCATTTCCCGGCAAGCCTGGAATGGCGATGCTCATGCGCGAACCTGACCTGCGATGCGAACGTACCGGCGTCCTCCGCCGGTACGGTCAGACCTGCTCGGCGGGCCCACCGATCGTTGAGCGCCCTTCCTCGTCATCGTCGACGTCCGGCTTGGTACCCGTGTCGGAATCGGTCCAGTCCTCGGGTGGATCGGGTTCCCGGCCTTCCATGATCTGGTCGATCTGCCGGCCGTCGATGGTTTCGTACTTCATCAGGGCGTCGGCCATCAGGTGCAGCTGGTCCATGTGGCTGTCGAGCAGTCTGTGGGCCAGATCGTGGGCATTCTCGACGATGCGGCGAACCTCTTCGTCGATCAGGCGGGCGGTTTCATCCGACATGTGCTTGTGCTGCGTTACCGAGCGGCCGAGGAACACCTCGTCCTCGTCCTCGGAATACGCCAGCGGGCCCAGCTTGTCCGTCAGCCCCCAGCGAGTCACCATGTTGCGCGCGATACTGGTGGCCCGCTCGATGTCGTTGGATGCGCCGGTGGTCACATTCTCCGGCCCGAAGATGATCTCCTCGGCGACGCGGCCACCGAACAGGCTGGCCAGCTGGCTTTCGAGCTGTTTGCGCGACACGCTGTACTTGTCCTGTTCGGGCAGGAACATCGTGACACCCAGCGCCCGACCGCGCGGAATGATGGAAACCTTGTAGACCGGATCGTGCTCCGGCACCAAACGACCGACGATGGCGTGCCCGGCTTCGTGGTAGGCGGTCAGACGCTTTTCCTTCTCCGACATCACCATCGAGCGACGCTCGGAGCCCATCATGATCTTGTCCTTGGCCCGGTCGAGGTGATCCATGGTCACCTGCCTGGCGTTGTCACGCGCCGCGAACAGGGCCGCCTCATTGACCAGGTTGGCCAGATCGGCACCGGAAAATCCGGGCGTGCCGCGGGCGATGACCTTGGCCTTGACGTCGTCACCCAGCGGTATCTTGCGCATGTGTACTTTGAGGATGGCTTCCCGGCCGCGAATGTCGGGCAGGGGCACCACCACCTGACGGTCGAAGCGGCCCGGACGCAACAACGCCGGATCGAGCACGTCTGGACGGTTGGTCGCGGCGATCACGATCACGCCCTCACCGCCCTCGAATCCGTCCATTTCCACCAGCAGCTGATTCAGGGTCTGCTCACGTTCATCGTGGCCGCCGCCGAGGCCGGCGCCGCGATGGCGGCCCACCGCGTCGATCTCGTCGATGAATATGATGCACGGAGCGTGCTTTTTGGCCTGCTCGAACATGTCGCGCACCCGGGACGCACCCACGCCGACGAACATCTCGACGAAGTCCGATCCGGAAATCGAAAAGAACGGCACCTTGGCTTCACCGGCAATGGCCTTGGCCAGCAGGGTTTTGCCGGTACCTGGCGAACCCACCATCAGCACACCGCGCGGTATATGGCCGCCCAGTTTCTGGAATTTGGAGGGGTTGCGCAGAAATTCGACCAGTTCGCTGACCTCTTCCTTGGCCTCTTCGACCCCGGCGACATCGGCGAATGTCACTTTCACCTGGTCCTCACCCTGCAGCTTGGCCCGGCTCTTGCCGAATGACATGGCGCCGCGGCCCGCGCCACCGCCCTGCATCTGGCGCATGAAATACACCCACACCCCGATCAGCAGCAGAATCGGCGCCACGCCCAGAATCAGATCCACCAGTACGGAACGCTCAGCCGGCGGCTCGGCGGTGATCTCCACCCGGTTCTCGACCAGGTCGTCGATCAATTTCGGATCGGGCGGGCCGAACGTACGGAAATCGTTGCCGTCGCTGGTTCGCCCGGAAATCTGGTTGCCGTTGAGGCTGCTCTCGATGTGCACCTCGGCCACCTGACCGTTACGCACATCGGCCAGGAACTCCGAATACGCCAACGAGTCCGGCACATTGCTGACGTTGGCGTAGTGATTGAATATGGACACCAGAACGATCGCGATAATCGCCCAGGTCAACAGGTTTTTGGCAAGATCGTTCAAATCCCGTTCCTCGTTTCAGCGGGCCTCGCTTCCCCGGACCCGTGCACCCCGCATACCGGCGTGCCTGCGTTCAATAACTGACCAATTTACTCGACCCGATGCCCCAGGGCCAGCAGGTACACTTCCCGGCTGCGCGGGCGTGAAGCTTCCGGCTTCCGCACGCTGACCTTGTCGAATGAGCCGCGAACGTCCCGCACGAAGGCATCGAAGCCCTCACCCTGAAACAGTTTGACCAGGAATCCGCCGCCCGTCTTGAGATGGTTGCGGGCGAAATCCAGCGCCAATTCAGCGAGGTACATCGACCGCGCCTGATCCGTTGCCGCCATACCGCTCATATTGGGGGCCATGTCCGACAAAACAAGATCGACGGAAGCGCTCTCCAGCGCTTCCTCCAGCGCCTGTAACGGCTCGTCTTCGGTAAAATCGCCCTGGATGAATCGAACCCCGTCCAGCGGCTCCATGGCCAGCAGGTCGAGCCCGATGACCTTCCCGTTGGATCCGACATCGGATAGCGCCACCTGGCACCATCCACCGGGCGCGCAGCCCAGGTCGACCACGGTCATGCCGGACCGGATGAAACCGTACTTTTCCTGCAACTGCAGTAACTTGAATGCCGATCGCGAACGCAAACCGAGTTGCTGCGATTTCTTGACGTACGGATCATCGAAATGTTCGGCCAGCCAACGCTTGCTGCTCTTGCTGCGGGACATCGTCAGATAGTGCCTCGTGTTAGAATGCGGCGCCTTGGCGGCGTACACGACCCATCGGGTCGCCTGCGCTGGTCAGTTTGCCACACACGGAACTTCCGCATGCCCCTCACCAACCCGCAAATCCGCTACCTTCGAGGCCTCAGTCACCCGCTGCAGCCGGTTGTCACGGTCGCGGCGAAAGGCCTCACTGAAAACGTGATGGCCGAACTCGACTCCGCATTGAGACACCACGAGCTCATCAAGGTTCGCCTGCGGGCGGCACGTGAGCAGCGCCAGAAATGGATCGGGGAGATCGAACAGGCCTGCGGGGCCGAAATCGTGCACACCATTGGCCAGGTCGCCTGCTATTTTCGCCGCAACCCCAAAAAACCCGTGATCGCGCTGCCGGAGGGCGGCGGTCGCTCCGCCTGATGGTGGACCTGACCCTCGAGCGGCCTGGCGACCACCTGTTTATCCGCTCCGTCGGCGAGGAGGGCATCCAGGTGGTCGATGACTGGCATACGCGCTCGATCGTGGTGGGCGTTCAGCGATTGATCGCAGACTGGGCTCCCGGTAGCGCGAGCGACATCGAGGCAGAGCACCTGGGGATCATCTTTGAACTCCAGCCCGAAGTCGTGATCGTCGGTACCGGACAGCGCCAGCATTTTCTCGCACCGGAGTTGCAGATGGCTTTTCTCGGTCGGGGCATCGGGGTGGAATTCATGGCCACCCGGGCCGCATGCCGTACCTTCAACATTCTGGTATCCGAGGGCCGCAACGCGGCCGCAGCACTGATCCCGCCCAACGCCTGAAGCTGAGTCCGGGCCGGCACGACAGCTGCTAGTCCATGAACGGCGTTTCCGCGAATCCCTCGCGATTCGAAATGTCACGCAACTGCTCCAACGCACCCATCTGGATCTGACGTACGCGCTCACGGGTCACACCCATAAGACGGCCGACTTCCTCCAGGGTGCGACGACCGTGCCCGTGCAATCCGTAGCGGTGTTCGACCACTTCCCTCTGTTGCTCGGTCAACTGCTCCAGCCAGTGATCGAGCAGCCGGCCGGCCGCCGTGTCGGAATACTGCACTTCGGGAGTGCGATAGCAATCGTCGGCAATCGAATCCAGCAACATGCGATCGGACCCCCGGCTCACCGGCTCATCGGCCGACGAGGTCGGTTCGTTGAGTTCCCACAGGGCCATTACAGTTTGAGGGTCAACGTCGAGTTCGGCCGCCATTTCATTCGGGGTGGGCTTGCGACTGAGCTTTTGCTCGAGGTTGCGCGACGCGCGCAGGTGCGTCGTCAACTCACGAATGACGTGAATGGGCAGGCGAACGGTACGGCATTGGTTCATGATCGCGCGCTCGACAGACTGTCGAATCCACCACGTGGCATAGGTGGAAAAACGGCAACCGCGTTCGGGGTCGAATTTCTCCACCGCGCGAATCAGACCGAGATTACCCTCCTCGATCAGATCCAGCAGCGGCAGTCCACGGTTGGTGTAGGCGCGGGCCACCTTGACCACCAACCGAAGATTGGATTCGATCATGCGCTGCCGGCTGGCCGCACAACCTTTCTGGGCAGCCGTCGACAGATCGATTTCTTCCTGCGCGGTCAGCAGGCGGGCGCGGCCAATCTCGCTGAGGTAGAGGTAGGTGACATCGCCATGGTGGCTGGCGGCGCGCGGCCGGGACCTGCCCTTGGACAGGGACTGCGGTTTCTTGCCGGCATCTTGCCGATCTAAAGCGGGAACGTCCTTGTGACCCGTGCGGGCCTCGCGCATCCCCCCCTCCCGGCGCCAAACGGCGCGCGACGATCGGACCACCCTGCCGAGCTTCCGTATTTCCGATCGCCGCAATGATCAGTCTGCGGCAGAGTGGACGTACCAAGGTATCACAACTTTTCCTGCGTGTCAGTGCCGTACTGACTCCGCCCCCCGGAACCGGAACATGGCTAACGCGACGGCAGATAGTCCAGCGGATCGCGGGGCGTGCCATTCACCCGGATTTCGAAATGCAACACTTCCTGGTTGCGATCGTTCGTTCCCATTTCCGCGATTTTGGCGCCGGCGGCCACCTGCTGCCCTTCGCTCACCAGCCTCCGGCTGTTGTGCGCGTATGCACTGAGCATGCGGTCACTGTGCTTGATGATGATCAATTCACCGTAGCCAATCAGTCCGCTGCCGCTGTACACCACCTGCCCTCCGGCCGCCGCGGTCACCGGCTGTCCCGCCTTGCCAGCGATGTCGATACCCTTGCGCGATGGATCACCCGCGATGAAACGGCCAAGCACCCGGCCTTCGGTGGGCCACAGCCATTGGCTCGGGTCCGCGCCGGAAACCGGGGCGGCCTGCGGCGGCGGTGGCCGGGTCTCGGTCCGGGTAGCCGTGCTCTGCGTCGCGGGCGGAGGCGGCTGCGCTGGTGCCTCGACCGCCTTCGGAGCGGTGTCGACGGTACTCGCTCTGGGTGTATCCAGTGCCCGCGTCGTTGCCCTGCCCGTGCCGGCGGCGGGCCGCGTCACCACACCTGAAGTCGATGCCTGACGGGTTTCGGACACGGTGGAAGCGGTGCTTCCCCGCTGTGGCGACAAGCGCAGAAGCTGATCGGGAAGTATCACGTAGGGCGCCCGGACCTGGTTCCAATGGGCCAGTTCACGCCAGTCCAGCCCGTACCGGAAGGCGATCGCATACAGGGTGTCGCCACGACGGACCCGGTAATGACCATCCGGAGTGGAGCCCGCGTATGACTGCCCGGCGCTGCGGTCCACGACCGGCGCTGGCGGCGGGCCTGCACAGGCCGAAACGATGAGTGCAATCAGAAAAGCGGAGACGATTCCGGTTCGGTTCATGCGGATCCCCCCAGTAGCTTCCATGCCAGCAACCCGATGACAGCCAGGGCCAGCGTCACCCAGCCGATGGTGTCGACCCAGTTACGCAGGCGGTCCGCTGCACCCGCACCGAGCGCCCGGATCAACCCGGCGACCAGAAAGAACCGGCCGCCCCGGCCCAGCGCGGAACCGAAAACAAAGGGCAGAAACGGCATCCCCACCACGCCGGCGCTGATGGTGAAAATCTTGTAGGGAATCGGTGTAAATCCAGCCAGCAGAATGTATGCAAACCCCCATTTGTCAAACGCGGCCACTGCCTGATTGAACAATTCCGCGTAGGGCGACGCAAGCAACCAGGGCTCGATGGCGGCAAACGCCCAGCGCCCTATCAGGTATCCGAACAGCCCCCCCAGTACCGAACTGACCGTGCAGATCAGCGCGAAACGAACTGATTGCACCGGGCGCGCCAGGCACATCGGTGCGAGCATCACATCCGGCGGCACAGGAAATACGCTGGACTCCGCGAAGCTCAACCCGGCCAGTATCGCCGGTGCCCGCGGGTGGGCGGACCAGCCCAGCACCCGGTCGTACAGTTTCCGCCAGGGCTGCCAGCCAGGCCGGGCTTCCGAAGCCGGGTCAGCGGACATGGCGAATTCCAATCCCTGGAAACCGGGGCTTCACGTGATCAGCTCAATCCGCCCAGCATGGGCACGAAAATGACACCACCGAGATTCTCCTCCTCGAAATCGTCCTCGGTCCGTCGGATGGACAGCAATTGCTGCATACCGTTCCGCTCCACCGGAACGATCATGACGGCCCCGACTTTGAGTTGGTGCAGCAACTCCTCTGGCACCGCGGAAGCCGCCGCGGTGACGATGATGCCATCGAACGGCGCCTGGCTGGGCCAGCCTTCATGGCCATCCGCGTGCCGCGTGTAAACATTATGCAGCCGCAAGCGGTGAAAGCGGCGACGGGCCTGCCGCAGCAGTTCCTCGATGCGCTCGACGGTAAACACCTGATCGACGAGTTGCGCGAGCACGGCTGCCTGATATCCGGAGCCGGTGCCGACTTCGAGGACTTTTTTGGGTTTGCCACCCTCCAGCAGCGCTTCGGTCATTCGCGCCACGATGTAGGGCTGGGAGATGGTCTGACTCTGGCCAATGGGCAACGCGGTATCTTCGTAAGCCCGGCTGGACAGCGCTTCATCGACGAATTCGTGCCTGGGCGTGGCTCCGATCACGCGCAGCACGCGCTCGTCACGTATTCCGTGCTCGCGCAGCCGCCGCACCAGGCGGTCCCGCGTTCGTTGGGATGTCATGCCGATGCCGCTGGGCTCGGGAGACGGTTTACGTTGCCGGATCACGACCCCGTATTCCTGCGGTCCGGTTCGCCCAGTTCGATATCCGCGACCCAGCCGGCGACCTGTTCGAGCGCCTGGTAACGAGTCAGGTCGATGTGAATCGGCGTGATCGAGACATACCCGCGGCGCACCGCATCGAAATCCGTGCCCGGCCCGGCGTCCTGTTCGGCGCCCGCCGGCCCGATCCAGTACATCGGGTTGCCGCGCGGATCCATCATGCGCACCGTCGGCTCGGCCCGGTGGCGGTGACCCAGCCGTGTGACTTCGAAGCCCTTGATGTCTTCCCAGGGAAGATCGGGCACGTTGATATTCAGAATGGTGTCCGCAGGCAGTGGGTCGCTTCGCAATCGCTCCACGACCCGTGCGACCGCGCGGCCGGCGGTTTCGTAATACGCCGGTTTCTCATTGAACACCAGCGATACCGCGATGGCCGGAAGCCCCAGGAAGCGGCCCTCCATCGCCGCCGCCACCGTACCCGAGTAAATCACGTCGTCGCCCAGATTGGCGCCCGCATTGATCCCCGAAACCACCATGTCGGGATCCTGCTCGAGCAAACCCGTCAACGCGATGTGCACACAATCGGTGGGTGTGCCACTGACCCGGTACATCCGGTCGCCGACTTCACGGATGCGTACCGGCGAATCCAGGGTCAGGGAGTTGCTCGCGCCGCTGCGATTCTGATCCGGCGCCACGATGGTGACGGCCCCCAGGTCCCGCATCCAGTCCGACAGGACTTGAATACCGGGTGCGGTAATCCCATCGTCATTGCTGATCAGAAATTGCATGCCCTGTATCGCTGCTGGCGCCAGCGTACCGACCCGGTGCGGCTTGCATTCCGGGCCCGAAACGGCGGCAAAGAAGAGCTGCTATTGTACGGGCTATCGCGGGGTACGGAAATGGAGTCGAAGAAAAAGCCCAGAACGGACAGGGAACTTTTCCGGGAAGCCATGTCGGATGTGCGCCCGTTGAAGCCCGACAACCGCCATGCAGCGCCGGTCAAGCGGCCGGCGCCGACACCGACTCAGCGCCGGCGCGACGAAGCGCGAGTGCTCGAAGAACTGCTCGATCCCGTCACCGACCCCGCCGATCTCGAAACCGGAGAAGAACTTCTGTTCCTGCGGGAGGGCTCGCCGCCCCGCCTGTTGCGGCGCTTACGCCGCGGCTACTTCAGCATCGAGGATTCCATCGATCTCCACCATATGGACCAGCAAACCGCACGCACTGTTCTGGCTCACTTCCTCACCGGCGCCCTGCGCCGGGGTCTGGGCTGTGTGCGGATCGTCCATGGCAAGGGATTGCGCTCGCGGGATTTGCCGGTGCTCAAACTCCTGACCGGCCGGATGCTGCGCAAGCACCCGGCGGTGGTGGCCTACGCCTCCTGCCGGCCCGCCGACGGCGGCACGGGCGCGGTCGCCGTCCTGCTCAACGGTCAACGGCGCGGGACCCGATGACCGGCCTGATCCTGCTGCTGCTCGCCCTGCTGGCCGGCACGGTCTGGTGGCAGTTTCTCAAGGGCCGTGAAATGGCACGGCGGGTCGCCGGACTGGCCTGCCGCGACCACGGATTGCTGTTGATGGACGACACGGTGATACTCGACGGCGTCAAACGGGACCGACGGGCCGGCCTGCCGCGTTTCGGCCTGCGTTATCGCTTCGACTACGCCCTGCAGGGCCGGTTGCATCGGGGGAGCAGCGTATTGATTACCCCGCAGGGACGGGCGACGGTTGTCATCGACACCGAGAGCGGCCAGGTCATCGAGGAATTCTGAGCCGGCCACCGCCGGATGCTAATGAGCCTACTTGACCAGCTTCAGGTGGGGGCGCTTCGATCCGTCGTCTTCCGGAGCCGGTCCGGGCCCGGAATCGGGATCCGTCGGCGGTGGGGTTTCGTCGTCCTGGGCGAACATCATGCCCTGACCGTTCTCCTTGGCGTAAATCGCCAGCACGGCCTCAACCGGAACGCTGACCTCATGGCTGCGTCCGGAAAAACGGGCGTTGAAGGACAGCCAGTCGTTGGCCAGGTTCAGGTCGCGGACGGCTGCGCCGTCAATGTTGAGAATGACCTTGCCCTTCTGCACCGCCTGCTCGGGAACGTTCACGCCTTCGACAGCCGCATCCACCAGGATGTGCGGAGTCATGTGGTTATCACTGATCCACTCGTACAGGGCCCTGAGCAGATAGGGACGGTTGGATGTCATGTCACCGGGCATGGCCGTGGTTCCTGACGGCCTCAACCGGCGTTGAGAAGCATGTCACGCTCGGCCTGGGTCAGGCTGGCCTTGAACGAATTGCGCGAAAACAGTCGCTGCGCATAGGCTTCGACAGCCGCCCCGGCCTTGCCGAGCTTGATCCCGTAGAACGGCAGGCGCCACATCAATGGAGCGAGCGTGCAATCGACCAGGGTCAATTCGGCGCTGAGGACGTAATCGTCCATTTTGAACAGCTCATTGCCGGCAATCAGGCTTTCGCGCAGTTGTTTGCGCGGTTTTTCCCCTTTCTTGCCGGACGTGGCTTCAACCTCATGCGCCAGTACGTACCAGTCACGCTGGACCCGGTGGTGCACCAGACGCAGTTGTGCGCGGGATACGGGGTCGACGGGCATCAATGGCGGATGCGGGTAGCGCTCATCGAGGTAGTCGTTGATAACGCCGGCGTCGTACAGCACCAGGTCACGATCGACCAGGGTTGGCGTTTCGTTGTAAGGATTGAGCTCGGCGAGGTCTTCAGCGGCCGACTCATCTTCGCTGACATTGACAATGTCGACGTTGATGCCCTTTTCCGCCAGGACAAACCTGACCCGGTGACATTCGATGCAGGTTTCGGACGAATAAAGCGCCATCGTGGAACGTCCGCGAGCTGAAATGGCCAATGTGTTCTCCCTGTAATCCGGTTTCGTGCGGGCGCGCCGGCCGAAGGTCGATGCGCAATCAGTGAACGTCGCGCCAGTATTCAGCCTTCAAGGCGTACGCCACGAGGGCGAAGGCCGCCAGGAACAGCATGACCCAGATGCCGATGCTCTTGCGCTGTAATTTCGCCGGCTCGCTCAGGTAATCCAGAAACGTGGCGATGTCCCGTGCAGTCTGCGCGTATTCCTCGGGTGTCTGCAAGCCGGGCGTGTCGACCACCAGGTGATCGACCACCGCCTCATCTCCGTGTTCAGCGTAGACGGGCTTCTGTATCCCCTGCAATTGCCACAGCACGTGCGGCATGGACGCATTGGGCAGCATCAGGTTGTTCCAGCCGCCGGATTCGTCCTGGTAAAAGGTCAGAAGATAGGTGTACAGCCAGTCGGTTCCGCGTGAGCGCGCACTCAGCGACAGATCCGGCGGCGCCTTGCCCAGCCAGGCTGTGGCCTGTTCCGGTCGCATGGCGATATCCATGGTTTCACCGATCTTGGCATCGGAGAAAACCAGGTTGTTCATCACCTGATCCTCGCTCAGGCCGAGATCTTCGACGAGGCGGTTGTACCGCATGTACTGGGCGCTGTGGCACGACAGGCAGTAGTTGACGAACCACTTGGCGCCGCGCTGAACGGCCGCCACGTCACGAGCATTGACGCCGGCGTGCTGGAGGTGGCCGCCACCTTCGCTCGCGGCCGAGGCCGTCTGGGCGATCAGGCCGACCGCGAGGGCGAAAACCGTAGTCGCAAGCTTCCTTTTCATCAGTGTGTCACCCGTTCGGGAACCGGCTTGGTTCGCTCTTTGGGGCTGAAAAAGTACAGCACCACGAAATAGCCGAAGTAGACGAAGGTCCAGATGCGCATTTCGATGGTCTGCGCCGGCGTGCCTTCGGACATGCCAAGAATTCCAAGCCGGATGAACGCGACCACGAACACACCGAGCAACAGCTTGAATTGCCAGCTGCGGTAGCGAATCGATTTCACCGGCGAGCGATCCACCCAGGGCATGAAGAAGAGAATCATCACCGAAGCCCCCATCAGCAACACGCCCATGAGCTTGTCCGGAACCGCTTTGAGAATGGCGTAGAACGGCGTGAAATACCAGACCGGCTTGATGTGGGTGGGTGTCACCAATGGATCGGCAGGAACAAAATTATCGTGCTCCAGGAACAATCCGCCCGCCTCCGGCCAGAAAAATATCACAAACGCGAATACCAGCAGGAACATCGCCACACCGAAAATGTCCTTGACGGTGTAGTAAGGGTGGAACGGTATGCCGTCTTTGGGAATACCGTTCTCGTCCTTGTTCTTCTTGATCTCGATGCCGTCGGGGTTGTTGGATCCGGTCTGGTGCAATGCGGCAAGGTGAAGCACGACCAGCACCAGCAGAGCCAACGGAATCGCGATGACGTGCAATGCGAAAAAGCGATTGAGCGTTGCGTCCGAGATGAAATAGTCACCGCGGATCCACTCGGTGAGCGGCTCGCCGATGGCGGGTATGGCTCCGAACAGGTTGATGATCACCTGCGCGCCCCAGTACGACATCTGGCCCCAGGGCAACACGTAGCCCATGAAGGCCTCGGCCATCAGGGCGACATAGATCAGCATGCCGAGAATCCACAGTAACTCGCGCGGCTGCCGGTGCGAGCCGTACAGCAGGGCGCGGAACATGTGCAGGTAGACGACGATGAAGAAGAACGATGCGCCGGTGGAGTGCATGTAGCGAATCAGCCAGCCCCATTCCACGTCGCGCATGATGTACTCGACCGATGCGAACGCTTCCTGGGCCGACGGCTTGTAGTTCATCGTCAGAAAGATGCCGGTGACGATCTGCATCACCAGTATCAGCAGGGCCAGCGAGCCCATGTAATACCAGAAATTGAAATTCTTCGGCGCGTAGTACTTCGCCAGGTGATCATTGTAGAACTGGGTGACGGGCAGACGCTCGTCGATCCAGTTCATGAATGCGGTCGCCCGCTTGGACATCGTGCTTGCAGGCTTGGCCATCAGGCGACTCCCTCCGGATTGACCCCGATCAGCAGGGTTCGGTCATCGACAAACCGGTACGGTGGAATTCTCAGGTTGGTCGGCGCCGGAACCCCTTTGTAAACCCGCCCGGACAGGTCGAACTTCGACTTGTGGCAGGGGCAGAAAAACCCGCCCTTCCAGTCGTCGTCGAAGGGCTGCGCGCCCACCGTCGGCACCATCTCAGGCACACAACCGAGGTGGGTACAATGCATATTGACCACGAGGTATTCCGGTTTCAGGGCACGGGGCTCGTTCTGGGCGAAACCGGGCTGCTCGGATTCCTGCGATTCGGGATCACGCAGGCGGTCATCGAGTTCGGAAAGTATGTTCAGGCTCGCCTCGGTTCGGCGTAAAACGCCGATGGTCTGTCCTCGCCACTGTACCTTGAGTAACTGGCCCGGCTCCAACGGCTCCAGGTCGACCTGGACCGGTGCGCCGATGGCCTTGGCCTTGGCACTGGGCTTCCACGATTCAATGAACGGCACGGCGGCGAAGCCGGCTCCGGTTGCTCCGACCACCGAAGTGGTGGCGATCAGAAACCGGCGTCGTCCATTGTTCACGCCATCGGTTGGCATCTGCGTCTCCAGCTGAAAGATGTCCCTGCGGGGTCAGTTTCGATTGTATTCCGGCCTGGCGGCGGGACCATGCCCGAACCGGGCAACTGCTCCCCATTCCGGCGCAACCCGATTTCCGGGGCGATCCGGTCAAGCCATTATCCTGCAAGCCGAAACGCCTATTTTATCCGAAACGCCACATGCGAAACAACGGATATGGCGATAGAATGGCGGATTCCGACCTGTGCCGGCGCCTTGCGTGCCGGCCAAGCGCAACGCCCGGACCGAACCCGATGAAAAATGCCAAGGAAATACTGGGTTTCCTCTTCCGTGCGCTGGTCGCCGGACTGGCCCTGGCCTTCGTCGCCGTGTACCTGTGGCCAGCCATCACCGAACCCGAGGCAGCCGACGCAGCACCCGTGGAAAACCCGGCCGCGCAGGCCAACGGGGGTGAGCTGTCGGGCCCGTTCAGTTACGCCGACGCGGTGGACCGCGCCGCGCCCGCGGTAGTCAGTATCTATACCATGTCCCTGGAGCCCCAGGGCCTGCCGCCATCGATCGAGCGTGAGACGGGGCGCCGGTTTCTGTACCGCATGCGCCGCGACATGGGTTCCGGCGTGCTGATCAGCGAGGACGGTTACATCCTCACCAACCACCACGTGATCAGCAAGGCGCAGAACATCCGGGTGGCGCTCTGGGACGGCCGGCTGGCTGGCGCCCAGGTGGTCGGTTCCGACCTGGAAACCGACCTCGCGGTGCTCAAGGTCAATCTGACCGGCCTGCCGACCGCGCCGATCGGCGAGGACACTTCGCCGCGGGTCGGTGACGTCGTTCTGGCCATCGGTAACGCATTGGGCCTGAGCCACACCGTCACCCTGGGCATCATCTCGGCGACCGGTCGCGAAACGGCAGGTTCATCGGTTTACGAGGGATTCCTGCAGACCGACGCCGCCATCAACGCCGGCAACAGCGGCGGCGCGCTGGTCAATGCACGCGGGGAACTGATCGGCATCAACACACGCAACCTGTCCGGCGTGACCGGCGCGCAGAACATCGGCTTCGCCATCCCCATCGCCACGGCGCGTGCGGTCATGCGTCAGATCATCGAATACGGCTCAGTGCGGCGCGGCTGGCTCGGCGCCCTGTTTTCGGATCTGCCACCCACCACTGCGGCCGACGGATCGTCGGTTCTGCGGGGCATCTTCGTGCGCGACGTGACCCGCAGCGGTCCCGCCTGGGAGGCGGGCATCCGCGACGGCGACCAGATCGTGACCCTCAACGGCGAACCGGTTGAGGACGTCGCATCCTTCAATCTGGAAATTGCATCCACCGCGCCGGGCACCCAGGTGGAACTGGAAGTGCGGCGGCGGGGTGAGGAATTTCAGACCTACGCGACCCTGATCCAGCAGCCCCCCATGCGCTGAGATCAACCGGCGCGGAACGAGTGTGATCCGGGTTCAGGCCCTGGGCAGCGTAACGCCGCGCTGGCCCTGGTACTTGCCCGCCCGGTCGGCATACGAAACTTCGCAGGCCTCGTCCGATTCGAAGAACAGAAATTGCGCCACGCCCTCGTTGGCGTAGATTTTCGCCGGCAGGGGTGTCGTGTTGGAAAACTCCAGGGTGACGTGCCCCTCCCACTCGGGCTCGAGCGGCGTGACATTGACGATGATGCCGCAGCGTGCGTACGTGGACTTGCCCAGACAGATGGTCAACACGTTTCGCGGAATGCGGAAATATTCCACGGTATGCGCCAGCGCGAAAGAATTGGGCGGGATGATGCAGACGTCGCCGGTGAAATCGACGAAGCTGTTGGCGTCGAAATGTTTGGGATCGACCACCGCGCTGTTGATGTTGGTGAAAATCTTGAATTCCCGGGCGCAACGGACGTCGTAACCGTAGCTGGATGTGCCGTGGGAAATCTGCTGTTCGCCTGACTCACCTCGGCGCACCTGGCCGGACTCGTACGGCTCGATCATGCCATGGCGCTCCGCCATGCGGCGGATCCAGCGATCGGACTTGATGCTCACTTTGAACTCCGTGTCGGGTAGGGGGCCGTCAGGCAGACCGTCTTCAGCGATTCTGCACCTGAATCTTCGGCAGATTCAGCTGCAGGCTGCGCGGCCGCCGGGCCAGGAGCGCCGCCGTGCGGCGGGCGAACTCGCGATAACTGGCCGCGATGTCCGACTCCGGATCCGCGTGCACGGTGGGGTCGCCCGCATCGAGGTCGGAACGTATGCGCAACGCCAGCGGCAGCTGACCCAGCAGGGGAATGTCATATTCCGAAGCCATGCGCGCTCCGCCGCCGGTACCGAAAATCGGCTCCTCGTGTCCGCATTGGCTGCACACGTGGGTACTCATGTTCTCGACCACCCCGAGGACGTGGGTGTCGACGCGCCGAAACATCTGCACCGCCTTGCGCGCGTCCAGCAGAGCGATGTCCTGTGGCGTGGTCACGATCACACAACCGCTGACCGGCACCTTCTGAGCCAGGGTCAGCTGGATGTCGCCGGTGCCGGGAGGCAGATCCACGATCAGGTAATCGAGATCATCCCAGTCCGATTCGCCCAGCAATTGCTGCAGTGCCGAGGTCACCATCGGGCCGCGCCAGATCATCGGCGTATCTTCCTCGACCAGGAAACCGATCGACATGACCTGCATGCCGTAGGCTTTCTTGGGCACGATCCGCTTGCCCGTCGTTTCCGGCCGGCCTGCGATATTCAGCATCCGCGGAATGCTCGGGCCGTAGATGTCGGCATCCAGCACGCCGACCCGGGCGCCGTCGGCCTGCAGCGCCATGGCCAGGTTGACAGCGGTGGCGGATTTGCCCACGCCACCCTTGCCGGAACCCACCGCGACGATGTTGCGCACCTGTTCCATGGGCTTGAGTTCACCCTGAACCTGGTGCGCGAATACACGCCAGTCCAGGGTCACTGTGGCCCGGCTGATGCCGGGATCGGCTTCGAGGCGGTCGCGAACGGCGGTAATCAGTGAGTCGCGCGTGCCGTCCACCGGATATCCGGCGCGCAGATCCACCGCGACGGCATCGCCGTCGACGCCGATGCCACGCACCCAGCCCAGCGAAACGATGTCATCGTCGCTGTACTCGTCTACGACCTCCGAGAGCAGGGTCTTGATGTGTTCTTCGTTGAGTGCAGTCATGTGCCTAGCGGATCAGATGGTCCGTCGTTCTGAAGTTAGCGGCATTGTATCGATTTCTCCGCGCCGCGACAGCCCGGGCAGTGCAGGGCATGGGGCGGCCGTGACATAATTCGCCCTTGCCGAATCACGATCACGAGTAATGACACAGAACAAGCGCCAGATACTGCTCACCAGCGCCCTGCCCTATGCCAACGGCGCCATCCATATCGGGCACATGCTCGAATACGTTCAGACCGATATCTGGGCCCGGTTCCAGCGGTCGCGGGGACACGAATGCTATTTCGCCTGGGCAGACGATGCCCACGGCACTCCGGTGATGCTGTGGGCCCGCTCCGAAGGAAAAAGCCCCGAAGAGCTGATCGACCGGATGAACGAAGAACACCGGCAGGACTTCCGTGACTTCGGCGTCAGTTTCGATAATTACTCGTCCACCCACAGCGACGCCAACCGGGAACTGGTCGAGCGCATCTACACGGCGCTGGACCAGGCCGGACACATCGAACGGCGGACAATCGAACAGCTGTACGACGAAAAAGAAGGCATGTTCCTGCCCGACCGGTTCATTCGCGGCACCTGTCCCAAGTGCGGCACCGAGGACCAGTACGGCGACAGCTGCGAGTCCTGTGGCAGCACCTACGCCCCAACCGACCTGGTCAATCCGAAATCCGCGGTCAGTGGTTCGGTCCCGGTGATGAAACAGTCGGAGCACTTCTTCTTCCGTCTGTCCGACTTCGAGAAGCCGCTGCGCAAGTGGATGGCCTCGGGTTCCCTGCAACCCGAAGTCGCCAACAAACTCAAGGAATGGTTCGAGGACGGCCTGCGCGACTGGGACATCACCCGGGATGCCCCGTACTTCGGCTTCTGCGTTCCCGGAACCACCGACAAGTATTTTTACGTGTGGGTCGATGCACCGATCGGCTACATGGCCAGCTTCAAGGAACTGTGCGACCGCGAGGGGCTGGATTTCGACGCCTGGTGGGGCCCCGATTCCACGGCCGAGGTCCACCACTTCATCGGCAAGGACATCGTTTATTTCCACACGCTGTTCTGGCCTGCGATGCTGATGGGCTCCGGGTTTCGCACGCCCACCGCGGTACACGCGCACGGATTCCTCACCGTCGACGGCGCCAAGATGTCCAAGTCACGCGGCACCTTCATACGTGCGCGCACCTATCTCGACCACCTGGCCCCGGACTACCTGCGCTATTACTTCGCCGCCAAGCTCGGATCCGGCATGGCCGACATCGACCTGAACCTGGACGATTTCGTCCAGCGGGTCAATTCCGACGTGGTCGGCAAGGTCGTCAACATCGCCAGCCGCTGCGCCGGCTTCATTCAGAAGCGATTCGACAACCGCCTGGCCGATTCGCTGCCGGAACCCGACCTGTATCAATCCTTCGTGGACGCCGGCGACGCCATCGCCACGGATTTCGAGCAACGCAATTACCAGTCCGCCATCCGCCGCATCATGGCGCTGGCCGACGAGGCCAACCGGTATATCGACGAGCACAAGCCGTGGCAACTGGCCAAGCAGGAAGGTACGGAAGCCGCCGTGCACGGCATCTGCACCCAGGGCATCAACCTGTTTCGCGTGCTCATCACCTGGCTCGCTCCGGTGATGCCCTTCACCGCGCAGCGAGCCGGCGACTTCCTCGGCGTGGATGTCACCCGCTGGGACGCGATTGCCGAACCGCTGTGCGGATGCGAGGTGAACACCTTCCAGGCCCTGCTGACCCGGATCGATCCGGAACGGGTCGAGGCCATGGTCGAGGACTCGCGGCAGACCCTGGCCGAATCCGCCCCGGACGCCGGCGCAGACGAATCCGCCGGGCAATCCGACATCGAACCCGTCGCCGAGACCATTGGCATCGATACCTTTTCCCGGGTGGATCTGCGCATCGCCGCCATCGTCGAAGCGCGCGAGGTTCCCGGGGCCGACAAACTGCTGCAGCTGACACTCGACATCGGGGACGGGACCCGCACGGTGTTTGCCGGCATCAAGTCCGCTTACCGGCCGGAGGATCTGAATGGCCGCCTGACCGTCATGGTCGCCAACCTGCAGCCGCGCAAGATGCGATTCGGAGTTTCGGAAGGCATGGTTCTCGCCGCCGGCCCGGGTGGCGATGATTTGTTCCTGCTCGCTCCCGACAGCGGTGCGCGCCCCGGCATGCGGGTGACATGAAGCCGTCGGCCACACGATGAGTGACTACCTGCTGATCCTGGTCAGCACGGTACTGGCCAACAATTTCGTCCTGGTCCGCTTCCTCGGGCTGTGCCCGTTCATGGGCGTATCGAACAAGCTGGAGGGCGCCATCGGCATGGCGGTCGCGACCTTGTTCGTACTCACCCTGTCGTCGGTCGCCAGTTACCTGCTCAGTCGTTATCTGCTGCAGCCGCTCGGCCTGGAATACCTGTCGACCCTGAGTTTCATCCTGGTGATTGCCGTCACGGTGCAACTCACCGAGATGATCATGCGCAAGTCGAGTCCCCTGCTGTACCGGATTCTCGGCATTTTCCTGCCGTTGATCACAACCAATTGCGCCGTGCTCGGCGTGGCCCTGCTCAACGTCCAGGAACAGCATGACCTGCTGCAATCCGCGCTGTACGGATTCGGCGCGGCGGCCGGGTTCGGCATCGTGCTCGTGACTTTTTCCGCGGTGCGTGAGCGGCTCGCGCTGGCGGATGTGCCCGTGCATTTCCGCGGCGCCCCGATCGGCCTGATCACGGCCGGGCTCATGGCGCTCGCCTTCATGGGCTTCACCGGCCTGGCCCGGCTCTGACGGAGCGGGCGGCATGCTCTGGGCCATCGTCTCCATCACCCTGCTGGGTCTCGCCTTCGGTTTTGGCCTCGGCTGGGCCGCCCGCATCTTCCGGGTCGAATCGGACCCGGTGGTGGATCAAATCGACGCCATTCTCCCGCAAACCCAGTGTGGCCAGTGTAATTTTCCGGGCTGTCGGCCGTATGCCGAAGCCATCGCCGCGGGCGAGGCGGAGATCAACCAGTGCCCCCCGGGTGGCGAAGCCGGCGTGCGCGCACTGGCCGACCTGCTTGGTACCGAGGTCCTGCCGCTCAATCCGGAGAACGGAGCCGAAGCGCCGCCGGAAGTAGCCGTCATCGACGAGGCGCGCTGCATCGGTTGCACGCTGTGCATCCAGGCCTGTCCGGTGGATGCGATTCTGGGTGCGGCCAAGCGCATGCACACGGTGATCGGTCCGGAGTGTACAGGTTGTGAGCTTTGCCTCCCCCCCTGCCCGGTGGACTGCATCGACATGGTGCCGGCGCCACCGCTGACGTCGTGGCGCAGACCTCGCCCGGGCACCTCTCGCGAAGCATCGGCTTTCGGCCCGGCCGGAATCCCTGCGACCGGCGGCCGCTGATGCACACCGACCCCATGGAACGTGCCCGTAATGCGGGCAACACCCTGCACCCGTTTTACGGCGGGCTGAGATTACGTCATCACAAGCGCATCTCGTGCACGCTGCCGCTGGCGCATGCGCGCCTTCCCACGCGCCTGTTCGTGCCGTTGCAGCAACATGCCGGACCGCCGGCGGAAGCCCTGGTCGTTCCCGGACAGAAAGTCCTCAAGGGCGAACCCATCGGGCGTCACGAACAACCCTCTCGCGGATGGGTGCATGCACCCACCTCGGGCACGGTCACCGCACTCGCGCGCCGTCCGGTCACGAATCCCTCCGGCGATGACGGTCCCTGCGTGCTGCTCAGGCCCGACCGGTTGGATACCTGGACCGATCTCCATCCGATCGACGACTGGGAGACCGCGACGCCGGAACGGCTGCGCCGCGCCATCGGCGAAGCCGGCATCGTCGGCCTGGGCGGCGCCACGTTCCAGACCAGCCACAAGGTGGCGGACGCCCGGCAGCAGACCGTCCATACGGTGATACTCAACGGCGCGGAATGCGAACCCTATATCAGCTGCGACGAAATCCTGATGCGCATGCAGCCGGAACGGGTGATTGCCGGCGCCCGCGTACTGCAGCGCGCGACCGGCGCCGAACGCACGGTCATCGCCATCGAGGACCAGATGGGCGCCGTCGAAGGCGCACTGCGCGATGCACTGTCGCGCAGCGGTGCAACGGAGGCCGGCGAAGTCATCGATATCGTCAAGGTCACCACCCTCTATCCCGAGGGCGGTGAGCGTCAGTTGATCCAGGTCCTGACCGGCCTGGAAGTACCGCGTGGTGGCCGGCCGACCGATATCGGCCTGTTGTGCCAGAACGTCGGCACGGCCGCTGCCGCGGCGGACGCGGTCATCGAGGGGAAACCCCTGATCGAGCGCATCGTCACCGTGACCGGTGGCGGTGTCCGGACCCCGCGAAATCTCATCGCGCTGCTCGGCACGCCGGTGGCCGATCTGATTGACCAGAGCGGTGGCTACACCGCCCAGGCGGCACGGCTCGTGATCGGAGGTCCGTTGATGGGCTACGCGGTCCGCTCCGACGACAACCCCGTGGTCAAAGGCGTCAATTGCGTCCTTGTTCTGACCGGGGACGACGTCCGTCCCGAACAGCCGGAAATGCCCTGCATTCGATGTGGGGAATGCGCCCGGGTCTGCCCGGCGCGATTGCTGCCGCAGCAGCTGCATGCGCAGGTGTGTCACGACCTGTTGGACGAAGCCGCCGATTTCGGGCTGGACGCGTGCATCGAATGTGGCTGCTGTGACTATGTCTGCCCCAGTCACATTCCGCTGTCGGAGTGGTTCCGCTTTGGCAAGAGCGAGTGGCGGCTGCTGCAGAAAGAGCGGGCACGTGCCGACGCGGCCCGCCAACGCTTCGAGGCCCGTGAGTCGCGACTGGCGAGAATCAGGGACGAGCGGCAAAGGCGCATGGACGAGAAAAAGCAGGCCTTGCGCGACGACGCCCGCCGCAAACGGCGTATCGCCGATGCCGTGGAGCGGGTGAAATCACGCCAAACGGCTCCGGGCGGCGATTCGTGACCCGTCGATTCGCCACCGGGCCCGCCCCGCACCTGCCGGCGCCGCCAACGGTCGGCCGGGTGATGCGCGATGTCTTGCTGGCCCTGATCCCCGGCCTGCTGGCGCACGCGTGGTTTTTCGGTCCCGGCATTGTCGTGCAGGTTGTGCTGGCCACCGCCTTCGCGGTCGGCTTTGAGAGCGCCATGCTGTATCTGCGTGGCAAGCCCCAGGCACTGTACCTCGGTGACGGCAGCGCCGTCGTCACCGCCGTGCTGTTCGCGTTGTGCATTCCACCCCTGGCCCCGTGGTGGATTGCCGCCGTCGGCATGGGGTTCGCCATCGTACTGGCCAAGCACCTCTATGGCGGGCTGGGCTACAACGTGTTCAATCCGGCGATGGTGGGTTACGTCGTCGTGTTGATCAGTTTTCCGGCCGAACTCACACGCTGGCTGCCACCGGGCGCCATTGCCGAAATCCGGCCGGATCTGACCGCAAGCCTGCACGCCATATTTCTGGGTTCGCTGCCAGCCGACCTGGGCTGGGATGCGATTACCCAGGCCACACCCCTGGACTCCGTGCGCACCGGAATCGCGGAAGGCAGGACCGTCGCGGAAATCCGCAGTCAGGACGTCTTCGGCGACTTCGGCGGGCTCGGCTGGGAGTGGATCGCCAACTGGTTCGCGATCGGTGGTCTGTGGTTGTTGTGGCGCCGGGTCATCTCCTGGCATGTGCCGGTGGCCATGATCGGAACCATCGCCGCGTTGGGGTTGGCGGGCTACCTGATCGATCCCGGCAGCAATCCGTCGCCGCTGCAGCACGTGTTTTCCGGCGCGATCATGCTGGGCGCCTTTTTCATCGCCACCGATCCGGTCAGCGGCTGCACCAGTACCCGCGGGCGGCTGATTTTCGGCGCCGGGGTCGGGATCTTCACCCTGGTGATCCGGCGCTGGGGTGGCTATCCCGACGGGGTCGCCTTCGCCGTGTTGCTGATGAACATGGCCGCACCCCTGATCGATGTCTACACGCGACCTCGTTTCTATGGCGAATAAACCCTCACAACCGCCGTCACCGGGACCGGATAACGGGACCGGAATCTGGCGCAGCGCGGCCGCGTTGGGCCTGATTGCCGTACTCGGCACCGGCGTGCTGGCACTGGTGCATGAAGTAACCCGGGAACGCATCGCCGAACAGGAACAGCGTACGATGTCTCGCCAGCTCAATGAAATCCTCGACCGGCGAAGCTACGACAACTCCTTGCACGAGGACGTCGTCACCGTGCGCGACGCCACGGCTTTTCCCGGCGGACAGACCGTGCGGGTGTACCGCGCCCGGCGTGACGGTGAACCGGTCGCAGCCGTCCTGTGGCTGGGCGCGCCGGACGGTTACAACGGCTGGATCGACTTGCTGGTGGGCGTAACCTGGGACGGCGTGGTCACCGGCGTTCGCGTGACCTGGCATAACGAAACGCCCGGCCTGGGCGACGGCATCGAAACCGCCAGGAGCGACTGGGTGCACGCGTTCGCCGGACGGTCACTTTCCGATCCGCCACCCGCACGCTGGAAAGTGCGCAAGGAGGGCGGCGACTTCGACCAGTTCACCGGTGCTACCATCACCCCACGCGCGGTCGTCAATGCCGTGGCTCGCGCACTGGCCTGGTTCGGGGAGCACCGGGACACGCTGTTCGCCCGCCCGGCCGAGGAATCCGCGGAATCCGCATCATGAACGGAACGTCACTGCAGAATATTTTCCTGGACGGTGTCTGGCGCCAGAACACCGGTCTGGTCGTTCTGCTCGGCCTGTGCCCGTTGCTGGCGGTCACCAACACGGTGATCAACGGCCTGGGTCTCGGGCTGGCCACGATACTCACCCTGGTTTGTTCCAACCTGGCGGTGTCACTTTCACGCGGGATACTGCGGCCGGAAATCCGCATACCGGCCTACGTGATCATCATCGCTTCGGTCGTGACCGTGATCCAGATGACGATGCAGGCCTGGTGGCACGACCTGTACCTCGCTCTGGGCATATTCATTCCGCTGATTGTGACCAACTGCGCCATCATCGGCCGTGCGGAGGCATTCGCCGCGCGCAACCCGCCCCTGGCGTCGATGGTCGACGGACTGGCGACCGGTCTCGGCTTCTGTCTCACCCTGGTCGCGCTGGGCGCGCTGCGAGAGTTGGCCGGCCGCGGCACCCTGATGAGCCAGGCATCGCTGTTGTTTGGCGATGCCGCCGAACACTGGCGCATCGATGTGATTCCAGGACACCCCGGTTTTCTGCTCGCGCTGCTTCCCCCCGGCGCGTTTATCGGACTCGGCCTGCTGGTTGCTGCGCGCAACGCACTGAACGGCCGGCTCGAACGACGTGGAGCCCGGACAGCCTCGCCAGACGCCCTGTCGACCATGCCGGGAGAGTCCGCTTGAACCGCGCGAACCGGGAGGAGTTCTTCCGCCGGCTGCAATCGGTCAACCCGGAGCCGCGGACCGAACTGGAATACGACAGTCCCTTCGAACTGCTGGTGGCGGTGATCCTGTCCGCCCAGGCGACGGACGTGGGTGTCAACAAGGCCACGCGAAGACTGTATCCGGTGGCCAATACGCCACAGGCAATTCTGGAACTCGGCGAAGAGGGCCTGAAACGGCACATCCGCACGATCGGCCTGTTCAATTCCAAGGCCCACAACATTATTCTGACCTGCCGCAAATTGCTGGAGGAGCACGGTGGTGAAGTGCCCGCCAACCGCGCGGCACTGGAAGCCCTGCCCGGCGTCGGCCGCAAGACGGCCAATGTGGTGCTCAACACCGCCTTCGGCGAACCCACCATTGCCGTCGACACCCATATTTTCCGGGTGGCGAACCGAACCGGGCTGGCGCACGGCAAGACACCGCTGGAGGTCGAACGAAAACTGCTGAAGGCCGTTCCCGAGCCTTTTCGCAAGGACGCCCACCACTGGCTGATACTGCACGGCCGGTACACCTGCAAGGCGCGCAAACCGGACTGTCCGCGGTGCATCGTTCGCGACCTGTGCGCATACCGGAACAAGACCGAAGCCGAGTGATTTCGGCTTCGTTGCGCCGTATTCGGCGTTCGCTGCGGCGCGAATGTCCCCATCGATGTCAAACGACTTGCAATAATCCGCGACGGTTACCGGTCTTCTGCCCCGAAATCCGCAGTAACGCATTTTTTGCAATTGATTGCGCTGCTGCTAGGCTTTTCAGATCGCTTCGGAGCGCGGACTACCATCCGGTGCCGGGAAGTGAGTCCGAAGGTTTCAGCGTTTCCCGACGCATCGGGATTGCTGGATGATACGTGGGTCACGCGACCCCAATAAATCTATCGTGGAGGTTTTATCCTATGTCCGACAAGAACATGATCATCAAGCCCGTTGCCGCCGCTGTTGGCGTGGCATTCATTTCATCCGTTGCGTTCTCGACGACGGCTGTTGCCGCCGACAATCCGTTCGCGGCCGCCGACCTGGACAGCGGTTACCTGCTGGCCGGCGGTGACGGCGAAGAAGGCAAATGCGGTGAAGGCAAGTGCGGCGACGACAAAGGCGACGACGGCAAGTGCGGTGAAGGCAAGTGCGGCGAAGGCAAGTGCGGCGACGACAAAGGCGAGGAAGGGTCGTGCGGCGAAGACAAAGGTGACGAAGGCAAGTGTGGCGAAGGCAAGTGCGGTGGCAGCGTTTAATACGCCACTGAACGCTGAACCGACCACAGCAAATGTCTGAAGCATTGACACACCCCTACCCGGTCGACGGTGCCGGACTGGGATTGAGGCGGGCCCTGCTGGGCCCGCTTCGCTCCCATGCCATGGATGAAGTCTCGTTCATGGAAGTGGCTCCCGAAAACTGGATCAATGTCGGCGGCCGGCTGGGCCGCGACTTTCGCAGCTTCACCGAGCGCTTCCCCTTCGTCACTCATGGCCTGTCCCTGTCGCTGGGTGGACCCTCACCGCTCGATGAGCCCTTCCTGCGCCGGGTGCGCCAGTTTCTCGACGAGCATGAAATCCGTTCGTACAGCGAACATCTCAGCTACTGCAGCGACGACGGGCACCTGTATGACCTGATGCCGATTCCGTTCACCGCCGAAGCCGTGCACTACGTGGCCGGACGCATCCGGCACGTCCAGGACGTGCTCGACCGGCGTATCGCCATCGAAAACGTGTCCTACTATGCCGCGCCAGGCGCCGAACTGAGCGAAATCGAGTTCATCAACGCGGTCATCAGCGAGGCGGATTGTGACCTGTTGCTGGACATCAACAATATCTATGTCAACAGCGTGAATCACGGCTACGACCCGGTGGAGTTTCTGCACGGCCTGCCCGGCGATCGAATTGCCTACGGTCATATCGCCGGCCACTACAACGAAGCGGAAGACCTGATCATCGATACCCATGGCGCCGGGGTCATCCCGGATGTCTGGAAACTGCTCGAAGAGGCTTACCGCGTCTACGGCGTGTTTCCCACCCTGCTCGAACGGGATTTCAATTTTCCTCCCGTCGACGAACTGATGGCTGAAGTCGGGCGCATCACCACCATCCAGAACCGCTTTCGGGACGAGGACCGGCCGGATGAACTCCGACAGCGCGCCTGAACGCCTGGCCCGGCTGCAATCCGGATTCGCGGGACATATCCGTGATCCGGAGGGCGTCGCAGCGCCAGCGGACATCGAAGACCGGCGTATGGAGGTCTATCGCGACCTGTTCTTCAGGAACATATCCGGCCTGCTGGCCAGCAACTTCCCGGTCACCCGGAAGCTGTACGATGATGATGGATGGAAGCGGCTGGTCCGCGAATTTTTCATCGAACATCGGGCACATACTCCGTTGTTTCCGGAACTGCCAAAGGAATTTCTGCGCTACCTGCAGGATTTCCGTAACGCGAAGGACGGCGATCCGCCCTTCCTTCTCGAGCTGGCACACTACGAATGGATCGAACTGGCGCTGTCGCTGGATACGCGGGAACTGGACGAAGTCACCGCCGACCCGCAGGGTGACCTGATCGCGGGTGTACCGGTACTCTCGCCGTTGGCCTGGCCACTCAGTTACCGATATCCGGTGCATCGTATCGCCCCAGATTTCCGTCCTGACAGGCCGGGCGATCAGATCACGCAGTTACTGGTCTACCGCAATCGCCGGGACCAGGTGCGCTTCATGCAGCTCAATGACGTCACTCAACTGCTGCTGCACCTGATGTCCGAAGACCCGCAACGCACGGGCCACGAATTACTGCTGCAGGTCGCCGAACGCATCGCACACCCGGACCCTGCAGCCCTGGTGGGGCATGGAAAAAGTCTGCTCGACGACCTCAAAACACGGGACGTGATACTCGGCACCCAGCCGGTCCCGAATTCGGATTGAATCCGCAAACCCGCTGCGGCTTGCCCAGGAGAATCCCCAATGTTCGATATCTATGACTCGCTGACCGCCCGGCTGCGCGCATCCGGCGACTACGTCTGGCCGCTGGCGCTACGCGCCATCATGTTCTGGGAGTTCTGGGAATCGGGAATCACCAAGCTGAACGGCTCGAACTGGTTCGCCGACATCCCCTGGGCCGACTGGCAAAAGGGTTTTCCATGGCCGTTCAGTACGCTTTCACAGGAACTCAACTGGCTTGCCGCCACCTGGGGGGAACTGGCGTTCGCGGTGCTGATCCTGTTCGGCCTGTTCACGCGATTCGCGGCCGTATCCCTGATCGTCATCACGGCTGTCGCCACCGCGGCGGTGCACTGGCCCGCGCAGTGGGACAGCTTCGAAACCCTGTGGAACGGTTACGTCATCACTTCCAAGGGGGCTGGCAATTTCAAACTGCCGTTGCTGTTCATCCTGATCCTGCTGCCGCTGGTATTCCACGGTGGAGGGCGACTGAGCCTGGACCATCTGCTGCTGAAACTGAGCGGGCGGGAAGCTGGCGTCGACGACAGGCTGGGTGATGCCAACGCGGCCGCCCTGGCGTTCCTGGTGTTGGGTGTGACCACCGTATTCCTGGAACCCTCGTGGGGTATCGTGTTCTTCGTACTGGCGCTGGCGACCAGCCTCATCCCCCGCCTGCTGCGGTAACCGGCGCGGGGGATTCCGCAACAAACGGACTCGGCAGCGCATCCAGCCGGTAGCCCGCGGCCCGCAACAGAGCGATCAGCCCCTGCTCGCCGGGCAGGTGGAGTGCCCCGACGGCAACAAATACCCGTGACTCCCCCAACAGGGGGTCCAGGTTTTCCATCATCCGCTGGTTGCGCGCGTCGATCCCCTGCGTGGTGAAATAGGCCCGAACAGGTTCCTCCAACTGTTCGAATTGCTGATCCGAGAGCGATTCGAGCCGCTCCAGGCTGCCGGTCAGATAGGCATCGACCATCATGCGATGAATCTCGCCCACATCGTGGTACTCAGCCAGCGCCTGATCCAGTAACCGGATCTGAAAATCCAGCGGCATGTTTTCGAGAAAAGACAGCTGCTCATCCAGGGTTTCCAGTCCGGTCACCCGCATGCCGGAGCCGGCGGCACGCAGCGACAGCGACAGGTCCATGAAAAACCCGGTCTGTGGCGGTGGCACGCTCAAGGTGAGCAGCACCGCCCAGGCCTTCATCCGGGCTTTCCACGGGTCCGGCACCTGATACCCGCTGAGCGCCTGCATCACCCGCGCATAACGTTCCGCGCCGAGCTGGTCTTCCAGCACACCTGTCTCGGCGTGATGCATGTAATCGGTGAGCCGGCTCAGGGTGGGCAGATCCGGCACCATCTCCATCGCGAATACCTCGCACGAGGTCAGCTGCTTCACCAGGCTTTCGGGAAAGTCGACCACACGGGCATCTTCGCTGTGAATGGTGCCGAGCAGGTAACCGGCCAGACCCCGTTCCGTGCTGATGCGCCAGTACACCGAGTCGGCATTCCCCTGCTCCGGTGCCGCCCCGGCTGGCGCATTGGCACCCAACAGCATCATGACCAGCAGAACGAGTCCCGGCGCGCGGCGCCAGCGGGCCACGGTCCGCGGCCGCACCGGCCGCTGATGGGTCCGGTTCGGGGTACGTTCCACAGGCTTCAAGACGCGCATGGCAATTCCCTAGTCAATCCCGTATCCTCGGCGGTTCGTTTGCCAGGGTTCAACACCCGGAGTTGATCACATTATGCCGCGCATTGCAGATCGGTTCAGGGGCTTTCTGCCCGTGGTCATCGATGTCGAGACGGGGGGGTTCAATTCCCGGACCGACGCGCTGCTCGAAATCGCCGCCTGCATCCTGCGCATGGATGACTTCGGCCGCATCAACATCGCCGAAACGATCTCGACCCATGTCGAACCGTTCCAGGGTTCGAACATCGACCCGAAGTCGCTGGAAATCACCGGGATCAAACTCGATAGCCCGCTGCGAAACGCCCTGCCCGAAAAAGAGGCCTTGCGCCGCATTGCGCAACCCGTTCGCAAGGAACTGCGGGCCACCGGGTGTCAGCGAGCCATCCTGGTCGGGCACAACTCGTTTTTCGACCTGTCGTTTCTGAATGCGGCCATTGAGCGTACGAATTTCAAACGCAGCCCTTTCCACCCGTTCAGTTCGTTCGACACCGCGACCCTGGCCGGTCTCGCCTTCGGACAGACCGTGCTGTCGCGCGCGGTGCAATCCGCCGGGCTCGACTGGAACGAGGCGGAGGCACATTCGGCGGTGTACGACACCGAACGCACGGCCGCGCTGTTCTGCGCGATCGTCAACCGCTGGAAAATCCTGACCGGGTTCTGACCCGTGCCGGTTCGGCTATCGCGCAACCCATTGAACGGCAGCCACGGAGAACCGGACAGCCCACGCGCCCGCATTCCTGGCAAAAACCCTCTTCCACATGATTCTGACTGACTGGGATACACGATCGAAATGAGCGAACACCTGATGAACACCTATGCCCGCATGCCGGTGGCCATGGAGCGGGGCGAAGGCGCCTGGTTGTGGGACAGCGAAGGCAATCGCTACCTGGATGCGGTCAGCGGACTGGGCGTGACCGCCCTGGGCCATGCGCACCCCCGGGTCACGGAAACCATCGCGGACCAGGCCGGAAAACTCATCCACACCGCCAACCTGTTTCAAATCCCTTGGCAGGAAGCCCTGGCCGACCGGCTGGCGGACGTCAGTGGACTGGACCGTGCTTTCGTCTGCAATTCCGGCACGGAGGCAGTGGAATGCGCGTTGAAAATCATTCGTCTCGCCGGGCACGAACGCGGTATCGACACACCGGGCGTCATCGTGATGGACGGCAGTTTTCACGGCCGTACGCTGGCGGCACTGTCCGCGACGGGAAGCCGCAAGGCCCAGGCCGGCTTCGAACCGCTGGTCAGCGGCTTCGTTCGCGTTCCATTCAACGATATCGATGCCATCGAGAAAGTCGCCGACCGTGATCCGTCCATCACGGCGGTGCTGGTGGAACCCATCCAGGGCGAGGCAGGGATCCAGGTTCCGGATGCCGATTACCTGGGCCGGCTACGGTCCATCTGCAATCGCCGTGGCTGGCTGCTCGCCTGCGATGAGATTCAGAGCGGGCTGTGCCGCAGCGGGCACTGGTACGCGCACCAGCACGAAGACGTGGTGCCGGATATCCTCACCACGGCCAAGGCGCTGGCCAACGGACTGCCGATTGGCGCCTGCCTGGCGCGCGGCGCGGCCGCGGAATTGCTCAGCCCGGGCCGCCACGGATCGACCTTCGGCGGCAATCCACTGGTTTGTCGCACGGCATGCACGGTGCTGGACGTCATGCGGGAGGAGGGTCTGGCTGACCGCGCGGCCCAATTGGGCGAGCGGATCCTGACCGGATTCCGGGAAGCCCTCGGCGGACTCCCGCTGGTAACCGACATTCGAGGCCGCGGCCTGATGATCGGCATCGAACTGGACCGACCGGCCACCGCGCTGAAGGATCAGGCGCTGGAACAAGGCCTGGTGATCAATGTGACCCGGGAAAAAGTGATTCGGCTTCTGCCGCCGCTGATCCTGGAAGAGCCGGAGGCCGACCGCATTGTCGAAACCGTTTCCGGGCTGGTGCGCGGACTCGCGGACTGACCGGACGGCTGTCCGAAGACCGCGGCGCTCAGTCGCCAGCCAGGCGGCCGCGGGCCGTGCTGAACCGGCTCCAGCGATCCGGCCAGGCGCCTCCGAGACGGGCGGCCAGCGCTTGAGCCTGTTTGCCGAGTTGCTGCTCATCCGGCAGAACCAGGGTCGCGTGTCCGACCTTGCGCCCGGGGCGGGCCTTCTTCCCGTAATCATGCCAGTGCAGACCTTCGAGCCCGAGTAATTCACCCGCATCCGGCATCGCGCCAATCCAGTTGAACATGACCGATGGCCGGTCCAGCGCGGTGCTGCCCAGCGGCAGCCCGCTGATCGCCCGCAGGTGGTTTTCGAACTGCGATGTCACCGCGCCGTCGATGGTCCAGTGGCCGGAATTGTGCACTCGTGGCGCAATCTCGTTCACCGACAGGCGGCCGTCGGTCACGAAAAATTCCACCGCGATCACGCCCACATAATCGAAGTGCTCGATGAGCCGGTTGCCGATGTCCTCGGCCTGAGCCTGCAAATCACCACCCGCAATGCACGCCTCGCTGAGTACCAGCATGCCGGCGTCATGCAGATTGTGGGACAGGGGCCAGAAACCGGTGCGGCCATCACGGGCGCGCACGGCAATCAGCGAACACTCGGCATCGAACGCGACGAAGGCTTCGGCGATCAACGGGTGGTCTCCCAGCTCCTGCCAGGCGTGCTCCAGATCCTCCGGCCCGCGCAGCACGGCCTGGCCCTTGCCGTCGTATCCAAAACGCCGGGTTTTCAGCACGCACGGATAGCCGAACCGGTCGACGGCCTCCAGCAGATCGGTGCGCCCATCGACGGCGTGAAAAGGTGGGACCGGAATACCGAGCCGGGTCAGCAGATTCTTCTCGGCCAGCCGGTCCTGGCAGGCATCGAGCGCCGTGACACACGGGTGGAACGAAACCCGCCCGGCCGCGGCACCAGCCGTGGTCGCCGGTACGTTTTCGAAATCGTAGGTCATGACATCGACCTGACCGGCCAGTTCGGCGGCCGCGTCCGCGTCATCGAAACCCGCGCGGACAAGACGGCCCGCAGCCCCGGCGCAAGCGTCTTCAGCCGGATCCAGGATGTCGAAGTGAAAACCCAGCGGCACGCCAGCCAGCGCCATCATGCGCGCGAGCTGCCCCCCACCGAGAATGCCGATGCGCCGGACGGGGTGCCCGGGGCCGGAATCGCTCATCGCCTTACTCCGCCGCCGGGTCAGGCCGCGCAAGCACGGCCTCGCGGCGCTTTTCCCGATAGCGGACCAGGGTTTCGGTCAACGCCGGCCGGCCGGCCGCCAGAATGGAAGCGGCCAGCAACGCCGCATTGGTCGCACCGGCCTTGCCGATGGCCAGCGTCCCGACCGGCACTCCGGCCGGCATCTGCACGATGGACAGCAGGGAATCCATGCCGCTCAACGCCTGCGAACGCACGGGCACGCCCAGCACGGGAAGGACGCACTTGGCGGCGACCATTCCCGGCAGGTGGGCCGCGCCGCCAGCGCCCGCGATGATCACGCGGATACCGCGTTCAGCCGCGGTTTCGGCGTATTCGAACATGCGGTCCGGCGTGCGGTGCGCGGACACCACCCGGGTTTCGTGTGCTATCCCCAGTTGTTCCAGGGTTTCGGCGGCATGCCGCATCGTTTCCCAGTCCGACTGGGAGCCCATGATGATTCCGACTTCAGGGTTGTTGTCCATGACTCTTCAGGCCGTCGCGACGCGGCGTCAGCAAAGCGGCGTATTGTAACAGCCCCGACCCCCAATCGGGTCACACCGGGGTCACTCCCGGGGCCGCTACTCGGTTAGAATGGAGCGTCGCCAACAGCGGAACGAAACATGACGGTCGACGGTAAGCTTCTGGAAATTCTCTGCTGCCCGGTCAGCAAAGTGCCCCTGGCCCGGCTGGAGAAGTCACGCCTGAAAAAACTGAACGCGGCGATCGACGCCGGCGCGGTGGATTATGTCAGCGGCGAGCGCGTCGCCGAGCCGCTGACGGATGCGCTGATCACCGAGGACGGCAAAGTCATCTACGCCGTGGCCGACGGCATTCCCATTTTGCTGGGGAACCAGGGGATCGGCACCACCCAACTGCAGGACTTCTGAAACACCACCTCAGCCGTCGTTGGGAAACAACTTGCCTGGATTGAGAATTCCAGCCGGATCGAACACCCGTTTGATCGCCCGCATGGCCTCGATCTCCGCTGCCGAACGGGCGCGGCCCAGCCAGGGACTCTTCAGCAGCCCCAGGCCGTGTTCGGCCGAGATACTGCCACCCATTTCCTCGGTGAGCGCATAGGTGCGGTTGCTGATTTCATGGCAACGCGCCTCGAACTCGTCCGGCCCCAGTCCTTCGGGACCGATGATGTTCATGTGCAGGTTGCCATCACCAATGTGGCCGTACCACACGACTTCGTAATCGGATGCGATTTCCGCCACCAGCGCATCCATGCGTTGGAGAAATTCGGGTACCCGGGAGATGCGTACCGAGAGATCATTCTTGTACGGCCTCAGCGCGGTGATCGATTCCGATATCCCCTCGCGGTAACGCCACAACTCCGCGTTCTGCGCCGCGCTCTGGGCGATGATGCCATCCGCCAGCCAACCCCGTTCCACGCCACGTTCAAAGCTCGCCAGAGCCGCTTCCTCCGCCTCGTCGCCCGGACAGTCGAATTCGGCGACCACGTATAGCGGACACTCGGTTTCCAGCGGCCGGGACAGTTCGTGGCCGGCGCAGACGTGGGCCAGTGCCTTGTCGGTGAGAAACTCGAATGCCGACAGCGCCACGGTGCGGCGCAGATCGGAAAATACGTTCATCAACGCATCGAGGCCGGTCAGACCGAGCAGCATGACCTTGCCCGGCGGAGGCCGGCGTTCCAGCCGCAGGGTCGCCTCGACGATGAGCCCAAGCGTTCCCTCGCTGCCGATGAACAAGTGCCTGAGGTCGTAACCGCTGGCGTTCTTGATCAGGCCGCGGTTGCACTCGAGCACCGCACCGGTGCCGGTCACGACCTTCAGACCGGTGACCCGCTCCCGGGTCAGGCCGTGACGCAGCACGCGGATTCCCCCCGCATTGGTCGCGATGTTTCCGCCAATCTGGCTGGTGCCTTCGGAAGCGAATGAAACCGGGTAGTAAAGGTCATTCGCCGCCGCGAATTCCTGCACCGCACCCGTCGTCATCCCCGCCTCCACGCGGATCGATGCATCGACGGGGTCGAATTCGAGCATTTGGCGCATCCGGTCGAATGACACGACCAGTTCGCCACCCGCCGCCACCGCACCGCCGGACAAGCCGGTTCGCCCGCCCGACGGCACGATCGCCAGGCCGGCACCGCAAGCGTGCCGCACCAGGGCCTGCACGTCTTCGAGCTTACGCGGGAACGCCACCGCGAGCGGCGCCGGGTCGCGGAAGCGGGTCCAGTCCAGACCGTGGGATTCGAGCACTGCAGGCTCGGTCGAAATTTCGACATCGGGGCAGGCCGACTGCAATTCGCGCAGAGCGCCAGGGGCGTTACGGGTGTTCATTTCAACTCCTGGTTGCGCGGACCGGCCGGATTCCTCAGAATGCGGCCTTCGCGCGGGTTCCTGGTGGATAGGCAATGACGACGGAAGCGAGAAACTACTCCCTCGACAAGGACAAAATCAAGTTCGTATTGCTGGAGGGGATTCACCCCATGGCCGCCGAGGTGATCCGGCAGCATGGCTATTCGCGGATCGAAACGCTGGATCACGCGCTGACGGGGGCCGAACTCGCGGCAAAACTCGCCGGCGTTCATTTCGTCGGCATTCGTTCACGTACCCAGCTCGATACCGAAGCAATCGCGGCTGCGGACCGCTTGACGGCGGTTGGCTGCTTCTGCATCGGCACCAACCAGGTGGATACGGAAAGCGCCCAGTTGCGGGGCGTCCCGGTGTTCAACGCCCCCTTTTCCAATACGCGCAGCGTGGCCGAACTCGCACTGGCCGAAGTGATCATGCTGATGCGCGGGATTCCACAACGCAATGCCGCCGCCCATCGCGGCGAATGGCTCAAGTCGGCGTCCCGCGCCCACGAGATTCGAGGCAAGACCCTGGGCATCGTCGGCTACGGTCACATCGGCACGCAACTGGGGATTCTGGCCGAGGGACTCGGCATGCGCGTGCTCTACTACGACATCGAACACAAACTGCCGCTGGGCAATGCAGTGATGCGTGCCGGGCTCGAAGAGCTGCTCGGCGAAGCACATGTGGTGAGCCTGCACGTCCCGGAAACGGCGCAGACACGGCGCATGGTCGATGCGGCATTCCTGCGCGCCATGCGCCCCGGCGCCTTCCTGATCAACGCCAGCCGCGGGACCGTGGTCGATATCGAGGCGCTGGCCGGGGCCTTGCGTGAGAATCACCTCGGTGGCGCCGCCATCGACGTTTTTCCCACTGAACCGGGTTCCAACAGCGAACCTTTCGAGTCGCCACTGCGAGAATTCGACAACGTCCTGCTCACCCCCCACATCGGTGGCAGCACCATGGAAGCGCAGGAGAACATCGCCGTGGAAGTCGCTGGCAAGCTGGTACGTTACAGCGATAACGGCTCCACCGTCTCGGCAGTCAATTTTCCGCAGGTTTCCCTGCCCGACCACGCGAGTGCGAGCCGGATCCTGCACATACACCGCAATGAACCCGGAGTTCTGCAGCGCATCAACCGTGTGTTTTCCGATAACGACGTGAACATCGCATCCCAGTATCTGGACACCCACGGCGGGATTGGCTACGTGGTGATGGATCTGGAGACCGGTGACCCTTCAGGCCTCCTGAAAGCGCTTCGGGCCATACCCTCCACCATCCGGGCACGCATCCTGCACTGAAACAACCGGCTTCCGCGCAGTTCCCCGGACCGGCGCCAACGGACGGGAGGCCGGGCTGTACCGGCCGGCGGATGACTATAATGGGGTGAACGCCGCAGGAGTCCGCCCATGCCTTCTTCAAGTGCAGCACCACGCCGACACGGGACCCGCTCGTCCCCTCTGCCGGTGCGCCTGATCATCGCCCTCTTTCTGCTGTTCATCGGTTTCCACGCCTCCGCGCAGGAGGAAACCCAACCCGCTGGCGACGCCAAGCCGCTGAAGTTGTTCGAGTCCGAAACCGAACTCGCGCTTGAAATCGAAGCACCCTGGAGGCGCCTGATCCGCGACCGCAGCAACGAGGATCCCTACCCTGCCACCCTGACCTGGACCGACGAAACGGGCCGCACGCAATCCGTACCCGCCACCGTCGAACGGCGCGGACTGACGCGCCAGCGAGTCTGCGACTTTCCGCCAATCCGGCTGCGCATCGACAAGACCGACGTCAAGGGCACGACGTTCCGCGGCCAGAAATCCCTGAAAATGGTCACGCACTGCGATAAGGGCAAACGCTGGGAACAGTACTACGTCAAGGAATATCTGGCCTACGTGTTGTACAACCAGGTCACTGATTTGAGCTTCCGGGCGCGCCCGCTGGAGGTACGCTACGTCGAAGCCGAGGGCGGATCCAGCCAATCGGGAAAATTCGCATTCCTGATCGAGGACGACAGCGATGTCGCCAAGCGGAACGACCTGAAGAAAATCGACCTGTTCGAAATCGACCCGGAACAGCTCGAGCCCGTCACGGCGAGCGAATACGCCCTGTTTCAGTTAATGATCGGCAATGTCGACTGGTCCAGCCTCGGCGGACCGGGATCGGAGAAGTGCTGCCACAACGCCAAGCTGATCGGCACCGACACGCAGGCTGATCTCGTCGCGATCCCGTACGACTTCGATTCCTCGGGCATCGTGGATGCACATTACGCGGCCCCCAACGATAATCTGCCGATCCGTTACGTGACGCAGCGGCTGTTTCGTGGCTTCTGCGTGCACAATCCGACCCTGCCGGCCGCGCGGGAAAAATTCCTCGGCCTGGAGACGCAGATGTTGGAAGCCGTGCAGAACCTGCCGCAACTCAGTGGCCGCAGCGTCAAGGTCGTGAGCCGCTATCTCGAAGACTTTTTCGATATCCTCAAGAACGATCGGAGTTTCGAAAAGAACGTTATTCGTAAATGCCGCAAGTAGGCTGTTCGGACTCCGTCACCGACGCGGGGGCGCCCACGGCCGCGGCGCTGGTTTCAGTCGCCGCGGACTCCGCATCCGGGACCGATTCCCCATCCGCACCGGACTCCACCGCGGGTGCCTGCAACCTGGCGAGCCGCTGCTGCAAGTGGGGGTTGTCCGGCGCCAGGGCGATCACTTTCTGCAGGTAGGCGATGCGCTCATCATCGGTCCCCGGCAGCGGGACGCGGCCCCCGGGATAACCCGCAAACAGTCCTTCCGGTGTCACTTCCAGGTAAGCCACATAGCCACCGTAAGCGGCGGCGATCCCCGTATCGATCTGGATAACCCGGGCGTCGTAACGCGGCCAGATGACGCCACTGGTCGGCGTGTGGCCAACCACGATGTGTCGCGCGCCGTGGTGGTCCAGGATGGCCTGAACGACCTCCTCGGTCGCTTCGGGGGGATGACCCGACAGCCCGCGGTACCACAACGGTCCGAACTCGTCTTCCAGCGGCCCCGTGTCCGCCGGATTGAATTCGCGCAGGTGCCCGACCACCTCTTCGGTCAGTGAAGCCAACGAATTGCGGCAATAGCGATGGCTGATCCCGCCGTGCACGAACAGCAGATCGTTGATCTGGACGGCGACCTTGAGGCCCAGCGCGCGTTTGGCGAATTCGCCTTCGGGATTCCAGCGCGGGTCCCAGGCCTGCCGGTGTTCCACCCAGCCCAGCGGATGCTCCTGGTCCCATTGCACGCGGTAATTTTCCGGCAGATTGGCGAAAGCCTCGGGATCGCGCTGCTGCAGGTCGCGCATGACGACCTCGAAATAGCGGTCACGCAACTTTGATGAATTGCGGTCCACGAATGCCTCGTACTCACCGGGCGACACATAGCGCAAATCGCCGTAGACGTTCATGGCCTCGTGGTTTCCGATCAGGCGGTGCACGGCGCCCCCTTTGCGCCGGGCGGCACGAACCAGGCCGTCGAGATGCTCCATGATGCGCTGCGTGTCGGGTCCGCGATCCGGGATGTCCCCGGTCTGCACCAGATGCGTGGCACCGCCCGACCAGCGATCCCTGCGATTGATCAAACCGGCGGCCCGCAGGGTGGCGAGGTAGTTCTCGTAATCTCCGTGCAGGTCACCAATCGCGATAATCCGCTCCACGCCGGTCCAGTGAAAATCATCGACCTGCGCGGGATCGGCACTGACCAGGGATGTCCAGGCCAGCAGCCCCACCATCAATTTGTGTACCGGTAACCGCGTCATCATCGCTCACTCCTGTCATTTGGACCGCGGCATGCGCGCTGGATTCCCTGCCGGATTTGAAAGGTACACACTGGCCCCGTCGCGCTGTCCGGTATGTTCTGGTGCCCGGCCATCAAATCAGATGGCCGGACGAAGTGTCAACGTCGCCCGCCGGATTTCCGGGACCCGGGACCCGGCACCCGACCCCGACGCATGAACCCGGCCGGCGGGACAGGAACTAATCCGCGAGTTCAACGTCTATCCGTAGCAGGTGGCCTGGCAGGGAGCTATCCTGTTCACGTCCGGCCCCTCATTTTTCACACCCATAACCCGCGGGAGTACTGAATGAACAGTCTGATTCGCACACTGATGGTCGCCACCATGATCACTGGTTCAGCTTCGATTTGGGCGGAAGACGCCGCCAGCGGCATCGTCGTGACCTCTGATGATCAATCCCAACGCTGCATCCTTCCGCTCGTGGTCACCGCGGTCGATGGCCAGGAAGTCGAAGACGGTGCACCGACGGACCGCTTCGAATTCGAAGCCGGTACGCATTCCATCAGTGGCTACGGAGCCGGTGATCCCGCCCTGTGCAAGACCTTCGCCGCCGAAGGCGGACTGCCGGTGCCTGAAGGGCCCATTGGACAAAGCACTCTGAAGTTCAACGTGGAGGCCGGCAAGGCTTATTACCTGGGCGTCGATGTGCGTTCGGACAACACCGACCGCTGGAAAATCGTCACGTGGAAAATCAAGCATTGATGGCGTAAACCCTGCCGCGCCGGGGCCGAATTGCCCTCCCGGCAGACGAACGGCAGGTTTTGGCCGACGAACGGTCATGGCCCGGCACCCGTTACGGGGGTCGGGCCATATATACTGATGAAGCCGGTTTAAGCGCGGTCCGCAAGGGGCGGTTCCGCCACCGGCAGGACGAAAAAGGGGCCCGTACGAAACGCATCCGCCAGGCGGGTGTGAGGTACGGAATCAGAACGTTTTGCGAATGCCTGCATTCAAGTTGGATGCGAAAAGCATCCGCTCCCACCCCGACCCTCGTCCTGCTGCCCGCACGTAACGGCAGCACTGCGAATTCAATTGCGCAAAGGACGCGCTCAACGATGACTCCGCTCGCCGGGCTCACGTTTACGGACAGGGACGATCCCAGGGGACGGTCGGCGAAGAGCCGGCCGGATCGAATCAGTTCAGATCAGGAGCGGTTACAGTATGCATCGTCCAGCCAGCGCACCGCAGGACCGTCGCGGACAGCGACCCGAACGATTTCAAGCCATGACCCGTCAGGCCGGCATCACCGTGCTGGAGGTGCTGATCGCAGTCGGCTTGCTCGCGGTTCTCATTTCCTTCGCTTCACCGTCACTGAGCGGCGCCGCGGCCCGGGCGGAATTCAAGGCGTCCGTCGAGCACATGGATCTCAATCTGCGCATCGCGCGCAATACGGCTCGACAGAACAACACGACGGTCACCATGCACCTGAACAACGCCGACCAGCAGGCTCACCATTCGGTCACCTACTCGATGGAAGGCCAGGCCGAGGATTCCGCGGAAGCCTCCGCCCTGTTGGCCTACGAGTTTCCGGAAAGCGTACGCATCGTTTCCAGTGCACCTGAAGTGCGGTTCGATTTTAGGGGCGTCGCCGAGGATTCGGTACAACTCGAACTGGTTTCACTGCACGATGACGATCTCAACCACCGCTTTCTGATCGACTGAGCCGGGCGGCCGCAACACCGCGGCCATCAGGGCCCCGTGCCGGCGACAACGGTCCCGGCACTACGACGGTTTCAGTTCCCGCAGCTTCGCTTCCAGGTAGTCCAGCAACTGTTCCTTGTTGTCTTCGCGGGCATGTGTCAGGTAGCTGATGGCCATACCCTCCATCAGTTGCTGGGTAAGGTTCAGGGCCAGATCGAAGGCCTTCGGATCGGATTGCCATTCGGGAAACAGGTCACGCGCCGTGACATACCACTCCTGATCGAATGCGCGCTGCGCCGGACGCAGGATTTCGCGCAGTTCCGGATCGGTACGCGCGGCCACCGACAGTTCGAAGAAGGCCACGTAGATCGGATGATTGACGTGCGCCCAGTAAGACTGGACCGCGAGGCGGACCCGGTCGGCATCCGCTGGGAGTTCACGAATCGAGCGCCGAAACGCCTGCAGCCGCTTTTCGTGAAGGTAATCGACCGCCGCGCGAATGATGTCCATTTTCGACGGGAAGTGATGCAGCGTCGCTCCGCGGGACAAACCGGCCTTTGCAGCGATTTTCATGGTCGTCGTCTTCGAATAACTCGACTCGACGATGCAGCGGATGGCCGCCGAGATGATCTGATCCCGGGTGGCCGCACTTTTGCGGGCCTGCCAGCCACTTTCCCCAGGCCCTTGTGGTTCCGTGGCGGATTCAGAGGCCGAAACGGAAGATTTCACGGATTTCTTGTTGGCGGTCATGGTTATCATCCCGGCGGACCGGTCTCCTGATCGCTGCACTACCCAGGGCTGAATGTACGCAGTGTACCGCACTGCGGTATAAAAAAATCAGGCTTGATTGTAACAAGCATGGGTGCTTGTTAGGATGTCGCGACTTCGTTTTCGAGGAACAAGCCATGGGCCGCGTCACCGGTAAAGTCGTCGTCATCACGGGGGCCGCTTCCGGTCTGGGCAAGGCTGATGCACTGCGCCTGGCCAAGGAAGGCGCCACGGTCATACTGACCGACGTCGACGACGCCGGTCGCGAGGTTGCCGCCGATATCGCCCGCGCCACGGGCGGGCAGACGCGATTCGAACATCACGACGTCACCGACGAGGCGGCCTGGGGAGATATCATCGCCCGGGTCGAAAAGGATTTCGGCGGACTGGATGTTTTGGTCAACAATGCGGGAATCGTCGTCGTGGCCAACCCGGAAGAGACCACGCTCGAGCAGTTCCGGCGCGCCAATGCGGTCATGAGCGAAGGCGTGTTCCTGGGCTGCCAGGCCGCCATACCCGTCATGAAGCGGCGCGGCGGCGGGTCCATCATCAATATGTCGTCCGTGGCCTCCCACCTGGGCTACCCGGTGTTTTTCGCCTACACCGCAGCCAAGGGTGCCGTGCGCAGCATGACCAAGTCACTGGCGGTGCATTGCCAGATGAATGGCTACAACATCCGCTGCAATTCCATCCACGCGGGCGCCATCGACACCCCGATGGTGCGCACGTCGTTCGCCCAGCTCGGCATGGATGTCCCCGAGCCGGGCACCAGCAACCCGCAAGACCCCATCGGCATCGGCCGGCCGGAGGACGTGGCCAATCTCGTGCTGTACCTCGCCAGCGACGAATCGCACTTCATGAACGGCGCCGAGCTGCTGCTCGACAACGCACTCACCATTCAGTGACGGCGAACGGGTGCCCTATTCTTCGGGCGCCAGGGTGACCTTGAGTCCGTCATGTTTTTCGCGCAGTTCCAGCTGACAGCTCAATCTTGAATTCGGCTTGAAGTGGTCGAGAAATTCAAGCAACTCCTCCTCGTCCATCTCGCGTTGCGGGAAAGTCTCGAGCCATTCGTCCTCCACGAAGATGTGACAGGTCGCGCACGAACACATGCCACCGCAGATGGCGGCCACGCCCCAGTCGAACTCGCGCAGCACTTCCATCAACTTGTCGTTGGGTTGACCTTCCACGGTATGGGTTTGACCTTCACGGTCGGTAACGTTAATCGAAATCAAAGCAGTTCCTTCAGATTGAAATGGTGATCGGCAAGCGGAGCATCCTGCACTGTTGTGCGGTTGGAAATCAACTGTCGCCCGACCATGTAGTCACGTGGAGAATCGATACACTGCACCGCGGACACGTAATCACCGGCGACGCAGAACACGCTCATGCCCCCTGTGTCGGGGTTTGCGCGGAATACGTGACGGTCGGAAGTGCGTGGAATACCCGCCATCTGCAGCCGGCTGTCGTACTGCTCCGACCAGAACCACGGAACCTCGCTGTAGGTTTCGTCCCGGCCGAGCATGTTGGCCGCGACGATTTTGCCCTGGCTGACCGCGTTCTGAACCGATTCCAGCACGTGCCAGCCATCGAGCAGAGGGTGCGCCGATTCCGCCACGTCTCCCGCCGCGAAAACATTTTCGACATTGGTACGGCAGCCACCGTCAACGCGCACCCCGCGCGCGGTCTCCACACCACTGCCCTCGACCAGCCGCAAGTCGGGCCGCACCCCCACGCCCACCATCACCACGTCGGCCGGAATCTGCCGACCGTCCTCGAGTTCCACTGCTTCGACCCTGCCATCTCCCACGATGTGGCTGACCCTGGCGCCCATGACGAAGCTCACACCGGCATCCTCGTGCCGGCGCCGCAGGAAGGCCGCGATTTCTGGTAGCGCCGAACGCTGCATCACCTGGTCGAGCGCTTCGATCACGGTGACATCAGCGCCGAGTCCGCGTGCCGCCGCGGCCACCTCGAGACCGATGTAGCCACCGCCGATCACCACCAGCCGGCTATCGGGCTGCAGTCGGCCTGAAAGGTCCAGCGCGTCGTCCACTGTCCGCAGGTATCGCACTTCCGGCAGGTCCCCGCCGTCCATGTTGAGCCGATTCAGACGGCTGCCCGTGCACAAGGCCAGCGCGTCGTAATGCCAGACACTGCCGTCATCGAGTTCCAGGTTGCTACCGCCGGTGTCGAGCCGGGTTGCACGCGTGCCCTGCAGCAATTCGATGTCGTGGTCCTGGTAGAACTCCAGGTGCCGCAACTGGCAGCGTTCGGCTGCCCACTCCTTTTTGAGCACCTGCTTGGACAGTGGCGGGCGCTGATACGGCACGTGCGTCTCCGCACCCACCATGACGATTTCCTCGTCGAACCCTCCCTGCCTCAGGCTGACCGCCACCTGCACGCCGGCCTGTCCGGTTCCGACAATCATGATTCTCTTGCTCATCCGCTTACGTTTCTCCACCGTTCCCAAATCCGATTATGATCCCCGCCAGAAGCTATAAAAAAACAATCATGACTGTTTTTTTAGAGAAGGGCATGAAGTATACTCGCTGATATCAATCAATCCGCCCATTGTGCAATACGGGCAGCCGGAAATCAGCAGGAGTCGGGCAACATGGATCTGGGTCTGAAGGGTCGCAAGGCGGTCATCACGGGTTCGACACGCGGCATCGGACGCGCCATCGCCGAACAACTGGCCGCCGAAGGTGCGGACATCGCGGTGGGCGCACGGGACGACGAGGCGACCGCCAAGGCTGGCAAGGCTCTGCGGGAGGAATACGGTGTCAACGTGTTCGCGGAGCCGGTCAACGTCAAGGATGCGGACGCCTACAAGGCCTGGCTCGAGTCAGCCGCCGACTCCCTGGGCGGTGTCGACATCTTCGTACCCAATGTCAGCGGCGGCGGCGGAATGGATTCGGAGAAGAACTGGTGGCGCAATTTCGAGATCGATGTTCTGCACACCGTGAGGGGAGCCGAAACGCTGCTGCCCCTGCTGAAGAAATCCGATGCGGGTTCGATCGTCATCATCGGGTCGACCAACGCCGTCGAGACGTTCATGGGACCGATGGCTTACAACGCGATGAAGGCGGCGCTGATCACCTACGGCAAACAGCTCTCGCAGTTCGTGGCCAAACGGGGCGTACGCGTCAATGTCGTGTCCCCGGGACCCATTTATTTCGAGGGCGGCGCCTGGGAAATGATCAAGGGCGCGGTTCCAAAAATGTACGAAAGCACCATGGAGCAGATTCCGGCCGGCCGCATGGGCACCCCCGAAGAAGTCGCGCGCGTCGTTACATTTCTGGCCAGCCCGGCGGCAAGCCTGGTGACCGGCATCAATCTCGTGGCGGACAATGGGTTCACCAAGCGCGTGCAGTTCTGACGCCCGCATGATGGGTTGATGCAGGGCACGGCGCGCAAGGACGTTCATTTCGTCTGTGGTGGCCGCTACCACGACTTCGACTTCGCACGGCTGGAAGTTCTCAAGCTGCTGGCCGAACTGCCGCACGTGCGCGCGACGGTCGCCAGCGACTACCGCGACCAGGACAATCTGCACCACGCCAACGCCCTGATCACGTACACCAGTGACGTGGTTCCGGCCGAAGCCGAGATCGACAGCCTGGCGCAGTTTTTGCGCGAGGGCGGCCGCTGGTTCGCCCTGCACGGCACCAACTCGAGCCTGCGCTACAACCGGGAAACGCGGTTGTGGGAAGCCCCCCGGACGGCTCCGCGGTTCTTCGACATGTTGGGCAGCCAGTTCGAAGCCCATCCGCCGATCCGCCCGTTCACGGTCAGGCCGTCCCGAACGCACCCGCTGGTCGACGGTATCGAGCCATTCGAGGCGGACGATGAACTCTATCTGAGCCGGTTCACCGGAGCCTGCGAGTGCCTGCTCGAAACGGAATTTGACGGAACGGCGCCCGGGTTCGCGCGTCACGACTGGCGCGGCACCGGCCGGGTTCCGGTCATGTATCTGCACCCCTGGGAAGACGCCGAAATCCTGTATCTGAACCTGGGGCACGCCCGCGGCCCGCTGGACATGCAGCCGCTGATGGAGCATTACCCGGACATCGAGCGCGGCAGCTGGAAACAGCCGGCGTTTTACGAGTTGATGCGCCGCGGCATCCGCTGGGCACTGAGCGAACTGGAATGAGCACCATGCTTGACGAAACAACCGAAAACGCGCGCATGACGCCGCTGGACAAGGCGCCGGACCCGGATATTCCGGATACCATCATTGCGAAGGAACGTTACACGGACCCGGATTTCATGCGCCTGGAATGGGACCGCCTCTGGAGCCGGGTCTGGCTGCTGGGGTGCATGGAACAGGACCTGCCGGAGCCCGGCGATTACGTGGTGACCGAGATCGGGCGCGAGTCCATTCTGATCGTCCGACAGCCCGACCGCGGGCTGCGTGCCTTCTACAATGTCTGTCAGCACCGCGGCAATCTGCTGCGGCCCAGCGGGGCCGGTCACGCAGCATCGTTCCAGTGTGCCTACCACCATTGGGAATACCACCTGGACGGACGTTTCAAGCACATCCCGGATGCCGAAACCTTTCCCCAGGGCACGCCATGCACCGGCCTCGAGGAACTGCCCTGCGAAGCCTGGGCCGGCCTGGTTTTTTTCAGCCTCAACCCGGACGTGGGGCCACTGGCCGAATATCTGGGCGAGATTCCGGAGCACCTGGACCCGTACAACCTGCCACGCATGGCACGCGAGCGGAATGTCACGGTGGAATGGGACTGCAACTGGAAGACATCGGTCGATGCCTTCAATGAAAGCTACCATGTTCAGGGCATCCATCCTCAACTGCTGTGGCATCTGGACGATCTGAACATCCAGATCGACTGCTACGAACGGCACAACCGCTACCTGATCAAATTCGCCAAACTCAGCCCGCGGGTCAATCAACCGCCGGACATCCCCCCCGGAATCAAGGGCCTGATGAAGGACGCAGGCATGGATCCCGCCGATTACTACGGCCGGGTGAAGGACGTGCGGGCCGATCTTCAGGCATGGAAACGTCAGAACGGCACCGCACATGGCAAAGACTATTCGCGGCTGCACGACGCGCAACTGACGGACGATTTCCACTACCTGATCTTTCCCAACATCACCCTGAACATGCACGCGGACGACTACTGGCTGTTCCGCCAGCGGCCCCACGCCACCGACCCCAACCGCATGTATTTCGACATCTGGACCTTCAAGCTCATTCCCGAGGGCGAGGAGTGGCCGGAACCACCGGAACATCAGCAATTCCACCACGGCGAGAAAAGTATCGGACTGGTCCTCGACCAGGATGCGGCCAACCTGCCCGGCGTGCAGCGCGGCATGAACTCGGCAGGCTACCGGGGGCTGTGGCTGGGCAAGCAGGAACTGCGTATCCGCCACTTTCACAAGGTGATCGACGATTACATCTACGGCCCCGAAGGCAAACCCGACGGCGCCCTATAGGAGCACTCCATGACGGAACTGTCCCGCGACGCTTTGCTGCACGCCTACCGGCGGATGAAAACGATCCGCGAATTCGAGGAGCGGCTGAATCTCGAGATCCAGAAGGGCGGCATTCCCGGCTTCACTCATCTTTACGCAGGCCAGGAGGCCGTGGCCGTCGGCGTCTGTGCTCACCTGGATGCCGGCGACTACATTGCCAGCACGCACCGGGGACACGGCCACTGCATCGCCAAGGGCTGCGATGTCACCGGCATGATGAAGGAGATTTATGGCCGGCATGACGGCCTGTGCAAGGGCAAGGGTGGCTCGATGCACATCGCGGATGTCGACCAGGGCATGCTGGGCGCCAACGCCATCGTCGGCGGTGGGCCGCCGCTGGCGGTGGGTGCGGCCATCGCCACCCGGTTGCAGGGCGAAGGCCGGGTCACCGCGTCGTTCACCGGCGACGGTGGTTCCAACCAGGGTACCGTTTTCGAGGCCATGAACCTGGCGGTGGTGCTGAAACTTCCCACGGTTTTCGTATTCGAGGACAACGGCTACAGCGAACACACCGGTGCCGGCTACGCGGTGGGTTCCGATGACATCGCCAGCCGCGCGGCCGGTTTCGGCATGCCGGCGGAAAAGGCCGACGGCTGTGACTTTTTCGCCGTATACGAAGCGGCCGGACGCGCCATCCGGCGCGCCCGGGAGGGCGGCGGGCCCAGCGCGGTGGAATTTTCGACCACCCGTTTCTTCGGCCACTTCGTTGGCGATCCGCAGAACTACCGGGCCAAAGACGAAGTCGCCCACCACCGCGAAACCCGCGACTGCCTGAAGAATTTCCGGGAGCAGGTCATCGCCGGAAACCGGCTCGCGGGAGACGACCTGGACGCGATCGACGAGGAGGTTCTGCAATTAATCGACCAATCGGTCGCCGAGGCGCAGGCATCCGCCCCGCCCGATGTTGGTGACGTAATCACCGACGTCTACAGCCACTACTGAGGGTTGGCAAAGGCATGAGCATCAAATCCTACCGTGAAGCATTGAACGAGGCGCTGTTCGAGGAAATGCGCCGCGACCCCTCGGTGATCGTCCTGGGCGAGGACGTTTCCGGCGGCGCCGGCGGCACCTCGGGAACGCGTGACGCCGCCGGCGGCATTTTCGGCGTGACCAAGGGCCTGATCGGGGAATTCGGTGACGAACGGGTGATCGACACGCCCATCTCCGAATCAGCCATCATCGGCGCCGGGGCCGGTGCTGCGGCCGCCGGGCTGCGACCCGTGGCCGAACTCATGTTCGCCGACTTCGTCGGCGTCTGCCTCGACCAGATTTACAACCAGGCCGCCAAGTTTCGCTACATGTTCGGCGGCAAGATGCAGTGCCCGCTGGTCATCCGCACCGCCATGGGCGCCGGCATGAACATGGGTGCGCAGCACTCGCAGACCATCTACCCGATGCTGACCGCCGTGCCCGGACTGAAAATCGTCGTTCCGTCCAATGCAGCGGACGCCAAGGGCCTGCTCAAGACCGCAATTCGCGATGACGATCCGGTGGTTTTCTTCGAGCACAAGGCGCTGTACAACAAGAAAGGCGAAGTACCGGACGGCGACCACGCCATTCCGTTCGGCGAGGCGGACATGCCGCGCGAAGGCGACGATTGCACGGTGGTGGCCATCGGCCGCATGGTGCCATTCAGCGAGAAAGCCATCGACTCGCTGGCCGACCAGGGCATCAGCTGCGACCTGGTGGACCCACGTACGGTCTCGCCGCTCGATACCGACCTGATTTTCGAAAGCCTGGAGCACACCGGCCGGCTTGTCGTCGTCGATGAGTCTCCGCCCCGTTGCAGCCTCGCATCCGACATCGCCGGTATCGTGGCCTCGGAAGCCTTCGGCAGCCTGCGCGGCCCGATCCGGCTGGTCACGGCGCCCCACGCACCGGTTCCATTCGCGCGCGAACTGGAACGCGCCTACGTGCCGGGGCCGGATCGCATCGCGCAGGCCATTCTCGAAGCGGTCAAGGGCTGAACCCATGGCAGAACGCATCTATCCCGTCACGGTCCCCAAGTGGGGCATTGAAATGCAGGAAGGAACGATTACCGAGTGGCGCGTCGCGCAGGGGGAACCCGTCGAGAAAGACCAGGAACTGGTCGACATCGAGACCGACAAAATCGTGAACACGCTGGAAGCACCGGTCAGCGGCATCCTGCGGCGCTGCCTGGTACCCGACGGTGAAACCCTGAACGTCGGCGCACTGCTCGGTGTCATCGCCGACGCAACGGCGAGCGACGAGGAAATCGACGCGTTCATCGAATCCTTCGTGCCGGCCGACGCGAGTTTCGGTGTCGGTGGCGACGACGAACCCGCGGTGGCGAAAGAGCCGGCGCCGCGCCCGAAGTCGCCGGACCCGGTACCCGCCGCCGGTCCGGCCCGGATATCGCCGGTCGCCCGGCGCCTGGCGGAAAAACTGGGCGTCGATCTGTCCGGGGTGACCGGCACCGGTCGTAACGGCCGAATTTCCCGCGAGGATGTCGAGGCCGCGGCGAAAGCCCGCCCCTCCGCACCGGGTACGGCATCCGGCCGGACCGCCGGAACGCCGCTTTCCGGCCGCGCCCGGTCCCAGGCCCGCCGCATGGTGGAGGCGAAACAGACCGTACCCCATTTCTATCTGAGCCGGGAACTCGACATGAGCCGGGCCGTGCAGCGCCAGAGCGACGAGAAACTGCCGCTGACCGCCCTGATTCTCGAAGCGATGGTGCGGGCCATGCAGGCGGAACCGGCCATCAACGCGCATTTTTCAGAGGATCGCATCCTCGTGCCGGAGCACATCGGCATCAACATCGCCGTCGACACGCCGGACGGCCTGGTCGCGCCCCTGCTGCCGGCACTGGACGGACTCGCGGCCGACCGCATTGCGGAACCCCTGGCCGCGCTCGCCGCCCGCGCCCGTGACCGCAAACTGGAAGCGGCCGATCTCGAGCCCGGCGGAACCACGCTGAGCAATCTTGGCATGTTCGGCATCACAGCCTTCAGCGCCATCATCACCCCGCCCCAGGTCGCCATCCTCGCGGTAGGCGCCGTGCGTCCGGTGCTCCTGTCCGCCGATGCGGCCGCGGTGCCGGCCATGAATGCCACCCTGTCGTGTGACCACCGGGTACTGGACGGCGCCACCGGTGCGCGCTTCCTGGCGGCCCTGAACGAGGCGCTCGCTCGATGACCGCCCCATTGCGTGCAAGCTGGCCGATCTCATGATCCGGATACTGGTCCGACTGATTTCCGTGCTGCTGATCGGTGGCGTTCCCGCCTGCACCTCGACGTCCGGCTCCGATTCCGCCGCACCCGCGCAGGAGCCACCGCCGGGCGAAGTCGCATACCTGGAACATTGCGCCGCGTGCCACGACCAGGCCGTCTACAAGGCCCCGAGCCGGCTGTTTCTCGGCATGCTCGGCCCCGACAACATCCTCAAGGCCATGGACGACGGCGTGATGCGCGAGCAGGCTCGCGCGGTCGGTCCCGCGACGCGCCGCGACATCGCGGAATTTCTCAGTGGACGCAGCCTCGACGACGTCGCCGACCGCCGGCTTCCGCCCTCGTGCAGCGAAACCGGCGCACCCGCATTCGACACCCTCAAGCCACCCGGCTCGCACGGCTGGGGCGTCGACCGTGCCAACTCCCGCTTCTACCCGGAAGCCGTCGGCGGGCTGACGGTGGCCGATGCGCCGGATCTGGAATTGAAATGGGCCTTCGCCTATCCGAACGCCATCCAGGCCCGCTCACAACCGGTGGTGGGAGCCGGCGCCGTCCATGTCGGCGGGCCGGACGGCACAGTGTGGGCACTGGACGCGAAGACCGGCTGTCTGCGCTGGACCTTCCGGGCCACGGCCGAAGTCCGCACCGGCATCGTGATGTCCTCCTGGGACGAGAACGACGCGGGCTCGGCGACGCTCTACTTTGGCGACATCCTCGCCCGCGCCTACGCCGTCGACGCGGTCAGCGGCCGGCTCAAGTGGATGACCAAGGTGGATGGTCATCCGAATGCGACCATTACCGGCACGCCCACGCTCTACGGGGATCGGCTGTATGTGCCGGTTTCTTCCCTCGAGGTCACGCTGGCGGCGGACCCGCGCTATGCCTGCTGCACTTTCCGCGGCTCGGTGGTGGCCCTGGACATTGCGACCGGCGAGCCCGTCTGGCAATCACATTCCATCGACCAGGAGCCGCAACCGGCAGGAACCACCCGGGCCGGTACCCCGATCATGGCCCCATCGGGAGCACCGATCTGGAACAGCCCGACCATCGATGTCGGCCGACAACGTCTATACGTGGGCACGGGCGAGAATTACTCCTCCCCGGCCGGACCCACATCGGACGCCATCATCGCGATGAACCTGAGATCAGGGCGGAAGATCTGGGTCAGCCAGCAAACCGAGGGCGATGCCTGGAACGTGGGATGCCTGACGCAGTACACCTCCGACGACGCCAACTGTCCCGAGGAGAACGGCCCCGACTTCGATTTTGCCGCTTCACCGATACTGGTCGCACTGGATTCCGGGACGGACATCCTCGTCGCCGGCCAGAAATCCGGCGCGGTCATGGGCATCGACCCGGTCACGGGACGCACGATGTGGCGCACCCACGTGGGGCGCGGTGGCGTACAGGGCGGTGTGCACTTCGGCATGGCGGCGGAAGGATCGCGGATTTACGTGCCCATCAGCGACATGTTCTATCCCGAAGACCTCACACGCTACCGATTCGAGACGCCGGCCCGGCCCGGGATGTACGCCCTCGACGCGCGGACTGGCGAACTGCTCTGGGCGACGCCCGCCAGCGATGTCTGCGACGGCCGCGAGTTTTGCAATCCGGGCATTTCACAGGCCGTGTCGGCCATACCCGGAGCGGTGATCGCCGGGCACATGGACGGACGTCTGCGGATTTATGATGGAACCGACGGGGGGGTACTGTGGGAGATGGACACACTCCGGGAGTTCGACACCGTATCAGGTGAGATCGCCCGCGGCGGTTCCTTCGGTGGCGGCGGCCCGGTGGTCGCCGACGGCATGATGTACGTGAACTCCGGCTACGGGCTGTATTTCCACATGCCCGGCAATGTGCTGCTTGCCTTCGGCCGCCGGGACTCCGCGGACCGCCGGGACCCTTAAGCGATCCAGTCGTAGAACTGCAGGTCCATCTCGCCTTCCACGCAATCCAGGATGGGCGGCACCAGGCGATGGTGGAAGTCGGCTTCCTGGTGGTAGTCGAAGGCTTCCCGGTCCCGAAAACGCGCATACACCACATAGGTCTGCCGGTTCTCGGCATGCCGGATCACGTCGTACACCAGCAGGCCCGGCTCATTCTCGTGCGCGATTTCCGACAACTCGGTCTGCAGCCGCTCGAATTCTTCCTCTCGCCCGGCGGCCACCCGCAGGGTTGCAATGAATACCACCATGTCGCTTCTCCTTGAAACGCCGAGCGAGTCCTCGTCAGATGCCCAGCTCGGCGCGAATCTGATCCTGTAACCTGAATTTCTGAATCTTGGTGGACGAGATCGGCCACTCGTCCACGAACCGCACATGGCGGGGCACCTTGAAACCGGCGATGCGCTCGCGGCAGAAGGCGATCAAATCGTCGGCCTGTGCCGCCTGGCCCGGCTGCAGTTCGATGAACGCCGCCGGAATTTCCACCAGCCGCTCGTCGGGGACGCCAACCACCTGGGCCAGTTTCACCGCCGGATGCTGTTGCAGGCAACTTTCGATTTCGGCGGCGGCCACATTCTCGCCGCCGACTTTCAGCATGTCGCGAAGACGGCCGTGAAACATCAACTGGCCATCCGGGTCGATCGAAATCAAATCGCCGGAATGAAACCAGCCGGCGCCATCCAGGGCCTCGGCGGTTTTTTCCGGCGCCTTGTAATAGCGGCTGAACGTGCTGTAGCCACGAATCCAGGCTTCGCCTTTCTCACCGGCGGGAACGTCCTCACCGGTTTCCGGATCGACTGCCCGGACTTCCATGCCAGCCAGGGGCGTACCCAAGCGGGTGAAGCGCTTTTCCTCGGCATCGTCCAACTGGCTCGTTGTCACCGTGCCCGCGGTCTCGGTCATGCCGAAGGTGCCGACGAACACGGCATTCGGCAAAGCCGCCTTCATTTTCTCGGCGATGCCGCCCGGTTGCACCGCGAAGTTCGCGTTCATCAGTTTGATGCGGCTGAGGTCCGTTTTCTCGAAATCCGGATGGCTGACCAGATCCGACATGATGGTCCAGAAACACGGGTAAGTGGCGGTGACCCGCTCTGCCTCCATCATGCGCAGCGCTTCTCCGGCTTCGAAATACGGCGTGGTCACATAGGTGCCACCCTTGGCGAATATCGCGGTCAACGGCAGGATGGCTGCGATGTGGAACAACGGCAGCGGCGACCAGAAGCTGTCATCGGCCGTCAGCTCATAACGGTCGGCCAGCGCCGCCGAGTTCCGCACGATGGCCTCGTGCGAAATCATGCAGCCCTTGGGATTGGCCGTGGTGCCGGACGTATAAAGGATCAGTGCCGTGCTGCCCAGGCGGACCTGGAGCCGGCGCAAGTGGATCTCGGCCAGGTTGCCTTGGCGGGCAGCGGCCTCGAATTCTTCCTGTGACCAGGTGCCGGGCGGCCGGGAACTCCCGAATACGACGATATGACGCAGACCCGGAGCCCCGTCCAGACTCAGGTTCCGCGCCTCACTGTTCCGCAGATCCGGAAACGCCTGATTGAGCCGCTCGACGAAATCGACGGCTTCGGCGATTTTGTCCGTGGTCAACAGGACCTTGAGGTCTGCGTTGTCAACCACGTACGCCAGTTCCGGCGGCTGGTAGCGTGCATTGACCGGTACCGCGACGGCGCCCAGCAGAGCGATACCGAACAGGGTTTCAATGAAATCCATGCTCGTGGGCAGCAACAACCCGACGTGGTCACCGGGGCCGACTCCCAGCGCTTGCAGGCTCAAGGCTTTTTGCAGCGCGCGGTCGCGAACGTCGGCATAGCTGCAGCGCCGGTGCGGCAACACGACGGCGGCATGATCCGGCGCCTGATCGGCCGCCGACAACAGCAGATCGCCAAGCGTGGTCGCCTGCAGGCGAACCGGTTCGAGTTGCCGGGTCATCGGTGCCGACCCTCAGTCCAGTGAGTCCAGAAATTCACGCTCATACCCGCCGTCCAGGCATTCAATGAGGTCCGGCGCGATTTCGTGGAAATGCGGCGTATCACGATGCGCTTCCTCGGCGGCCTCATCGGTGAATTGTTCCAACACGGCGTAGCCCAGCGGTTCATCCCTGAGCTTGAAGAATTCGTATCGAAGGGTATCCGGCTCGTTGGCATGAACGGCGGCCGTCAGGCGCCGCGCCAGCGCGACGAACTCCTCTTCCCGGCCCGGCTTGATTTTCATGCGGGCAATGAACGTCATCATGATCTGACCTCCAGGCGGTTTACCCCTTGGCGGTACGCGGGGTTTCGATCGCCTGGCTGCAATCGGGGCCCCGCCGGCCGCTGCGTTGGCATGGTAGCACCCGACATCAATAAAATAAACAATCGTGACTGTTTTTTATTTTCATTTGGATGCTAGACTGCGTGAGCAGCCAACCAGGAGCCTATTGTGCCTGACGAATGCACCGAAACCGATCGATTCGTTGCCGTAGCGGCGGAAACAGAAGTACCGGAAAAAGGATTGGCCTGCTTCGACGTCGAAGGTGTCGGCATCGTCCTGTGCCGATTCCGCGACCAAGTGTTCGCGCTGGAGAACCAGTGCTCGCATGCGTTGGCTAGTTTCGACGAAGGCCGCCTGCGCGGCAACCGGATCATGTGCCCCCTGCACGGAGCCACTTTCGACATTCGCGACGGCAGCTGCACCGGCGCACCGGCCAGCCGGCCGATCCGCTCATTCCCGGTGCGCGTCCGGAACGGCCTGATCGAAATCGGTCTGCCCACCGGGCACTGAAGCGATATTCGGGCTAACCCCGGATCGGGTCGGACCCGTCCCATTCCAGAGCGCAGGTCCGCATGTAATCGAAGGCCTTGATCACGGCCTCGCTGGATTCGATCAGTTCCAGCATCGATCCATTGTGGCCGCCCATATCCAGGTACGCAAAGCGCACGCCAGCGGCGGTGCGGCCCTGCTGCACGACACGCCCGTGCAGGTCATGCTGGCGCAAAACGCCGTCCACCTCTTCAACCATTGCGCCAACGTGCTGCAATCCCGGTGGATTGGATCCCAGAAAATCGGTGTAGATCGACGGCGCATCGTTGTGCTGCTGCACCAGCTCGATCTGGTAATTACCGGTGTATGCAATCCCGACGGACAGGTCGAGTTCCACGGCCTCGCCGCGATACTCGCACCAGTCGAATTCAATGTGCTCCATGGCGAAAAACGGCCCGACACCGTGCGCGTCCGACCATTGCGCCGCCGCGGCCCGCCAGTCCGGCACCGCGTATCCATTCTGCATGATGCGACCGAAGAAGCGGCTCACGAGCGGATCAGGCGCGCTGATCGAATCGCCGGCCGATCAGGGCACTGGCGATGTTGATTTTCTGGATGTCGATGGCACCGCCGGCGATGCCCCAGCCCCAGGCGTCACGAAAACGCCGCTCCACGGGGTATTCCTTCGAATAACCGTAGCCGCCCATCAATTGCAACGCGTCGCCGGTGACGCTTCGGGCGATCTCGTTGGCGTAGCACTTCGCGACACTCGACGCGCTGATACTGGGAAAGCCCTGCTCCGCATCCACGGCGGCGCGCCAGATCAACAGGCGTGCCGCCTCCACCTTCATCTGCATTTCAGCGAGCTTGAGTTGCACCGCCTGAAATTCCACGATCGGTTTGCCGAACTGCTGCCGCTCCTGAACGTAGGCGCACACGTCATCGAGCGAGGCGGAGGCCTGGGCCAGCGCCATGGTCGCGTTACCGCAACGCTCCAGGTCGAAGGCAGCCATCAGTTGTTTGAATCCGCCTTCAGGGACGACCACATTACGCCGCGGAACGCGGACATTGTCGAAGTACAGGTCGCAGGAAGGCACCCCGCGAAAACCCATCAGATGCTCGGGACGGCCAAAGCTCAGGCCCGGCTCGTCCTTTTCCACGTACACGGCACCAATGCCGCGGGCGCCGGGCTGATCCGAGAAACGGCACCACACGACATAGCCATCGGCATGCCCCCCCCCCGAACACCAGCGTTTGGCGCCGTTGATGATCACCGTGTCGCCTTCGACCGCGGCGCGCGTGGTCAGATCGGTCAATGCCGAGCCGGCCGCCGGCTCGGACATCGCGATGGCGACGATTTTCTCGCCCGCGCACACGGCCGGCACGACCGCCTGGACCAACTCGGGATCGGCGAAGCGCTCGATGGCCCGAACCGGGCCGACGCAGGACTCGAAAACGGGAAAACCGACCGCCGACGAAATCCGTCCCAGTTCCTCGATCACGATCAGGGCCTCGAGATTGCCCAGGCCCTGCCCGCCCAGTGACTCGGGAATGTTGATCCCGAGATAGCCCATGCCGGCGAATTCCTTCACCAGTTCGGCCGACGGTGCCTCGCCGCTGCGTTCGATTTCCCCGGCCACGACGGTCAGGCGCTCACAGGCATAGCGGCGCACGCTGTCGCGCAATTCACGCTGTTCGTCGCTGAGCTGAAAATCCATGGAGACTCCGCCGGGTCTGATACTCTGCCCTCGCACCGGTGTCGGTTACCGGCACCGGACGTGCCCGAGTATACTCGTCCACATCACAAACAAACAGGCGTGCTTGTTTTTTTATGAAAGCCATTCTCGAAGGTATTCGCGTTCTGGATTTCGGGCGTTACGTCGCGGGGCCGTACTGCGCCACCCTGCTCGGTTATCTTGGCGCCGACGTGATCCGGATCGAAAAACCCGGCGGCGGCGAGGACCGGTTCATCGCGCCATTCGAAGGTGTCGCCAGCGGCGGGCTGTTCATGCAGACCGGCTGCAACAAACGATCCCTGGTCCTGAACCTGCAGGCGCCCCGGGCCGGCGAAGCGGTACGGCGCCTGCTGGGCGACGCGGATGTCGTGGTCGCCAACCTGCCACGTGCGCAGTTGGAACGCCTGGGACTGGATTGGCCGGCGGTCCGCGAAACCAACCCGAGGGTGGTCCTCGCCACCCAGACCGCATTCGGCGAAAGCGGGCCGCTGGCCGGACGCGGCGGTTTCGATGGAGTCGCCCAGGCCATGTCGGGCGCGGCCTGGATGACGGGTACCCCGGGTGAACCGGTCAAGGCGGCGGCACCCTATGTCGATTTTTCGACCGCCATCTTCGCTGCATTCGGAGTGCTGGCGGCACTGCTCCAGCGTGCGGAAACCGGTCGCGGACAGCACGTCGAGGCCAGCCTGCTGGGCACGGCGCTGGCCGCCTTCGGATCGCACCTGGCCGAACAGGGAACCACCGGCGTGAACCGGTCGCCCAGTGGCAACCGGGTGCAGACGTCCGCGCCGTCCGATGTCTTCTCCACGCGGGATGGTCATGTACTGACTCATGTCGTGGGACAAGGAATTTTCCGGCGCTGCACGCTACTGCTGGGGCACGAGGAATGGCTGGATGAGCCGGCCCTCCAGACCGATCAGGGCCGCGGCGATGCCCGCGAGCGCCTGTGCACGGCGATGGCCGCCTGGTGCGCCGAGCGGTCCACCCAAGACGCCCTCGACCAACTGGCCGAAGCCGGAATTCCGGCCGGTCCCGTTCTGGATCTGCAGCAGGCCATCGACCATCCCCAGGTTCACGCCATGGAATGGCTGAGGCAGGTGACCTACCCCGGCGCATCCCGATCCAGCCCGGTGCCGGATCTGCCCCTGCGCTTCTCCGAGGCCGACGGCGGCATCACGTCTCCACCACCGAGGCTGGGCGAACACAGTGCGGAACTCCTCGCGGAACTGGGTTTCACCGCCGACGAAATCGCGCACCTGACGGGCGAACAAGCCGCTTGACGGCACTTGCCCGGCAAATTGGCGAATAAAACAAACAGTCATGACTGTTTATTTAAATCACAAGCCACTCTATAATCGGATGTTGGCGCAAAACCACCGCAAACCCGCGACCGGTTGAGCACTCCCGGCGGAACCGGGGCAAGGCAAAGGCATGGACCAGGCTTTCATCGACCGCGTTTACGACGGAATCGCCTACGAGCAGTCCCGCAAAGGACCGCCTGAGGATTTTCCCGCGCTTCCTCCGATACCCGGCGGCCGTTACACCGATCCGGAATTTCTGCGGCTGGAACACGAGTCGCTGTGGAAAAAGTCGTGGTTGTACGCGTGTCACGTCGACCAGGTGCCGGAGCCCGGCCGTTTTCTGCTGTGGAAAAACACCGGCTCGCCCATCATCATCGTGCGCGGCGCGGATCAGGCGGTGCGCGCTTTCTACAACACCTGCCGGCACCGCGGGGGGCCCCTGGTCAAGCAGGATTCGGGTGACACCGGCGGCGGGTTTACCTGCGGTTACCACGGCTGGGCCTACGATCTCGAAGGCAAGCTGAAAGGCATGCGTGACCGCCGCGATTTCGTCGATCTGGATTTTGACTGCCTGGGCCTGGTCCCGGTGCGCTGCGAGCGGCTGGGAAACTGGGTGTTCATCAACGAGGATCCCGAAGCCGCTCCGCTGACCGATTCCCTCGGGCCCATTGCCCGCCAGATGCAGCAGTTCGACCTGGAAACGATCCGGCACGTGGATACTCACGGCTTCGAAGTGGCCTGTAACGTCAAGGTGCTTCTCGACGCGTTCCTGGAGGTCTACCACCTCAAATCCATTCACCAGGATACCGTGGACCGTTTCCTCGACCACCGCGGAACGACCATCGTCCTGTGGCGCAACGGACATTCCCTGATGGTCACTCCGAACCGCCGGCCCGGCTGGGTCGATCCCGGCACTCGCGGCATGATCGAATTCCCGCATGTCACCGAATTGCCGGTAAAAACCAATGTGTCCTACAACGTTTATCCCAACCTGATTACACCGGTTGCCCCGACGGGCATGCCTTTCATAAATTTCTGGCCCATCAGTGAACGGTCCATGTACGTGGAATGTCACTGGTTTTCGCCGGACTGGGGCGAGAACGGCCGGCACGAACTGTGGGATACGCGCATCAACAACTTCGACCGTATTCTCGAAGAGGACACCCAGTTCGCACCGCAGATTCAGCAATCCGTGGAATCGCCGGGATTTCGCGGCATCAAGCTCAACTACCAGGAACGGCGCATCTATCACTGGCACGAAGAGCTCGACCGGCGCATCGGGCCCGAGCGCATTCCCGATCACCTTAGGGTCGCACCCCGGCTCGACGGGCTGGTGGAGGACTGACCAGCCATGTCGGCTTCGGGCAAAGACGGGGAATGCGGCATCCTGGCCTGCGCGGCCTATCTTCCGCGCGGCCGCATCGCCCGCGAAACCCTGGAAGAGGCCACCGGCTGGGTCACCGGCATGGGCCGGCGCTCCAGTGGCACGCGTCACTTCGCCAACTGGGACGAGGACAGCATCACGATGGCGGTGGAAGCAGCGCGTCATGCGCTGCAGCGGATGAGTGACGAGCCGACCTCCGAAGTTGCCAGCCTCAATCTCGCCACCACCACCGCGCCCTTCGCCGACCGCAGCAATGCGGGCATCGTACGCGAGGCACTCAACCTGAACGCCGACCTGTCGCCCGCGGACCGCGGCGGCAGCCGGCGGGCGGCGACGTCGGCGCTGATCGACCTGTGGGCGAGGCGCCAAAGTGGCCCCCACCTGTTGTGCGCGGCCGACTGCATCGACGCCCTGCCCGCCAGTGACGGCGAGCGCGACCTGGGACACGGCGCGGCCGCCGTCGTCATCGGCGCCGGTAATCCGGTGGCCAGGATCCGGGCCGCCGCCGCGCGGCACGAGGATTTCGTCGACCGCTACCGCGAATCCGGCACGCGTTTCGAGTACCGTCTGGAACCCCGCTGGACACGCGATGCAGGCACCGTGTCCCAACTGCACGACCTGATTGGCCAGGTGCTGGCGGAGGCGGATACCGCCGCGACGGACATCAAGGCTTTCCTGTCACCCCTGCCCCCGGATGCCGAACGTGCCGTATTGCGTGCCGCCGGGCTGACGCAATGCGTGACCGCAGCACCTCTGAGGGACTCCGTCGGAACCTGTGGTTCCGCGCACCCCCTGGTCATGCTGAGCTGGGCGCTGGAGTCGGCCGAGCCCGGCGACCAGCTGCTGCTGATCGGGGCCGGACAGGGTTTCGACGTATTGCTGATCGAAGCCAGCGGTGGAGCGAGTGACGACCCGATGTCCGTGGGCCGCCAGTTGGCCGCGGGGCGGACCGAGTCCAACTACGTCCGTTATGCCGCGCTGAGGGGTCTTCTGCCGGTGGAGACCGGCCTGCGTGGTGAACGCGACACACGCACCGCGCATTCGGCACATTACCGCCGGCACTCGGACCTGACCGGATTCAACGGCGGCCGCTGTGTTGCCTGCGGAAAACTCCAATTTCCGCGAAGCCGCATCTGTGTGCACTGTCATGCAGACGGCATGCAGACACCCGAGTCACTTGCCGGACTGACCGGGACGGTGAACTCCTTTACCGAGGATTGGCTGGCTTATTCGCCGCGGCCACCCCTGATGTTCGGCAACATTCATTTTCCGGACGGCGCGAACGTGATGATGGAGTTCAGCGATTTCCTGCCGGGAGAAATCGAAACCGGTCAGTCCGTACGGATGGCCTTCCGCATCAAGGACATCGATACCCGCCGGCACTTTCGGCGCTATTTCTGGAAGCCGGTACCGCTGGCCGGGGAGCAGTCCGGTGGCTGAAGGAATCCGCGACCGGGTAGCCATCATCGGCATGGGGTGCAGCCGCTTTGGCGAACGCTGGGACTGCGGGCCGGAAGAACTGATGCAGGAAGCGTTCCACGAGGCTCGCGAAGACGCGGGCATCGAACCTGCACAGATCGGGGCCGCCTGGCTCGGCGTCTTTTTCCAGGAACAGAGCACCGGAAAATCCGGCCTGCCGCTGAGCCAGGCCCTGCGACTGCCCAATGTGCCGGTGACCCGGGTCGAAAACCTGTGCGCGACCGGCACCGAAGCGCTGCGCGGGGCCGTTTACGCGGTGGCGGCGGGCGCCTGTGACATTGCGCTGGCCATGGGCATGGAGAAGCTCAAGGACACCGGCTACGCCGGCCTGCCCGAACGCACCCGGGGGTCGTTCGAGGATCTGTGGCAACCGGCTTCGACGGCGCCGGGCTCATTCGCGCAACTGGCCAGCGCCTACGCCCGCCGGCACGGCATTTCGATGGATGAAATCCGCCGTGCGATGGCCCACATTTCGGTGAAGAGTCACCAAAACGCACTGCACAACCCCAAGGCCCACCTCCACCGTGAAATCACCGAAAAGCAGGTACTCGAGGCCCCGATGGTGGCCTGGCCGCTGGGTGTTCTGGACTGCTGCGGCGTCAGCGACGGCGCCGCGTGCGCCGTCGTGACGACGGTCGACAACGCTCGAAAAATGGGTCATCGCGAACCGGTCGTGGTCAAATCCCTGCAACTGGCGCCAAGCAACGGCTGGGAACTCTCGAGCAATGAATGGGACGGTGCGCATACCGTCACCACTCGCCTGGCGGCCGAGCGGGCCTACCGGGAAGCCGGCATCACGCGCCCCCTGGAGGAATTGTCGCTGTTCGAGGTCCACGACTGTTTTTCCATTACCGAACTGGTGGTCATGGAAGATCTCGGATTGTCTGAACCGGGCCGGGCGGTCGCCGACGTACTCGACGGCCGTTACGACATCGACGGAGTCTTGCCCTGCCAGACCGATGGTGGCCTGAAGTGCTTCGGCCATCCGATCGGAGCCAGCGGACTTCGCATGGCCTATGAAATCTACCTGCAACTGTCGGGCCGCGCCGGCGAACGGCAACTCGACGCCCCCCGCCTGGGGCTGACCCACAACCTGGGGGGCGTCCCCAACCGCAACGTGGCCAGCGTGTCGATATTCGGGCACGCGGACGGTTGACGGGCGCATGAGGGAAACCAAGAAAATGAATGGATCACCTGAACGCGCACGACCCGCGGAAGACCCGGCCGACTGGGGCTTCTCGGACGAGGAACTGGCCCGTCACCCCACGGTATTCGCACCCGGACTTCTGGACGGCAAGGTCGTCGTCATATCGGGTGGGGGTACCGGCCTCGGCAAGGCGATGACCTTTCTGATGACCCGGCTGGGTGCCCAGGTCGTCATCTGCGGAAGACGCGAAGCCAAGCTGGCCGCGACGGCGCAGTCGGTCAAGGACCGGCTCGGCGGCCGGGTCGACTACGAAGCCATGACGATTCGCGACCCCGAGGCCGTGGAGAAATTCCTGCGCGAGACCCGCGAAACCCATGGCCGTATCGACGTGCTGATCAACAACGGCGGAGGGCAATTCCCCCAGGCCGCGATCGATTTTTCGGTGAAGGGCTGGCACGCGGTCATCGACACCAACCTGAACGGTTCGTGGTACATGATGCAGAACGCCGCCCGCCTGTGGCGGGACCACGATGATTCCGGATGCATCATCAACATCGTCGCCAACGTATGGCGCGGCATGCCGCAGGTGGCGCACACCTGCGCGGCCCGGGCCGGAGTCATCTATCTGAGCAAGACCCTGTCCACCGAATGGGCGCCGCTGGGCATTCGCGTGAACTGCATCTCTCCGGGAAGCATCGAGACCGAAGGTTTCGAAGTGTACCCGGACGGCGCCGCCGACCGTTTCAAGGATTCCAATCCCATGCGGCGCACCGGAGATGCCTGGGACATTGCCGAGGCGGCCGTCTACCTGGCAGCGCCATCCGGCAAGTTCATCACCGGCGAAGTTCTGGTCGTTGACGGCGGCAATCAGCAATGGGGGGCCGTGTGGCCGGATGGAAAACCGGACTACTTCAAAACCGACTGAACGGGAGCCGACCGCTTCCAGGGAGATCGACATGCCTGACACACTGCTATCACGGGTTCCCCCGGACCAGATGCCGGAAGGTGTGCGACTTGCCTGGGATGCATTGAACGAGCTGACCGGGGAAGCCACGTTCGTGGAGGTTTTCGCCAAGGCGCCCGAGCTGCTGGACTTCACCATGGTGAAGTTCTACCAGGAAATTTTCTTCAACGGCCGCGTCGACGAACGCTACAAGCAACTGGCCCGGTTGCGGCTGAGCATGAACCACGGCTGCCGCACCTGCAATCTGCAGAACCTGGCGGGAGTGGCAGAAACAGGCTACAGCCCGGAGCAAATTGACGCCATGTGGCGGCAGGACTACTCCGACTTCGGTGACGACGAGGCAGCCGTCATGGAACTGGCGGACGAAATCGCACTGAACAACGACCAGGGCAAACTCACCGAAGCCCTGCATGAAAAACTGCGGTGTCATTTCAGCGAAGAGGATATTCTCGAGCTCGGCCTGTGCCTGGCGGTGATTGTCGGCCTGGTCAAGCTTTCATTCGTATTCGGACTGGTTCAGAAGGAAGAATACTGCCGCTTCAGCACGCAATGATTGTCAGAGAGGTGTGAAAGATGTGGAAGAATCCCGTTGAATCCTGGCGGATCGATCCGGACGCGAATGCTGGTCATCCCGAAGCCAAGCAACCCTGGGTGGACAACGGACTCGACATCCACGATCCCTCCCGCTATTACGACCCGGCCTTCATGGAACATGAATGGAAGCACCTGTGGACCCGCTGCTGGCTGATCGCGGGCGTGGAGACGGACATCCCGGAGCCGGGCGATTACTCGGTATTCAGGCTGCGCCGCGAGAGCATCGTCATCGTCCGCCAGGATGACGGGTCGGTGCGGGCCTTCTACAACGTCTGCGCCCACCGCGGCAACCAGCTCGTTCTCAACGACCGGGGCAGCGTCGCCCGGTTCACTTGCGCGTTTCATTCCTGGCAATACGGCCTGGACGGAGTCTGCACCCACATCACCGACGAGGAAACCTTCAATCCCGCGCTGTTGAAAAACCGCCCGCGCATGGGCGAAATCCGCTGCGAGACCCATGCCGGCCTGGTTTTCATCAATCTGGATGACGAAGCACCACCGCTGGAGGAACGCCTGGGTCTGCCCGACGGCTACCTCGAAGCCTACGAGCTGGACAAAATGTATTGCGTGCGTCACGTGGTCAGTGAGTGGGCCGCCAACTGGAAAACCGGCGTCGACGCCTTCTACGAAACCTATCACCTGCATGCGGTGCATCCGGAAACCCAGGATGTGATGGACGACCTGGGCGTGCAGGTGGACCTCTACCCGCACGGTGGCAGCCGCATGATCGTACCCATTGGCGTCAAAACACAGCGCCAGCCGGACCCCCAGGCCATGAATGCGAGCCTGGAATACATGATGGCGGAGGCCAGCATGGACCCGTCGGAATATCCGGATGACGCGCGCGAGGTGCGCCGGGCCATCCAGCAGGCCAAGCGGCGACGCTCGGATACCTACGATCTCGGCTACGAACGCTTCACCGACAACCAGCTCACCGACAGCTGGGCCACCGGCATCTTTCCCAACGTCCAGATCGGCCTGCATGCCGAAGGGGCCTTTCTGATGCGCTTCATGCCGCACCCGACCGACCCGGAACGCTTTTTCTACGACACCATGACCCTGATTCGCCCGGTGGATGATCCGGATTACCGCACGCCCGGCTGGATGGGCCTGCCGGAAGACACCGACACCTCCGGCGAGATTCGGCCCGATACCGAATACGTACCGCTCGGCGAGCCACCGCACCTGGGCCTGGTGCTGGACCAGGATTCCGAACTGCTGCCCGTGGTGCAGCGTGGTGTGCGATCGCGGGGATTCAACGGCGCCATCTGGGGTGAGCAGGAACAACGCCTGCGCCATTTTCACCGCGAACTGCAACGCTATCTCGACGGCGAAAAGTGACTGCCGGACGCCATAAGCTGCCGACACCCCCGGCATCGTGACGGCACCGGAACCCCACCGCTACTGGGAGGACCTGGTCATCGGGGAGGAGTTCATCTCTGCACCGCGCGCGGTGACCCAGGAAGAAATCGTCGATTTCGCCAGCCGCTACGACCCACAGTACTTCCACATGGACCCGGAACAGGCGCGCTGCAGCCACTTCGGCGAGGTGGTCGCCTCGGGCATCCACATCCTCGCCCTCTGGCGCATCCTGGATCATGAAATCCTCGGCGACGTTCGCTGGATGTGCGGCATCGGCTGGGACAAGCTGCGGTGGAACCGTCCCCTGAAGGCCGGCGACACGGTACGCGCCTACGCGCGCTGCCTGGACAAGCGGCCGTCCGATTCCAACCCGGAACGCGGTGTCGCGGTCTACCGTTACGCCCTGCTCAACCAGGATGACGAGCGGGTGTATTTCTGCGACAGCACCAACCTGGTCGAGCGCCGACCGGCGGCCCGGGAGGAATGATCCGGGCAATGAAGGTAACAACGTTTAGCCGGCAACGCGTCGCGGCCAGCCCGCTTCGACCGGGCTGACCTCCCCGGGACCCCCGTGCGCCGGAGCGGAGAACCGCCCGGGAAACGGGTTGCCGGGCCGGCGTGAGAGCCGGCGCAAGAACCGGCCGTCGCGACTACCAGTCGAACCGGGCACCGAACTCCAGGCCATAGTATCGCGGCGGTCCGTAGGCCGACATGATCCACAAGGTCGCCACCGACAGGGAACCCGTCTTGTAACGCTCGTCGGTCAGATTCTGGCCCAGCAGGCGCACGTAGTAGCGGTCCTGCGGATCGCGGTAGGTGATGCTGGCATCAACCAGGGTACGTTCGTCGAGCAGGGTGTTGAACGCGGGATCGACGTCGGAATAGGCCTGCACGGATTCATCCTCGTAGGACACCCGCAGTTTCCATTCGATCTGCCCCCAGTCCAGGTTCTGGATGTAGGTTCCATCCATCCCCGCCATCCATTCGGGCGCGCGTGTCACCGGTTGGCCACTCAGATTGATGTCGATCACGCCATCGAAATTGGTGTCGGCCTCGAATTTGTCGAACTTGGCATCCATCCACGATGCGTTGTAGTGCAGAGTGAAATTATCCGATACGGCGAACGCGCCCTCGGCCTCGATGCCCTTGACCGTCATTTCCGCGGCGTTGAAGAACAGTGTTTCCTGCCCACCACCCGGGAACGACACATTGAAGGTGCGCTGGGCGTCGGTGTACTCGACGTAGAAGGCATTGAACGAAACGTTGGCGCGACCCTGCAGGAACGTGGACTTGATGCCGCCCTCGAACGAATCGGCGATTTCCGGCTCGGTAGGCTCGGCCGCCAGGTCGGTGATCGGATCGAGCTGGGTGCCGAGCTGATCGTTGTACCCGCCGCTCTTGAAGCCGCGCGAATATCCGATGAATCCGAACACCTCGTCGGTGAAGTCGTAGCCCAGGATCAGGCGGTAGGTCGGTTCGCTCCAGTCGTTGTCGTTATACACGACCCCTTCCGGGAATCGATCGAAATCGACCGCATCCAAGGGTTCGTCGAGGATATCGACCAGGGGCACGCCGTCGAGTGCGAAACGCATCGGGCGGCCGGCCCAGGCCTTGTCCTCCCAGGTGAAGCGCAGACCCGCCGTGATGTGCAGCCGGTCCGTCAGATCGTATGTGCCGTCCGCGAACAACGCCATCGCCTCGGCATCCTGACGGTTGCACAGGATTCTGGGGTTGGTGTTGAAAAAGTCGGGTGGCGTGCCGAGGAAAAATCCGTCCAGGAAGCCGACCACCTGGGCCACGCAGAATTCCGTGTCGTCCTCCTGGTAGAACGCGCCGGCCGTGAAATTGAAACGACCCGGCAGGTTGGACCCGATGCGCACCTCGATCTGGCTGGTGTCGCGATTGTCGTCGCGGGTCGCGTCGAAAATCGATATGGGTCCGGCCACGCCCCCATAGGAACTGGGCAGACGTGATTCCTGCTCGCGGTATCCGGCGTTGAAATACATCGTGTAATTTTCGTTGAACGCATAGTCGCCGTTCAGGTAGAAACCATCGATGTCGACCCGGTGACCTTCGGTCATCTTCAGGAAGAGATCGTCACGCAGCGTATTCCCGGCTCGATCCAGCGGATCGCCTCCGGTGACCGGAAAGCCCCACAGCGGCACGAAGTAACCGGCCTGGGAATCCTGCACGATGGGCGGCGAGTCGCCGTCGTCACGCACCATTTCGTACTGGAACAGCAGATTCAGCCGGTCATTGGGCGACCACAGCATCTTCGCCCGCCCGGAAAATACATCATCGCCACCCAGATCCCGGCCATCACCCTGGCCGGACTGCCCGGTAAACGTCGAGTTGATCGGCACCGGCGATCCGATGGGACCCCAGACCGCTCCGTTCTTGTAGTAACCATCCGAGTTCAGATACATGCCGGAAAATCGGAAAGCCAGCGTCTCGCCAGCCGCCAGGTTAAGCGCCAGGTTTGCCTTGCGCGTCCCCCAGTCACCGATCTGTCCCTGCAGATCCAGGCTGTTCTCTTCCAGCACCGGCCTCTTGGTGCGCACATTGATAACGCCGCCGGTGGTGTTTTTTCCAAACAGGGTCCCCTGCGGACCGCGCAATACCTCGATCGCTTCGATGTCGAACATCTCGAGATTGGAGGTCTGAATGTGCGGCACGACGAATTCGTCGATGGTCACACCGACCGGCGATTCCTTGTACAGGATAATGGTCGTTTCCGACACGCCGCGCATCGCGAACTGGGCCGACTTGAATCCCGACACCGTTCCCGACGACAGGCCCGGCACGGACACGGCGATATCATTGAGGTCCCGAATGGCATACTTGGAGACCTCATCACCGGAAAGAGCGGTGATCGAAATCGGCGTCGCCAGGATATCGGTTTCACCGCGACGGGTTGCGGTGACCAACACCTCCTCGAGGACACCCGGTGCTGCATCCTCGGTGGGACCGGATTCCTGGGCTGCCGCGGGGAGAACAAAGCTCAATGCGGAAGCAATCACGGCGACTGCGGGAACAGACCGATTCTTCATGGTGCCTCTCCAGGATATGTTGTCGTGTCCGGCTCATGGTCCGGACTGTTACCTATTACAACCTTGTTAAAACAAAAAATCAAGCCGTCCTGTTTTTTTTATATACCACCCGGGAAACGATGTCGCCGCGGGATTTCCTCGTCCCGATTGGCTAGAATTTTCCCGGCAGTCGCTCCGGCGGTTCCCGGCCGGCGCGCGGTGCGAGGGACAACGACATGAGCAAGCTGGCGAAAACCCTGGTCACTGACGTACTTTCACGGGCCGGTATCAGCATCGACGGGCCCAGGCCCTGGGACATCCGGGTGAACCACCCGCGTTTTCATGGCCGGGTCCTGACCGGCGGCTCGCTCGGTTTCGGTGAAGCTTACATGGACGGTGACTGGGATGTCGGGGAAATCGACGCCCTGTTCCGGCGCCTGATTCGCTCTGATGCCACCCGCAGTCCGCTGGTGCTGCTGAACCGCCTGTGGCTGGACATGAAGTCGCGGCTGACGAATCTCCAGTCGCGCCGCGGCTCCCGGGCCATCGCCGAGACCCACTACGATCTCGATCACCGTCTGTACGAACAATTCCTCGGCCCCCACAACCAGTATACGTGCTGTTTTTTCAACCGCGCCTCGACGCTGGCCGAGGCCGAGGTCGAAAAACTCGAAATGATCTGCGACAAGCTCGGACTCGAGTCCGGGCACGAGGTGCTGGATATCGGTTGCGGCTGGGGCGGTTTCGCCCGTTACGCGGCCGAAACCCGCGGCTGCCGCGTGACCGGCATCAGTATTTCCAGGGAACAGGTGAGCTACGCGAGGAAATACACGTCCGGTCTTCCGGTGAATATCATCGAGGCCGACTACCGGGACCTGAACCGCCTGTTCGATGACCGCCGCTTCGACCGGATCGTCATCATCGGCATGATCGAGCACGTGGGCTACCGCAATTACCGCCGACTGTTCGGCATCATCCATCGCCTGCTCAAGGACGAAGGCAGCTTTCTGCTGCACACGATCGGCAACAGCCATACCACGACCGTGGTCGACCCGTGGATCGAGAAGTACATATTCCGCAACTCCATGGCACCATCGACGAGCCAGCTCGCCGCTGCCGCCGAAGACCTGTTCACGGTGCACGACTGGGAGAACTGCGGGCACTATTACGCACCCACTCTTGCCGCATGGCAGCGCAACTTCGAGGCCAACTGGGAGAAAATCGCCGCCATCGATGCCGAGCGGCCGTTCGACGAGCGTTTCCGGCGCATGTTCAATTACTATTTTCTGTCGTGCAAGGCCGGGTTCGAAACCGAGAACATCCTGCTGTGGCATCTGGTCATGCGCAAGAAAGGGCTCAGCCCGTCGGTCTACCCCCGGGTGAACCTCAGGCAGACCGACGTTGCAAACCGTACTGAATCCGGCACAATCAGGCATTCCGCCCAATGAGTGAATTCCATGACTGATACCTGCGGCCTGGATGTCAAACCGGTCCTGGCGACTTTTGTCGAAAACGAAGCCCTGCCGGGCACCGGCGTAGAGCCGGCCGTATTCTGGCGCGGACTGGCCACATTGCTCGAGGAGTTCGGTCCGCGCAATCGCGAATTGCTTGAAATCCGCGACCACCTTCAGGAGAAGATCGACCTCTGGTTGAAGGACGAGCCCGGGGCCGGTCGCGATCCGGACCGCCAGCGGGAGTTCCTCACCGATTCCGGCTACCTGGTGCCGGAACCGGAATCGTTTGAAATCACGGTAGACGGCAATGACCCCGAAGTCAGCACCCTGGCCGGAGCGCAACTGGTGGTTCCCGCGAGCAACGCGCGGTATGCCCTGAATGCGGCCAATGCCCGCTGGGGCAGCCTGTACGATGCCCTCTACGGCACCGACGCCATCGACGAGGAAAACGGCGCGGCGCGCGGCGGCGACTACAACCCCGTCCGCGGCGCCCGGGTCATCGCGCGGGCCCGTGCCCTGCTGGACCGGGTGGCGCCACTGACGAACGGCAGCCATGGTGAAGCTCGTGCCTACACCGTGACCGGCGGAGCCCTTGGGGTCGAATTGCCAAACGGCACGTCGGCTCTGTCCGATCCGCAGACCTTCGCCGGTTACCGCGGCCCTGCCGCGGCACCCGAGGCCGTGCTGCTGCGCCACCACGGCCTGCACGTGGAAATCCGCATCGACCGCGAACACCCGGTCGGCGGCACCGATCCCGCCGGCGTGGCCGACGTTTACCTGGAGGCGGCGCTCAGCACCATCATCGACTGTGAGGATTCGGTGGCCGTGGTCGACGCCGAAGACGAGGTGGGCGTATACCGCAACTGGCTGGGCCTGATGCAGGGCACCCTGACCGCGGACTTCCAGCGCGGAGGCCAAACGGTTTCGCGCGAGGCCGCCCCGGACCGTGGCTACACCGCTCCCGACGGCGAGTCTTTCGAACTGCCGGGTCGCGCTCTTCTGCTGGTGCGCAACGTGGGTCTGCACATGTACACGGATTCGGTTCGCGATGCGGCCGGTAACGAAATCCCGCAGGGATTTCTCGACGCCATGGTGACCGTCGCCGCCGGCATTCACGACCTGAAGCAGACCGGCCGGCTGCGCAACAGCCGGCGCAACGCCATCTACGTGGTCAAACCCAAAATGCACGGGCCCGAAGAGGCTGCATTCGTCGCTTCGATGTTCAGCCGCATCGAGGAAATCTACGGCCTGCCACAAGGCACGGTACGCATCGGCGTCATGGACGAGGAGCGGCGCACCTCGGCCAACCTGGCCGCCTGCATCCACGCGGTCCGCGACCGGCTGTTTTTCATCAACACCGGGTTTCTCGATCGCACCGGCGACGAAATTCATACCGCCATGCACGCCGGCCCCATGGTCCCCAAGAACGACATCAAGCACACCGCATGGATTGACGCATACGAGGCGCGAAACGTGCAGATCGGTCTGCAATGCGGTCTCAGCGGGGAGGCCCAGATCGGCAAAGGCATGTGGGCCGCCCCCGACCGCATGGCCGACATGCTGGAGCAGAAAGGCGCTCAATTGAAGGCCGGCGCCACGACCGCCTGGGTGCCGTCGCCGACGGCGGCCACCCTGCATGCGCTGCACTACCACGATGTGGACGTGTTCGCCGTGCACCAGCAAATCGATCCACAAGCCCGGTCGCGGCTCGCGGACCTGCTCACGCCGCCGCTGGCCGACGATGACGATTTCGGAGAAGAAGCGATCCGGCGCGAACTGGAAAACAATGCCCAGGGCATTCTCGGCTACGTGGTGCGCTGGATCGACCAGGGCGTGGGTTGCTCCAAGGTACCCGACATTCACGACATCGGCCTGATGGAAGACCGTGCCACCCTGCGCATTTCCTCGCAGCACATCGCCAACTGGCTGCGGCACGGCATCGTCAGCCAGGAGCAGGTCCTCGAAGTTTTCCGGCGCATGGCGGCCGTGGTCGACCGGCAGAACGCCGGTGATCCGGCCTACCGGCCGATGGCGCCCGATTTCGACGGACCCGCGTTCAAGGCAGCCTGCGACCTCGTGTTCAAAGGCGCCACGCAACCCAATGGTTATACGGAATTCCTGCTGCGCCATTGGCGCCGCACCGCAAAAGCTGCCGCCGGGAACCACTCGTGAATTCTTCGGATCGCGCCATGATGAACGAGGATCCGCGCGTCATCCTGGACCGTTCGCCGATGAGTCGCATGCAAGTCGCCGCGGTGGCCATGTGCATCATGCTGACCGCACTCGACGGTTTCGATGTACTGTCGATCAGCTTCGCGGCGCCCGGTATCGCCGACGAATGGGGCATCAACCGCGCCGCGCTGGGCATCGTACTGTCCATGGAACTCATTGGCATGGCCTTCGGATCCGTGCTGATCGGTGGCCTCGCCGACCGTTTCGGCCGCCGTCCGGCCATCCTCGGTTGCCTGGGGCTGATGACGGTCGGCATGTTTCTGGCCGCGATGGCCGGAAACGTCATCACCCTGTCGATCTACCGGTTCGGAACCGGGCTGGGTATCGGCGGCATGCTGGCCTCGACCAGTGCGATGGCGGCGGAATTCTCCAACGCGAAGCGGCGCAACTTCTCGGTCATCCTGATGGCCGGCGGCTACCCGTTCGGCATTCTCATCGGCGGCACCTTCGCCTCGATGCTACTGGCGAGTTTCGACTGGCGCTCGGTGTTCGTGCTTGGCGGCTGCATCACGGCCGTGTTCATTCCGCTGGTCTGGTGGTTGTTGCCCGAGTCCATCAGCTACCTGATGCACCGGCGCCCCGGCAACGCGGTCGAGCGCATCAACCGGACCCTCAAGCGCATGGGCCACGCCGTCATCTCCCGCCTGCCGGATCTGCCCGAGACAACGGAACAGGCCCGCGGCGGCATCGTCGCCCTGTTCTCGCCCAAACTGGCGCGCACCACCATCCTGCTCACCGCCGGCTACTTCGGTCACATCATGACCTTCTACTTTCTGGTCAAGTGGATTCCCAAGCTGGTCGCCGACATGGGCTACGCGCCTTCGCTGGCCGGCAGCGTGCTGGTCTGGACCAGTGCCGGTGGGGCGGTTGGCTGCGTGCTGATCGGCTTCCTGGCCCTCAGGTTCAACGTCAGAAAGCTGGTCATCGGCTCGCTGATCCTCGCCGCCGGCTGCGTGGCCTGGTTTGGACAGGGGCACGAGGAACTCGCCACCCTGTCCCTGATCGGCGCGATCGCCGGTTTCACCACCAACGCGGCCGTGGTCGGAACCTATGCCCTGCTCGCGCGCTCTTTCCCGACCGCGCTGCGGGCCAGCGGCACCGGTTTCGGAATCGGGGTGGGCAGAGGCGGATCCGTGGTCGGTCCGGTGATCGCCGGCTTCCTGTTCCAGGCCAATTTCACCTTGTCGACCGTGGCGGTGCTGCTGTCGATGGGCTCGATACTGGCCGCGATACTGTTCGCCTTTCTACCCCCGCCGCCACAGGAAGGCGCCGCACCGGATTGACAGCGCCGCGGTGAACGCCGTCATTCCGGCGTGCAATCTCTGCACCGGGCGCCGGATCAGTTGAACGACGCGTAAGGCAGGAATTCGACCCGGTCACCCTCAGCGATGTCGGTATCGACCGGCTGGCGGACCAGACCGTCGCTGCGACTGGTCGACATCAGCACACCGCTGCTCTGATTGCCGAACAGTTCCACCCCGCCATCCGTGTAACGGGCACGCAGATAGCCCTCACGGGAGGAACCGGGGGTGTTGAACCGCGCAGGCAGCCAGGCCGGGATCGGTGGCGAAGCCGCCATGCCCTGCATTCGAAACAGAAATGGCCGGCCAATGATCAGCAGGGTTACGAATCCGGAGACCGGATTGCCGGGCAGGCCGATGAAGGGCTTGCCGCACACCGAGCCGAATGCGAACGGTTTGCCCGGTTTGATGGCAATGCGCCACAGATCCAGCGAACCGAGTTTCTCGACGACCGGCTTGACATGGTCTTCTTCACCGACGGAGACGCCGCCGGAACAGACCAGAACATCCGCCGCTTCGGCGGCCTCGCGGAACAGGGCTTCGATGCGGGCCGGATCATCGGGCGCCACCCCCAGGTCCACGACGTCCATGCCCCAGTCCTGCAGCAGGCCGGTCATGGTATAGCGGTTGGAGTTGTAGATCTGGCCCGGCCCGACCGGCTTCCCGGGCTCGACGAGTTCATCACCGGTGGACAGAACGGCGGCGCGCACGCGCCGGTAGACATTGATCGTGCCGAGACCCTGGGATGCGAGCAGACCCATGTCCTGGGGCCGCAGCCGGTGGCCGGCCGGCAACAGGGCATCTCCGGCCGCGATGTCCTGCGCCCGCGGCCTGATGTTCTGTCCGGGCTCCGGCATCTGGCGAATGATCACGTTTCCGTCTTCGGCGTCGCAGTTTTCCTGCATGACAACAGCGTCGGCACCCGGTGGAATCTCGGCGCCGGTGAAGATGCGCGCGGCCGTTCCGGGCTTCAGCGGTGACGGCGCTTGTCCGGCCGGGACGCGGGTACTGACCGGCAGGGTTCCTCCCGCCGCACGGGCGTCTTCCACGCGAACGGCGTAACCGTCCATGGCGCTGTTGTCCGCGGGCGGGACGTTCAGTACCGCGACCACGTCTTCGGCCAGCACCCGGCCGGTGGCCTGCAGCAAATCGATCCGCTCGCACTCCGGTCCCTCGAACGATGCCGACAACAGCCGTTCGATGGCCTCCTGAACCTGCAGCATGCTCACCGTGGCTTACCCATTGCCGTGCTGCCCGTGAACCTGGTGACCGCTGCCGGCACCGGTAACACCCACAAAATTGCAGGGCCGGTGCCGGGAATCGAGTTGTTCGGCCAGTATCCGGTTCCAGCCGGTGCGACAGGCGCCGGTCGAACCCGGCAGACAGAACACCACGGTCCGGTTGGCCAGACCGGCGACCGCACGCGACTGCACGGTCGACGAGCCGATCTCTTCGTAGGACACCTGGCGGAAGGTCTCACCGAACCCGTCGATAACACGATCAAAAAGCGGGATCAGAGCCTCGGGTGTGGAGTCCCTGCCGGTCAGCCCGGTGCCACCAGTGCTGATGATGGCATGGATACCGGGGTCGGCGATCCATTGCGAAACCACGGCACGCATCCGGTACACGTCATCCGGAATCAGCTCGCGCGCCGCCAGTTGATGACCGGCATCGGTCAGCAACTCGACCAGCGCGTCGCCGGACGTGTCGGTTTCCGGCGTGCGAGTGTCCGAAAGGGTCAGCACGGCGATGTTGAGCGGGGTGAATTCGGCGGCAACGGACATCATCAGTTCCTCGATCGGGAGGTATTCCCTTTCACATGCGGTCCGAATGGCGGCGGAGCAAGGCCTCGGCCCGTTCCAGCGCTTCCGGTGTGTTGATATTGAAAAATGGCGGCGGGTCCGACTCCGGCCAATCGACCGCCGGCAGTGGCACCAAGTCCAGAAACTGTTTGAACCCGCCCAGTCCCCGCTCCACCACGGCGCGCCGAATCTCCGGCTCCAGGCTTCGGTGCCACAGGGAAAAGGTCGGTTGCAGTTCGCCCTGATAGCGAGCCAACGCACCCGGCCTGCTCTGCTCGACGGCGGAGCGCAGCAACCGGCTGCCCAGGTCCGGCGGCAGAAAGGGCGCATCGCACGGCGCCAGCAGCAACCAGTCGGATCCTTCGGGCAGGCAGCTCAACGCGGCCAGCAGTCCGCCCAGAGGACCGCCGCCCCCGGGATTCGGATCGGGAACCTGTTCGAGCCCGAACCGCTCCAGGTTCTCGTCACGGCATTCCACCGACAACACCAGACCGTCGACCTGCGGCGCCAGCCGCTCGATCACGTGGCCGAGCAGCGGCTTTCCGGACAGCGACAACAGGGCCTTGCCGCATCCGCCCATCCGCCGGGCGCGCCCGCCGGCAAGAATGACTCCTGACAAGGTTGAAATCGCCGGCACCTCCGGTCAGTCGCGCAACTCGCGCACGGCCTCGACCACCGCGGCATCCAGTTTCGGAGCCTGTGAATCGACCCGCTCCAGTAACATTTGACGCATCGAAGGCGCCCAGAAACGCCGGATATGGTCCGCGATCCGTTCCACGCAATCGTCGTGAAACCGAAAATTGGCCGCGATCTGGTTCGCCATGCTGATCAGGTGTTCCGATTCATCCATGGATTCAATCCGTGATGCGCTGTTCGAAGGTATAAACGTTGTGGCGTCCCGGCCGCCCGAAGCCCACCAGGGTCACGCCGGCACGTTCGGCGAACTCGATCGCCAGCGTGGTGGGCGCCGATACCGCGACGATGAGTTCCATGCCGACCGCGGCCGCCTTGTAGACCATTTCATAGCTGGCCCGGCTGGACACCAGAACGAAACCGTTTTGCGGATCAAATCCCTGGCGTGCCAGCGCCCCGATCAGTTTGTCCAGCGCGTTGTGCCGGCCCACGTCTTCGCGCAGCAGGCCAATGTTTCCCTGCAAATCGCACCAGGCCGCGCCGTGTGTCGCGCCCGTCACGCCCTGCAGGGGCTGATGTTCACGCATCGTCGCCAGCGCCTGCTGCACCGCCGCATGGGTCACCCGAACCCGGTCACCCACCGGCTCCGGATAACGCAACGCCTGCTCGATCCGCTCCGCGCCACACAATCCACAGCCCGTTCGGCCGGTCAGGTTACGGCGCTGGGTGGCCAACCGGTCGAACCAAGGCTCGGTGATGCTCATCGCCACTTCGATTCCGCCCTCGCGGGGAATAACGCGAACCGCCAGCAGGTCATCGGGCGCCCCAATGAGACCTTCGGTCAGGCTGAAGCCAAGGGCGAAGTCCTCGAGGTCGGCCGGCGTGACCATCATGACCACGTGAGGCTGGCGGTTGTACGTCAGCGCCACCGGGGTTTCGACCGCGATATGATCGGTGCCACCCGTGTGCTCGGCCGGTTTCCAGTTGCGCACGGCAACAACGCGCGAAGTAGTCATGTCAGTCGCTCATCCCGACCGCCCCGCATCAGGCCCGGGCCTTGTCGAGAAGTTCCTCCTGCCGGTCGGCGAAAGCGCGATACTGTTTCTGCCAGTCCGAGCGTTCCGACACTTTTGCCACCTGAACCGCGGTGACCTTGTACTCCGGGCAATTGGTCGCCCAGTCGGAATTATCCGTGGTGATCACGTTGGCACCGCTGAACGGAAAATGAAACGTCGTGTACACGACCCCGGGCTGAACCCGGTCGGTCAGCAAGGCACGCAACACCGTGTCACCGGCCCGGCTGGAAATACCACACCAGTCACCTTCCGAGATGCCACGGGCTTCCGCGTCGAAGGGGTGGATCTCGAGCACGTCTTCGGCGTAGAACCGTGAATTCTCGGTCCGCCGCGTCTGCGCGCCTACGTTGTACTGGGACAGGATGCGACCGGTGGTCAGCAACAGCGGATACTTGCGGCTGCTGCGCTCGTCGGTCGGCACGAATCCGGTGATCGCGAAATACCCCTTGCCACGCACGAATTCATCCACGTGCATGGTCGGCGTGCCCTCGGGCGCAGCCTCGTTGCACGGCCACTGGATACTGCCCAGTTCATCGATTTTCTGATAGGTCACACCGGCGAAGGTGGGGGTAAGCCGGCCGATCTCATCCATGATTTCGGACGGATGCGAATAATTCATTGCGTAGCCCAGGGCGTTGCTCAGCAGTTGGGTGACTTCCCAGTCCTCGTAGGTCGCCATCGGCTCGACCGCCTTGCGTACCGGCGAGATCCGGCGCTCGGCATTGGTGAAGGTGCCGTTCTTTTCCAGGAAGGAAGATCCCGGCAGGAACACGTGGGCGAACCGGGCCGTTTCGTTCAGGAACAGATCCTGCACGATGAGACATTCCAGCGAACGCAGCGCATGTTCCACATGCTGGATGTCCGGGTCCGACTGGGCAACGTCCTCGCCCTGGCAGTACAGGCCCTTGAAGCGTCCGGAAATGGACGCGTCGAACATGTTGGGGATCCTCAGGCCCGGCTCCGCCTGCAGCTCAACCTGCCATTCCTGCTCGAACAGTCCGCGTACTCCAGGATCCGACACGTGCCGGTAGCCGGGCAATTCGTGGGGGAAGGAACCCATGTCGCACGAACCCTGAACGTTGTTCTGTCCGCGCAACGGATTGACGCCCACCCCTTCACGCCCCAGGTTGCCGGTCAGCATCGCCAGGTTGGCGATCCCCATGACCGTGGTGGAGCCCTGGCTGTGTTCGCTGACACCGAGGCCGTAATAAATCGCCGAATTCGGTCCGGCCGCGAACAGCCGCGCGGCGGCACGCAGTTCGGCTGCCGGAATGCCGGTAGCCTCCTCGGTCGACTCCGGTGAATTTTCTTCGCGCAGGATGAAGGCCCGCCATTTCTCGTAGGCTTCCCGCTCGCACCGCTCGCCGATATAAGCTTTCGCCTCCAGGCCTTCTTCGACGATGGTATGCGCCATCGCGTTGATGCAGGCGACGTTGCCGCCCGGGCGCACCGGCAGGTGGTGAGTGGCGCGAACGTGCGGGCCGGCCACGAGATCGATGCGGCGGGGGTCGATCACGATCAGCTTCGCACCTTCGCGCAACCGGCGTTTCAGGCGCGAGGCGAACACCGGGTGCGCGTCGGTGGGATTGGCGCCCATAACCAGGATCACGTCGGAGCGCTCCACCGATTTGAAGGACTGGGTACCGGCCGACTCACCCAGCGTGGTTTTCAGGCCATAGCCCGTCGGCGAATGGCAGACCCGGGCGCAGGTATCGACGTTGTTGTTGCCGAAGGCCGCACGCACCAGTTTCTGGACCAGATAGGTTTCCTCGTTGGTGCAGCGCGACGAGGTGATCCCGCCGATACTGTCCGGCCCGTATTGGCGCTGGATGTCGCGCAGGCGCCGCGCAGCGTAGGCGATGGCTTCTTCCCACGAAACTTCGCGCCAGGGATGGTCGATGGAATCGCGGATCATGGGAGTGGTGATGCGATCCGCGTGGGTCGCGTAGCCGTAGGCGAAGCGGCCCTTGATACAGGCGTGCCCCTCGTTGGCGCTGCCGTCCTTGTTCGGGGTCATGCGCACGACCCGGTCGTCCCGGATTTCGGCGTGAAACGAACAACCCACCCCGCAGTAGGCACAGGTCGTCGTCACGGAACGTTCCGGCAGACCGTGCTCGATGATGTCGTTTTCCACCAGGGCCGTGGTGGGACAGGCATTGACGCAGGCGCCGCAGGACACGCACTCGGAATCCATGAAAACCTCGGCCTGACCGGCCGTGACGACGGATTCGAAACCACGGCCCTCGACCGTCAGGGCGAAGGTGCCCTGGATGTCGTCGCAGGCACGCACGCAGCGGTAGCAGACAATGCAGGCGGCCGGGTCGAACGTGAAATACGGGTTGGAGTCGTCCCGGGGCAGGTCCAGGTGCCCGGCGCCGCCGCGGCCATAGCGCGGCGCATCGATGCCCATGGATTCGGCCATGTCGTGCAAGGCGCACTCACCGTCGGGCCGGCAGTCTTCGGGATGGTCTGACAGGTACAGTTCGACGATGTTGCGGCGCAGCATGCCCAACTTTTCCGACTCGGTCTTCACCGCCATGCCGTCCTCGGCTTCGGTGGTGCACGAGGCCGGATAGCCCTTGCGCCCTTCGATCTCGACCAGGCACACCCGGCAGGACCCGAAAGCATCGAGAGAATCGGTGGCGCAGAGTTTCGGTACCGTGGCGCCAGCCACGGCTGCGGCCCGCATGACCGATGTGCCCCGGGGCACGGTCACGTCCCGGCCGTTCACGGAAAGGGTCACGGGCTGTCCGATGGTGATCGGCACGGGCGTACCCATATCCGTGGAAGTGCGGGTATCGACAGGCAGGTCCATGTCCTGATTATTACGGGAAACCCGCGGAATGTCTAAGCCGCCGCCCCCCGGAATGCCATGAATTCGCGTCTCACATGACCCAGGTACCGGTCTGGCCGCTCACCGGACCGTCAGCGTTCGAAGTCCTCGGAAAAGTGCTGCAGCGCGCTACGCACCGGGTGCGGCGTCAGGCCGCCCATGGCGCAGAGCGATCCGTGGATCATGGTTTCACAGAGCTCGTCGAGCAGTTCGCGGTTCCCGGCGCGATTCACATTGGCGACGATGCGGTCGATCACCTCCACCCCGCGCACCGAACCCACCCGGCAGGGCGTGCATTTACCGCAGGACTCCACCGCGCAGAATTCCATTGCGAAACGGGCCTGCCGCGCCATGTCGACCGAATCGTCGAACACCACGATGCCACCGTGGCCCAGCATGCCGCCGGCTGCGGCCAGTGCCTCGTAGTCCAGCGGGGTATCCAGCAGGGCTGCCGGCAGGTAGGCTCCGAGCGGGCCACCCACCTGAACGGCCCGCAGCGGGCGTCCGGTGGCCGTTCCGCCGCCGAACTCCTCGATGAGCTCGCGCAGCGTATGGCCGAAAGCCAGCTCGATCAGACCACCGCGCGCGATATTTCCCGCCAGCTGAACCGTCAGGGTGCCGCGGGAACGTCCGGCGCCGAACTCCCGGTAGTATTCCGCACCGTGCGCCAGAATCGTCGTGACCGCAGCCAGGGACAACACGTTGTTGATGACCGTGGGCTTGCCCAACAGACCTTTAATCGCGGGCAGCGGCGGCTTGAACCGCACCAGTCCGCGCTTGCCTTCCAGGCTGTCGAGCAGGGATGTTTCCTCACCGCAGATGTACGCGCCGGCGCCGATCCGCAACTCCAGCCGGAAAGCCTTGCCACTGCCGGCGATGTCGGAGCCCAGCCAACCGGCGGCTTCAGCCCGCGCGATCGCCTCGGTGAGCACTTCGCGCGCCACCGGGTATTCCGAACGCAGATAAATGAATCCTTCGGTGGCCCCGACCGCCAGACCGGCGATGATCATGCTTTCGATAAGCTGGAAGGGGTCCGCTTCCATCAGCAGGCGATCTGCGAACGTGCCGGAATCGCCCTCATCCGCGTTGCAGACGATGTACTTCTGGTCCGCTTCGGTATCCAGCGCGGTCTGCCACTTGATGCCGGTCGGAAAGGCCGCTCCGCCCCGCCCGCGCAGCCCGGACTCCTTGACGGCATCGACAATCGCCTGCGGGGTCATGGCCAGCGCCCGCTCCAGGCCGTCGAAGCCGCCCAGGTCCCGATAATCCGCCAGCGACAAGGGGTCGGCCAGGCCGGCACGAGCGAATGTCAGCCGCTGCTGGCGCGCCAGCCAGGGAATATCCTCGGCGGGACCCAGGGCCAGCGGATGGCCGTTCGCCGCGGGAAAACCGGCATCGAACAGCGACGCCACGTCACCGGGCGCGACCGGGCCGAAGGCGCGGCGTCCGTTCGCGTCCTCGAACTCCAGCATCGGTTCGAGCCAGAACGCACCGCGCGAGCCGTTGCGTACGATGTTCACTTCGATACCGCGCCGGCCCGCTTCGTCGGCCACCGCCGAGGCCACCGCTTCGCCGTCCAGTGCTCGCGTGGTGGTGTCCAGGGGAATGAAAATTCGCGGCGTCACGGGGCGGCGTTCTCCAGTTCCGCGATCAACGCGTCGAACCGTTCCGGTGTCACGCGAGCGTGTATGGCGTCACCGATCCGTATCGAAGGAGTGCAGGCACAGTTGCCGAGACAGTAAACCGGTTCCAGGCTGAAACGACCATCCGGCGTGGTTTCACCGTAATCGATTCCCAGCCGAGCCCTGGCATGCCGTTCCAGTTCGGACGAACCCATGGCCTGACAGGCTTCGGCACGGCATAGCTGGACCACGTGGCGGCCGGCCGGTTGATCGCGAAAGTCATGATAGAAATGCATCACGCCGTGAACCTCGGCACGCGACCGGTTCAGGGCGCGGGCGATCAGTGGCACGGCTTCCGCCGGAACATGCCCCAGGCGCTCCTGGACACCGTGGAGCACCGGCAGCAATGCACCGATTCGGCCGGCATTTTCGCCGATGACCGTTGCGACGGTCTTTTTCAGCATTTCTTCTGTCGTTTCCACCGTTCAGCCCAGTTTGAAGTCCGCGAATTGCCGACGCAGGTCCAGCTTGCTGATTTTACCGGTCGCCGTGTGCGGAATCTCGTCGACGAATGCCACGTCGTCCGGCATCCACCAGTTGGCGATTTTGCCATCCAGGTACGCCAGCACCTCATCCTTGCCGACTTCGGAGCCGGGCTCACGCACAATGATCAGCAGTGGCCGTTCGCTCCACTTCGGATGCGGCAGGCCGATGACCGCCGCTTCGGCGACGCCGGGGCAGCCCACGGCGACGTTTTCGACCTCGATGGACGAAATCCACTCGCCGCCGGACTTGATGACGTCCTTGTCGCGGTCGGTGATTTGCATGTACCCGAGTTCATCAATGGTGGCGATGTCGCCGGTATCGAACCAGCCATCGGCATCCAGGATATCCTCGTCGTGGCGGAAGTACGCCGATGCGATGGCCGGGCCCCGGACCAGCAGGTGACCGAAACTCTCGCCGTCACGCGGCTGTTCCGCACCGTCACTGTCGACGACCTTCATTTCCACCATGAATGGTGTGCGGCCCTGTTTTTCCTTGAGCTTCAGCTGGGCCTCGTGATCGAGGCCCATCGTCGCCTGCTTCATTTTTCCGGTGGTGCCCACCGGCGACATTTCGGTCATGCCCCAGCCGTGGCAGACTTCAACGCCGAAATCCTCCTCGAAGCGGCGAATCAGTACGGGCGGACAGGCCGCGCCACCGATCAGCAGCCGATTGAGGTAGGGCAGTTTCTTCTGTTCCTGGTCAAGGTACTGCAACAGGCCGAGCCACACGGTCGGTACCGCCGCCGAATTGGTGACCTGTTCGGTATCCAGCAACTCGTACAGGCTGGCCCCGTCCATGCCCGCGCCCGGCAACACCATCTTGGCGCCAGCGGCCGGCGCGGAATAGGCGATCGCCCAGGCGTTGGCGTGAAACATCGGCACCACCGGAAGAATGGTGTCCAGCGAGGTGAGTCCCAGCACGTCGGGCTGGTTGCACATCATGCCGTGCAGCACGTTGGACCGGTGCGAATACAGCACGCCCTTGGGATGACCCGTGGTGCCCGAGGTGTAGCACAGTGCCGCCGCGGTATTCTCATCGAATTGTTTCCAGGCGTAGTCTTCATCCACACCCTCAAGCCAGGTCTCCATGTCCACGGCGCCCCTGAGCGGCGTTTCGGGCATGTGCTCCGCGTCTGTGAGGACGATGTATTTCTCCACTGTGGGCAGTTGGTCGGCAACGGCCTGCAGCACCGGCACGAAGGTGAGATCGACGAAAACGATCCGGTCTTCGGCGTGATTGACGATGTAGACGAGCTGGTCGGCGAACAGTCTCGGATTGAGGGTATGGCAGACCGCGCCCATGCCCATGATCCCGAACCACGCTTCCACGTGCCGGTCGGTGTTCCAGGCCATGGTGGCGATTCGATCGCCGGACTCGACGCCGTCCCGCTCCAGTGCCTTGGCGACCCGCAGGCTGCGTCGCCGCAGGTCGGCCAGGGTGTAGCGCCGGATCGGCCCCTCGACGGATCGGGTCACGATTTCACGTTCACCGTGATTGAGTGCGGCGTGGTCGAGAATTCTGGAAACGAGTAATGGCCAGTCCTGCATCAATCCCAGCATGTATTCTCCTCCGCGTTTCGGATGTCACCGGTCACCCGGCCGATCCAATTCATGATGGCATGAAATTCCGGGGGCTGCATCGCGGCGCCCGCCCCGGTTATCATGACGCGCCGCATCAGGAACCCGGCACCATGCGCATCGTCGTCGCCTCGAACAATCCGGTCAAGCTGCGCGCGGTCGAGCTCGCGTTCGGCCGGTGCTTCGCAGGCTCGGCCCTGGAGTTGCAGGCGGTATCCGTCGCCTCGGGTGTCAGCGAACAACCGATGAGCGACCAGGAAACCCGTCGGGGGGCGCGGAACCGGGCCGCGGCCGCCCGCGACGCCATGCCCGATGCGGACTACTGGGTCGGACTCGAAGGCGGCCTGGAATCCCTGGGCGATGCACTCTACGCCTCGGCCTGGATGACGGTGATCCGTGCGGACGGCGCCAGCGGCAACGCCCGCACGCCCACCCTGCCACTCCCACCGGCAATCGCGGATCTCATTGCCTCGGGCATGGAACTGGGCGACGCCAACGATGCCGTGTTCGGCACCACCAACAGCAAGCAGGGCAGCGGGGCCTTCGGCCTGCTGACCGGCCAGCGCCTGACCCGGGAAAGCGTTTACGCCGAAACCCTGACCCTGGCCCTGATTCCGCTGATCCACGAATTGTGGTCCGGCGGCACTGGACACCGGCGGGTACCGCCCCCATCCTCAGATACTGACGGGGTCTGATGGCCCTTTGGCGGTTTTCCGGAATGCATCTGCGAGGAGCACCCATGTACGACTGCAGCCGACACTTCATCAATGGCCAGTGGGTCGAGTCCGACTCCGGCGAGACTCACGACATTATCAATCCGGCCACCACCGAATCCGTGGGCCGGGTGGTCTTCGGCACCGCCGAAGACGTCAACCGCGCTGTCGGCGCGGCACGCGCGGCTTTTCCCGCGTTTGCCGCCTGGACGGTCGAGCAGCGCATCGAACTGCTCGAGCGGATCGTTGAGGGCCTGAAGGCGCGGCACGACGACATCGCCCGGGCCATTTCCGAGGAAATGGGGGCACCGATCCGGCTGGCGCGGACGGCACAGGCGGGTTCGGGACTGCAGCATTTCGGCGCCGCTCTGGAAGCGCTGAAAAACCTCGAATTCCACGAAAAAGTTGGCGATTCGATGATTTATCGGGAGCCGATCGGCGTGTGTGGCCTGATCACGCCGTGGAACTGGCCCATCAACCAGACCGCCGTCAAGGTGGCGCCCGCACTGGCCGCCGGGTGCACGATGATTCTCAAGCCCAGCGAGATCGCACCGGTGGACGCCACCATCCTGGCCGAGGTACTGGATGCCGCCGGCGTTCCGCCCGGTGTCTTCAACCTGGTCCACGGCGACGGCCCGGGCGTGGGTGCGCCGCTGTCCGCCCACCCGGACGTCGACATGATGTCATTCACCGGCTCCACCCGGGCCGGCGTCCTGGTGGCCAAGGCCGCCGCCGACACGGTCAAACGGGTCGCCCAGGAACTGGGCGGCAAGTCGGCCAACATCATTCTCGAAGACGCTCCGCTTGAGGAAGCGGTGACCGACGGCGTTCGCGCCGTCATGATGAATACCGGCCAGTCCTGCAATGCACCCACCCGCATGCTGCTGCCGGCCAGCCGCTACGAAGAAGCGGTGCGGATTGCCGCCGCGGTGGCCGATCAGACCGTCGTTGGCGATCCGGCCGATGAAAAAACCCACATGGGCCCGCTGGTCAGCGAGGCCCAGTTCGACAAGGTGCAGGGCCTGATCGAGGCCGGCATCGAAGAGGGCGCCCGGGTGGTGGCTGGAGGTCCCGGCCGTCCTGACGGACTGGAGCGCGGCTACTACGCCCGGCCGACCGTCTTCGCCGACGTGAACAACGACATGACGATCGCGCGCGAGGAAATATTCGGTCCGGTGCTGGTCCTGATCCCCTACGAAACGGTCGACGAAGCGGTCCGTATCGCCAACGATACCGTTTACGGGTTGTCCGGCTACGTCTGGGGCGGCAGCCGCGAGGCCGCACTGGACGTTGCGCGCCGTCTGCGCACCGGCATGGTCCACATCAATGGCGCCAGCCTGGATTCGCAGGCACCGTTCGGTGGCTACAAGCAGTCCGGCAACGGCCGCGAATGGGGTGGTCACGGTATCGAGGAGTTTCTCGAAACCAAGTCCGTGATGGGCGCCTGACCGCCACCCGAACCCACTGTGACCGAACGCGCGCCGACACCGGAATCACTGAACCTGCCGCCGGACTGGCGTATCGCGGTACTCACCGGAGCCGGCATATCCGCCGAAAGCGGTATCCCGACCTACCGGGGCAAGGACGGCTTGTGGACCACCGGTTCGCGGGACTACCGTCCGCAGGACCTGGCCACCCTGCGCGCATTCCAGGCCATGCCGCGCGACATCTGGCACTGGTATTTCTACCGCCGCTGCGGCTGTCTGAAAGCGCGGCCCAATGCCGGGCATGCGGCGCTGGCCGATCTGGCCCGCCGGCTGGGCCCGGACCGCTTCACGCTGGTGACCCAGAACGTTGACGGCCTGCACCTGCGCAGCGGCATCGATCCGGACGCGATGATCGAAATCCACGGCAGCCTGCACCGCATGCGCTGCACCCTGCCCTGCGGCCCGGAGCACTTTCCCCTGGGTGACGACCAGGTGCTGGCGGATCGGACCGAACCGCTGACAGACGATGCATGGTCACGCCTGAAGTGCCCCCGCTGTGGCGCGATGGCCCGGCCTCACGTGCTGTGGTTCGACGAATGCTATGACGAGAATCTTTACCGCTCGGAAACGGCTCTGGACCGCGTCGCCAACGCCCATCTGCTGCTGGTGGTCGGCACCTCGGGCGCCACCACCCTGCCGCTGATGATGGTACGTACCGCGCTGCGGCGGAACCTGGCCGTCATCGAAGTCAATCCGGAAGCCTCGGCGTTCACGCCGGCCGTTCGCGCGCATGACCGCGGGGTCTGGCTGGAAGAGAATGCCTCCACCTGCCTGCCCCGCCTGGCACAGGCACTGGCGCCGGTAGCGGAAAAACGGCCCGCAACCCCTTCACGGGCCGTTCGTCCGTGAACGACACCGCATCCGCCCAACAGGAAATGCCGGCGCGCACCACGGCCTGGAGCCCGTTGCGCATCCCCCTGTTCCGTGCCTTGTGGCTGGCCACCATCGCATCCAGCATCGGCACCTGGATGCACGAAATCGGCGCCGGCTGGCTGATGACTTCACTGTCGCCCACCCCGGTCATGGTGGCCCTGGTTCAGACCGCGACCACGCTTCCGCTGCTGTTGCTGGCCCTGCCCTCCGGAGCGCTGGCCGACATCATCGACCGCCGCCGCTACCTGCTGTTCGTGCAACTCTGGCTCGCCGCGGTCGCCACCGTACTCGGGGTCCTGACCGTAACCGGCATCACCACGGCCTGGATGCTGGTGATGCTCACATTCGCGATGGGCATCGGGGTCGCCATGATGATGCCGGCCTGGGCCGCGGTCACTCCGGAAATCGTTCCACGGGTCGAATTGCAGAACGCGATCGCGCTCAACAGCATGGGCATGAACGTGGCCCGCGCGATCGGTCCCGCGGTGGCCGGCATCATTGTGTCCCTGGCCGGCACCGGGGTGGTTTTCCTGCTGAACGCGGTCTCGTTCTTCGCCGTCATGGTGGTGCTGTATCGCTGGCGGCGTGACGTACAGGCCTCGAGCCTGCCGGGCGAGCGTTTTCTTTCCGCGCTGCGAACCGGCTGGCGCTTCGCGCGTCACCACGGTCCGCTGCACGGGGCGATATTCCGCGGCATGGGGTTCTTCGTGTTTGCCAGTGCGAGTTGGGCGCTGTTGCCGCTGATCGCCCGCGTGCGGGTCGGTGGGGGCCCCGATACGTTCGGCATTCTGGTGGCTTCGATCGGCGCCGGCGCCGTCGCCGGCGCTCTGTTGCTACCGCGGCTGCGACGGTCATTAAGCCGGGACGGGCTGATCACGGCCGGCACGCTGCTGTATGCGTCATCCATGCTGGCCCTGGCCTGGCTGACCCGTCTGCCGGCACTGGTCCCGGCGATGTTCGCCAGCGGCATTGCCTGGATCGCAGTGCTGTCCTCGCTGCAGGTCTCCGCTCAACTTGCGCTTCCGGACTGGGTCCGGTCGCGTGGCCTGGCCGTGTTCATGGCCACCTTCATGGGATCAATGGCACTGGGTAGCCTGGGCTGGGGCGCCGTTGCCCAGGCCAGCAGTATTCCGCTGGCTTTGACCCTGGCGGCCGCCGGCGCCATGGCGGCCGCGGCATTGACCCGCCGCTGGCCGGTCAGTGGCGTCGAGGACATCGACCTCAGCCCGTCCATGCACTGGCCGGAACCCAATGTCCACGGGGGTATCCGGCCTGACCGGGGACCCGTGATGGTTACCGTGCGGTACCAGGTGGACCCGGACAAGCGGGGTGCTTTTTTACGCTGCATCCGCGAAACGGGCCGGCGGCGGCAGCGCGACGGCGCTTTCGGCTGGGGCATCGTGGAAGACACCGAGCATCCCCATCTCTTCATGGAATACTTCATGGGGGAATCGTGGCTGGAGCACCTGCGTCAGCACGAGCGGGTGACCGGCGCGGACCGGGAGTTGCGCGACCGGCTGCACGCCCAGTTGAAACCGGGTACGGAACCGGTCATCGAACACTACATTGCACCCGATCGCGGTGAAGAATCGACCTGAGCAGATTTTCGGGGCGACCCCGACGCGAAACGGAATCAGGTCTCGTGCACCCGTGCCAGAAAGCTGTCGATCGCTCCGCGCGCCACCGGTTCGTCCAGCAGCGGCGTGTGCCCGCGATGCGGCACATCCACCGCTTCGAGAACGGGCTTTATTGCCCGCATGCGGTCGATGATGTCCGGGGTCAGCACGTCCGATAATTTACCGTGTATCACCAGGCAGGGCATGGTCACCGCGCGGAAGGCCTCCCACAGATTCAGCGGCACCCCGCCGACCCGCCGCACCAGCCCACGCCGGTATAAGCACTGAATGGCACGGGCCGCCAGCGGTGGATTGCGCAGCACGTCACCCACCGCCGGATCCACGTCCGGCTCCGGCCGGCCCGCGGAATTCTCACGCCAACCCTGGCGCGCATAGTCGTCCCAGAACGAGTCTGGCAGGTCGGGTAGCGCCAGTTCGTAAGCTTGTCGCGACTGCCGGGCGGCTTCGGCCCAGTCGGCCGCGGGGGGCGTTCGCCCGGCGTATTCCAGAATGCGGGCGGTCGCCGCGGGCGGCACTTCGGGACCAATGTCGTTCAGCACCAGGCCGCGCAATCTGCCGGCCTGCTGATTGGCCATGATCATGCCCATCAGGCCGCCCAATGATGTACCGATCAGTGTGAAGCGATCCACGCCGGCCTGATCCAGCAGGCGCCAGGCATCACGTACGTAAACCGCGGGCGTATAGCGGGCAGGTCGGCGGTCCCGGTCGGATTTGCCCCGCCCCCGAATATCCGCCGCCAGCACCCGGTAGCGCGCAGACAGATGTTCGGCGAGGTCGTGGAAATCCCGGCTGTTGCGAGTCAGCCCGTGCAGGCAAAGCACCACGTTCCCGCCGCTGCCGTAGTCCCGGTAGTAGAGCGACAGACCGTCCGAAGAGCGGAAATAACGTTCGCGAAAACTCACCGTTGGCGCCGAATCACTTCGCCGTCCAGCCGCCGTCAATGGACAGCACGGTACCGGTCACCGCACCGGCCGCGTCGGAGCACAGGTACAGCGCCATCGCCGCGACCTGCTCGATAGTGATGAGTTTTCGGGTTGGCTGGGCCAGCAGCATCACGTCACGCACCACTTCCTCCTCGCTGATGCCACGCGCACGGGCAGTGTCGGCGATCTGTCCGGTCACCAGCGGTGTCTCGACATATCCGGGCGCAATGGCGTTGACGGTGACTCCTTTCTCCGCGTATTCCAGTGCCACGGTCTTGGTCAGGCCGGCGACGCCGTGCTTGGCCGCGACGTAAGCCGCCTTGAACGGAGAGGCCACCAGCGCGTGCGCGGAGGCGACGTTGATCACGCGCCCCCAGCCGCGTTCCGCCATCCCGGAGATCGCGGCGCGGATGGTGTGGAACGAGGATGACAGGTTGATGGCGATGATGTCATCCCACTTGTCGACCGGAAACTCTTCCACCGGCGAGACGTGCTGGATGCCTGCATTGTTGACCAGGATATCCAGGCCACCGAACCGTTCGACATGCCCGTCCACCATCGCCTCGATGTCGGCTGGCCGCCGCATGTCGGCGCCATCGTAAGCGACTTCGACCGCGGCCTCGGCCGCCAGATCCGCACGTATGCTCTCGATTTCGGCGGCATCCCCGAAACCATTGAGGGTCAGATTGCAGCCCGCCTTCGCCAGCGCACGCGCAATACCCAGGCCGATGCCGGACGTCGAACCCGTCACCAGGGCCTGACGGCCCCGCAGCGACTGTTCCGCACCCATGTATCACTCCTCCCAGTCGGATTGAAGAAACCGCGATGCGATCAGAAACAGGATCGCCGCGATCACGTAGAAACTGGTGCCGCTCAGTATGGAATAGCGCAACGAATCGGCGCCGAAGCGCAGTTGCAGACCGTCGGACAGCGCACCGATCGCCCAGGTGCCCAGACCGATACCGATCAGATTGTTGATGAACAGGAACACGGCCGACGCGGTCGCACGCATGTCCGGGCGCACCAGGTGCTGGAAAGCTGCGATGACCGGTCCCAGCCAGACCAGCCCCAGCGCCGTGGGGACCAGCAGCACAAAAAAGCTGACCGTCAGCGACGGCGACAGGATTCCGAAACCGTAGAACGGCACCGTGGTCAGAAACGCGACAGCCGGGATGATGGCGTAGCGTGAACGCCGGGTCTGACCGAAGCGGTCACTGAGCCAGCCGCCCATCCAGATACCCGCCAGCCCGCCCACGAGCAGAATGGCGCCATAGAACAGAGAAGCGTCCAGCAGCGTGATGCCGTAGCTGCGGACGAAAAATGACGGCAACCAGAAGAACATGCCGTAACCCATCATCGACGAGAACGAAGCCCCGAAGGACAACAACCAGAAACTGGGCTTGGCGGCCAGAGTGCGAACGATCTTCGCAATGCCGGGCGGATCGGCCGGCGCGCGCTGCCGGTCGTAACCGCCACGCAGGGGTTCGCGCACCGTGAGCCGGAAAAGCGGTGCCAGGATGATGCCGGCGATACCCACGGCGAAGAACGCGAAACGCCAGTCGATGCGGCTGGCGATGATGCCACCGAACACGATGCCCAGCGCGCTGCCGATGGGAATGCCGAAGGAGTAGATGCTCAGCGCCCGCGCCCGCTGGTCCGGAGGGAAATAATCGGAGATCAGGGAATACGCCGGGGCGACGCCACCGGCTTCCCCCACGCCCACGCCCAGGCGGGCGAAGAACAGTTGCCAGAAGTTGGTGGCCAGTCCGCACACCGCGGTCATACCGCTCCAGATCGTCAACGCGACGGTCATGATCCAGGTGCGGCTGAAACGGTCCGCCAGCAACGCGATGGGTATACCCAGGCCGGTGTAGAACAGCGCGAACGCCAATCCGCCCATCAGTCCCAACTGCGTGTCGGTGAGTCCGAGATCCGCCTTGATCGGAATCGCCAGGATGCCGATGATCTGGCGGTCGATGAAATTGAAGGTGTACACCACCACCAGGATGAACAGGGTCCAGGCGCGGCTGCCGGCCTGGGGCGACGACGCCGGGGTGATTTCGGGATTCATCGACGAACGGTCAACTTCGGGCATTCACGCACGGGCAATCTCCGGTCGGCAGTCGAGAGGCGGGGCCTGCGGGTCGTTCGCGACATGGTAGCGAAAAATCCCGGTCAGGCCCCACTTCGGTGGTGCTGTCCCCGCCGCTCAGAACCAGCGGTACTGCACATCCAGCCAGTACTGGCGCGGATTGCCGTAGAACGCGGTGACCGTGCCTTCCAACCCCAGGGTCGGGAACGGGTAGTAGTAACCGGCCACCTTGTACTCTTCGTCCGTCAGATTCTTGCCGTGCAGGCCCACCTGCCAGTGCCCGCTGTCGTCGGACCAGACCAGGCTGACATCCCACAGGGTGTAGGAATCCTGGTCAAGAAAGGGATTGGGAATCTCGAACTGGCTGTGATCGTCGCGATACGATGCGGAGGTGACCACGTCGAAAGTGCCGCCCAGCCCAAACCAGTTGACCGGCGTGCTGTAGGTCAGAATGCCCGCCACGGTCCATTCGGGTGTGTTCTGGAACACCCGTTGATCGGCCACGTCCTCGCCGTTCACGTCGATGTACTCGTTGTATTCCGCATCGATGTAACCGATCGCCCAACCGAGACTGAGATCGGCGCCTGCACGGCCCAGATCCTGCGCCAGGATGGCCTGACCTTCCCATTCCACGCCGTTGATGTCCGCATCCGCCGCGTTGGTGGTGATGCCGATGAAGGAATCACTCACCCCATCACCGTCGGTGTCCTGGCCGATGGAGCCGGGAATCTGAACGTCCTTGTAGGAACCGAAGAACACGGCCAGGTTGCTGAACATGCGGCCGCCGAACAGGGTCGACTTGATACCGAATTCGATGGATTCGACTTCTTCGGGCTCGAACGCCATGAACTGGAACACTTCATCGTCGCTGACGACGCCGTCGCCATTGAAATCCGGGGTGGCCGTGGTCTGGCCGCGCGGATCGAAGCTGCCGCCCTTGAAGCCTTCACTCCAGGACAGGTACAGGCTGTGGTCCTCGTTGGGGCGCCACTGCACCGAGAAGCGCGGCGTGAACTTGTCGAAACTCTTCGAGCCGTTGAAATCGGACGTGACCGCGATCGGAATGGCGGTTCCACCGAACAGTTCGGACGTGCCGCCGATCATGGTCTGGCGCAGCACCCGCGAGGATCGCTTGTCGTCGGTGTAACGGCCACCGACCGACACACTCCACTGATCACTGATGTCATAGGTGAAGTCCGCAAACGCCGACCAGGTTTCGGTGTCGACATCGCCGGACGTGAAGGCATTCAGGCCCGGCAGGCCGAGCAGGTCGCCGGTGGTGGCCAGGATGACGTCGAAGCCGGTGAAGGCATTGGCATCGAGGTAGTACAGGCCGGCCACGCCGTTCCAGCGCTCACCGGTGAACACGGCCTGGAGTTCGATCGAATCCTGCTCGTTTTCGTACAGAGCCGGTACGTCAAGATCCTCCGTCGGCAGGCTGTCGAAGTCGATGGGCGTCCACGAGGTGTCTTCGCGGTGGGCCAGGATGGCGCGCAGTTGCACCTTCTCGGTGGCCTGCCATTCGGCCAGCAGCGAGATACCGCTCGCCTCCACGTCCTGTTCCGGATTGTTCAGCCCGGCCCGGGTGTCGAACACATCATCGAGAATCGGTGCGCCGCTTAACTGACCGACGGTCAGCCGGTGACCCTGCCTGGGGTCCGAGTCGTCCTGCACCCAGTCCGCCGAGAGACGGAAGAACAGGTCGTCGGCGGGTTCCCACTCGGCGCTGATCCGCGCGCCCCAGGAATCCTTGTTGTAATTTTCAAGGCCGGGTAAATTCAAATTATCGCCAAATCCATCCCGGTTGAAACTGGCGAAGGAACCGCCGATGCGGAACGTATCGCTGAGCGGCACGGAGCCGGTCGCCGTGAAGTCCAGCATGTTGTAATTGCCGGCCCGGCCGCGCAGCTTGAACTCGGGGGTGTCGCTGAGCCGCCGCGTCACGTACTTGATCGCGCCGCCGATGGTGTTGCGGCCGTACAGGGTGCCCTGCGGACCCCGCAGCACCTCGATACGTTCCACGTCGTAGATGTCGAGCACCGCCGCCTGGGGGCGGTTCATGTACACGTCATCCAGGTAGATGCCCACGCCGGACTCGAAACCGGCCACCGGATCCTGCTGGCCGACACCCCGAATGAATGCCGTCAGGGTGGTGTTGGTACCGCGCGAAACCTCCAGGGTCGTATTCGGCGTGACCTGGCTGAGCTGGATGATATCCAGCGCACCCATGCGGTCCAGGTCGTCGCCGGTGAATGCCGTCACGGCCACGGGCACATCCATCAGGCTTTGTTCGCGGCGCTGGGCGGTCACGGTGACCTCCTCCAGCAGGCGTGTTCCCTGGTCGGTGGATTGAGCCAAAACGGCGCCAGGCGCCGCAGCGGTCAGGGCCAGCGCGACCGCCAGCGCCAGCCGCGTCGGGCGCAGGCTGGCTTGGCGACCGGTTTCATGGGATTGCTGAGTCATTCTGCTGTACCTCCATCAGGTCAGTCGAGGCCGGTCTCCGCCGGCTGCAAGGTGATTTCAGGGTGGTTCTCGATCACGCTGTCGGCGAACTCCGACAGTACGGTGTTGAAGTGGTCAGGTGCTTCGAGATGCGGTGCGTGCCCGGCTCCGGGAATGACGGCGGTGCGAGCATGGGGCATCTGTGCGGCGACCCATTCGCAGGCCGCCACGCTGTACAACTGGCTGCGTTCGCCACACACACACAGGGCCGGCACCTCGATGGTCCGCAACGCCCCGCGCAGATCTTTCTCGACCATGCGTTTCCAGATCGTGATCTGGCTTTCGGGGTCGTTGGCGCGGGCGATGGCGCGGGTCTGTTCCAGCCGACCGCCGGGGCCGTCATCGAAACCGGGCGCGAATATCCGGGGGACAAACAGTTCGGCGTATGCGTTCCAGTCGGCGCGCATCGCCTCGAGGTCGCGGCCGAAGGCGTGTGAGTCGCTGCCTTCCCGCAAACCGTGTGACCAGGCGGCGTCGTTGAGGACGTGCGGCACCATGTCGATGGTGACGAGACCCGCCACGCCCAGGTCGCGGTAACGCAACAGCAGATCCCAGGCCACCAAGGCGCCGAGCGACCAACCCACGACCAGCGGGTGTTGCAGTTCCAACTCATCGATCAGGGCGGCGAGGCTGTCCGCCAGCAGCGAAAACGGGGCATGTTTCGGAAACGGCCCGGAGGCGCCATGCCCCGGCAGGTCGGGCACGATCAACCGGTAACGCGGCGCGAGCGCGTCGATCTGAGCTTCGAACAAGGCGCCGGAGACGCCCCATCCGTGAACGAGTAACATGGCGGGACCGCTGCCCTGATCCCGATATGCCACCTGGGAATTCGTTGCCTGTTTCAGTGCCGTCTCCGTGTGGCCCGGGTCGCCGCGATCCTTGTGTCAGCAGGTGTCGCGACGGTGCATCAATGGATCGATCCGGGCTTGTCTTCGTGACCGCAGTATGCAAGATTATGAAACATGAATCAAGATTCAACTTCTAGCGCGAAACTGCCCAAAACCGCCCGTGGCCGGCGCACCCGCGAGAAACTGCTGGGCGCAGCCGAGGAGGAATTCGGCGCCCGGGGCTATCACGCGGTGGCCATCAACGACATTACCCGCCGGGCTGGCGTGGCGCTGGGCACGTTCTACGTGTACTTCGAGAGCAAGGAAGAAATCTATCGCGCGCTCGTTCCGTACATGAGCAGCCGCGTGCGCAGCTACATCGCCGAGCGGATCGCCGACGTTCCGGACCGTCTGACGGCCGAACGCAAAGGCCTGGAGGCCTTCCTGGAATTCGTGCGCGAACACAAGGGCCTGTACCGCATCATTTCCGAAGCCGAATTCGTCGCCAACGACAAGTTTGTCGAGCATTACCGGGTTTTCGCCAAGGCCTACCGCGACAACCTGGCGAATGCGGGCGACCGCGGCCAGATCCGCGAGGGCGACTACGAAGTATGGTCGTGGGCGATCATGGGCATGGCGGTATTCCTTGGAATGCGCTACGGCGAAGGGGACCGCGATGCGGATCCCGAGCGCATCGCCGACGTCGTGGTCGACCTGATGGCCCACGGCATCGGTCGCCCGGCTGAAAACGAGGAACAGAACTGAACCCTGCACCATGAGCTTCATCCTTCCCGACATCCTGGCGTCCCGGGCCCAGCTGGCCCCGGGCCGGGTGGCCATGGAACACGCCGACGGCAGTCTGCGAGTGTCCTACGCGGACCTGGACGAACGCAGCGGCCGCCTGGCGGCCCTGCTGCGCGAATCGGGCATCGCGGTCGGCGATCGGGTCGCCATCCTGTGCCGCAACCGAATCGAGTTCTTCGAACTGCTGTTCGCCTGCGCACGCCTCGGCGCCATCGCGGTACCGCTGAACTGGCGCATGCCGGCGGCCGAACTGGCGCCCCTGATGAATCACTGCGGCGCCCGGTTGCTGATCCACGGCGCCGAAGATGCCGCGGCGGCCCGGACCCTGGAAACTGCCGACATCCGGCTGCTGGACCTGGACGAGCCGGGGCCGGACGGACTGGCGGCCCGGCGCGACCGGCTGCCACCCGTTGATGGTGACGGCACCTGGCCGAGCGACCGGACCTGGTATTTGCTGTACACGTCCGGCACCACGGGACAACCCAAGGCGGTGATCCAGACCTTCGGCATGGCGCTGGCGAATTACGTGAACATCTCGCAGGCCATGGGCCTGCGCGGTGAAGACACCACGCTGTGTTTTCTGCCCCTGTTTCACACCGGCGGCATCAATCTGACGGCCCTGCCGATGCTGATACTGGGCGGACGGGTACTCACCACGCCCGGCTTCGATGTGGAGCGGACGGTTGAATTGCTGGACGCCGGCGAACTGGATACCTTTTTCGGGGTGCCAGCCGTTTACCAGGCCATTGCCCTGCATCCGCGGTTCGGCGAGCTGGACCTTACGCGGGTCCGCTGCTGGGGCTGCGGTGGCGCACCGCTGCCCGACGAATTGTTCCGCCAGTTCGCAGCGCGCGGCGTCACGGTGCTGAACGGCATGGGCATGACCGAAACCGGCCCCACCGTGTTCCTGATGGACGCGGCCAACGCGGCCCGCAAGGTCGGTTCGGTGGGCAAGCCGCAAGTCCTGTCCCGGGTTCGCCTGGCCGGGCCCGGCGGCCGCGACGCGGCGCCCGGAGAAACCGGTGAAGTCTGGTTTTCCGGGCCGGGAATCACCCCGGGCTACTTCGCGGATGAGGAAGCGACCGCCGCGGCCCTGACGGCGGACGGCTGGCTGCGCAGCGGAGATCTCGGGCGCCGCGATGAAGAAGGATATTTTTATATCGTAGGACGCCTCAAGGACATGTACATCTCGGGCGGCGAAAACGTGTATCCGGCTGAAATTGAAAACCAACTGGCCGAACATCCCGACGTACTGGAGGCCGCGGTGACCGGCGTGGCCGACGAACGCTGGGGCGAAGTCGGCTGTGCTTACGTGCTGGCCCGCCCGGGTCAAACGCTTTCCGGGCCGGACGAGCTCCGGGCCTGGCTGCGCGAACGGCTGGCTGCCTACAAGGTGCCGCGATATTTCGTCAGCCTGGACGATTTCCCCCGCACCGCGGCCGGCAAGGTCCGCAAGCACCTGCTTCCCGCGCCTCCCGTCGAGGCCAGACTTCCATGAATCTCCCATCCACGGTCCGGCTGGAACGGCGCCTGACCCAGGCGGATTTCGATCGCTTCGCCCGACTTTCCGGCGACGCCAACCCCATCCACATCGACCCGCGGTTCGCCGCCGAAACCCGTTTCGGGCGAACGGTCGCCCACGGCCTGTTGCTGGTCAGTGTGCTGCGCGGACTGATTGAACAGCTCGCGCCGGGAGCGCGGCTGGACAGCCACGAGGTCGTGTTTCCGGCGCCGACTTTCGCTGACGAGCTGATGAGCTTCAGCGCCGGGTTCGATGGCAACGACGGCAACGACGCCCACGGGAAGGAAATCCGGCTCGAAGTGGCCCGCGTCGCGGACGGAACCGTCACCTGCCAGGGCACGGCCCGCATCCGCCCATGAAGATCGGCGATCAGGCCCGATTGCAACGGGCATTCAGCCCGGCCGATGTCACCGATTACCGGGCCGTGTCCGGCCACGAGGTAAAACGCGATGGAAATCGTGCCGAAGACGTGCCCGAAGTCGTGCCCGAGCCCCTGATCGGTGCCCTGTTCTCCTGCCTGCTCGGCATGCACCTTCCGGGAATGGGTACCAAGTACCTGAAGCAGGAAACCCGATTTCATGGCGAGGCCCGTGCCGGCGAAACCCTGACGGCCGAGGTCCGCATCACCCGTATCCGTCCGGACAAGCACCTGGTCGACCTGGAGACCAGTTGCACCGGCGCGGACGGACGGTCGATCGCCAGCGGCCGGGCCCTGGTGCATGTCTCGGATGTCACGGATGTCACCGGACCGGCGCCGGGCAAAAACGATGACTGATCCACTGATCCTGACCCGGCGAGTGGAAGGTGTTGAACACATCACCCTGAACCGGCCACACCGCCACAACGCTCTGGTACCGGAACTGCTGCGCCCTTTGCGGCAAGCCCTCGAGGCCGCGGCCGAATCCGAAGCGGAGGCGGTGCTGCTGCGCGCCGAAGGACGCTCGTTCTCGACCGGCGGTGACTTGCTCGGTTTCCGCCAGCACCGGAAGAACATCGCCGACTACGCCGATGAACTGGTGGGGTTGCTCAACGACTGCATCATGGCCCTGAACGGCCTGCCGTGCCCGGCGGCCTGCGCGGTTCAGGGTCAGGTCACCGGCGGCTCACTGGGCTTTCTACTGGCCTGCGACCGGGTATTCATGAGCCGGCAGGCCAGCATCACGCCGTTCTACACGATGGTGGGATTCAGCCCGGATGGTGGCTGGACCGCACTGCTGCCCAAACTCATCGGCCGCCAGCAGACGATGCACTGGCTGCTGACGAATACCCGCCACGAGGCCGGCACCTGCCGGGAACTGGGCATCGTGCACGAAGTGGTGGGGCACGACCCCACCGCGGCCGCGGGGCAGTGGATCGCCACATTCTGCACCACCCGGCCGGGCGCACGCCGGCGGGTCCGCGAGCTGCTGTGCAACGACGCGAACACGCTGCGCGCGCGCCTCGATGCCGAGCGAGAATCCTTCGTCGCCCAGATCCAGAGCGCCGAAGCGCTGGAGGGCATCGATCACTTCCTGGGGAATAACTGATATGCCTGCCAAATCGCTTTGTATTAGAACCATATGCACGAAACTGCCCGCTGTGTTTCTGGTGGCCATACCGCTGTCGATTCTGCTGTCGGCATGCTCGGACGGGGTTGACAAAACCGTGGCGACTCCCGCATCCACAACCGGGCCGGCTCCGCAACAGGCTGACACCGGTCCGGCCACTGTGCCGCCGGCCACTTTCCCGATTGACCCGAACCGCATCACGGTTTCGGGCATTTCAGCCGGTGGCATGATGGCCCACCAGTTGCATATCGCCTACCCCGACCTGTTCTCCGGCGCCGCGGCGATCGCCGCCGGCCCCTACGGCTGCGCGGACGGCTCGCTGGCCACCGCCATGGCGCGCTGCATGGCCGATGACGCCGGCGGACTGCCGGTGGCTGAATTCGCTGAACGGATACTGTCCGACGCCGCGGCCGGCCGCATCGGCGACCCGGCGGACCTCACCGACGATCGGGTCTGGCTGTTCCACGGCACCAACGACCGGCTGGTGGCCGCCGGGGTCAACGATGCCCTGGCGGACCTTTATGCTGATTTCCTCCCCGCCGGGCAGATTCGCTACGTCAACGACATCCCCGCCGCCCACCATTTCCCCGCCGCCGGGCGGGGGCATGGCTGCGATGAATCGAAGCCGCCCTTCGTCGGCAACTGCGATTACGACGCGGCCGGCGCCCTGTTGCAATTCCTGTATCCGGGGTTGACCACGCCGCCAGAGACCACCGATCCCGAACCGGCATTGCGGGAAGTGACCCTCCCGGGAGCGGCGCGGGCAGGACTGCGCGAGACCGCCTACCTGTACGTTCCTCCGGCCTGCCGGGATACCGTGAACACCCCGGCCTGCGGACTCCACCTCGTACTGCACGGCTGCGCGCAATCGTCCGTCCAGGTCGATACTGCCTTCATCGAACAGAGTGGCTACCTGCGCTGGGCCGGGATGAATAATCTGGTACTGGCCTTCCCGCAGGTCGATGTGGGCGCGGCCAACCCGTATGCCTGCTGGGACTGGTGGGGCTATACCGGAGCGGAATACCGCTGGCGAGACGGGGCGCAGATGGCGCTGATCGCCGGCTGGATTCGCGAACTGGCTGGCATCACGACTCCGTGATGGCCAGTATCGACGCGATGCGCTGACGCAAACGAGGAAGCAGTTCCGATTCGAACCAGGGGTTGCGGCGCAGCCACAAATTGTTCCGCGGACTGGGATGCGGCAGCGGCACCACCACCGGCCAACCCGCTTCCCAGTTTCGGACCACCTCGGTGACCGGCCGCCGCGGACCGGGCAGGTGCCAGACCTGGGCATAGGCGCCGATGACCAGGGTCAAATCCAGTCGCGGCAACCCGGCCAGAAGTTCATCGCGCCAGGCTGGCGCACATTCCGGGCGCGGAGGCAGATCGCCGGACGGCCCGGTGCCCGGATAACAAAACCCCATTGGCAGGATTGCGATGCGGCGCGCATCGTAGAACACATCAGCGCCGATGCCCATCCAGTCGCGCAGGCGCTCACCGCTGGGATCATCGAATGGTTTGCCCGAGGCATGCACGCGGCGCCCCGGCGCCTGACCGGCCACCAGGATCCGGGCATCGGCGTGCGCCTGCACCACCGGCCTCGGCCCGTGCGGCAGGTGTGCTGCGCAAAGGGTACAGGCACGCACCCGCTCGAGCGTGTTCTTCAGAGTTGTCATCGTCATTACCTCGTGCAGCATAGCCCGTCCCGGTGCGATATGGTGCCAGGGGAAATCACGCACCATCAGACCGGCGCCCTCGGTCGCAGATTCCATTGCTATACTGGTTGGGAGCCCATCGGGGTTGCCGGGGGGGATGACGCCGATTCCACTGGTCTTCATCCGGAGGAGATACCACGATGCGCCTTCCCGCCACCCTGCTTGCGGCCGCCGCGACGTTGCTGCCCTGTGCCGCCGCCGCCGAGTCCCCGGAACTGCCCGCCACGCCACGATCGGCGATCGAGTTCGGTCCTTCCACCGAGCGCGCCTTCGACCGCTCCGGGGACTTCGTGACCCTGGAACAAAAACCGGACGGTGCGCTGAATGCGCGTCAGAACGGCAGTTTCCAGAACGTTTCGGTCGCCCGTGTCGGACCTGGCGGCAAAATCGAGACCTATTGCACCACCGACGCGGGCCGGGCCCGGGACTGGATGGCCCGTTTGGACGGCCGGCCGGCCAATGTCGAGGCGGCGCCGCCAGCCAGCGGAGATCCCAAATGAAGGCCGTGACGGCCGGCATCTCAACGGTCCTGCTGAGCCTGGGACTCTCAGCATTCTCGCCCCTTTTAGCGGCCACGATCGTCATTCAGAACAACGACGGTCCGGGTGAGGGTTTCAACGAAACCGATTCCCCACCCAACGGCAACCAGGTCGGCAACAATCCCGGCGCGAACCTGGGCGAGATGCGGGTCAACGTATTCAACGCGGCGGCGCAGCGCTGGGGCCAGTTGCTCAATAGCGCGATCACGATCACGATCGCCGCCGAGTTCAACGATCTGTTCTGCAGCCAGAACAGCGCCGTGCTGGGTCAGGCGGCGGCCACCGGCACGGCGGCGAATTTCGGCGCCGGCGCCGCCAACGTGGCTTACCATATCGCGCTGGCTGAAAGCCTGGCAGGCTCCAACCTCAACGGCGGCAGTACTGAAATCACCGCCACGTTCAACAGCGCCGTGGACTCCGGAAACGTCAACTGTCTGGGCGGCGGCGGCTTCTACTACGGCCTGGATGGCAACGCGCCGGATGGCACCACACCCCTGTTCGTGGTGGTGCTGCATGAACTGGCTCACGGTCTGGGATTCAGCCAACTGGCCGACGTCGGCCCCGGCGGCACCGGGGCATTCACCGGCACCGGCGGCTTTCCCGACCCCTTCAGCCGCAACCTGCATGACCTGGAAACCGCGAAATCCTGGGACACGATGACCAACGGCGAACGCCTCGCGTCGGCCATCAACGACCCGGACCTGGTGTGGGAAGGCAGCCAGGTCACGGCCCAGCGCACCGCGTTCCTGGATCCCGCCCCCGAGGTGGACATCAACGCACCACCCGGCATCGTCGGCACCCACCCGGCCAATCTCGGCGAGGAACCCACCATCGTCCTGCCAATGGGCGGAGTAACCGCCGACGTGGTGGACGGCGATGCGCTGGTCGCCGACCCCTGCGCCGATACCTCGGGCGCCATGTCCGGGCGCATCGTACTGTACGACCTGCCGGCCGGATGCAGCGCCGTGTTCCCGGCCTTTCTCGCCGAATTCAGTGGCGCGGTGGGCGTCATCATCGCCAACACCAGCGCGGGCGGATTGCCGGACATGAGCGGGCAGATCACCAACCAGGATGTGACCATCCCGTATGTCGGGGTCATGCAGCAGGTCGGCGCGGATCTTCGCGCCAACATCGGCAGCGCCAACGCCACCATTGGCGAAAGCGACACAGTGTTGAGCGGCGAAAACCAGGGCATGCTGCGCATGTTCGCGCCCTCGCCTTTCGTCATGGGCTCATCGGTCAGCCACTGGGCCAGCGAGGCGCGCCCCGACCTGCTGATGGAATCGTCGCGCGGAGATCTCGGCTTTAACCAGGTCGACCTCACCCTGCCCGCGATGAACGACATCGGCTGGTCGGTCAACATCGACCTGGGTGAGATCTTCTTCATGCACGGCTTCGAGGATCCCTGAGGCGGAACAGAGCCCGGAAACCGCGGAACCGGAGAACAGGGAAAGAACGAAACGGAGAAACGGGAAACGGGAAACAAGGGAACGGGGAATCAGGCAGCCGAAAAATCAGGAAGCCGGGCAACCGAAAAGCAGGCAGTGGGCGCGGAATTCTGCTGGAATACGGGGCCAAGCCAAGTAGCAGAGAGAATGCTCCGATGCCCCAATACCCATCCGTACCGCTTCTGGCGGTGTGCCGCCCCCGCCATTTTCCATGGCTTGCCTTGTTGCTGGCGGGCATGGCCAGCACCGCGAACGCGGCGGGCGCGGAAGCGGAGGTCCAGCGCACCCACACCGGTCCGGTGATTGAAAACCTGGGCCCCGTCTACGATATCCCCGGCGCCTGGAACCTGGAGTCCGGCGTGCACTACCGGGCCGTGATGGATGTCGCGGAAGGCCCCGAGGATGCCACCGCACTCAATCGCGGCATCGAATCGGCGGCGCGCTTCCTGAACATGCACGTGCGTTCCGGCATTGAGGCGGACCACCTGGAACTCGCCCTGGTGCTGCACGGCAAGGCCACCCGGGCGGCACTCAGCCCGGCCGCCTATCGTGCCCATTTCGGCGTGGACAACCCGAATGATGGTCTGCTCCATGCACTGCGGGCCGCGGGCGTGCAGATTTTTCTGTGTGGCCAGTCAGCCCGCCACAACGGCTATACCGACGCCGAACTGCACGAATCGGTCACCCCGGCCCTGTCGGCCATGACCGTACTCACCCGCCTGCAGGTCGAAGGCTGGGCGTTGCTGCCCTGATGCCCCCGGCCGACAATGGCACAATAGACGAATGCACCGCGCCCTGATCCCCATTGTCGCCTTCAACGCCGCCTACCTGCTGGCGGCAATCGGGTGGGTGCTGGCCAGCGGCAACTACGAATTTCTGGCCTACATCGCCGTGGTTCTGGTGATCGGTGGTGTACTGCTGCTGATCCACCGCCGGGTGGGCCTGCCCCTGGCCCTGTTGTGGTGCCTGAGCAGTTGGGGGCTGCTGCACATGGCCGGTGGCCTGCTGGTGGTGCCGGCCAACTGGCCGGTCCAGGGCGGCAGCCATGCACTGTATAACTGGGTGCTGCCCGGCGGCTGGCTGAAGTTCGACCAGGCGGTGCACGCCTGGGGATTCGGCATCACCACCTGGCTTTGCTGGGCGGGCCTGAAATCGCTGCTCGCCGAAGCCGGCCGGCCGGTACGGCCAGGCCTCGGCGCCATGACCCTTTGTGTCGCCGCTTCCACCGGGCTGGGCGCGCTCAACGAGGTCATCGAGTTCACCGTCACCCTGCTGGTGCCCGAGAACAATGTGGGCGGTTACGTAAACACCGCCCTCGACCTCGTGTACAACCTGGTGGGCGCCATCATCGCGGCGTTGATCATTCGCCTGTCGCATCGTCGGCGCACGGAACCACAGTAGCAGCCATACGCGCATCGGAATCGCACGCGGGACGGGCACGGCCAGGCAGATGTGCTGCCCGCGAATCCTCCAGCACTGACCCGACCTCGTCACTATTCAAACCTTGCGGGGGCGTGCGAAAGCCGCGCCAACAAAAGATCTAGCCCCCTGTTTCAGCTTAATTTTCGGCATGCCTCAGGACGTTTTCATCCGGTTGCATTCGCGATTTACCCTAATAAGAACTTGACTAATGACTACGTCTGTAGTCTTATTGATTACATGTGTAGTCTAGAGTGCATCACCCGGATCTGCCTGCCATGAGCGTCGACATCACCGATGCGGAACTCGCCGTCATGAAAGTGCTGTGGGAACAGAGTCCGCTCAACGCCCGGCAGATCACCGAGCAGCTGTCGCGCGAGAAATCATGGCACCGCAAGACCGTCAACACACTGCTTAGCCGGCTGGAAGGCAAATCCGCGATTGCAGCCCGCAAGCACGATGACGGTGTGCGGTATTTCACGCCGCGGGTCGACCAGGACTCGTACGGCCAAGCCGCCGCGACCGAACTGGTCGACAGCGTGTTCAACGGCGAACTGGCGCCACTGATAGCCTGTTTCGCCCGCAACCGCCGGCTCAGCAGAGCGCAGATCGACCAGCTGCGGCAACTGATCGAGGAGATCGACGATGAAGATGCCTGAACTCCTGGGCACGTTGCTGTCCGATCCGCACGTGCTCGCCTCAGGCCTGGGGATCACACTTGTCTGCAGCCTGTGGATGGGGCTGGTCCTGGCCGTGCGCCGACCCGTTACCCGGCGACTGGGAGCGCGATTCGCTTATGCCCTGTGGCTCACACCGCTGGTCGCACTGGTTTTCGCCGTCATACAGAAATTACTACCCGAATCCCTTCCCGGCGCAGGACTGGCTTTACTCGAACTGCCCAGCCTGGATCTGCTGATCAAAGGCACGGCCAATGCCGTCGGCGCGCTGGAAGCTTCTGCGAGCGCCAACGCCACACCCAACTTGCCCGGGATTACCGCCGTGTTGAGCCTAATCTGGTTGCTCGGGACAGTGACTGCGTGGACGCTGCTGGTGGTGCACTCCTCCCGCTTTTCATCGGCGATCGAGCGCGACAGCCGCCCGCTCGACCCCGGGCACTCCCGTTTGATGCACACGATCGGTAACGTGTCCGCCACCAAGCCGCGGCAGGAACCACGAGCGCCATCATTTCCAATCGCCAGCCTCCCAGCGAAGCTCGATGTTCGGTTGTCCCGGCACGGCCCGGCCGTTGCCCGCCTGTGGCACCCGGTGCTCCTGCTGCCCGAAGACTTTTTCGAGCGGTATTCGCCCGCACAGCGAGCGCTGATCCTGCAGCACGAACTCCACCATCTGCGCCGGCACGACCTCGCCTGGCTGATGCTCGCCCGCCTGTACCGCGGCCTGTTCTGGTTCAACCCCCTCGCCTGGCTTGCCGAGCGCACGGTGCAACTCGACCAGGAACTGTCCTGCGACGAATACGTACTCAGCCGCCGCGACAGTGCCACCCGCCGCCTCTACGGCGAAACCCTGCTGGATACCGTCGGGGCCCTGAGGCCGTTGCCACAAGCGCCCTACCGGCCCACATTCAGACAATTAAAGGAGCGAACCCAAATGCTTAAACATCACTGCCGCGGCGCGGGTCGCCGCCTGCTCGGAACTCTGCTTGTTTCCATCACCGTACTGATCAGTGCAGCCTATGCAGGAGTGCAGCCCGAAACGACTGCGCCTGTCGTGGAGTTGCGCGCCGAGGTTTTTGCGGTGCTCAAAGACATACAGACCCGGATTTCGGAGCAGATCGAAACGGACGAAACGGATCGGGCTGCCTTCGCCGAACTGCTCACGGAGCTCGAAGCACAGACGTCCACCTTCGATCCCAACTCAGTCAGCGACTACGAACTGGCCCAGATCACCAACCTGTCCGGATACCTCGCCTACCTGATGCAGGATTACCGGCTCGCCATTGATTCGTACCGACCGATCCTCGACCTGGTGCCCGAAATCGTCGGACTGCAAAGCGCCACTCTGAAGACCATCGCCCAGCTTCACTTCACCCTGGACGAGTACGAGGAGGCTATCGTCTACCTGGATCGACTCGAGGCCCTGAGCGACGGCCGCGCCGATGTGCTGATGCTGCAGGGGCAGGCTCGCTATCAGCTCAACGCCTACGCCGCTGCAGCCGACTATGTCGATCGGGCCATCGCCCGGGTGGAAACCGACGGCGAGGTACCCCGGGAACAGTGGCTGCAACTGCAGGTTGCCACCCACGATGAAATCGGCGATGCAGAAGGCGCGCGCCAGGCATTGATAAAGCTGAACCGGCTGTATCCAAAGCCCGACTACGGCCAGCGACTTGAGGCGCCGTAAGGCGTGACAAGGGGGTCGGACCTACGCATAGTGTTGTGCTTGTGGGAAATAACCAGAAGAACAACGTTGAAAACGGGCTTAAACAGTGCTTTTGGGTTGTACTTTGGCCAATTTAAGGAAACCTGGAAAAGTTGGCGCGTAAAAAGCCCCTCCTAGCAAGCGAGATTGATCAGCCAAGCACGGAAGAACAACAGTCTGTTGGTATAAAACGCTTTATTTCATGCGGTTATGTTGCTCCAAACCCCAAGGGCCATGGTCACCCCGGGCTCAACTTCGCTTTTTCACTGGCGATTTCCCCTCATAAAAAAACCCCGCGGTTTTGCAACCGCGGGGTTTTTTCAGATCGTCACTTCCGCCCACCATTGGCAGGCAGATTGGTCAGCGATCAGACAAAGCGACGGAATCCAACGAAGCCGACACCCGCCATCAGCAGGGCCAGGATGGCCAGGCCGTAGTGGCTCAGGGTCGGGATGCCTTCGTAGAACACGGTGTTGGTGACCGTGCACGAGTCGCCCTGGCCGATACCGACGGTCAGGTTCTGACATCCGGAATCATCGGATTCGATGGCGCTGTCGTAGACGTCTTCGTCGATATCGCAGGTACCGCCTTCCCAGGTCGGACGAACCGAGAAATCGTGGGATCCGTTACCATTGCTGTCCCAGTCATCGGAACCAATGATTTCGATGTTCTCATCGCAGTCGAGATCCAAATTGAAGGAATCGCTGATCTCGTTGCCGTTGTTGTTGGCGTAGATCCATTCCTTGGTGACCGTGATGGTGACCGGTTCCGGCTCGTTGGTCACGACGCAGAAGTTCTCGTCGGCATCCACGACATCGTCGAAGTGGCAACCGGGGTTGTCGACCAGATCGTCTTCGTATGCACTGTCGCTGCCGGAGGCATCGTAGGTCGCGGCGTAGCCGGACAGGCTGCCTTCAACCACCGAGCAGTCCAGTTCTCCGCTATCGAAGTCGACAACGACGAATTTCACGTGCTCCGGGCTTTCCTTGATCATTTTGGTCTGCTCGAGTGGCAGGCCGGTGTTACAGGTGATCGTGACGGCAACTTCACCAGGATTGTTGTCGGTGAAATCCTTGTTCACGTAAAAGGTCGCGCGGGTCTGAGTCTGTGCCAGGGCCAAGCCAGGCAACAGGAGCAGCGCGAACATCAATGCGATTGCGCGTTTGCAGGTCATGTAAATCTCCTTGTCGTAAGTATACGTTGCTGATGCCATTCGTTGTTCCGGACTTTAACCAGACCGGTTACACGGTTAGTGCATCCATCACTCCATTCGGGAGCGGGCGCATTCGTCCACCCGACCCACAATGCGGGATGGCCCCCGTCATACATGCGACGGAAGAGCGAACACTGCAAGCCGCAAGTGCCATCCAGTAAGCCTATTATCCAGACTTTGTAAATTCACGTCAATACCTGCGTGTAGGGCCGAGCTGCGCCCCGGAGTTGCGATGGCGCCGCGCGCTCCGTAGACTGCCGGCACGCTCCGCACGAGCCCCTGCGCCATGATTTCATATGGAAACAACCGCCCGACCATTGCAGGGCTCCCAACCAGTTACGCAGCTGGCAGGCCTACGTCTCTCAGAGTCCGCCCGTGAACAAGCCACGCCGCGGCCGTCGTCACTCACCCTCCCGCCGCCGCTCTCCGTCCGGACGAACTGACCCGCGGAACCGCGGCACGGCTAAACCCAGTGGCGCAAGCACGCCGGGCCGCGCCTGGCCTCCTCCGGGCGCGGCCCGTTTGTTACTCGCATGCATTGCCGTCGCCGCCTTCGCCAATGCCTGGCCGGACATGCTGACCTATGACGACCGGGTGTTTGTCGATCATGTCCGTTTTTCGGGAATCGGGCTCGGTGATATTGGCCGTTTTTTCGTCGAAGACCTGTGGGCCGCCAGCGGCGTGGAATCCGGCCTGTACCGCCCTCTGCTACTGATCTTCATCTCTGTGCAAGCCTGGCTTTTTGATGACTGGCTCGCTGGCTATCATGGCGTCAGCATTCTCCTTCACGCCCTCGCTACCTTGCTGGTACACGGACTGGTCAGCCACGTGCTGGAAAACAGCGGTGTGCGACGGGCTGTCGCCACCCCCTCGGCCTGGCTGGCCGCGGTGGTATTCGCGGTACATCCGGTGCATGCCGAAGCCGTCAATTCGGTATTCAACACTTCGGAAATCCTGGTGTGCATCGGACTCACGGGCGGCCTTGCCTGGTTTCTGCGCCGACTGGATCAGCGCCCGCTGACCGCCTGGACCGGGCTGAGCCTGATCTATCTGCTGGTGCTGCTCTGCCGGGAAAGCGGCGCCGCGCTGCCGGCGCTGGCCGTGGCGTTGATCTGGCTGACACGTACCGATCCCTGGCCGTCCCGGCTGCGCACATGTCTGCCGGTGTTTGTGCTGCTCATTCCCCTGGGGCTTTACCTGGGGCTTCGCGGCCATGCGCTGGCACCCCCGCCGCCAGCCCCAAAAGCCGTATCGGCTGAAATACAAAACGCGGTCCCGGCAAATGAAACCGGGAAAACCACGCCCGACCGAACGGACTCGGAGCGCTCGAGGCCCGGGCTGCCTTTACGCCCCTCCGGCATCGCCTTCCAACCCGACCGGATGGCTTCCGCGGTGCGGCTGTGGTTCGCGTCAATCGAACACCTGCTGTGGCCCCATCCACTTCTGGTGGAGTACGAACCACCGGATGCGCCTTTATGGATCGCGATTCTTACGCAGCTTGCATTGGTCGGTGCGGCGTTTTGGCTGTTTCTGCAGCGATCCCGTCCGGCGCTGCTCGCCGGACTCACGTTTTTTTACCTTGCCCTTCTGCCTTCGAGCCGAATCTTCGGCCAGGCTGATTTCGCACCCGGACTGGCGGACCGCATCCTGTATACGCCGTCGGTGGGCATGACCCTGGCGTTGGCGGCCGGGATCGCCTGGATCCTGCGTAACCGAACCCCGCGGGTGGCAGTCTCCGCGATAGCCGTCCTGAGCCTGGTGCTGGTGTCGTTGACATGGGCGCGAAACACCGAATGGACCAGCGATACGATCTTGCTGGAAAGCGATTACGCCAAATCGGCCAACAAGCGGCGCCTGCTCAATTCCCTGATTTCCGCTCAACTGCGCGCGGGGAATGACGCGCGTGCCCGGGAAATCTGCGATGTCCATGCCCAGGCCCTGCTGGAGAAGGCGAGTTGGGGCGTGCAATGCGGAATGGCCTACGGTCGTTCGGGCCGTTTCGCCGATGCCGAAAAAGCTTTCCGGGCGGCAACCCGGCATCGCGACTCCCGGGCATTCGCCCATGCCAACCTGGCCATGCTTCTGGCCCACCTGGGTCGCCAGGACGAGGCCGGAACTGAGTTCGACCGGGCGGTGGCAACCGAGAAAGTGCCCTTTCTGCGCGAGTATTTCGCGGCTCTGAAGCTGATCCGGCTGTACGCCTCGGACCGCACCCGGCTGGAGGAGGCCCGTGCGCACCTGCTGCGATCCCTGGAACTGCAACCCCAGCACGTGGCAGCCCGCGAGGAGTTGGAGCAACTGGACGCCCGCCTGGGACTGCGCGGGCGCGAGGGCCGCTAATCGCACCCGTTCACTGCGCGCGATCGCTGGATGCGCAACGGGCCGATTATCGCCAAGCGTCTATCCGTTCAGCCACAAAATCGCGGTCATAAGTCGTCACTTCGTGATAATTGCCCCAGGGATCACTGAAATACACGGAATAGGCCAGTTCGTGATCTGCCAGCCGCAGCTCCAGTCCCTTGCGCTGCAGGTGGGACTTCCATTCGAGAAAATTTGCGCCATCCGTACCGAATGCGATGGAAGATTCGTTTGCCGGGCCGGGCTTCTCGAAGATGGCCAGGTGAATGCGGCCACTGGCATCTTCCAGCGTCATCGGCCCGTTCGGAGTGTCCCACGCCTTGAGACTTTCAACCGGAGCGAACCCCAGCACATCCTGGTACCAACGCCGGGCCTCATCTTTGCTTCCAACGTTCAGGTGTGCATGGTCTATGCCGGCCAATCGTGGCTTCGTCATTGCTGTTCTCCTTGCATTGAAGTTTAGAAAATAGTCCTGGCAAGCCTGATCATGCACGATGCAACTGGAAGATAATCAATGCCAAATGGTCTAATATTTAGACCATGTATGATCTCCCGGCCAATGCGCTCAAAGTTATTGCGGCAGTGTTCGATGCAGATGGTGTCCGGGCCGCAGCGCGGAACCTTCGGGTTTCTCACTCATCGGTGAGCCGGCACATGAGGGTCCTGGAAGACTGGCTCGGTGTTGAACTTTTCGAGCGGAACTCGGGCCGCGGCAGGCTGGAATTCTCACCCCAAGGCAAAGCGCTGGGCCAGGCAGCTCTGGAAAGCTTTGAGGAATTATCAAAGGCGGTTCGCTCGCTGAGAGAGACACCACATCCCAATACGGTCAAGCTGTCGACAACGCCTTCGATGGCTTCTCTGTGGCTGCTGCCTCGACTCGTCCGATTTCGAGAAGCGCACCCGGGATTGGAACTGTCATTGATTGTCGAGCAGCGATTGGTGGATCCCGCAAGGCAGGAAACAGACGCAGCCATCCGGATGGGGAAAGGACCGTGGCCAGGGCTGGTGTGCCAGCCACTGATGGATGACGCACTCTTCCCCGTCATGAGCCAACGTTACTGGGAAGATGCCGGTCGCCCCTCGGAACCGAACGAGCTGCGACACCTGCAGCTTCTCCATGACCGCGACCCGAACACCCCCTGGGACCTCTGGATCGAAAAATTCTGTTCCGTGGACATAGACACGAAGGCGGGGCCGCGCTACACCTCTTCCGATCTCGTTTTGAGGGCGGCCTCTCAGGGGCTGGGCGCTGCACTGGCTCGCTCCCGGCTGGCCGAGGAAGCCCTGAATGTCGGTTCTCTGATCAGGCCTTTCGGAGAACTTTCTATTCACCTTCCAGACGCCTACTGGATCGTCAGGCCACCCGGGAAAGAGCGGACGGCCGTGCGCACGGTTATGTCCTGGCTCAGGTTTCAGGCAGAGATACCAGGGCTGTAGCGCTGCTTGCAAAAACAACAGTCGGCGACCACCCCCGCTATCGTCGCTCGATCATCGCCTTCGTAAGGCTGCCATGAAGCCGCCGGCCGGCAATGGCACAATGAGCGGATGCGCCGCGCTCAACGAGGTCATCGAGTTCACCGTCACCCTGCTGGTACCCAAGAACAATGTGGGCGGTTACGTCAACACCGCGCTCGACCTCGTGTACGACCTGGTCGGCGCCATCATCGCGGCACTGGTCATTCGCCGAACGGATCATCGGCGCGCCTTGAAATAACATCATCAAACCGGGGAGCACAAATCATGCGTCAATTCAGGATCATCACCTTTGCTTGCGCTGTGGTGCTCACGCTCACGGTTCAACCGCGACCCTTTGGAATGGTAACGGTAGTGATGGCACAGGGCTTTTCCGGAGATCTTTCCCGGGTCTCGGCAGCATCGCCTTTTTCCGCTGACTGCAATGGTCCCGATTTCCCCATTACGGCCGCCTACGTCAACGCGGAAAGCGAACCGTATATTGCGGTGAACCCCCGCGATCCTGACAATCTGATCGCTGTGTACCACGTAGACCGGTATCACAACGACGGCGCCAATGGCGCCCTGGCCGCCACTTCGTTCGACGGCGGACAAACCTGGCATATTCCGGAACTCAGGGATCAACCGCAGTTTTCGAGGTGTGCCGGGGGAAATGAAACAAATGGCGGCAACTTCGAGAAGGCAAGTGATCCGTGGGTCGACTTCGGACCCGACGGTACTGCCTATTTCGCAGTAGCGTCCTGGGACGCTTCGAACCCGGACAATACCGCCCAGATGGTATCGACATCGACTACGGGCGGCCGCACCTGGGACCGTCCGGTAGCCGCGATCCGCGCAAATGACCCGGAAGTGAGCAACGGATCACGCGCCGCGGTAACGGCGGACCCGAAGCGTGACCGCACGGCTTATCTGGTATGGGCCTGGCAGCGCTTCACACCACAGAACAAGGCCGGTGGCGCCTCCGCCTTCAGCCGCACTACTGACGGTGGAAAAACCTGGAGTGAAGCACGCCATATTTACGAAACGCCCCCTGGCTTGCAAACCTCGGCAAACCAGATCGTTGTGACACCCAACGGAGATCTCGTCAACGTTTTCAACGAATTGAAAATGGGCGCTGGATCCGACCACCCACGGCATGACCGCATTGCGGCAATCCGCTCGACCGATGGCGGACTCACCTGGACAGAATCCACCACTCTGGCGAAATCCTTTGTGGCCGGCGTGACGGACCCGAACACGGGTACCCGTGTCCGCGTAGGAGATTCCTTCACCGACATCGCAGTCGACCCACGACCCGGCACCAATAACATCTATGCCGTGTGGGGAGATGCCCGGTTCAACGAAAGTCGAACCCAGCAGATTGCATTCGCCAAATCAGTCGACGGCGGTCGCAGCTGGAGCGAACCCGTTGCGGTCTCGACAGATTCCGGAGAGCAAACATTTATTCCTTCTGTCGCCGTTAACGATAAAGGCGAAGTAGCGGTCTCCTATTACGGCTTTTCCGCCAGGAAATCCGGTTCAAGAGCCCTCATGACCCACTACTGGATCACCCGGTCGCTGGACCAGGGGCGAAACTGGACACCACGGCAGCAAATGACTCGTGAACCTTTCGACCTGCGAACAGCCCCCTACAACAGCGGCTTCTTTTTTGGCGAGTACCAGGGTCTGGCCGGCGCAGGCCCTTCTTTTGTCGCCGTCGCGACATTCACAAACGGGCGCAGCCTCGACAACCGGACGGATATATTTTTCTGCTCACTGATTCCAGACAAGCCTGAAACCGGTTTGTTGACAGGTTCTGCGGCCGGCGCATCTACACCTACTGACGAAGCGGCCCGACTTTGCCGTTAAGCGTGATCTGAACCACACCATTGAGGCCTGGTGGCGATGAGCAGGTTTTTGGATGAGTACGCCCCAGAGGGTGGCGACCTCTTCCTCTTCAAGGCCTGCCCACCTAGTGAATAGCGCCGTCTGCCAGAACGTAACCAGAATAACAGCCCCTTTGAGTCGGGATTTGGCAATTGAAAGAAGCCTTGAAAAAAGTGACGCGTTAAAAGCCGCTTTTTGCACACCAAATTGAGCAGTTTAGCAGGCAAAAACTACGCTTGGATTAAACCCCGAAGTGCAACGCCACTGATGTGGGAAGAGCGGGCGAGGTGAAGTAGCCTGTGCCGCTCTAA